>CAIMFV010000022.1 GCA_903840435.1 uncultured Caulobacterales bacterium
CATCTGCAAACCTCGGCGGGCCCGTCCCTGGACCCCGGCCTCCGCCGGGGGGAGCGGTGTTGAAGGAGGGGCTCAATTAAATCCGCTCATGACCTGCGAAGGCCGGTATCCAGGAATCCATCCCCAAACCTCAGCAGAGCGGCCGGAGGTACTGTTGAGTTTCAGGGCTGAATTCCTTCGGCTTCCCCTGCCTTGGCCATAAACCCATCGACAGCCGGGACATCCCGCGATAACCGACAGGGCATGAGCTCTCCTCTCGCCCTTGAAGCCGCGCGGCGGCGCACCTTCGCAATTATTTCTCACCCCGATGCGGGCAAGACCACCCTGACCGAGCATTTGCTGCTGGCGGGCGGCGCTATTCGGGCGGCGGGCGCTGTGCGGGCGCGGGGCGAAAACCGCAGGGCGCGTTCGGACTGGATGAAGATCGAGCAGGAGCGGGGCATTTCCGTGACGGCCTCGGTCATGACCTTCGACCATGACGGTCTGATGTACAATCTGCTCGATACGCCGGGCCACGAAGACTTTTCAGAGGACACCTATCGCACCCTGACTGCCGCCGACGCTGCGGTCATGGTGTTGGACGCCGCCAAGGGCATTGAGCCGCAAACCCTGAAGCTGTTTGAGGTGTGCCGGCTCCGCGATATCCCCATCTTGACCTTCATCAATAAGATGGACCGCGAGGCGCTGGACCCGTTTGAGCTGTTGGACGAGATTGCGGGAAAGCTCGCCCTCGACCCGGCACCGCTTTATTGGCCGGCGGGCTCGGGGCTGCGGTTTCGCGGCGTGCTCGACCTGCGCGCCGACAGCTTTATTCCCTATGTTCGCAATTCTGACGAACCCTTGCCGCCGCCGACGCCGTTCCGCGGCGCTGGCGTTGAGAGCTATCTGGCGCCAGAAGAGATTGAAGAGCTCTCCGACAGCGCGGAGTTGATTTTGGGGGCGTCGAAGACTTTTGATCCCAAGGCCTTTCTCGAGGGCCATATGACGCCGGTCTTTTTTGGGTCGGCCCTGCGCCATTTCGGCGTTGAAGAGCTTTTAGACGGCCTGGGCCTTTTCGCTCCGCCGCCTAAACCGGTCTCGGCCAGCCGATCTGCCCACGACACCCACATCGCGCCAGGAGAAAAAGA
This sequence comes from uncultured Caulobacterales bacterium, assembly GCA_903840435.1. Taxonomy (GTDB): domain Bacteria; phylum Pseudomonadota; class Alphaproteobacteria; order Caulobacterales; family Caulobacteraceae; genus CAIMFV01. The sequence continues at coordinate 1,128 of CAIMFV010000022.1, forward strand.
GGTCACCGGCTTTGTCTTTAAGGTCCAAGCCAATATGGACCCCAATCACCGCGACCGCATCGCCATGCTGAGACTCTGCTCGGGGAAGTTCACCCGCGGCATGAAGCTCAAGGTGCAAAATACCGGCCGTCAAATCTCGGTCAATTCGCCGATCATGTTCTTTGCTGCCGACAGAGAGCTTGCCGAAGAAGCCTATGCGGGAGATGTGATCGGCATCCCTAATCATGGGGTGTTGCGGGTTGGCGACAGCCTGTCCGAGACGGGGGCCTTGCGCTTTCAAGGCCTGCCCAATTTCGCCCCAGAAATTCTGAGGCGGGTGCGCGTCAAGGACCCGCTGAAGGCGAAACACCTCAAGCGGGCACTGGAAGGATTGGCAGAAGAAGGCGTCACCCAACTCTTTCGCCCCATGCTGGGTGCAGATTTTATCGTCGGAGCTGTAGGTCAATTGCAGTTCGAGGTCATGGCCGACCGGCTGGCCAACGAATTCCAGCTTGAGGTGATTTTTGAGCCCTCGCCCTTTGCCGAGGCGCGCTGGGTCAGTGGCGGCAAGGCTGAGCTTGAGGACTTTACGGGTAAGCACCGCAACGCCATGGCCGAGGACATTGATCAGCAACCGGTCTTTCTGGCCAAATCCTCCTGGGAAGTCGGCTATGTCACCGAGCGCTTTCCGGCCATTGACTTTCATCGCACCCGCGAGCGCGGCTGATCGTTAAATTCGCGCGGCGCGCGCACTGGCGTCGAGTTTGCTCGTCTTGCTTGCCTCTCTTCCGGAACGTGCCGGTTTGAGACGGCGAGGAGCGCGGCATGAACTTTCCGAAGAACTTCCTGGGTCGGACACCGAGGTCCATGCGCGAGAGTCTATTCGCGGATTTGGCGCGTATGGAGTTGGTCGACCTTGCCGCATTGCGCCTGGAGAGTGCCCAGCTGGCCGTCGAGGTTCATCGCGCCAGTCCCGACGAAAAAGGCGCCCTCCTGCTCGAACAGGCAATCCTGTTGGCCGAAATCGCCCGGCGTACGGGGGAAGCTGTGGTGCTGGCGCGCGCGGCCCATTCGGCCGAGCGGGCGACACGCTGCGCCCACGATGCCCGCCACAAGATCCGGGCGAGCTATCAACTCGCCGCCATTGGCGCCCTGACCGGCGAGCTCTATGGCGACCCCTTGGCCACGGAGGCTGCGGAACAGCGGCTTTCACAGTTGGAAATCCATGCCGATCTGTCGGACGAAGATCGGGCCATGATCCTTGGCCTCAAGGGGCGACTGGAAGCGCGACGGGCGCTTGCCGAATCCGATCTCAATCGCGCTGTCACTGCGGCAGGCTTTTATGATGACGCCGTCATTGCCGCTGATGCCTGCGTTCGGACCGGGCGTTTGGGGCGGACCAATGCCGCAGCCTTGCGCTTAGATCGTGCTGACCTGTTGGTCGCCTTCGGCGGGCAATTAAAGGACGACCAGCTTCTGCTCCAAGCCAAGGCGGATATGGCAGCCTTGGCTGCAGGGCTCGATAAGGACCGCTTACCGATCAGTTGGATGCGTGCCGAAACGCTTGGCGGTGCGGCCCTCGTCCATTTGGGAGATTTGAGCGGTGACGCTTTGCAAATCCAGGCCGGCGTTGAAAAGCTGTCGGCGGCCAGCCAACATCTCCCCGAAGGCCATAGCCCTCTCGACGTCGCCGGTGCCGACCGCGCGCTTGGCCTCGCCCTCGCTAGCCTTGGGGATGTTAGTGACAATGACCACTCTTTCGATGTGGCTATCAGTGTGCTCGAAAACGCCAGCCACGCCTACGAAGCCGCGCCGCAGGTGGTGGAAAGGGGACTGCTTGCCTATGATCGCGCCGCGACGATTTTACGACGGGCTGAGCGGGTAGGCGACCTTGCCAACCTCGCCAATGCCGAGCTGCTGTTTCGCGAGGAATTAGCCGTCCTCGATGCCCGCCGAGATGAGACGAGTTGGGCCGTGCTGCAATTTGCCCTGGGCCGGGTCTACCGCGCCCGACATCTTGCTGCCCCGTCGCCGGATTTGAAGGCCCACGCGCTAATGGCCTTAACCGAAGCCCTCGACATTTTTGCCGCCAAAGGGTTTCGCAGCTTGGCAGATGCAGCGCTCGGTGGCGTGGAGGAGTTGCGGGCCCTATAAACCGGCTCGGAAATCGACCCGACTGCTGGATGTGAAGCTCGCCTCGAAGTCGCGCAACAATTCGATATATTCGTCGGCGCTGATAACGGCCTTATTCTTATTGCGGCTTCGGTAGCTCCAAAATTGTAGGAGGTGCTGCAGACTTCCGACCAACTCGCCGATGCGGAGAAAGAGTGACGGTCCGGCCAGCAGAAATTCGCGAAACGGGTAAGGGTCGCGGCCCTGGGTCAGGGCCTGGAAGGCCTTATCATAGGCGCTTAAATTATCGGCCACCTCATTAAAGGCGCCGACCATGAGGCGACCCAAGCGTTGCAAGGATTCCGCCACCACCTGGCGTGTTGCCGTGTCCCAATCATGCTGGGGGCGTAACTGTCCCATATCGCGCAGCGCTATAGGAATGGCATTCTCAATCCGCTTAGCCACCCATTTATAGTATAAAAAGCCCTTCCAAGCGAAAAGCCCCTCGTGGAATTCGGTTTGGCTGAATCTCAACGTAATACGTAACGGCTCCAAATCCCGATCATATTTGTTGGACAGCATTTTTTTGACCATGCGGCGCGAAGAATCTGTATGGCCAGAGCCTTCATTCGCTAAGACAACCAGCTCTAATATTTCATTTTGGACAAAAGATTCCATCCGCATAACTTCGGTTATGTTCAGGTTGAAATAGAGTGGATCGGGATGGATATCGAACCGGGCTAACCACTCCCGCAACAAAAATGGATCGAAGGACGGTGCGCGCTCCAGCGCTTCGAGCGTGCGCAGGTCCGGCGTGCGATTGACCAAGTCCTCGCCGACCGCGCTCGCCAAACCTTCAACGAATCCCGGCTGATTGATGAAAATATACTGACCGCCGAGATCGAGCGCCTTTTGATCGAGCGGCATTAAAAGTTTTGTCGCGGTCGTGCGGCCATCGTGAAAGACGTTTCGCTCGTTGTCGCGCAGATTGTGTTTAATGATAAAGGCGGTATTAAGTGCAGCAAAAGAGAAAAAAGGCCGACCTATCGATTCGTTTTCTTTGAGTGCTGTTTCATGAGTTCTAAGTAAGTTTAAAACACGAGAAGTTGATCCGCGCTTATGCAAAGTTGACAAGCTTCTAACATTGTTCTCTACACTGATCTTTGCTTTCAATGACAGAGCGTTCATCACGAATACATCATTCCCGCGCGACGTAAACTGCCAAAACTCCGACAGTTTTCCATATTTTGTGCGAGAGTACGTCCCAGGCGTTAAAAAGCCAGTAAAAATGACTTCATTAGTGATGTTTGTGGTAGGCCATCAAGAATTATACAAAGTATATGCGTTCATACTGTCAATTATTCTGGCCTAAGAACAGTCTAGAGCGCTGCTCGATCAGATTGCATCAGATCGGCGCTCTATCGTTTTGAATTTTCGCCTTTCTTTTCCGCCAACCGGTGTCCACTTGGTCGGGAAAGGCTCTAGGCGGCGATTTCACCCGCCTCCCGACGCAAACGCCAGAACCGTAAGGTCCGTTGGGCGGTTTCCTTCGTCAGCGAGGTATAAAGGTGAGCATATTTCTGCGCCTTGCCCATGCCTTCACCGTCTTCCAAAATCAACACCGTGATGGTCAAGAACAACGACTTATCAAAGTCCGCCGCTTTACAGACGACGGCCAAGGCGTCGATCTGTTTGTTGTCGGTGATCCGCCGTGCTGTCTCAAAATCAAGGTCCGTCATTTCGGCGAAGGCGACGAGGAAGCGTGTGCGTTCGCCAAAGCGGAGGAAAGACGCCAGCACGGTCGGCGTAATCTTATTCTCCGCCCGCATCTTGCGAATGAGAATTTCGGTCTCGGCAAAATCTGGCGGTAAGGCGCCATCTTGGATGGCGAGTTTCTTGCGGCTGACCGAAAGCGCTTCTTGCACCTCGGCTGGGGACATGGCCCCGTTTCGCGCCAAGATTTGATCGCGTAACCGTTGCTCAACCACGAAATACATTTCGTTCAATAGGTCGATCGGCATGCTGCGCCGACGAATGAGCGATTCATGCAGGTCGGGGTTGGCGATGGCGCGGTCGACCACAGCCTCGGCCGCTGTCCTTGACAGCGGCGCATCCTGGTTTCGCAACAGGACGCCGAGCGTGGTGTCGTCGCCACGGTCGACCAGTACATCTGAAATGGCTTCGGTCAAGCCAGCGCGTCCCGATATGGCGCGCAAGTGGCCCTGGCCTCGGTCGCGCGCCACCTCAAGCAGCAGGTCTTCGGACAGGGCGGGCGAGCGGCTGAGCACCGATCCTGCCACTTCGATCTTGTCTAAGGCCAGTCGGCGCAGGACCGTATTGGGCGGCGAGGTGTGGAAGGCGAGGCGCTCGGCCAGTTCAGCCCGAACCTGGGTTTCCATCTCGCGGGTGAGAATATCTAAGACGTCGTCGAACAGGGCGTGTTCGCGAGGCTTTTGCGCGGTCGGGGACTGAAAAAACAGGTCGGTCACCTGACGCAGCAGTTCGCGACGCTTTTCGCTTGAGGGCTCTTCGGCCAAGGAAATGAGGGTCGAAAGGTCGATATCAGCGGACATGGCGGTTAAGGCGATCCATCGCTGGCGATTGACAAGCGTTGGGCGGTCAATGCGGTTTTTCCGGCGGCCGTATTGGGGCTGGGCAGGGGTTGGGCGGCGCTCTGATCCTGTCCGGCAAGATCGACGCTGGTTGTAAAGGCGTCGGGGGGGATGGGCGCCGGGTCGGGTTGCAGGCCGTAATCGCGATGAACGGAATAGAGCCGTGCGCGCTGCGGTGAGGTGTCGACCGCAATCGGGGCTGGCTGTGGGGCAGCGCTTTGTGGGGCCGGGCCTTGCGGGCCTGAGCTTAAGGGAACAGGGGCTGCGGCATTGGGCAAATCGGCCTTTTCCGCCCAGTTCAGATAGCTGACATGACGCCCGGCGTCGGCCGTAGGCGCGGCTGGGCTTTGCGCAACGGGGCGTGGGGCTGCGGGCGCTGCCACGTCTGCGTAACGCAGCACCTCAGGACGCGCTGGGGCGTCAGGAATGGGATGGGCAATGCCGCTGCCAAACCGATCCGAACGCTCGCCTGTTGCGGCAGGTCTCATCCAGGCGGCGGGGGTGGGCAGCGAAGTTGCGGTCGTGTCCTGCGCCCGGCTCCAAGACGGGGTAAGCAAACCCGCAAGGGCGATCAGCGCCAGCCAAGGGGCGATGCGCTCAAGCAGGTGAGCATTGACCCGACTCGGCGTGCTGAGCAGTCTTCGCACACCGAAATAGGATTGAAGATTCACCTTTGAGGCGAATGTCATAGGACCCGCGCTCCGCTCGCATCGCATGCTGGCGGGATTTATACCGCTGCACACTTAACCCCAGCCTAACGTCCGCGCCATAAACGTAAGATGTAAACTTCGCCGAGACTGGCCAAAGCATTCAGTCCGACAGCGAGGAGGGCGAGGGCGGTCAGGGCGGCAAAAGTCTCCGCTGTCCGCAACTGTTGGCTCGATTGCAAGATGCGCCACGCCAAGCCTTGTGACCCGCCAGATCCCGCAGCGATTTCCGCCACCACCGCGCCGATGATCGAAAGGCCCAGACCAATCTTGCAGCCCTCGAGGGCGAAGGGCGTGGCTGCGGGTGCGCGAAGGCGAAATAGGCGCTGTAAGGCGCTGGCTTGGTAAAGATCAAAAAGCCGTTCCAAATCCGGGTCGGCCGACTTCAAGCCCGTCAGGAGCCCTGAGAAGATTGGAAAAAAGGCTGCGAGTGCGGCCAGCGCGGTGGTGGCGCGTTCAGGGTGATCAAGCCCAGCCCAGATGACCGCAAGCGGCGCCACGGCGACAATCGGAGTGACTTGAAGCGTCACCGCCACGGGTTTGATCGCCCGATCCACCGTTGGCGACAGGGCTGAAAGCAGGGCCAGGGGGACAGCGATAGCGATGGCAATGACAAGGGCGCTGAGCGCAGAGCCAAGAGTTAAGAGCGCCGACCCGAACAAGGGGCCCGCCTGGCTGATCAGCGCCAAGGCGACGGCGCTGGGAGGTGGCACCAGATAGACCGGTAGCCGTCCTGCCCGGCACGCAATCTCCCAAAGCGCAACAATGGCAAGGATAAAGAGGGTCGGGGGCAGGAGGCGGGCTCTGAAGTCTCGGGTCATGGCGCGCCCTCGGACATGGCCGCCGCCAAGCTTTCGCTCACCGTTTCCACCTGGTCACGGAACGATGTCGAGGTGCGAAAATGTGCTGCGCGCGGCGTCTCGGCGGCAAAGGCGAACCTGGCAAATTCGCGGCCGGGCGACGGCGCCATAACGATGATGTCATCGGCCATGAAGACCGCTTCCTCAACGCTGTGGGTGACAAAGACGACCGCTGGCCTGAGCTCGGATGTGAGGCGTTGGACGTCCTCGGCCAATCGTCGCCGGGTGATTTCGTCCAAGGCGGCAAAGGGTTCGTCCAGCAGCAGAAGTCGCGGATTGGCGACTAAGGCGCGGGCGAGACTGACCCGCATGGCCATGCCGCCAGAAAGTTGCTGCGGTTTGAGCCGCGTCGCGGACGAAAGTCCGACGCGGGCCAGGGCGTCATCCGCCCGCTGGCGTGCGACCGCAACCGCCTCGCCCCGCAAGCGCAAAGGCAGAGCCACATTGTCAAGCGCTGTCGCCCAGGGCGCAAGGGTCGGCGCTTGGAAGACAACGGCGGTGTCGCCGACGCCAAGGCGGCGCACGACCTCGCCGGAATAGGGCTGTTCCAGTCCCGCGAGGAGGCGCAAGGCCGTTGACTTTCCACAACCCGAAGGGCCGACAAGCGCCACGGTTCTTGCAGGCGCGAGCGACAGGCTAAAAGGGCCTAAGACCCGCCGTCCGCCATAGGAGGCTTCGACATTGATCAGCGCCGCCACGGGGTCGGGCGGCAGCGGGGCTTTGGTATCAACCATTGCGCAAGTCTAGCCGCATTTCTGCGGCCGTGGGAACGGTCTCGGTGCGAAATTCCGTCACGGCCGCCGCGGCGGGGGCTCAGCCTTCGGTCGGTATATGTAGGCTGAACTCGAAGTCGGCCAGGAGATCGACCATCTCGGCGGCGTCGACCGTCCGGCGTTTGTCGAGCGGGAAACGGTAGCGCCAAAAACTGATAATGTGCTGCAAGGCCCCTAGGCGTTCGCCGAGGGTGTTAAAAAGGTAGGGCGCGCTGAGCAGGAATTCTCGAAAGGCGATGGGCTTGCCGTTTCGGGTGAGGTCGGCATAGGCGTCGTCATAGACCTTGAGCGATTCCCGAACCGTCTGGCAGGTATAGGCGATGGATTTAACCAGCCGCGCCCGCGAATCGATAATGAAGGCGCGTTCGGCGTCGGACACCGGCCCAATCGGGGCGCATTTCGAAATTTCGGCGCTAATCGGGCGAACCTGGGGAACAAGTTCTCCTAAAACCCATTTGTAATAGATAAAGCCCTTCCAGCAAAACACCCCCTCTTGGAAGGCGGCGTGATCCAGGCCCATGCCGACGCGGAAGGGTTCAAGCTCGGCGTCGGCGGCATTGTCCATGATCTTCTGGACGAATTTGGTGCTGCGATCATCGAGGCCGACGCCCAGGTCGTCAAACGACATGCCAATCAGGGGAAGGATTTCGCGGCGGACGAAGTTCATCATCCGCTTGGTGTCGCCTTCGCTAATTTCGAAATAGCAGCGCGCCGGCTGAAAGCCCGCCTGCTTTAGCCGTTCGCGCGACAAAAACGGGTCGAGCGAGGGAAGTTTATCGAGCACGCGTAGGAGTTGCATGTCCCGCCGGGCATTTGGCGCGCTTTCGCGACCGAGCAGGTCTTCGAGAATTTCCTCATAGCCATTTTGCCCAACGAAAAACGTCCGGGCGCCCGAATTGAAGTCATAGATATTGATCGGCAAGATCACTTTGGTCGCGGTCGAGCGCCCATCTTCGAAGGCGTCGAGCTCATTACTCCGCAAACGGTGCTTCAAAATAATGCTGCGGTTCAAAACGTTGCAGCGAAACATCGGCTCGGCCAGATAGTCCGGGTCCTCGCCGAGCTTGAAATAAAGATCGACCAGATTCAACACGCGCGCTGTCGAGGAGCTTTTCCGCAACAGCATCAGGTCGCGGTTGGCTCTTCCACGTCCACGTGTGAGTTGCTTCAAAGCCAAGGTCGAGGTGTCCCTTCACAGAAGACGTGGGTGGCGTTCTCCCTGCGTATAGCACCATCAGTCTTACTTTTCGCTTTCCATCGCCGGGATTAACCAACTTCTTCGCGCGCTTTCAGACGAAGTTTGGGTATGTCGCAGGAGAATTTGACCGATGTCGACGGCAAGGCGTCAAAGGCTGACTTGAGTATATCGCAAAAATCACGAATTAAGAACTTTTAAGTATTTTCAATTTCATCATTAAATTTCAAATAATCAAATATAATGGCGGTGTGCTTGAAAAATAGTCTGCAAGGGGTGCAACCGAAACAAGGCGCCGCCCTTCTGCGTCATGCGGCAAGACGTTTCCAAACCATGCCATCAACCACGAGCAGGTTCAGCGCATTCTTCTCTTGGCGCATGGAGAGGTCAGCCATGAGGTCCACAGAGATGGAGGCGACTTTTGAAAGCACCAGTTCCGGCGCACATCCACGCGCCGGCGCGACGAACAGGGCGGCGTTCACTTCTGGAGCCTTGCTCATCAAGAGGCTTGCGACCTTCAGCGCCATTTCCGGCGCGTCTCGGTGAAGGAGGGGGCGTTCGGAGAAGCATTCTGCCGCAAGACCAAGGACGAAATCGAAGCTCAAAGCCCGCAAACGATTGGCATTAAGTGGCGTGCTGAGCGAACGAACATCCAAGACCTTATCATTCAGCAAAAACAACATCGTTCGCATTTCCTCTCGTGCAGCGAGAGACACTACTCAAAATTGTTTTCGCTTCGGTTGAGAAGTGCGGTTAACGGGCGAGAAGCTTTTCCGTCAAAAAGTGACGCCCATCGCGGTCTTCAATATCGATCACCCACAGATCGGCGTCGAAGGCCTCGGCCTTCTCCAAATAGGTGCGGTGGGCGTCGGCGTCAGATGTGGCGAGGGGCTCGATCCAAGCAAGCTCGCCTCCCGCGTCACGCACCTGGCTAAACAGGCTTTGCTGTCCCAACCGGCTATTCCAGACCCGGACATAGACTACGCCCGCCTCGGGGTCGCCTTTGCGCGACACAACTGCCATGGCGCCATTGAGATTGGCGCGTCGGATCAGGGCCGATACCCAAATATGGGTGGCAAGCGCCATGGAAGGGGAAGCCTCTCTGCGAACCTTGTTGCATTATCAGTCCGGTAGCCTCAGCAGTGCAAGGTGGTAAGACGCTTCGCGACGTGACGGCGAGGCAGGCCAGACAAGGGGATGAGAGGAATGGAACGCCGCAGATCGAGGGTCTCTGCTGCAATCATGACTTTGGTCGTCATGCCCTGGGTTTTGGCCGCGCCACGGGTCTGGGCCGCGAGCTTGGATGAGGTCTATGCCAATCGGGTCGCCATGTCGGCCCTGAATGAGCGATGCCACCTGTTTGAGCCGAGCCTTGCCTCCGCCCTGGCGATGAGCCGGGATCAAGCGAGAAACGCCGCATTGCGGGCCGGAACGAGTTCGGCGCAGCTTTTGACTGTTGCGCGGACTGCGGTGAGCGTCGTGTCGCAAAAGGCCTGTAACGCCGCCTCGGTTCGCCAGGACGCGTTGCACCTGAAATCGGCATTTGCCGCCTATCGCCACGTTTTGCGCAGCCGGTTTCCGGGACGCTATGCGAGTTGGAGCGCTGATCGCACGGTTTTAGAGACCCGCAACCCCACAGGCCTTTGGGCGTTATGGGCAACGCCTGCCGCCGCCGATGCGGCCCGGGGGCGGCTCGGTATTCTCGCCTATGAAAGCAAGACCTTGCTGTTTAGCTCGTGGCATGGTGGCCAATTGCCCTCTCAGGCGCGCCTGTTGCTGCGCGACCCAAACCTTGCCGCCAATCCCTATCTTGCGGGGGGGCTGACGCCCGCACCGCGCAGCGCGGTGAAGGTGTTTTATGGCGCTAACCGCTTCACAGCGCCTGAAGGCGGAATAGGGTTTGGCTTTTCCGCCGAAGCCCGCGCCGCCCTCGCCGCCTTAGACCCGCGTGAGGCGGCGGTCATTGAATTCGTCTTTCCGACCCGCGACGGGGACAAGACCGAGCGCTTGATCTACGAAGTCGGCGATTTTGCCCCCGCTGACGGGTTCCTCGGTTTGGGCGATTGACGGCGGCTACAGACTGAGACCGAAGGACTTAAACTCGGGCTGATGGGTCAGGCGGGTGATTTCGGCCAGGATTGACAAGGCCACTTCAAACGGAGCCTTGCCGCCAAGACTTAAGCCCACCGGCGTGCGCAGTCTGCCGACATCGGGCTCGCTCAGGCCTGCGGCGAGGAGGGCGGCTATCCGGTCAGCCCGACGACGGCTCGCGCCCAATACCCCGACATAGGCGGCCTTCGACGGCAGGGCGGTGAGTAAGGCCTCTTGGTCAAGCTCCTGGTCATGGCTGGCAATCACCACAAAGGTCCAGGGGTCTATACCGATCTCAGCCAAAGCCTTTGCCGGTGCTGCACGCCAATAGCGCCAGTCAGGATCAGGCGAAGTCGAAGGTCCACGCGGTCGGACAAGATGAAAGTCAAATTGCATGGCGCGCGCCATTTGCCCCAGCGCCAAGACGACGGGGTCACCGCCGATGACCACCAAGCGCCGTTGCGGGGGTAGGAGCAGCCGCGCCGAGAAGGGATCTGAGCTCAGCTCCAGGCGTCGCGCCAGGGCCAATTCGTCCGTCGGCGTCGTCTCGCGGCCTTCTCCCGTCGTTGCATAGCTGACCGGGCAGCGTTGATGCCAGTGGGCGGTCAGCTTTTGCAACTCCCCGTCATCCCACCCACAGGGCTCAACCAAGAGCTCGATCTGCGAGCCGCAGAGGAGGCGAATATCTGGCCAGGGGCTGCCGCGCCCATAGATGAGCCGTCGAGATCTCCCATCGGCGAGGGCCCTGCTGGCGTGCAGATAGACATCCCCTTCAACACAGCCTCCTGAAACATAGCCCGTCAGCTGATCGCCCGTGGCGAGCATTTGCGCACCGGGAGGTCGGGGCGAGCCCTGGTCGGTGCGAATAAGGGTGATTAGGGCGAAATCAGTCTTCTCCGCCTGGGCGGCTGCCAAGGCCGGGCGAATATCATCGACGAGGCCAAGCCTTGGCCAATCCGGTGTGAAGGCGGGGAGCGAAGGGGTCATGGGCTCTCAATATCACGCTCGGTCACCACTGCGCCAAGGGCTGCGCGAAAGCGCGCCTGGGCCAAGCTTGTGGCCATGATGTCTGCTTCGCCAAACGGTTGCGGCAGCCGCCAGACGCCGTCCTCACTGAGAACGACGGGCAAGGTGGGCCGGATGGGGGCGTTGAGCGCTTTGATCCTTTGCCGGTCAGCGGGGGTGAGGGCCGCCAGGCGACCTTGCGCCGCGCAGGCCGTGACCTCCGGCGACAGAGAAAAGCGCGCCTCAAACAGTCCGGCCAGCTCTGGGCACGGTGCGCGGCGATCATTCATATCGCGGGTGAGCAGCAAGGTGTCGCCAGACCGGCTGACCTTGGTCCCGCCTAGGGTTCGGGGTCCGGCGGGGCTTTCTGATAGCGCGGCGACCAGGTTGCGCACCCGTGCACCGTCGGGGATGGCTTCGCGTCCCGAAATACTGACCAGCGCCGCGGCGAACGCCTTTGTGCGCAAGGCTTCGGGTGCGGCGAGGAGAACTTGCAGCGGCACACTTGCCGCGCCAAACGCAGAAAACTGAAAGGCGTCGATCAGCGGCGAAGGTGCTAGGTCTCGGCTTTCCGGGACGGCTGGGGCCGTGGGTTTGGCCAGGTCGAGCGCGCGCCTTGCTCTCGCTCTTGGTCGCGCCAGATCGGTGTTGGCAGGGTCTTCAACCCATGTTTGGCCTTGGGCCAGAAGCGTTTCGCGCAAGGCGGCCCGTCTCAGGCTGAGAAGGGGTCGGCACAAAAAAACGCCTCGCCCTTCAGGCCAAACCGGCGAGGGCGACCATGAGGTCAAGTCGCCAAACGGGGCGAGCTTGTTCTGCCGCATCCAGGTATTTTCGGCCTGATCGTCTGCCGTATGGCCGATCAGCAAGACCTTACAGCCTTCCGACCGCGCGGCTTCGGCCAGCAGGGCGTGCCGCGCGCGCCGCGCGGCGGCCGCAAGCCCTGTTTTCGGCTTGTCGCCCTGCCAAACAAGCCCTCGCCACTGAGCGCCGACAGCCAGGGCGGCTGTCCTGGCCGCGTCCGACCAGGCCTCGCTCTGCGGGTGAAGGCCGTGATTGACGGTGAGAGCCAGGATAGGCCGTCCGGTCTTTTTCCCAAAGGCAGCAGCAATGTGTAAAAGCGCCAAGCTATCGCTGCCGCCGGAAAAGGCGACCGCTATCGGGTGGGCGCTTGTTGGGTCTAGTCGCCGGGAAAGTTCAGCCTCGGCCTCCGAGCTGGACGAAGGGCTAGCCGCCACAACCCAATTTCGTCTTAAGCTGCGTCGCCCGCGCCCGAATGGCGGAAGGGGCGGTCGTGCCATAGCGATGCGAAAATTCTGCGAGAGCCGCACAGGCTTCGGGTGCCTTCTGCGTCGCCCCAAGGCTCTTGGCCAATTTCACCACCGCGTCCGGCGCCCAAGGCGATTTCGGCCAACCCTTCAAAGCCCGGGCGAACGCCGCCGTCGCATCGCCGTTCAGGTCACGAATTTGGTAACTATCCCCGAGCCAATAATAGGCTTCAGCCGCCTTTGGGTCAGCCGGGTGGGCGTCGAGAAAGCTCTGGAAGGCGCCCGTCGCGCCTGCATAGTCGCCATTGGCCAGAAGTGCGCGGGCGGATTTAAACTCAGCGCTTGCATCCTGCGTCGGGGTGGTCGGCGGCGGGGGCGGGGGGGGCGCCGTCGCGCTGGCAAGTTGGCCTTCGAGCTTTGCCAGTCGGTCGGTTAGACTTTGGATCGCGGTCGCCCGGTCGGTCCGCTCGGTCTCAAGGCCCGCGCGGTTCAGATCAATATCATGGCCGGTAATTTCGGAGCTGCCCTGGATTTTCCGAACCACGGCTTCGAGATCGTCGACACGCTGGGAAAGGGCGGCGAGCGCCGGGTCGGGACCCTCGGGCCGCACTTCGACAGGCTTACCCGTGTCACGCGCCTGGAAAACAATGGCGCGCAATTCCTTCACCTGCTTTTCCAACCGGTCGACCCGGGCTGTATCCTCACCGGCAAAGGCCGGGGCACTGGCCAGGATGAGGAGGCTTGGCAAAAGGGCGAGGCTGGCCCACCGACCGCCGCGACCGACGACTTGCCCATTCCAGGCACGACCCATGAATGCTCCTCACCGTGGGAAGTAAAGAAAATAAGCTAAGACGCGAGAGCTTTTGGCCCTCGCGCCTTCACATCAAACGACATCTCTTGGATTAAGGCGTGCCGCTCGTAATCGCGGTGTGGCCGTTACGATTTTTGGCCCAGGCATCTTCGCCAGTTCCCGCATCGATCGGCTTTTCCTTGCCATAGGAGATGGTGGAAATCCGGCTTCCGGCGACGCCGTGAGCGGCCAAAAAGGCCTTTACCGATTCGGCCCGGCGGGCGCCGAGCGCGAGATTGTATTCGCGCGTGCCACGCTCATCGCAGTTGCCTTCGATCCGCACGCTGACGGAAGGATAGCGCGATAACCAAGCCGCTTGTCGGCTGAGCAGGTCTTGGCCCTGTCCGCTGACCGCATACTGGTCGGTGTCAAAATAGATACGATCCCCGACATTGACGACGAAGTCCTGCTCCGACCCTGGCGCGGGGCCGGGCGGCGGCGCGGGCGGCACATAGGGCGCGGGCGGCGGTGGAATATAGGGCGCGGGCGCTGGCGCAGGCGGCGGGGTTGGCGCCGGTGCTGGGGCCGGAGGCGGTGGCTTGTGGGCGCACGCGGCTGCGAAGCCGGAGAGGGCGACAATCATCGCCCCTTTCACGATAATGGATTTGAGGCTTTGCACGACGAAAAGGCTCCTGCATGAACGTGATGAAGAGGGGTGCGCCCCACCCTGACCTTAAGTATGCACCGCCAGACTTCGTCGGTCGAGGGGGCAGGTATCGCAGGCGGTGCGTCAGACTGATGAATGGCGCTTATTTCAGCGGCGGTGACCAGGCTGGATCTGTCGCCGGTCCCGCATAGGGCGTTCTTCGCTCGATCCGACCGGTCACATCGACCGTCCACAGATGCGGCGGTCCCCCGCGTTCCTCGCGGCTAAACATAATGACCCGCCCGTTTGGCGCCCAGGTCGGCCCCTCATCGAGATAGGAGGTGGTGAGGATGCGTTCTCCCGTTCCGTCCGGTTTCATGACGCAGATGTGGAATTGGCCGCCAATCTGTTTGGTAAAGGCGATCAGATCACCCTTCGGGCTCCACACCGGCGTGGTGTAGCGGCCCGCGCCAAAAGAGATGCGGTGCACGTTTGTGCCGTCCGCGCTCATCACATAGATCTGCGGCGATCCGCCTCGGTCGGAATTGAAAGTGATTTGCGCGCTATCGGGAGAGAAGGACGGGGAGGTGTCAATCGCCGGATCGGTGGTCAAGCGCCGCACCTGCCCGGAGCGAAGGTCTTTGACATAGATGTCGACATTGCCGTTGTGCTCCATCGAATAGGCGACGCGGGATCCGTCCGGTGAGAAGCGCGGCGCGAACATCATGCCGCCACCCTGGCTGACCACCTCCTGGCGTCCGGTTTCGATATTGAACAGATAGATGCGCACACTGTCGGGACGCAGAGCGGCATAGGTGATCTCTTGCGTGTCAGAGGAGAACCGCGGCGACATGGCAATAAAGGCGCCGTCGGTCAGGTAGCTTGGATTGGCGCCGTCCTGATCCATAATGGCGAGCCGCGAAACATGTTTTGTCCGGCCACCCGTATCGGCGACGAAGACGATGCGCGTGTCGAAATATCCAGCCTCGCCGGTCAATTGTCGGTAGACTTCGTCGGAAATCTTATGGGCGATCCGGCGCCAATTGTCCGGCGTGGCGGTAAATTGCAGGCCGAGCAGCTGCTTTTCGTTGAAGATGCTCCACAGGCGAAAATCGACCCGCAATCGACCGTCAGCATCCTGCGACACCTGACCATTGATCAGGTACTGGGTGGAGACCGCTTTCCAATCGGCAAACTTTGGCAGTACATTGATATCAATACTGTTTTCCGGGAACACTGCGGCGGAAAGCGGCTTGAAATAGCCGGAACTCTCAAGATTGCCGCTGATGACCTTGGCAATATCGGCGCCGGTTTTTTGTGCCTTTGCGTCGGCGCCAGAAAAGTCGGGAATGGCGACAGGCACGGGTTGGATATTGCCCTGATTAATATCGACATCGACCGCAGCATAGCTCGGCGATCCGCACAGCCACAGGATCAGCGCGGACAGAAACGCCAAGGCGAGGCGGGGAAGGAAGGGTCTCAGTCGAGCGTTCGGGGTCATCGGCGACAGGCGTCCTTGGCGATGAAATTGAAAGTGACTTCGCGCCATGCGGCATAGCTTTCACGCGGCAACCCGTCATAGGGATCGCCCTCATGGACCGCCGCCATAGCGCGTTCGGCGGCAGCTTCAACAATCGCGCTTTCGGGTCCGGTGATGTCGCGGGCCCGTAAGACCCGGCCTTCCGGCGACAGGCTGATGGCGACACGCACCACCACATTGGCGGCGTCCTCAACGCCACAATTGGGGTTCCACAGCTTGATCAGCTTGGCGGCCAAATAGGCGCGGGCATCGGCGCTGAGCGCCACACCTGGGCCGATGGCGTGACGCGCGATTTCGGCCGTTTCAGCCCGTGCCGGTCCGGCGTGCGGCGCATGAGCACTTCGACCTGTTCCTGAAGCGAGCCCGGCCAAATCGAGCGTGCGGGGCGTGGCTGAGGCCAATTGATCGAGATTGAGTTGCGGGCGGGGTGTGGGCTTGGGTGTCGCCTTGGCAAGCGGGGTGGGTTTGGGGGGAGGCACGGGGGCCTGAGGCTTGGGCACGGGCGCCTGGACAGGCTTTGAAAGGGCGGGGGCAGGCTTCGGTGTCGGTGGCGCGGGTGTGGCGGGCGGTGGCGGCGTCGTATCCGCGCTTGGGCTTGGCGCGGCAGCGGCGTGGGTTTCAGGGGCCTTTTCCGCCGCAGGCGCTTGCGCTCGGGGCGCATTGGCCACCAGCATGACCGGCGTCACCTCGATCCGTCGCGGCGCGCTGGCGAACAGGAGGCTCGCTGCCCCGCCCACCAAAACCGCCAAATGCAGCGCCACCGAGCCGACCCAGGCGCGGGTCTGCGAACGTGGCGCTTTAACGGAGAAGCGGATCCAAGATGAGACCAGTGCGGAACTCATGGCGCCGACCGCTCGCTAGGGTCGAAGGGCGGGGGTCATGGCGGCGGGAGCATCGTCGCCGGTATCGGTCACCAGATTGATGCTGGAAAAACCCTGTCCGGAGAGTTTGGCCATGACTTGGGCCACGACGCCATAAACGGCCGCACCATCGGCTCGGACATAGATCGGCCGGTGACGGTCTGCACCCGTTAAGGCCTCAACCCGCTCGGCGACATCGGCAATTTGCGCCGGTTGGTCTTGAACGAACAGGCTGCCGTCCTTGCGGATGGTCAGGGTCAAGGGCTCATTTTGCTCGTTTAAAGCGGCCGCATCGGTTTTCGGCAGATCCACCGGCACGCCGACCGAGAGCAAGGGGGCTGAGACCATGAAGATGATCAGGAGCACCAGCATCACGTCGACCATGGGCGTGACGTTGATCTCGCTTAGGGTTCCGCGCCCGCGGCTGCGCCCACGGCCTCTGCCCCGCCGTCCTCCGGAGGCGTCAAACGCCATCTTACTCGCCTCCGCGGTCTGCGAGCCTGCGCGCCACGGCGCTGGCCAAGTCGTCGGCGAAGCTTTCCATACGGCCGATCAAGCGGTCCTTGTCGGTATTGAACTTGTTGTAGGCGATATAGGCCGGGATCGCGGCTGCCAGACCCAAGGCGGTGGCAAAAAGGGCTTCAGCAATGGAGGGCGCGACCACGGTCAGGTTGGTGTTCTTCATCGCGGCAATATTGCGAAAGGCGTTCATGATCCCCCACACTGTGCCGAAGAGACCGACAAAGGGGGAAGCGGTGGCGACGATGGCCAGCACACCCAATCCTTCCTCGATGGTCCGTGCGCCAGCGGCGATCAAGCTCTCCATGGTGCGGTCGAGCGCCACCAGCACCAGTTGAGGATGGGCAGGCGGTGGGTTCGGGCGCGCCCGCCAGTCTTTCAAGGCGGCAACCAGCATTTGGTGAAGGGGGTGGGTGGGGGCCTCCCCCGCCAACCGTGCGAGGTCCTCTAAGGATTTTCCTTTGGCCACTTGCTCTTCGAACCGGTCGGCTTCACGGGTCAAGGCGCGCAGACGCAAGGTGCGATCAATGATCACCGTCCAGGACCAAAGCGATGCACCCGCCAGGCCCAGCATGACGGTTTTGACCACGAGGTCGGCGCGCAGGAAGGTGGCCACCAAGCCGAAGCTGTCCGGCGCGGCCAATCCGTCAATCATGAGGGTCTCCCAGGTCTTAAGAGGTCGGGCGTTCGAGGAGGTTTAAAGGATGTTTGTTGACCAAACTATGACCCGTCGCGCACGGCTTGGCGAGAGGGCGATGGATCGGGCGCCAACCAGGGCTTGACCCGCTCAACCAGAACCGAAGGCGGACGGCGCGGGCGGCCTTGCAAATCAATACAGGCGGCGTCGACCACGGCCTCGGCAAGCAAGAGGTCGCCGCGATAGATGCGTTGGCTGACTGTCAGCTTGGCGCCTCGAAAGCTGTCATAGGTGGTGCGGACCAACAGCGCGTCATCAATCCGGGCAGGCCTGCGGTAATCGAGGGTGATGCGGGTGACGACAAAGGCGGCTGGGTCATCTCGTTCCAACAACAGCTTGTGATCGGCGCCGATCATGCGCAAGAAATCAGATCGGCCGCGCTCAAAATACCGCACATAGTTGGCGTGATAGACAAGGCCAGTAAAGTCGGTGTCTTCATAATAGACCCGCACAGGCAAGCAATGCTCGCGCCCCTCAAACCAGCCCGCCGAGGGCGAGGGGTCGTCTGGTCGGGCCTTCATAAATCCTCTCCCGCCGGGTCATCGGGCTCAAAGAGCGAGATTTGCGCCGGGGGTGGCGCTTTTGGCGGCGCTAAACCGAGATGCAGATAGGCCGCCGCCCCCGCCACCCGTCCGCGCGGGGTTCGCAGTACAAAGCCCTGTTGCATCAGATAGGGCTCAATGACGTCTTCCACTGCATCGCGACTTTCAGCCAAGGCGGCCGCCAAGGTTTCGGCGCCCACCGGCCCGCCGCCATAGGTTTCGATCAAGCTCTTCAGGTATTTGCGGTCCAAATTGTCCAGCCCCTGATCGTCCACCTCAAGCCGCGCCAGGCCCTTTCGCGCGACGATTTCCGTAATGGCGGGGGTTTCGTCCGCCGTGGCGAAGTCGCGGACCCGCCGCAGGAGCCGACCGGCGACGCGCGGTGTGCCCCGTGCACGGCGGGCGATTTCGGCGGCCCCTTCCGGAGTCAAATGGGCTCCCATCTTGCGGGCGGCTTGGGTCAAGACGAAGGACAATTCCTCTGGCGTATAGAATTCAAGCCGCAGGGGGATGCCGAACCGATCCCGCAGCGGCGTGGCGAGGAGGCCCGCGCGGGTGGTCGCCGCCACCAGGGTAAAGGGCGCAATATCGATGCGCACGGTGCGCGCCGAAGGGCCTTCGCCAATAATCAGGTCGAGAACATGGTCTTCCATCGCCGGATAGAGGATCTCCTCGACCGCGGCGGGAAGGCGGTGAATTTCGTCGATGAAGAGCACATCGCCCGGTTCGAGATTGGTTAGGATGGCAGCAAGATCGCCAGCCTTAGCCAGGATCGGCCCAGCCGTGGGGCGAAAGCTCACCCCCATTTCCCGCGCAACGATCTGGGCGAGCGTCGTCTTGCCAAG
Organism: uncultured Caulobacterales bacterium; assembly: GCA_903840435.1. Taxonomy (GTDB): domain Bacteria; phylum Pseudomonadota; class Alphaproteobacteria; order Caulobacterales; family Caulobacteraceae; genus CAIMFV01. Next base: position 20,166 of record CAIMFV010000022.1, read on the forward strand.
ACCCGGCGGACCAAACAACAATACGTGGTCCAGCGCCTCGCCGCGCGCCTTAGCCGCGTCGATAAAGACTTTCAGATTGGCCTTTAGGCCCGCCTGCCCGACAAATTCAGCCAGGGTTTGTGGCCGCAAGGCCCGGTCGGCGGTTTCAAACCGATCCTTTTCGCCAGAGACGATGCGGCTCACCGACCGAGCTCCTGCAAGGCGGCCTTGATCAGGGCCGCAAGGCTTGCGTCTTCGCCGAGCCTTTGGTCAGCGGCATCCACGGCGCGCCGGGCATTGGCCTCTGCGATACCCAGGCCCAAGAGGGCCGCGACCGCTTCGCCGGTCCGACTGACCGGCAATGGCGCCCGACGCGACGTCGACGTGGTTGGATCGAATGTCGCTGCGCCGGGCAAAACCTTGCCTTTCAACTCGGTGACGATGCGTTGGGCCAATTTTGGCCCCACACCATTGGCGCGTGCCACCATGGCCTTATCATCACGGGCGGCGGCGGCGGCAAGCTCGCTTGGGCTCAAAATATCGAGTACCGAGAGGGCCGCCTTTGGGCCCACCCCTTGAATGGCCTGGAGGGCGACAAAGCAGCCCCGATCATCCCGCGTCAGAAACCCAAAGAGGCGCGTGCCATCTTCGCGGGTTTGGGTTTCGATCTGCAAGGTCACCGTCTCGCCGGGCGCGGGCAGGCGCGACATGGTGCGCGCGCCGCAGCGGACGAGATAGCCAACGCCGTGGACGTCGATCAACACGTCCTCACCGTCAATTTCCGCCACTTCCCCGCGCAGACGTCCAATCATAGCGCCACCGACCGAGGTTTCGTCCGTGCGGCGGCGCGCCTGAGATGGGCATGGGCGATGGCGACGGCCAAAGCGTCGGCGGCGTCCTCTCCGGGGTCGCCGCACAGGGGAAGCAGACGGCGCACCATAAAGCCTATCTGGGCCTTGTCGGCCGCGCCGGCGCCGACCACAGCCTTTTTCACCGCCCGCGTCGCATATTCCGCCACCGGTAAGCCTGCCCGCGCCGGTGCAATCAGGCCAGCCGCCCGCGCGTGACCGAGTTTCAGGGTCGAAGCGGGGTTCACATTGACGAAAACCTCTTCCACCGCCGCTTCATGGGGTGAATGCAACTCAATGACACTGGAGATTTCATTGAACAGGAATAACAGCCGCTCGGCAAAGTCGATGTCCGTGCGCGGCTTGATCACTCCATGCGCCACATAGATCAGTCGAGGACCGTCACAGGCAATCACCCCCCAACCGGTCCGTTGCAGGCCGGGGTCCAAACCTAGGATGCGGAGCTGATTCGTGTTCATCATGTGTTCTTAGAAGCTTCGCGCGCTCTCGCCTCGAGGAAAAGCGATCATTTGGCGACTGGGCTTGAAAAAACAGTCCAAAAGAACCGAAACGCTGAGCGCTGGTCCTAAAAGTGCCGCTGCGCCCATTCGGTCTTAATGACTTTACGCAGCCTGTCCGGCGAAAAATTGCGAAAATCTAATAAGCTTTCAAAATTTTCACCAAAAAATATCCATTTCCAAAAGTCTAAAAACCAATATTCATATAATAACGAGTTGAAATTCTGAGAATATTCCGAATTTTTTAGCCAATTATTGGGTGATACGCAATAGCAATCATGACCAAAAAGCTCAGCCTCATAGGTTGCTCCGGAGGATATACTGGTAAATTGCATATTTTTTCCGTTAACAAACAGACTATAGGTCGGAATGTCGAGGGGCTGAGAATTTGGAAAAATTTTTTTCCAAGCCGCCATGGCCTCTTCGTTTGCATCGTGCGGGTGGGGTTTGTGGAACGGCGTTCGGCCATTGCCAATTTTTGAGATGTGCTCCGAAACCTGGTCAATCGACAGGAAGCGTCCGTTCAGGATAACGCTGGCGTCGTAACGGCACTGTCCTAAAAACACGATCACTCCATCACAGTCCTCGCCAGCGCGTGACTGACAATTTTGGCGAAATATTTGAGTTTCGCGTGCAATTGTTTCAGGGCTAATGGCAATCCGCTTCAACCGCTCCGTAATTTTTGGGCAGTTGGATTGGCAGGCCATAATAAGGTCTCTTCCAAATCTCAGGGGATGGGTCCTGAAATTTATATAGATCTGGCCCAATTCATTTACGATATTCAGCAGGTTAGGCGACGCTTCGAAGAAGATCAGGGTCGCGTCTGCAAAATAGCCTGCCAAAAAGTCTCTAACACGCCTGTCGAGGAGCAGGTCATAGGCTTTCGCCCATTTATAGCGCACCGCATCGTCCAGTTTTCCGTAGGCCAGTGCATAGAGGGTTTCGAACGGAAAGCCGCCTTCACGATCGCCGAGAACATCAACCTGAAAGTCTAGCGCCTCAATGTTATTTTTAAATAAATCTGAAAACCAAGTAATATTAGAGGTTTGATCGCAATGTCCTTTGGGATCTGCTCGCAATAAATCACCTGTAATAACAACCCTGTGTGGCATTGTGGCCCTATAGTGACGAATTATCGCCTAAAATTTAATCCTAAGCACGTAAATGATACTTATTGTGAGGTGCAAAATAAATTTCTCATTTGCAATATAGTTCCAACTGCGCTGAATGACCGCAGAGCAGGCTATTTTGGTACGCCCGATCAAGCTAGAATTGCGGGATAGTTTAGCCACGCTTGTCCATCGCCCTTCGGAGCCCTCCATGTCTCACCTCATCTCCTTGACTGCTGTCCATGATGGCTTTGCCTTCTCTGCCTTGCACGCCAAGGCTCACGGTGCGGTCAGCCGGGGCGCAGTCATCGTGATCCAAGAAATTTTCGGCCTCGATAAGTATGTGTACGAGGATGTGGCGCGGTGGTCGGCCTTGGGGTTTGAGGTGCTGGCGCCTTCCATGTTTGATCGCCAAGAACAGGGCTTCACCGCCGAGCACAATGCCGAGGGCATTGCCAAAGGGCGGGACTACGCCATGGCCAATGGTCCTGAAAATGCCATGGGCGACATCGCTGCGTGTGTCGCGGCGCTTAAGGCTTCGGGGCCGGTTTTTCTCACCGGCTATTGCTATGGCGGCACGATGGCGTGGTTGGCGGCGTCGCGGGTGCCGGGATTAGCGGCGGCGGCGAGCTATTATGGCGGCGGCGTCGCGGCCATGGCGCATTTACCACTCGCCTGCCCGGTCATTGTCCATTTGGGACGCAAAGACGCGCACATTCCCGCCGACGAGGTCAAGTCTGCCATTCTCGCCGCGCGACCGCAGACGCCTGTTCATATCTATGAAAAATCTGGCCATGGCTTCAACAATGACGGGGTCGACGCGCAAGACCCGGATGAGGCGGCATTGGCGCGCCAAAGAACGCTCGACTTTTTTCTCCAAGCCGTCGCATAGGAACCGCCGCTTATGGGTGGGTGCGACTGGCGAACCCTGACAAGCGCCTATGACGGCGCCATCTTTGAAGCTTTCCACGTGCCGCCGGTTGATGCCCGTTTGGGCGGGCTGGTGCTGATCCAGGAGATCTTTGGGGTGACGGCGCCCTTACGGGATCTCGCCAAGGGATTTGCGGCAGAAGGGTTTGAAGTCTTGGCGCCATCGCTATTCGACCGGCGCGCGCCAGGCTTTCAGGGCGCCTATGACGCGGAAGGCGTTGCCGAAGGTCGGCGGCTGTCGGAGGCAACGCCGTGGGACGAGGTTGCGGCTGATCTTGCCACCTGTGTCGCAGAACTGGCCGGGCCGGTCTTTGTTGTCGGCTATTGCTGGGGCGGAACGGCGGCCTGGTTGGCGGCGTGCCGAACCGACGGGATTGCTGCGGTTTCAAGTTATTATGGGCGACGGATTCCCGAGCTGATTGCGGAGACGCCAAGGGCGCCCATCATCCTGCATTTTGGACGACAGGACCCCTCCATTCCGGCATCGACGGTAGAGGCCATCGCTGAGCGCCACCCAGAAATCCCCATCCACCTCTATGCCGCAGGTCATGGGTTCGTCTCGGACCGTCAGGCCGACTTCAATGCTGAGGCGGCCGGACTATCGCGTCTGCGCACCTTGGCGCTCTTCCACCGCCATATGGGCCTGCGCGGCGAGGTCTGAAGCCTTGGCCTATTGCGGGCGGGTTGGCACTTCGATGTCGCAGATGGAGAAGTCGGCGCCCCTGATGGCGCGCACCTGGGCGACGAGGGTAGCGAATTGCGGGCTGAGTGTGTTCAAGACCCGCAGGCGCGGCCGCTCATTGTCGGGCAGGTCGGACATGACGCTGACCTTGACCATCTTGTCCGGATGCACGGGCGGTTCGCCGACATTGACGGTGCGCACCACGTCCAAACCCTGTACCACGATGCCGACAGCGGTATATTCACGTTCCAGTCGGCGGGCGGCTTGGCGCATCAGAAAAAATTCGCTGTTGCCGCTATTGGGATCGGCATCGCGCCCCATGCCAACCACTCCGGAACAATAGGCCCCCCAGGCACTGACCCGATGATCGGGCGAATAGGCCATCTTTTGCTCGTCGACGGACACATAGGGAGAGGCACCGATAAAGCCCTCTGTCTCGCCTTGCGGTCTAGCGACCAGGGCCCTTGGCAGGTCGGCCCCGAGGCGAAAGGTGAACTCAGGCGGCAGGTTGGGTTCGTCGCTCTTTCCACCATCGCGGTTGTTAGGATTGCCGGTTTGGTCGACGAAGTCCTCAATCACCCGATGAAACAGCAAGCCATCATAGACCCCGCGTCGGGCCAGTGTTTTTAGCCGCGCCACCGAGGCGGGCGCGAAGTCAGGCCTAAGCTCAACCACAATCCGCCCCTTGGTCGTATCAATGATCAGTGTGTTCTCGGCGTCGAGGGGGCGATAGTCGGTGAAGCTGGCGGCATCTGCGGCGAAAAGGGCGGCCAAACCTCCCGGCGGCGGTGGCATGGGCGCGCCCAGACCCAAGGGCGGTAAAGGGAGTGCGGGCGGTTGCGGCTTCGGCTTGGGTTTTGGCTTACGCTTCTTATGCACCGGCTTTGGCGGCGCATCAGGCGCAGGCTTGGCGTCCTTGGCGGCTTTAGCGTCCGGCGGCGTATCCTTGACCGTTTGCAAGCTGCCATCTTGGGTGCGCACGGGCGCGCTGGCTTGCGAGGGGTCGCCAAAGGACAGCACTCCGCCATCATTGCCGCCAGAATTGGCGCCACCCGGAGGCGGTTCAGCCAGGGTGTGTGACGCCAGGGCCGCGCTCGCCACCGCGCCGACCAAGGCGGGGGCGAACCTGCGCCACAACGGCCTATTTGGCGATGGGGTGCGGGACCTCATGGACGTGGTTCCTCGTCAGCGACCTAGCAAAGCGACTAAGCCCTTCCCATTGCACCCTGATTTGGCAGTTGCGATCAAGGTCGTAACGCCAAGACGAAAAACGCCCCTGACCCGAAGCTCAGAGGCGCTTTCAAGACCCGTTTAAGGGAGGAGGGCCGGTTAGTGGCCGATCTTGGCCCAAATTCGACGGTAAGAGAGATAGGTGATCAGGGTCAGGACGAAGAGGTAAATCATCACCGCCAGACCGGTTTGCTTGCGTTCCACCTGATGGGGGTCGGCGGCCCAGGCCAGGAAGGTCGCCACAGCATGGGCTTCGTTGGCTGAGGTTGACTTGGTGCCATCATCAAAACTGACGCGGTCGTCGACGATTTGGCGCGGCATGGCAATAAAGCCGCCCTCCGGCACTTCCGTCTTTGACCCGGCCCAGTAAGAGCCCATGTCACCGGGCATATAAGGATTATAGTACTTGCCATCCGGCACGGTCATGCCCTTTGGCGGGTCTTCATAGCCCAGCAGCAAGGAATAGACATAGGCCGGTCCGCCTTCCCGCGCCCGGGTGATGACCGAGAGGTCAGGCGGCAGCGCGCCGCCATTGGCGGCCTTGGCGGCATATTCATTCGGGAACGGGGCTTTGAAATGGTCTGCCGGGGTGGCGGGCCGCTGCACAACGTCGCCGGTGCTCGTATCGATGTCTGACACCTGAACCCCTGCCGCAATTGCCTTTGCATAGGGGCTTTGAGCAGGCGGGGTATTTGGGTGCTTCGGATCATAGAAGGGCCCGCCCTTCATCGCCAGATCGCGATAGGACAGGAGGTTCATCGAGTGGCAGGCCGAGCAGACCTCGTAATAGACCTTGTAGCCGCGTTGCAATTCGGCCTGGTCGAAGGTGCCAAACGGTCCTTCGAAGCTGAAATGCACGTCCTGCGGTTCGCGGGCACTGGTCTTGGCCAGGGCTGACCCCGCCGTCATCGCCACCGCGCCAAGCGTGAGGGCTGCGAGGACCGTCCGCATCTTGTTGGGCGTCATCAAACGAAAGCGCATGAGGATCAGCCCTTCTTTTCCGGAGCGGCGGCTGCGCCGCTCGGCATTGCTGCCCCGCCCTTGGTCAGGACTGGGGTTGAGATGGAGTCCGGCACTGGCAGGGTCTTTTCGAACAGACCCAGCAAAGGCATGACGAGGAGGAAATAGGCGAAATAATAGGCCGCCAGCACCCGCGACATCATGACGACGGTGAAGCCAACCGCTTCGCCCGAAACCGCGTCCCGACCAAACGGGATCACCACATCGTCAGGCAGCTTGCCGCCACACCAGCCAAGCCCAAGGGTGGCCAGAATGAAGAAGCCGAAGAACCAGCGCGCCGTCGGACGATAACGCATCGACTTGATCTTTGAGGTGTCGAGCCAGGGCAGAGCGAACAGCATGGCAATGGCGCTGAACATCAAGAGCACGCCGAACAGCTTGTCCGGAACGGCGCGCAGTATGGCGTAGAAGGGCAGGAAATACCATTCCGGCACGATGTGGATCGGCGTTGCCAAGGGATTGGCTGGCACCTGATTGTCGGCATGGCCGAGCGCTTCGGGTGCAAAGAAAACAAACCAGGCGAAGGGAATGAAGAAGACGAGGATCGCGAAGGCGTCCTTCACCGTATAGTAGGGATGGAAGGGGACCGTATCGGCCTTCGACTTCACTTCCACGCCGACAGGATTGTTGTTACCAGGAACGTGAAGCGCCCAAATGTGCAAGCCCACCACGCCCGCAATCATAAAGGGCAGTAGGTAGTGCAGTGAGAAGAACCGGTTCAGGGTTGCATTGTCGACCGCAAAACCGCCCCACAGCCAGGTGGTGATCGCCGTTCCGACGCCTGGAATGATCTTATCAAAGGCCGAGAACAGGTTGGTGATCACGACCGCGCCATAATAGCTCATCTGACCCCAGGGTAAGACATAGCCCATGAAGGCGGTCGCCATCATCAACAGATAAATGACGCAGCCCAACAGCCATAGAACCTCGCGCGGCGCCTTGTAGGAGCCGTAATAGAGGCCGCGCGCAATGTGGACATAGACGGCGAGGAAGAACATCGACGCCCCATTGGCGTGGATATAGCGGATCATCCAGCCATGGTTCACGTCGCGCATGATGTGCTCGACGGAATTAAAGGCGAGGGCAGAGTTGGCCACATAGTGCATGGCCAAGACGATGCCAGTGACAATCTGCACCACAAGGCAGATCGCCAGGATGCCGCCGAAGGTCCACCAATAGTTCAGGTTTTTCGGCGTCGGGAAATCGAGGGCCGTATCATTGGCCAGCCGAAGGATCGGCAGCCGCGTATCGAGCCAGCGCTCGAAGGCGGTCTTGGGTTCGTATGTCGAATGTCCGCTCATGGGTGACTTGCGCCTCAGCCGATCTTGACCTGAGTGGGGCCAGTGAATTGGTAGTCGGGAAGTTGCAGGTTCAACGGGGCCGGACCCTTTCGGATGCGGCCCGACGTGTCGTAAACTGAACCGTGGCACGGGCAGAACCACCCGCCGTAGTCGCCGGTGCCGAAATTCGGCACGCAGCCCAGATGGGTGCAGACCCCGATGACGATCAGCCATTGCTGTTGGCCGGGCTTGGTGCGCGAGGCGTCAGACGCCGGATCGCGCATGTCGGCATGGTCGTCCTTTACGGCCGCCGCGATTTCCGCTGGCGTCCGATGGCGAATGAAGACCGGCTTGCCGCGCCATTTAATGACCATTTGCTGGCCCACGGCGATTTTTGAAATGTCTTGCTCGATGGAGGCAAGCGCCAAGGTATCGCCCGACGGGTTCATCTGATCGATGAACGGCCACGCGGTCGCTGCCGCCCCGACGCCGGCCACGGAAAGGGCGGCGATATGAATAAAGTCGCGCCGATTGGGATCTTCATCCGCAGTCGGGTGTGCGTTCGCCTTCGCTGATTCGGCCACCTGGTCGCCCCTTTGTCGCCGCCACGCCTACACCTTGGCGCAACGGTCGGCTCAATGAAACACCCCTAGCGCCGCCCCCTCGGCTCTGCGAGAGAGAAGGCGACCCAGGGCTGAAGGTGTCATAGTCTTGTAACCCCTTGGACTGCAAGCCCGACGGGACCCATCTCGCAATCTTACGACACTCTCAATAATGGCAGCAGTTAGAATGAGGCTCGCGCTTTTTCAACCCGACATTCCACAAAACCTCGGTGCAGCCATGCGCCTTTCGGCCTGTTTTGGCGTTTTTCTCGATGTGATCGAGCCCTGCGCCTTTCCTGTGTCGGACAAAAGTCTTAAGCGGGCCGCGCTTGACTATGGTCCTAAGGCCCGGATCGCCCGCCATGACGGGTGGGAAGCCTTTTTGGCCGATCCGGCGCGACGTGAGGGTCGGCTTGTCCTCTTCACGACCAAGGCAGCGATTCGCCTGGACCTGGCGCGCCTTAAGCCCGGCGACACCTTGCTGTTTGGCCAGGAAAGTGCGGGCGTTCCCGATCATGTCCATGCAAAGGCGCAGGTCTGTGTGCGCATCCCCATGGCGCCAGACGCGAGATCCCTCAATCTTTCCGTCTCCGCCGGGATCGCCCTGTTTGAAGGGCTCCGCCAGACCGGAGGGTGGCCGGAAGGGGCGCTTTAGCCGAACGGCTTTGTTTGACCGCCCAGAGCCTTCATCAGGCGATAGGTCCATTCGACCTGTTGATCAAAGACCTCCACACCGATCCGTTCATCACGACCGTGCGCGCGGCCATCCTGCAGATCTTCCCAGGCCGCGTCCACGCCATAGCTCGGAATGCCCTTAATGCGGGTGAAGGCATTATCGCTCGCGCCAGCTTCCAAGGTCGGAATGATCACCACCTTTGGCCACAGGCTTTGGGTCACCTGTTCGACGGTCTGCATCACCTTGGCGGACAGGGGGCTGTCTGGACTTTCGTCGCTCAGATCAACCTCTGAGACGACCAGGGACGGGTCGTCGAGCGCCTTGACCAGTTGGGCGCGAATAGTGGGCAGCGGCTCGCCGGGGATGACCCGGCACTGCAAGGTCGCCCGCGCCCGCTGCGGCAGGGCGCTTTCAGCGTGACCGCCGGAAATCTGTGTCGCGATGCAGGTGGTACGCATCAAAACATTAGTGTCGACGAGATCCGATAAACGCGCCACGGCGTCAGGACCTGGACTTGGGCTGGCGAGGCTCTCCATGTCGGCCGCCAACTGGCCGCTCTCCAATTTGGCGCGTCGCTCAAAATAGGCTTTGACGGTCGGCGTCAGATCGAGCGGAAAGCGGTAGTCGGACAGCTTTGCCAACGCCTTCGACAGCCGGTAGATCGGATTAGCAGGCGTAGGGCGCGACGAGTGGCCACCCTTATCTGTCGCCTCCACCTGCCAGGTTGCATAGACCTTCTCACTGGTCTCAAAACCGAGATAGAGTTTTTGGCCCTTAATCAAGCCGGTCTCAAACGAATCTGGGTTCATCACCAGCCCAGCGTCGATCAGCTCGCGATGGGTTTTAAGGAGCCACTCCACCCCATTGGCGTCGCCTTCGGCTTCTTCGTCGGCGGTGAGGGCGAGAATGATGTCCCCTTCCGGGGAAAACCCTTCCCGCTTCAATCGGATCAGACTCTCGATCATGGCGGCGTCCTCCGACTTCATGTCGATGGTCCCACGGCCATAAAAATAGCCATCCTTTTCGGTCAGCACGAAGGGGTCGCTTGTCCAATCCTCACGTTTGGCTGTGACCACGTCGAGGTGGCCGATATAGAGTACGGGCTTGGCATGTCCGCGTCCGTGCAAGCGAACAATCAGATTTCCCTTGGTCGGGTGATCGGGTGGCGCGAGCAAGGTCACGTCAGTCGGCGCAAATCCTTCGGTCAAAAACCGAGCCGCGAGCGCTGAGGCAAGACCAGTCGACCCTTTGGCGTGGGTCGTGTCGGTTTCAATCAGCGCTTTCAGGAGTTCGCGACCCAAGGCCTGATCCACCGGTGGCGGCAGGTTGGTCGGTGCGGCGGCGAAACCGGGGGTGGTAAGGCTACCGGCGAGAAGGACAGCCAAGCCCGTGCGACGAATTCCTGACCCCACCTTGCACCCCGCTTCGACGACTGATCTCGCACCATGACGCTCCGCGGTGCGCCGGTAAAGCCAAGCCGTGCGTGACACGCGTGGACAAGCAGACGGTTTGGGCTCTAAAAGGCCGTGCTTTCGCCGCTCGGCGCAGACAGAGGATCTTGGACGTCGCCCCATGGCAGGACATTCGAAATTTAAGAACATTCAGTTCCGCAAAGGCGCCCAAGACAAAAAGCGCTCGAAGCTGTTCTCCAAACTTTCGCGCGACATCACCTTGGCGGCGAAGCAAGGCCTTCCCGATCCGAACGCCAATGCGCGACTGCGGTTGGCCATCGCCAATGCCAGGGCTGAGTCTATGCCAAAGGACAATATTGATCGCGCTATCAAAAAAGCCCTCGGTGGCGAGACCGACACCTATGAAGATATTCGCTATGAAGGCTTTGGCCCCGGTGGCGTGGGTCTGATCGTTGAGGTCTTGACCGACAACCGAAATCGCACCGCCGCCAATGTTCGCTCTACCTTTTCGAAGAACGGCGGCAATATGGGGGAAACTGGCTCGGTCGCCTTCATGTTTGATCGGCTTGGCCAGATCACCTATGCCAAGGCGGCGGGCTCTGATGACGCCATGATGGAAGCCGCCATCGAAGCCGGTGCAGAGGATGCGGAAAGCGACGAGGACGGTCACACCATCTTCACCGCCTTTGAGGACATGGGTGCGGTCCTTGAAGCCCTCGAGGCCTCGCTCGGCGCGGCGAAATCAACGGGGATAATCTGGCGGCCTAAGACGCTCACGCCGATTGCAGGCGATGATGCTGCGACCCTGATGAAGCTGATCGATGCGCTTGATGACGATGATGACGTGCAAAACGTCTGGGCGAATTTTGACATCAGCGACGAGGAGATGGCGCGCCTCTCGTCTTAAGGCGGACCGGGTCTGCCAAATCTTGATTTACAGACGCTGGGATATCGATAAAATCAGCCCACCTGGATTGGAAACGCTGGCCGTTCGCGCGGTCGAGGGAAGCCTACCGACACTAGGTTGTGATCTAACAACGGAGTGTAACGAAGTGACAGACCATAATGAAGAGATGAAGTCGCGTCGGTTTATCATCAAGGCCGGGGCATTGGTCGCCGCCACAGCCGGTGTGGCTCTGGCGGGCTCAGCCCAAGCCAAGGTGCCGCAAAAAGGGGTTCAGTACGTCGCCAAATCGGTGAAGCCGAACCAGAACTGTGGAAACTGTTCCAACTTCATCGCCCCGAACGCCTGCAAGGTCGTCGACGGCCAAATTGCGCCGACCGGCTATTGCATGATTTGGGCGCCAAAGGCCCGATAGACCGCGTTTCCCTTGCGGCGAACTTGCCTAAAGCTTTGATAAAGCGGCTCAGTCTGACTGGGCCGCTTTTTTCATGCCTTCCAGCGCCTGAAAATCAGCTTGGCCTCTTGAGCTCTGGCACGACATGTCGTTCATTCGGCGCATGACACATCCCGCGCCGTCTTCCGCTCCGCCCTTTATCAAAACCTTGTTGGGCGAGGCGCAGCCCCGCCCGCCCGTTTGGTTCATGCGCCAAGCGGGTCGCTACCTGCCGGAATACCGCGCCTTGCGCGCCACGGCCCCGGATTTTATTAGTTTTTGCCTCGACCCGGAAAAGGCGGCCGAAGCGACCTTGCAGCCCATGCGACGCCTGCCCTTTAGCGCTGCAATCGTCTTTGCCGACATCTTGCTCATTCCCCGCGCGCTCGGTCAGGACGTCTGGTTTGAGACCGGCGAGGGACCAAAGCTTGGCGAGCTGCCAAGCGTCGAACAGCTTCGGGACGCTATTCCTCAGGTGGCGGAGCGTCTGGGCGCGGTGGGGGAGACCCTGGCCTTGGTGCGCGCGACGCTTGAGCCGAACCGGGCCTTGATCGGCTTTGCCGGCGCGCCCTGGACGGTGCTGACCTATATGATTGAGCGGCAATCGAGTGATCGCGAACACGCCCGATCCTATGCCTGGCAACACCCCGAACAGGTCGACGCCTTGCTGGCGATCTTGGTCGAAGCCACGGCGCACTATCTTGCCATGCAGGCAGCCAAGGGCGCTCAGGCCCTGCAACTGTTTGAATCTTGGGCTGAAGGCCTCTCTGAGAGCCAATTTATTCGCCTCGTGGTCGCGCCGCATCGCGCCCTGGTGGCGCGGCTTCGGGAACTGGGCGTCCAGGTGCCGCTGATTGGCTTTCCACGGGGCTGCGGGGCGCTTGCCAAGCTCTATGCCGAATCGGTCGAGGTGCAGGCGGTAGCGCTCGACACCGCCACGCCGCTTGCCGCAGGCCGCGAGATTCAAAAACTCAAAACCATCCAAGGGGCCCTCGATCCCCTGGCGCTGCGCGCAGGTGGTCCAGGTCTCGATGCCGAGGTGGAGCGGTTATTGGAAGCCTGGGGGCAGGGTCCCTATGTGTTCAATCTTGGCCACGGCATCTTGCCGGACACACCCATAGCCCATGTGGAGAAGGTTCTGGCGCGGGTCACAGCCGGATAGACACGACCGCCCAATCCGGTCGCACCCACTCAATTATCTGAGGTGAGGTTCCCAAGACCAAACTTGTGCAGCTTGGTGTACAGACCTTGGCGGCTCAGGCCGAGGAGATCGGCAGCGGATGCCCGATTATTGCGGGTCAACTCCAAAGCCGCCTCGATACACAGGCGTTCGACCAAGTCGGTACTTTCGCGAACCAGCTCTTTTAAAGTCAGCTTGCCGACCAATTCGGTCAGTTGCTCGACAGAGCGGCTTTGGCCGGGGCGGCCGACATTGCGGTCCGGCGCCATGCGCGATACGGTCCGCAAGGTGAGGCCATAGCAGGGCGCATGACTGTCGGGATTGGCGAACACGCCTGAGACTTCCACGTCCTCAGATTCGCCGACCTGGGTGCGCACAGTGGTGCTGAAATTTTTGATCATTCCGTGGGCGCGGATGTTGTCGATCAAGATGTCGCGCTCGAGGCCAGCGCGTCCGACAAAGCGGTTCAGCGGTTGACCTTCAATCTGGGTGGTACTGCCTAGGCGGACCAAGTGTAGGAAGGCGGAATTGGCGGTTAGGATTCTTTGATCCTCATCCACCAAGACAAAGGCATCGGGAATCTTCTCCAACACCCGTTCCAGGTGATCGGTCGGGTTCACGCTTGCCGGTTCGATGGAGCCCGCGCCACTCAGGCGAACCAGGAATTGTGTGGCGCGCTCTTGCCGAAACACCGATGCTGACGCGACCAGGGGACGGCCTTCGCACAGGAGCCGCATTTCAATATGGCTGGCTTGCGGGCGCGACTGAGCCAAGGAGAGCAGGGACGCGGCATCGTCCTGGCTCGCCGGATCAAAAAGCCGCGAAAAGACTTCGCCGAACGGGTGGGCATGGGCCGGGCCGATCAACTGTTCCGCAGCCGGGTTTGCCTCGACAATCCGCTTGGTGGCCGCATCGACGATGATGATGGCCTCGCCCGACATTTGAAACAACAGACGGTAGCGGAACTCGACATCGCGCAGACGGGTATAGTCGCGCTCCATGGTTTGTTGCGCTTCAACCAGGCGCTGCTGCAGGCGGTTGGTGACGCGCTCATCCCGACCGATGGCGATGATATGGCCATCGTGGCCCGCATTGACCGCGACATAGCGAAGCGAAATCGGATCGCTATTCGGTGTTGTCTGATTGATTTCGCGCCACCGGGTGCGACCGTTTAGCGAGGCGTCTTTTAAAAGCTCTTGCACCTTATGGCGGCTATCGGCGGCGACCGTATCCGCCCAACGCCGATCAAGCCACCCATCTGCACCCTCTCGCGCCATTTCCCGCGAGGCGGCTATGTCGCAAATCTTCCCGTCTGGGTCGATGACCATGGTGACGTCGCCACTGGCCGCCAACACAGCCTCCGCCACATCAGATTCCAACGCGCCAAGCACCCCCCGTCGAAACGGCAGGTGTTCCGAAATTTCGGCATTGGCCTGCGAGTGGGACAAGGGGGCTGGATCCAAAAACGAAAACGTTACCGAGTCAGGCGCGGACGTCAGTGAGCGAGTTGGCATACTCGGTTGTGGGCGAATGTCAAAGCTTCCTGGCCGTCGCGGGCCGAGGCGTCAGCCCCTGATCTCGCCACCAATTCGGGTTGATCGACAAACGCTCCACCTCCGACAATGATAAACAGGTCGGAGTTTTTCGAGGTGGATCGCGCCAGAGAGATTAGGTCGCGAAGTCCGTCAATTCGCGAAGCATCGCTTAGCGAAAATCCCATGGCGTCAAACCAATTATGCTCGATCGTATCGGAGATTTCGCTGGAATGGCTTCGGGTTTCAATCCAAGTGCGCCAACCGGCCCGGCGAAAATGATCCTCAACCGTGATGAGGCCAAAAATATGCTGCTCTCCCGGTGAGGGGGCGAAGAGGGCGCTATAGGGAGAGTCGGTCCGATCATAGGCGTGGGAGTGCCGAGAGCTGATCTCGCGGACCAGCTGTTGCATGTGGCCAAGTCCTAGGGTGACGTCGGAGTAGGAGACAACGTCATCTTCCCAGTATTTGCCCAAGAGCGCCGCTGTGGGGGCGAACAGGTCAAGATAGATGCTCTCTAGCGCGTAATGCTGATCCAACAGGTCGGTGACATAGAGGATCGTCACGTCAGAATTGCCCTTGAGCACAATTGCGGCGAAGTTTTTGACCCGCTCCTCATCAAGACCGAGCTGCCGATGAGATTCTGGCGCGCTCAGTTCCCGCGCCTGGGAATGGGCGAGCATCAATCGCGGAATAATCTCGGTTTCAACAACACTGGTCAGTCTTTGATTACGCTCAGCCGTTTTTACACCTGAGTCTTTAACCCCGGCGTCGACAGCGGTTTCTGGAGCGTTTCGCGACGCTTTCGCGAAGGTTTGGAACAGGGATGAAAAGGCGATTCCGTTCATATTGACCCTCCACCGGTCCGTACGACAGTTTGCCAAGGCAAACCGTCGTCACTCCTTCTGGCCCGGTGCGGAAGCGCCCTTCAGGACTTCTCGTTCGCGAACCTTTTGCGTTTCCCGGCGTGATCAGGGGTGTCTCGGGCGCCCGTGTGATCCATCCGCGCCCACCCTAGACCAGATTGTGGGTTTGTTAAGATGGACTCGCGGTAAAAATTTCGTCAAGTCAAAAGTGTCAAATTTGCTTGACGTCATTTTTCATTGACACCCCGCTTGTCGCGGTCCTAGCATCCGATCAGACGCCAACGTTTTCGGAGGCAGGGTGTGAGCGCTTACAAAACCTATTCTCGGTCCAGCGCGTCCCTTGCAGGCGGGGGCGGCGGTGAAACCTGGTCGCAAGACTTAAGGCCGCACCTGCAAAGGTGGTTGTCGAGCTGGATCGATGTGGTGGCTCCCTGCCCATGGGGCGCCACAACCGGTCTGCATGTGGCCGAGGCCCGTGAGCGCCAGGTCGCGCGACCGCTTTACACACCCGATGAACGGGCGCGCCGCGACGCCAGCGCCTGGACGATTGTGCAAGGCGTGCTGGCGCCGGTGCAATTTCTCGCCTTCGCGGTCAGCGTCGGCCTCGTGGTTCGCTATCTGATCACCGGCGAAGGCTACGGCCTCGCCACGGCCTCGATCCTTGTCAAGACGCTTCTCCTCTACACCATCATGATCACCGGCTCGATCTGGGAAAAGGTGGTGTTTGGCAAGTGGTTGTTCGCGCCGTCCTTCTTCTGGGAAGACGTGTTCAGCATGCTGGTCCTGGCCCTGCAAACGGCCTATTTGGCGAGCCTGTTGTTTGGCTTTGCCAGCCATGTGCAGCAGATGGAAATCGCTATGGCCGCCTATGCCGCCTACGCGATCAACGCCACCCAATTCATTCTGAAGCTTCGCCAAGCCCGCCTCGAAGGCATGCGCAAACCCGCGCGGGTCTCCCACGGTGCCCCCTCTGGAAGCGCAGCATGACAGTTTTGAACCTCCTCGCGCGAAGGGCTGAGACCGCACCCGCTGCGCGGCCCTTGCCGACTGAGGTTTTACGTCAGCGCGGTCAGCGCGAAGTCTTTTGCGGACTAACTGGCATTGTCTGGCTGCACCGCAAAATCCAAGACGCGTTTTTCTTGGTGGTCGGCTCGAGGACCTGCGCGCATCTGATCCAATCCGCTGCGGGCGTGATGGTCTTTGCTGAGCCCCGCTTTGCCACCGCCATAATGGAAGAGCGGGATCTGGCCGGTATGGCCGATCCGAATGAAGAACTCGATCGCGTGGTGGCTCAGGTCCTGGAGCGTCGCCCCGACATTCGTCTGTTGTTTCTCGTCGGCTCCTGTCCCTCTGAAGTGATCAAGCTCGACCTGTCCCGAGCGGCGGCGCGGCTCTCGGCGCGCCATGGGCCAGACCTTAGGGTGCTGAACTATTCGGGCAGTGGCATTGAAACCACCTTTACCGAGGGGGAAGACGCCTGCTTGACCGCCATGGTCGATCTTGCGCCCGTCGAAACGGCGACCGCGCCGCACCTCGTGGTGGTGGGATCCTTGCCCGACATTGTCGAAGACCAGTTTCGCCGTCTGTTCAGCGCGATGGGCCTGCCAAGGGTCGACTTCTTCCCGCCGCGCCGTGCGGCCGACATTCCAGAAATTGGTCCACAGACCCGGTTCCTATTGGCTCAACCCTTTTTGGGCGCCACGTCGCAAAAGCTGGAAGATCGCGGCGCCCAGCCGCTGCGCGCGCCCTTCCCCTTTGGGGCGGAGGGGACGACGGCTTGGCTGCAAGCTGCTGCAGACGCGTTTAAGATCAGCCCGGCGGTTTTCAATTCTGTCGTGGCGCCGGGCCGCGAACGGGCCAAACGCGCCCTGGCCCGTCACCGGGAAACCTTGCAAGGCAAGTCGGTTTTCCTGTTTCCAGATTCTCAGTTGGAACCCTCGATGGCGCGGTTCCTCTATGAAGAGCTCGACATGCGCCCGATTGAGGTCGGCACGCCCTATCTCAATAAGGAGCTCGTCAGCTGTGAGATTTCGCGCCTGCCGTCGGGCGTCGTCCTTTCCGAGGGCCAAGACGTGGATCGCCAGCTGGATCGCTGCCGGGCGGCCAAGCCTGATTTGACGATTTGTGGCCTTGGGCTGGCTAACCCGCTGGAGCGCGAAGGTCTCGCTACCAAGTGGTCGATTGAGTTGGTGTTTTCGCCTGTGCATGGCTTCGATCAGGCAGGTGATCTTGCGGGCCTGTTCGCCCGTCCCGTGACCCGCCACGCCATGTTGGGGGTCTAGCCATGAAACTGGCCGTTTGGACCTATGAGGGACCCCCGCATGTCGGGGCCATGCGGGTCGCCACCGCCATGAAGGGGGTGCATTATCTCTTGCATGCGCCGCAAGGCGATACCTATGCCGATCTGCTATTCACCATGATCGAGCGGCGCGGAGAACGCCCGCCGGTAACCTACACCACCTTCCAAGCCCGGGATTTGGGCGGCGACACAGCCGATCTCTTCAAGGACGCAGCGCGCGGTGCCTATGAGCGGTTTTTGCCGCAAGCCATGCTGGTCGGCGCATCCTGCACAGCCGAGCTGATCCAAGATGATCCCGGCGGCCTGGCCAAAACGCTTGGCCTTCCCATTCCGGTGGTCCCGTTGGAGCTGCCCTCCTACCAAAAAAAGGAAAATTGGGGCGCGTCGGAGACCTTTTTCCAACTGGTCAAACGCTTTGCTGTGAAGCGCGAGGGTCCGGCCCAAGGCGGCGCGCCACGTTGCAATCTGCTCGGCCCCACGGCGCTCGGCTTCCGCCATCGCGATGATGTGCTGGAAGTTACGCGCCTGCTCGGCCAATTGGGCTTTGAGGTCAATGTGACCGCGCCGCTCAACGCTACGCCTGCTGATCTGGCGCGGCTCGGGGACGCAGATTTCAACGTCGTCCTTTACCCTGAAATTGCCGAGACGGCTGCGACCTGGCTTGAGAAAAATCTCGGTCAGCCTGCCATCCGCACGCCGCCGATTGGCATTGGCGCCACCCGGGACTTTATCGCCGCCGTCGCCGCCCTCACCGGGCGGGATGCAAGCGCGCTGTTGCACTCCATGCCCTCCAATCAACCCTGGTGGTCGCGGTCGGTGGATTCGACCTATTTGACCGGCAAGCGGGTCTTTGTGTTTGGCGACGCCACCCACGCCATCGCCGCCGCCCGCATCGCTCGGGAAGAAATGGGGTTCGAGGTCGTCGGACTGGGAGCCTATAATCGCGAATTCGCCCGCGAGGTTCGTGCAGCCGCCGAGCATTATGGCTGCCCGGCCCTGATTACCGATGATTATCTTGAGGTCGAGCGCACCATTGCCGATCTGCAACCCGAGTTGGTCTTGGGCACCCAGATGGAGCGCCATATCGCCAAGCGGCTCAACATCGCCTGCGCCGTCATATCCGCCCCGGCCCATGTGCAAGACTTTCCGGCCCGTTACTCGCCGCAAATGGGTTTCGAAGGTGCGAATGTCATGTTCGACACCTGGGTGCATCCCTTGGTCATGGGGCTGGAAGAGCATTTGCTCGCCATGTTCCGCGACGATTTCGAATTCAACGACCATGCCGGTCCGTCCCATCTCGGCCACGGCGGCGGCAAGGCTG
The DNA here is from genome assembly GCA_903840435.1 of uncultured Caulobacterales bacterium. Lineage (GTDB taxonomy): Bacteria > Pseudomonadota > Alphaproteobacteria > Caulobacterales > Caulobacteraceae > CAIMFV01. The sequence goes on from CAIMFV010000022.1 coordinate 38,987, forward strand.
TGGAGCCTACGGTCGCGGTCCCGCCTCAAGCGGTCACAGAGACGGTGCCTGCGACCATCAGCTGGACCTCGGACGCCGAGGCTGAACTGATCAAAATTCCTTTCTTCGTCAGGGGAAAGGCCCGCCGCAACACGGAGATCTTCGCGGAACGCAACGGCATTTTCCGGATCGATGTTGAGACCATCTATGACGCCCGCAGCCACTTCGCACGCTAGGGCGTCCAAGCCCCAGACCGCCGGAGCCCAAAATGCCGGGCCCCAGAGCGCGGTGCCCGTGCGCGTGGTGTTCATCACCCTCGACCGCCATTTGACCTCGGTGTTTCAGCGCGCTGGCGAGGAACTTCGTGGCGATATTCCAGGCCTGCAACTGACCCTGCACGCCGCGACCGACTGGCAAGATCATCCCGAAGCGCTCGCGGCCTGCCTCGATGACATTGCCCATGGCGACATTATCGTCGCCTCCATGCTGTTCATCGACGAACAGATCCGAGCCGTGTTGCCCGCCTTGGAAGCCCGTCGTCCCCATTGCGACGCGATGCTCGGCTTGATGTCGGCGGGCGAGATCATCAAGCTGACCAAGCTCGGCGGTTTGGCGATGGACGGCTCCGACAAGGGGCCCATTGCGCTTCTAAAGCGTCTGCGCGGGTCAAAAACCAAAACCGCTAGCTCCGGCTCGGGCCAGATGGCGATGCTGCGCCGCCTGCCGAAGATTTTGCGGTTTATTCCGGGCGCCGCTCAGGACCTGCGGGCCTATTTTCTGTCCATGCAATATTGGTTGGCGGGCTCGCAGGATAACTGCGTCGCCATGGTCCGCTTCCTGGTGGGCCGCTATGCCGACGGCCAGCGCCGGGGGTTGCGCGGACGGCTGGACGCGCCCGCACCGCGCGAATATCCCGAGCTCGGCCTCTATCACCCAGGCGTCGCAGGCAAGATTGTCGAGCGGGTCGAGGACTTGCCGAAGGTCGAAGGCACTCCGCAGGGCGTGGTCGGTCTCTTGGTGCTGCGCTCCTATGTGCTCGCCGATGATACGGGCCATTATGACGGGGTCATCCAGGCCTTGGAGGCGCGCGGTTTACGGGTCATTCCCGCCTTCGCCAGCGGCTTGGATGGGCGGCCCGCCATCGAGACCTATTTCATGCAGGGCGGCGCCCCGGTCGTGGATGCGGTCGTCTCCTTGTCAGGATTTTCACTCGTTGGCGGTCCGGCCTATAACGACTCCCGCGCCGCCGAAACCATCCTGTCGAAGCTCGATACGCCCTACCTCACCGCCCAGCCGTTGGAATTCCAGACCTTGGAGGCGTGGGGGGCCAATGCATCGGGATTGAACCCGGTTGAAGCGGCGATCATGATTTCGATTCCCGAGCTCGATGGGGCCATTGCCCCTAACGTGTTTGGCGGTCGCTCCAACGGCGAAGGTGTTGCGTGTCCTGGATGTGACCGCGCCTGTGTGTTCGAGGCCTCGCTTCGGGCGCCTCGGATGCAGGCCTGTATGGAGCGGGCTGAGGCGATCGCCGACCGGGTGTTGAAGCTGGTGCAGCTTCGTCGGGCGGAGCGCAAAGCGCGCAAAATCGCCGTGGTGCTGTTCAACTTCCCGCCCAATTCCGGCGCCGTGGGAAGTGCGGCCTTTCTGTCGGTATTCACCTCCTTGCACAATACGCTGAAGGGCATGGCCGAGGCGGGTTATGATGTCGAGGTTCCTGCGAGCGTCGAAGCCCTGCGCGAAAGCCTGTTGAGCGGTAATGCGCAACGCTATGGCACCGACGCCAATGTGGCGGTGCGCATTCCGGTTGAAGATCACATTCGGCGGGAGCCGCACCTCGCCGCCATCGAAGCCCAATGGGGCCCGGCACCGGGGCGTAAGCTGAGCGACGGTCGTGCGATCTTCGTGCTCGGCGCGCAATTCGGCAAGGTGTTCGTCGGCTTGCAGCCCGGCTTTGGTTACGAAGGCGACCCCATGCGGTTGCTGTTCGAAAAAGGCTTTGCGCCGACCCACGCCTTTTCCGCCTTCTATCGGTATCTCCGCGAAGATTTCGGCGCCCATGCCGTGCTTCATTTTGGCACCCATGGCGCGCTCGAATTCATGCCGGGCAAGCAGGTCGGCTTGAGCGGAAAATGTTGGCCAGATCGCCTGATCGGCGACCTGCCAAATTTCTATCTTTATGCCGCCAACAACCCTTCGGAAGGCGCCTTGGCCAAGCGGCGTTCGGCGGCGACCTTGATCAGCTATCTCACGCCGCCCGTGGCCCAGTCAGGGCTTTATAAGGATCTCCTCGACCTGAAGGGATCGATCCAGAGATGGCGGAGCTTGGCGCCAACCTCGGTGGAAGAGCGGGCCAATCTCCTTGCCTTCATCCGTGAACAGCTGGTTGCGCTCAGCCTGACCGGTCTCGAAGGCGCGGCGGACGATGATGGCTTTGTCGCCGCTCTCAGCGAGCGGGTGAGTGAGATTGAGGAGACCCTCATTCCTGCGGGCCTGCACACCATTGGCGAGGCGCCCTCGCGGGAAGAACGCATTGATTTTCTGACCTCCATGACTTCGGCATGGGACGGCCCTTCTTTGACCACGGGGGCCTTGGCCGCCTTGGTGGATGGCGAGACCCCTCAAAGTGTGTTGCGGATGAGCGGGGTAAAGCCCACGCCTTCGGATACTGAAAAGGTCGTCGATCTCGCAGCCACCGCGGCGCTGCTGGCCAAAGACTACGAAGTGCCCGCGATCCTGCACGCGCTGGACGCAGGCTATGTCCGGCCCGCGCCGGGCGGGGATTTGATCCGTACCCCGAAGATTTTACCCACGGGCCGCAATATTCACGGTTTCGACCCCTTCCTGCTGCCCAGCGCCTTTGCGTTGCGCGATGGTGCGCGCCAGTCGCAAATCATCCTCGACCGGCACCTCGCCGATACGGGCCAGTTTCCAGAGACCATTGCGCTGGTGCTGTGGGGATCGGACAATCTGAAGAGCGAGGGCGTGCCCATCGCCCAGGCCTTGCAACTGATGGGCGCCAAGCCCCGGTTTGACGGCTTTGGTCGGCTGTGTGGCGCCCAGCTGATCCCGCTGGCCGAATTGGGCCGGCCCCGGGTTGACCTGTTGATGACCTTATCTGGCATCTTCCGCGACCTCCTCAGCATGCAGACCAAGATGCTGGCCGAAGCCGCTTATCTCGCCGCCATGGCGGATGAGCCGGAAGAGATGAACTTCATCCGCAAACATGCGCTGAAATTGGCGGCTGACACCGGCTGCGACATGCAGACCGCCGCCCTTCGGGTGTTTTCCAATGCCGAAGGAGCCTATGGCGCGAACGTCAATCTGCTGATCGATAGCTCGGCCTGGACTGATGAAGATGAATTGGCGGAAGCCTATCAGGCCCGCAAATGCTTTGCCTATGGCATGTCCGGCCAGCCGATCCGCCAATCTGCGGTCTTGAAGACAATCCTGAAAAGCGTCGATTTCGCTTATCAAAATGTTGAATCCGTCGAACTGGGCGTCACCTCGATTGACCAGTATGTCGATACGCTGGGCGGCATTAGTCGGGCGGTGAAGCAAAATCGCGGCGTCGAAACGCCCGTCTATATTGGCGATCAAACCAATGGCGAGGCCAAGGTGCGCTCGCTCGCCGAACAGGTGGCGCTCGAAACCCGCACGCGCATGCTCAATCCCAAATGGTTCGAAGGTCTGTTGAAGCACGGCTATGAGGGCGTGCGCCAGATCGAGGCCTCAGTGACCAATACCATGGGCTGGTCGGCCACGACCGGTCAGGTCGATCCGTGGATCTATCAAAAAATCAGCGAAACCTATGTGCTTGACGCCGAGCTGCGCAATCGCATGGCCGAGCTGAATACTGTTTCCGCCTCAAGACTGACCAAGCGTCTGCTTGAGGCGTCGGACCGTAACTATTGGACGCCGGATGAGGCCACCCTGCGCGCCCTACAACAGGCCAGCGACGAGCTTGAGGACCGCCTGGAAGGCGTTCCAACGGCGGCGTGAGAGCGAGGAAACCATGACCACACTCGATATGCCGCGAACCCTGAAAACCGAGGCCCTGCGGACGGCGTCGCGCTCCCGCGCCGATGGCGATGGCAGTGTCCAGGTACAGATGGACCTCGACATGCGCTCGACCCGCACCAAGGTTTTCGCCGTCTATGGCAAGGGCGGTATTGGCAAGAGCACCACCTCGTCGAACCTTTCCGCCGCCTTTTCCAAGATCGGCAAGAAGGTTTTGCAAATTGGCTGTGATCCGAAGCACGATTCCACCTTCACCCTGACCAAGCGCCTGACACCCACTGTCATCGACATCTTGGAAAGCGTCGAATTCCATACCGAAGAATTGCGCCCGGAAGACTATGTGTTCGAGGGCTATAATGGCGTGATGTGCGTCGAAGCGGGCGGACCTCCAGCGGGTACGGGCTGCGGCGGTTATGTTGTGGGCCAGACGGTAAAGCTCCTGAAAGAGCATCACCTGCTCGAAGACACCGATGTGGTGATCTTTGATGTGCTGGGCGATGTGGTTTGCGGCGGCTTTGCCTCGCCCTTGCAACATGCCGAGCGGGCGCTGGTCGTGGCCTCGAACGACTTCGATTCCATCTTCGCCATGAACCGGATCATCGCCGCCATTCGCGCCAAGTCGAAAAACTATGATGTGCGGCTCGGCGGCGTTATCGCCAATCGCAGCAAGGATACCGACGAAATCGACCGGTTCAGCGCCGCCATCGGCCTTGAGCGCGTCGCCCACTTCCCCGATCTCGACGTTATCCGCAGAAGCCGCCTGAAAAAATCAACTCTGTTCGAAATGGAATCGTCGCCGGAATTGGAAAAGGTGAAGGACGAATATCTGCGCCTCGCCGCCAGCCTGTGGGTCGGCCAGACCCAATACGACGCCGTGCCGATGAAGGACCGCGACGTGTTCGATTTCCTAGGATTTGAATAATGACCAGTCTGGCTTACGATCAACGCCGCGGGCGGCTGCAAACCTATTTCAACGCCACCGCCGTCGAGGCCTGGGCGGCCCTGACCTCGGACGCGCCGGTCAGCCGAATTCGCCAAACTGTACGCGCTGGCCGGGATCGGATGCGCGAGACGCTTTTGTCATGGTTGGCGGACGATCTCGACGGCGTTCGCCTTTTGGATGCCGGCTGCGGCACAGGCGCCTTATCGGTGGCGGCGGCCCATCGCGGCGCCCAGGTCACGGCCGTCGATATCGCCGCCAATCTGGTCGAGATTGCGCAAGATCGCCTGCCCGAGCGCATGGGCAAGGGGCGGATTGATTTTCATGTCGGCGACATGCTTGACCCGGCCTTTGGCCGTTTCGGTCATGTGGTGGCGATGGACTCGCTGATCCATTATCCCACCCCAGAAATTGTGCGGTTTTTGGCGGCGATTGCCGCACGCACCGACCAGTCCATCCTGTTTACCGTGGCGCCGCGCACGCCGGCTCTCTCCGTCATGCACGCGGCCGGGCGGCTGTTCCCACGCGCCAATCGCGCGCCAGCGATTGAACCTGTGGCGCCCACCCAGTTGACGCGGCTGGTCGATAGCGACGCCGCCTTGCGCGACTGGCGCGTCGGGCGCAGCGAAAGGATCGTCAGCGGCTTCTACACCTCGCAAGCCTTTGAGCTCGTCAGGCGATGATTGAGCGTCCGCCCCGTCCTGTTTGGTCTTGGCGTGCGGTTGGCCTTGGTTGGCTGCCGTTTGCGGACGCGGCGACGCCAGAGCTACCGCTCGGCCGGATGCTGCGCCTGTCGCTATTCCAGGTCAGCGTTGGTGTGGCGGCGGTCTTGCTGATCGGCACGCTCAATCGGGTGATGATTGTCGAGCTCAATCTTCCGGCCTGGCTGGTGGCGACGATGATCTCCTTGCCGCTGGTCTTTGCGCCCTTTCGCATGTTGGTCGGACATAGGTCAGACCATCATCGCTCGGTACTTGGCTGGAAGCGGGTTCCCTATATTTGGTTTGGCACGCTGATGCAGTTTGGCGGACTGGCCATCATGCCGTTTGCGCTCATCCTGCTTTCTGGCGACAGTCATGGCCCGCCGATCCTCGGCCAGGCCAGTGCAGCCCTAGCTTTTTTGGCGACAGGGGCGGGCGTTCATATGACTCAGACGGCAGGCCTCGCCTTGGCGACGGACCTTGCACCGGCGGACGCGCGCCCAAAAGTCGTGGCACTGTTGTGCTTGATGTTACTGGTGGGGACGGTGGTTTCTGCAGTGACCTTCGGGCTCTTGCTGTTTCCGTTTAGCGAAGTGCGCTTGGTGCGGGTGGTGCAGGGCGCGGCGGTTGCCAGTCTGGTCTTAAACACCTTGGCCCTGTGGAAGCAGGAGGCCCGCGACCCGGCGCGCGCATTGATTGCCAAGACGCCAAGCCCCCGCTTTGGTGAGGCTTGGACGGCCTATACGCGCACAGGTCGCGCAGTTCGGCGCTTGGTTGCCATCGGGCTTGGGACCATGGCGTTTAGTATGCAAGATGTCCTCTTAGAGCCCTATGGCGGGCGCGTGCTGCATCTGCCGGTCGGGGCGACGACGATCTTGACAGCCATGTTGGCGCTTGGCGGCGCCTGTGGGCTTGGACTGGCAGCGCGGCAATTGAACCGCGGCGCTGATCCCTATCGCATTGCAGGCTATGGCGCCACGGCAGGGCTTTGCGCCTTTACCGCAGTGATTTTTGCAGCCCCCTTGCAGTCGGGAGGCTTGTTCGCCGCGAGCGTCCTGATGATCGGCTTTGGCGCTGGCCTTTTCGCTCACGGCACCTTGACCGCCTCGATGAACATGTCTGAGCGCGATGCCACCGGCCTGGCGCTAGGCGTCTGGGGCGCGGTGCAAGCCCTTGCCGCTGGGGTCGCTATCGCCGCGGGCGGCCTGATTGGCGACGGCGTTTCAGCGCTTGCCCGGACGGGTCGCCTGGGCGAGGTGCTCGCCAACCCAGCTACGGGGTTTACTGCCGTCTATCTAATTGAAATTGTGTTGTTATTTTCAACGCTTGTCGCTTTGGGGCCGCTTGTACGGTTTGGTGTGGCGCCCGAGACTGACGAGCTTGCGACCCTATCCGCTGATCCCATCATGCTTACACCGACCCGGTAGAGGGGGCTAAGATGTTTCACAATCTGCAATTCGCCGGAAATTTCGATCTGGTCTCGCTGATCTTCAGCGTGTTCGTCGGATTTTTCCTCGCCTTGATCCTCTACCTGCGCCGCGAAGACCGCCGGGAAGGATATCCCCTCGAAGATGACGTTACCGGACGGCTGGAAAGCGTCGGTAGCTTCTTCTTCTTTCCGGAACCGAAGACGTTTCGGCTGCCCAGCGGCGAGGTGATCTCGCGGCCCGACGGGGCACGGGATGTTCCCTCCAAAACCATGCGCCAAACCACGCGCTCGGCCGGATCACCTTTCCAACCGATTGGCGATCCAATGAAGGCCGGTGTTGGACCGGGCTCATACGCGCAACGCTCGAAAAAGCCCGATGTGCTGGCGCACTCCGGCGCGCCGAAAATTGTGCCGCTTCGGGTCGCCAAGAGTTTTTGGATCGACAAGCCCAGCGAAGATCCGCGCGGGGCAAAGGTCTATGGCGCTGACGGCGCGGTCGCAGGCGTCGTTACCGATCTGTGGGTCGACCAAGCCGAATTCATCATCCGCTATCTCGAGGTCGAGGCCTCGGAAGGTGGCACGGTTCTGCTGCCATTGACCATGGCTGTGGTGGTCAAGTCGGGTGACGCTAAGAAGCGCAAGGTCAAGGTCAATGCCATAACCGCAAGTCAGTTTGCTGGCGTCCCGAAACTCGCCTCCGCTGACCAGGTCACCATCGACGAGGAAGAGCGCATCGTTGCCTATTATGGCGCGGGCCACCTCTATGCCACGCCAGACCGCCTGGAGCCCCTGATATGAGCGAGCACGATTTCGAGGCCATTCGCGGCATTCCAGGCGCCTTGCCGCAGGGCGAGCATGTGGTGTGGCAGGGCGCGCCAGACGCGTGGCGTCTCGCGTGTCGGGCCTTTCACATTCGCGCTGTCGCGGCCTATTTCGCCGTCATGCTCGGCTATCGCGCTGTGGTGGCGCTTATGGCTGGAGAGGCTGTTTCGCGGGTCGCCTTGCAAGTCGTCCAGGTGTCGCCCTTGGCCTTTGTCGCCCTTGGGGTGCTGGGCGGTTTGGCGCTGCTCTACAGCCGCACCACCGTCTATACGATCACGACACGGCGCCTTGTCGTCCGCTTCGGCCTCGCCCTTCCCAAGGCGATCAACCTGCCTTTTGCCCAGATCGAAAGCGCCGCGATCAAGCGCCAAAATTCCAGCTGTGGTGAATTGGCGGTAAAGCTGAAATCGCCCAACAAGGTGCCATTTTTGCAGCTGTGGCCAAATGTTCGGCCTTGGCGTCTTGCCTCTCCCGAACCGGCTCTGATGGCCTTGCGCGATGTGGACGCCGCCGCAGAGGCCTTGGTCCGTGCCATGAACGCTGCCGGACCGATCACGGTTTCCGACGCCGCCTTGCGGGGGCGGGGGCTCGGTTCCGCGCATGGCGCGCCGACACCTGAAGCCTTGGTGGCTTAAGCTCATGGTCGCGTTCAGAAAAAGCCCTCCCGCCCTTTGCCAAGGAGCCAACCCATGAGTGCGCTCGATCATGAAGCGTTTCCACGGGGCGCGCTGATTGCAGCGGCTGGACTGGTGAGCTTCTCCCTGCTTGCGACGATCCTTGGAAATCACGCAGGCCTGGGAAATCACGCCGGTCGCATCGCCTCGACCATTCCGCCGATTTCGGCGCCCGCTCGCGAGGTCAGCCTGGCCTTCGCCGACCAGACCGATGGGTCGGTTCAGGTGAAGGATTTTGCATCGGGGCGCGTGCTGGGCGTTTTGCCCGCCGGATCGGATGGATTTGTGCGGGGCGTCATGCGGGGCATGGCCCATGAGCGCATAGCCCATCACATCACCAACGGGCCCGGCTTTCACCTGGTCGAAGGCGCGGACCGGCGGGTGGTTTTGGAAGATCCGGCGACCGGTCGACGTATCGATCTCAATGCGTTCGGCGATATCAATTTGAAGGCGTTCAGCCGCTTCCTGCCCGCGACGGGAGGCGCCTCATGAGCCGTCGCACTGAGGTCCTGCCCTGTACGATTAATATTGAGCATTCGGCCGCCAGCCTGCACGCCCATGTGGAACTGGATGGCGAACCGGAAATCCTGCCGGGCGACCGCGTCTGCGTGCTCGGAGACCCGATTTTTGTCCGCTTCGGCCAAACCCTGGTTCTGCGTCGCAATGCGCGGGTTGAGCGGGCGGGTTTTCTGGCCCGGCAGTGGACCAAACTGACCGCCAGCCTCGCCCTTACTGAGCTTTATGAAGTCAGCTTTACACCTGGGAGACTCCCATGACCGCCACCGCTGCGATGATCGATACCGCCCCCGACACGACCCGGATGGCCCAGACCGACACGCTTTTGAGCCCGAGGTTTTACACCACTGACTTCGATGCCATGGATCGCATCGATGTGGGCGCGGTGCGCAAGGAATGGGACGCTCTGATCGCCGAAATGGCCAGCGACCCCAATCGCAACCACTTCAAACGCACCGAAGCTTTTGAGAACGTGCTCGACAAGCTGAGCCCGGAGCTGCGCCAGGAGTTTATTGATTTTCTTGTCAGCTCGCTGACGGCGGAGTTTTCGGGCTGCGTCCTCTATGCCGAGATTGTCAAGCGGGTGAAGAACCCCGACATCAAGGCGCTGTTCAAATATATGAGCCGCGACGAGGCCCGCCATGCCGGTTTTATCAATGAAGCCTTGAAAGACTTCAATATTGGCGTTGACCTCAGCTTTTTGACCAAGACGAAAAAGTACACCTTCTTCAAGCCTAAATTCATTTTCTACGCCGTCTACCTTTCCGAAAAGATTGGCTATGCCCGCTATATCACCATCTTCCGGCAGCTTGAGCGCCATCCCGAGATGCGTTTCCACCCCATCTTCAACTGGTTCAAAGAGTGGTGCGCCGACGAGTTTCGTCATGGTGAAGCCTTTGCTCTGTTGATGCGCGCCGACCCCAAACTGTTGCGCGGTGGAAACCGGCTGTGGATCAAGTTCTTCCTCTTGTCGGTCTATGCCACCATGTATGTGCGCGACCATGCCCGGCCCGCCTTCCACGCGGCGCTGGGGGTCGATCCGACCGACTATGATTATCGGGTGTTCCGCGTCTGTTCGGAAATCACCAAACAAATCTTCCCCTTTACCATCGACATTGATCATCCTGGCGCGCGGAAAGCGTTTGACCGCCTCTCCGAAATCAACCTGCGCATCACGAGAGCCTCGGCCCGGGGCGGCGTGGTCGGAGCATTGCAAAAGGTCGGGTTGTTCGCAGCGGCAGGCGCGGCCTTCGTTTCGCTCTATCTCGTTCCGGCGACGCCAAATGAAGCGCCGGCCGATGTGCGTCTCGTTCCGGTTTGGTAGGGAGCAATTTGGCAATGTCCTTGGCTGTGCTCGGCATGACCTTTGGTTACACGATCTTCGTCTGGTGGTTTTCCACCGGCGCGATCGTGTGGCTGGACCGTCGTCCGCAGCACACCCACGGGCTGAGCTTTGCGCTCGTGACCTGCATCGCCGCGGCGGCGCTGGCGGGCGTATTTGCAAGCTTGGATGATCATACCACCACAGGCGCCGTACTGGGCTTTACCTCGGCGGTGGGGCTGTGGGGATGGCACGAGGCGAGCTTTTTAATGGGTGGCGTCACGGGGCCAAGGGTCGCCCCTTGCCCACCGGACGCGAGCCTTGGGCAAAGATTTAAGCTCGCCGCTGCGACCCTCATCTATCATGAGGCGGCGCTGGTGGTGACCCTGGTGTTTCTGGGCATGGTCATCTCAGGGCACGCGAATACGGTTGGCTTTTGGACCTTTGCCCTGTTGTTCGTCGCAAGGCTGAGCGCCAAGCTTAATCTGTTCTTTGGCGTGCCAAATTTCAGCTTGGAGTTTTTTCCGCCGCGCTTGGCCTATCTCGCCACCTATCTTGGCAAGGCCAAACGCAATGCCGTCTTTCCGGTCTCGGTCGCTGCAGGCCTTTTGGCGCTTTGGCTCGAGGTTCGGATGGTTAGTGCCGCTTCGGCAAGTGCTGCTGACGTGGTTGGCGGCTCCTTGGTCATGGCTTTGACAGCGCTGGCTCTGCTCGAGCATGGCTTCATGGTGGCGCCCATTCCGGACGCGGCGCTCTGGCGCTGGGCGCTGTCCTCTCACCGCAAGGCGGCGGGCGCGCCGACACTTGATTTATAACAAAGGACCCGGGGCGATCCCGGTCATAACACAAGCCACGCCGCTAAAGGACGCGGACCTGGACTGGGTACGAGGAGTTGGGAAGATGGACTATGAAGGTTTTTTCCAGGAACAACTGGACGGACTTCGCCAAGAAGGCCGCTATCGGGTGTTCGCTGAGCTTGAACGCAAGGCCGGTGTCTTCCCAGCCGCCAAACGCCATACGGGCGACGAAGTCCATGACGTGACGGTCTGGTGCTCGAACGACTATCTGGGCATGGGCCAAAACCCCAAGGTTTTGCAGGCCATGCATGAGGTCCTCGACCGCTGTGGCGCCGGCGCTGGGGGCACGCGCAACATTTCAGGCACCAATCACTATCATGTGCTGCTCGAGCAAGAATTAGCCGATCTGCACGGCAAGGAAGCGGCGCTCACCTTTACTTCAGGCTATGTGTCGAACTGGGCGGCGCTCGGCACCTTGGCCGGGCGAATTCCCAATTGCCTTGTGCTTTCGGACCAATTGAACCACGCCTCAATGATTGAAGGCATCCGCCACAGCGGGGCGGAGTGTCAGATCTTCAAGCACAATGATGTGGAAGACCTTGAGCGTCGCCTGAAAGCTGTCGCTCCGGGGCGGCCTGTCTTGATCGCCTTTGAGTCCGTCTATTCGATGGATGGCGATATTGGTCCCATTCGGGAGATTTGCGATCTCGCCGACGCCTATGGCGCCATGACCTATCTAGATGAGGTGCATGCGGTAGGCCTCTACGGTCCCCGCGGCGGTGGCATTGCAGAACGCGAAGGGCTGATGGACCGGCTGACCGTGATCGAGGGCACACTGGGTAAGGCCTTTGGCGTCATGGGGGGCTACATCGCCGCCTCGGCCGCCCTTTGTGATTTTGTCCGCAGCTTCGCCTCGGGCTTTATTTTCACCACCGCCCTGCCACCCGCCGTAGCGGCGGGCGCGCTCGCCTCGATCAAACACCTGAAAACCAGCCAAGCCGAGCGGGCGCGTCACCAAAACCGCGTCGCCAAGGTGCGCAAGGAATTGAAGGCCATCGGCATTCCCTGTCTCGACAACCCAAGCCACATTATTCCGGTCATGGTTGGCGATCCGGTGAAGTGCAAAATGCTGAGCGATTGGCTGTTGGATAAGCACGGCATCTATATCCAGCCGATCAACTATCCGACTGTGCCGCGCGGCACGGATAGGCTGCGCATTACGCCCTCGCCGGTGCATTCCGACGCCGACATTCAGCGCCTCGTCACGGCCCTGTCGGAACTTTGGTCCATCTGCGCCCTGGCGCGCAGTTCGGCCGCAGCCTAGCGAGGGCGATTCTATGGCCGTTTCCGCAGCCCGCAGGATGGTGGCCGGTTCGCCCGGCCCGTTCGACGTCGCAGCGACGGCGGGCCTCATTCCCGCCATCTCCACCGATGGCTCGACCTATCCGATTGAAAAGCTCGATGCCCATCGCCGGGCGGTAAAACATCTGGCGATCTCGGTCTTTGTCTTTTCGGACGACGAGCTTTTGTTGCAAAGGCGGGCGGACGGCAAATACCATTGCGGGGGACTGTGGGCCAATACCTGCTGCACCCACCCCCACTGGAACGAAAGTGTGGCGGCGAGCGCCGTGCGGCGTTTGCGCGAAGAAATGGGTCTAACGCTCGATCTCCAGCCCACCGCCATCATCGAATACGAGGCCCGGGTTTCCAATGACCTGTGGGAAAATGAGCGTGTGCACCTGTTTCAAGCCCGGGTGGACCGCCGAACCACGCGGCCAGCTTTGAATCCAGAAGAGGTGTCCCATGCCCGCTGGACGTCACTCGCATCGATCCGCCAAGATATTGTCGCCGATCCTGACGCCTACGCGCCCTGGTTCAAAATCTACATGTCTCGCTGGTCGGAACTCGGGTTTTAGCGTCCGCCAAGGCAAACGCCCGGCGCACGCGCTTCTGTGGCCTTGTTGAGAGGGGCGTTATCGATGGGCCTGATCTCTGCGCCTTGGCGGTTTCATCCGAAGCGCGACGGGCTGCTCGCCGAGGCCCATGCCCGACCGTCGACGCCTGTCTCCGCGCCGATGCTTGCCACACGGGTCGCCACACTGGGGGGTGACGGTGGCGCCGAAGGGGACCGCGCCCATATGGCGGTACTCTGCCGCAAGATCGGTGCGCCGGAGCCAGGACCAGGGGCGAGATGGTGCGGGCTCGATGCCGGTGGATGGCGCCTGCGGTGGGAGCGCCATACCGAAACCTCGACCTGGACCTTTTTTCGTCCCAAGCCGGATGTGGCGCGCGCGCCGTTTCAAGATACGGCTTTGGACCTTGCGCCAAGCGATTGGTTGGCGGCGCTTCCGGGCATGGTGTTGGCCGCTGCCCATGTGGAGATTTTGAGCCAATCGCCCACAGGCTTGGCCTTTGCTGGCGAGGATCTGATTGCCTCAGATGTCGCGGGCGGACAGGCGCAGGTCTTGACCGATTTCCGCGCCGGACCCGATGGATTTACGCGGTTTGTCATTGTTCAAAATTCGCCCGATCCGGTGCTGGGCGGGCATGTGCTGCAGCAAATTCTTGAAATTGAGACCTATCGGCTGCTGGCGCTGCTCGCCTTTCCCTTGGCGGGCGAGGCGGGCGTGGTGCTGAGCCGCCTGGAAGCCGACGCGGCCGCCACTGCGAATCGCGTTGGTGAAGAAGGGGGCGTTGAACAAGACCGCCAGCTGTTGGAGCGTCTGGCCGGACTGGCGGGCCAGGCCCAGTCGCTGGCGGGCGAGACCAGCTATCGTTTCGCGGCCGCTCGGGCCTATCACGGCCTGGTGCAGGAACGGATTCGCCAACTGAATGAAATTTCGGTCTCTGGCAGGCCGACCATTGGCGAATTTATGGCCCGTCGCCTCGCGCCTGCAATGCGCACCTGTATCGCTACGGAAGACCGATTGCAGGACGTCAGCAGCCGGATCGCCCGCACCACGCAACTCCTCAGCACCCGCGTCAGCGTGGCGGCGGAACAAACCAATCTTGACCTCCTAAAATCCATGAACCGGCGGGCCGAGCTGCAACTTCAACTGCAGCAAACGGTGGAGGGCCTCTCTGTTGCGGCCATCTCCTACTATCTGATGGGGCTGATCAAATTCATCCTCGAGGGCTTGGGTGAGGTACGCCATACCCTCAATCCGACCTTGATGACCGGCCTGCTGGCCCCGTTGGTGGTGTTGATCGTCTGGCGCGTGCTGCACAGGTTGCGCATGCGCATCGGTGCTCATTAGTGTCCTCTGTTTTCGTTTGTCTTTTCAGAAAAACCGGATCCCACTTTTTCCTGACAAACGCTAAGGCAAGGACCGCCTGACCAAAAATCCGCGTCGCCAAAGGTCGGTCAGATGGACCGGAAAGGCTGCGGCTAAAAACCCCGCCATCACGCGCCAATCCCCGTGAGGAACCGTGCCGCGAAAGGCGAGCAGGATCAGGGCGCCGGGCAGGATGGCAAAAGCGAGATCAAGGCCCGCTTTGCGCGTCCGCCTCAACAGCCACAAGAGACCCCCTTCGACTGCCATCACCAGAAGGATGAGGTCGATGATCGCGCCGGTGTGAAACAGCGCCGCCATTTCAGCCAAACGGACCGTTGAGGTGCAAAATCGTGGCGTTGAGCTCTGCCGCAATGCTGACCCAGACAAGGTAAGGCAGGATGAGCAATGTCGACAGTTTTGAGATGCGAACCAAAAACGCCATCAGAATGGTGATCGAAACCCAGAGCGCGACAACCTCAAAGAGCGCCCAGTCGGGGCGATGCAGTCTAAAAAATAACAGGCTCCAAAAAATATTGAGCGCCGCATTGGCTGCAAACACCCCATAGAGGCGCGCCTTCCGCCGCCCATCGCCTTTTAACCTGCGCCATGCGCGGACGCCTGCAATCGTGGCCAGGCAGAAGATGGTGGTCCAGATGGCTCCAAAGGCCCAGGGCGGCGGCACCCAGGTTGGCTTATTGAGCTGTTGGTACCAAGGGCCAATATCGGTCACCAGTCCGCCCGCCATGCCGACAAAGGTGGCGCAGCCCGCGCCAATCAGCACGGGCTTCCAGAGGGGAGTAGCAGGTGTCGCCTCGCTCCCGATGGTCACGTCGGCGATAGGCCGAGCAGGTGGCCGAGGTCTTTGAAGAAGATGCGCGCATGGGCCGACGGGTCGGCGCGCACCAGTTCCTTATTCATATAGGCCTGCCAGGTTAGCCTTTGCACATCTGGATCGGCGCACATTTTGACGAACCGCTCGCGGCGGGCGTCGTTGCGATACCAGAAATGTTGCATAATCCCCAGCACCCAGAAGACTTGCCCATGGGCTTTCATGAAGGTTTTGCGGGCCTTGGCGAGCGCTGCCGCCTTACCGGTGGAAAGGGCCTCGTGCACCGCGTCGGCCGCGACCCGTCCGCCCATCATGGCATAATAGATACCTTCGCCCGATGCGGGTGCGACCACGCCTGCCGCGTCTCCGGCCAGCACAATGTCCTTGCCATTGTCCCAGTGTTTGAGCGGCTTTAGCGGAATCGGCGCGCCTTCGCGCCGCACGGTTTCGCATCCTTCCAGCGCCGTTGATTTGCGCAAAGCGGTGATGGCGGTGCGCAGCGAAAATCCCTTATGGGCGCTGCCGACGCCGACACTGGCTGTGTCGCCATGGGGGAAGATCCAGGCATAGAAATCAGGCGATAGCTTGCCCTGGTAGAACACATCGCAGCGGCTGGGGTCGAAATCCCGACCTGCCTCACCGGCTTTTGCGGGTGAGCGGATGATCTCATGATAAGCAAAGACGCAATGGACCTTTTCGGCACCCTTGATGGTTTGTCGCGCCAGTTGGGAACGCGCGCCGTCGGCGCCGACCACCATCTTGGCCCAGACATGCCCCGCCTCCCGATTGCCCGATTTCTCGTAGTGCACAATGGCGACGCCGTCTTGGTCGCGGGCAATATGGGTGAAGGTCCCCGTCCGCCTTATGGCACCAGACGATGCGGCGCGCGCGCGCAACCACTCGTCGAAAATGTCTCGATCCACCATGCCGACAAAGCCGCCCTCAATCGGCATATCCACCTGATGCGATGATGGCGCGATCATCCTTGCCGAGGTGGCGCGAGCGGCGAGAAGATGGTCTGGAATGTCAAAATCACGCATCAAGCGGGGCGGGATGGCCCCGCCGCAGGGTTTGGTGCGCCCAGCCCGATCAAGCAGCAGTACCTTATAGCCCTTGCGGGCCAGATCATGCGCAGCCGTGGCGCCGGAAGGGCCACCGCCCACCACCACCACGTCAAAGATCTCAGCGGGCTCGGCGCGCGGGCCGCTTCCATTGCCGGTCGTCATCCCACCATCGGCCATTAGCTAACGCCTCCAAGTTCGGCCCCAAGCCCTGGCGGGCGCGGGGCGGGTTTCCGGGGAGCAGCGCCGATCGACGCTGCCAGCGCCGCAGCGCCCACAAAGATCAGGGCTTCGACCGTAAAGACGATCAGAAAGGCGGAGACAGCTTGATGCATCAGGCTGCGCAAAGCGTCGGACGCCGCCGCACCGACAAATCCGCCCAAGGCAAAGGCTGCCGCTTGCGCCGCGCCCCACACGCCCATGCGCGCACCGGCGCTCGGCGACTTCCCACCGCCCGCCAAGGCCATCATCGAGCCGATGGCGGATACAGCGAAGACGCCATTGGCGAAGCCGAGCACAAAGACCGTCGGCGGCAATGGCCAAACCGGGCGAAAGAGGGTCGCCGCTCCAAGACCCATCAAGGCGACCGCCGAGCCGAGGCAGCCAAACAGCGTCCACTCCCGCATCCAGGCGCCCTTGGCCTTGCCAAAGCGCGCGCCAAACACACCGACCAGGATCATGCCCAATAGCACGCCGCCATGCTGCAGCCCGGACAGGGCGGCGGACTGGTGCGGCGCCATGCCAAACACAAGGCCAGCAAACGGCTCAAGGATTAATTCCTGGGCGCTGTAGGCGAGCATGGAGAAGAAGACGAACAGGGTGAATTTGCGCGCCGTCGGGTCTGACCAAATGTCGCGCAAGACCTCGGCAAAGGGCGGGCGAGCAGCTGTGGCTGGCTCGGTTTCGCCCTGATCGGCCTCCGCTTCGATCTTCCAGACGGCGACGAAGGTCAACAGCACCGACACGCCCGCCACTCCGGAGGCGACCATGGCCAGTCTTTGCGCCGAGAAGGGATTTAACAGGGCGCTCAAGGTTCCTGCTGAAGCGACAATGCCGAAAATCATCATGATCCAGGTGATCGAGGCCGCTGCGGGGCGGCGCTCTGGGGCAACCCGTGTGGCCAGAAGCGCCAGAAGCGATGTGCCCGCAGCCCCCATGCCGCCACCGATCATACTGTAACCGAGAAGACCCAAGCAGATGCCAATGAAAGGGTTTCCATGCACCATGGCGACGGCGTCGGTGGCGACCATGGCGCCGAGCGCCAAGACGCACATGCCGCCAACAATATAGGGCGTGCGGCGATGGCCCCGGTCGGAGCCATGACCCCAGTGGGGACGGCTCAACTGGACAATATAGTGCCACGCCACCAAGGCGGCTGGCAGCATGGCGGGCATTCCGGCCTCGACCACCATGACCCGGTTCAATGTCGAGGTGGTCAGGGCCGCCACGGCGCCAATCGCCAATTGCACGAGGCCTAAGCGAACCACGCCTGCCCAGCTGAGGTGAGGGGCCCCATAGGATGACGCTTTGGCTGCGCTCGGGTTCACACCTGTCCTCCTGTGTGGGCGCCAATGGCGAAGGCGCTGATCAACATGCCCAGCACATAGAGCGAGGTGCCGGTCGCATTGTACCAGGGCGCATGGGCCTTCGGGTCGCGCAAAAGTTTCGTCATCAGTCCGCACTGGGCGAGCGTGAGCGCGGCGATGACCGCCCCGCGAATAGGGCTGCCCCACTCTACCAAGAGGGCGGCGACAACCGCTTGCGGCGCCGCCATCACCACACAGGCGAGCCATGCGGCATTCTCAACCCCAAGATCGACCGGAACTGAGAGAATGTTCATTTGCCGATCGCCGTCGACGGCCTTGAAGTCGTTCAACACCATGATGCCAATGGCGCCGAAACTGTAGAGCGCGGCGAGGGTGACAACCGGCGGGCGAGGAAATCCATGGCCCATGACCGCTGCGCCGGTAAACCAGGTCAGACCCTCATAGCAGATGGCCACCGAGATCGGGCCCCACCAGCCGCATTGCTTGAGACGAAAGGGCGGCGCGCTATAGGCCCAGGCAAGGGCGAGACCTAATGCCGCAGCCCCCGCCACCCACGGCCCCAAGGCCAGGGCCAGCGTGAACGACAGGCCGCTCCAGATCACCGCGATGACAAGACCCCAACGTCCGGGAATGCGTCCGGAGGGGATGGGCCGATTTGGCTCGTTAATGGCGTCGACATGGCGATCAAACCAGTCATTGACCGCCTGGCTGGTGGCGCAGATCGCCGGTCCGGCCAAAACAATGCCAGCCAATGCCAGAGGAAGATGGTTGAGAAGCGGCGCCCCCGACGAGACCAGCCCGCACATAAAGGCCCACATGGGCGCGAACCAGGTGATCGGTTTGAAGAGCGTCAGGACCGCGCTGGCCTGGGGCAGCCGCCGCGACTGAGGGAAGACGGCCTTGTCAAGCATCAGCTGGCTCATGGCCAAGACGCTACAAATGACATATTAAAATGTCAATCTGAGTTGACGCTTTCCGCTCTGTCCCTCACCATCGGCTGGCGGTTGCAAGCGCGGAGGGTCGTTAAGTCCCATGGCAGATGTCTATCCATTTTCCGCCATTGTCGGTCAGACGGCGCTCAAACGCGCCTTGATGATGGCGGCGGTCGATCCGGCCATTGGCGGTGTCTTGGTATTTGGCGACCGTGGCACCGGCAAGTCCACGGCCGTGCGCGCCTTGGCTGGCCTATTGCCGCCGATCCGAGTGGTGCGCGGCTGTCCGTTCCACTGCGATCCGCAAAAGCCAAGCGCGTGCGGCTCGGACTGTGAACGGCGGGATGCGAGCGGCCATGCCACCTATACCGACGTCATCTCGACGCCGGTGGTCGATCTGCCTCTCGGGGCCACGGAAGATCGGGTGGTCGGGGCGCTCGATCTGGAACATGCGCTGACCCGTGGCGAAAAGCGGTTTGAGCCCGGCCTGCTCGCCCGCGCCAATCGCGGCTTCCTCTATATTGATGAGATCAACCTGCTTGAGGATAATCTCGTCGATCTGCTGCTCGACGTTGCCGCGTCCGGCGAAAATCTCGTCGAGCGGGAGGGCTTAAGCGTTCGCCATCCCTCGCGCTTTGTGCTGGTCGGCAGTGGCAATCCGGAAGAGGGCGAATTGCGCCCACAACTTCTCGACCGTTTTGGACTGTCAGTGGAAGTGCGAACGCCAACGGTTCTGGCCGAGCGGGTCGAGGTGATCAAGCGGCGCGCTGCGTTCGACCATGACCCCGCCGCCTTTGTCGAGACTTGGGCCGAAGAGCAGGCGCGGCTTAGCCGACTGCTGGTCACGGCCAGTCAGGTCGTCAGCCAGTTGCCCGTTCCGGATTCGACATTGGAGGCGTCGGCGCGGCTGTGCATCGCCATTGGATCGGATGGATTGCGCGGCGAGCTTACCTTGATGCGCGCTGCCCGTGCTGCGGCGGCACTGGAAGGCGCAGATGAGGTTCGCCTGTCCCATGTGCGTGATGTGGCCCCGATGGCGCTCGGTCATCGGATGCGGCGCGACCCCTTGGATGAGGGCGGATCGACCGCGCGAATCGAACGGGCAATGCTGGAGGTGTTCGACGCGTGACCTCTGCCGTCGCCCCCGATCCTGAGGCCCTTTGGACCGACGCTGATCTGATTGCGGCGCTCCTTTCGGTTGATCCTGCCGGGCTGGGTGGTGTCGCAGTGCGGTCAGGATTTGGCGCGGTGCGGGAGCGTTGGCTGGGCCTCCTGCGCGCGCGCTTGCCGGGCCACGCGCCGGTGGTCAGGATTCCCATCCATGTCGGCGAGGATCGGCTGCTCGGGGGGCTCGATCTGACAGCGAGCCTATCCCAAGGAAGGCCCGTGGCGCAGGGTGGGCTACTGGCCGCCTGTCATGGCGGGGTCGGCGTGCTCGCCATGGCCGAACGCCTGGACGTCACCGCCTCCGCCCTGATTGCCAGCACCCTCGACCAGGGCGCGGTGCTGGCGCAGCGCGACGGCTTGACGCTGCGTGAGGTCACCTCCTTTGGCCTGGTGGCCTTGGATGAGGGAGCGGATGAAACCGAGCGCCCACCAGAAGGGCTGATGGACCGGCTTGCCTTCCATCTCGACCTTTCGGGCCTTTCGCACCGGGATGTGGCGGCCGCCAATTTCACCCCTGAAGCCGTTGAAACCGCGCGCCGCATCTATCCGTCTGTCGCCAAGGTCGATGACGACCTGATTGACGCGGTTTGCGAGGCTGCGGCCCTCGTGGGGGTCAGCTCGGCCCGCAGTTGCCTTTTGGCGCTCCGGGTCGCGCGCGTGCACGCGGCCTTGTCAGGTCGCCTGACCGCCACGGCAGAAGACGCAAGCGTGGCGGGGCGGCTGGTGCTGGCACCACGGGCCAAGCACGCCATGGCTGAACGCGCGCCGCAAGGCCAACAAACCGAGCCGAATGAAGAGGCGTCGCACGAGCCGCAACCGCCGTCGTCGGGGGAAACAAGCGAGACCGCCTCACCCCCTGATCTGGACGAAACGGCGGCGCGAGACCTGGCGGCAGAGATGATCGTGGCGGCTGTGCGCGCCGCCCTGCCCGATGCTTTCAAACTGGTCGACCCGAGCGGGCGCGCCAGCGCTGCCAGCATTAGCCGGTCGCGCGGCGGCGGGGCAGCGGTCAAGTCCGCTCTGCGGGGACGACCCTTAGGCTCCCGCCCGGGCCGGTTGAAACCCGGGGCGCGGCTTGATCTCTTAGACACCTTGCGAGCGGCGGCCCCGTGGCAGAAGCTTCGTGCCGCAGGCGAGGATGCTGGCCGTCTGCGTATCCGCAAAGACGACTTTCGCATTCGTCGCTATGTCCAGCGGGCGGAGTTGACCACCATCTTGGTGGTGGACGCTTCCGGGTCGACAGCCTTCCAAAGATTGGCCGAAGCCAAGGGTGCAGTAGAGCCCTTGCTGGCCCAAGCCTATGTCGCGCGGGCGCGCGTGGCGCTGATCGCATTTCATCACGGGGAAGCAAGCCTCCTCCTGCCACCAACCCGGTCCTTGACCCGCGCTAAGCGCTTGTTGGCGGATTTGCCCGGGGGGGGCGGTACCCCGTTTGCCTCGGCCATTGATCTGTCGCTCGCCGTGGCCGTGGCAGAAAAAAGCAAGCAACGTACGCCGATGCTGGTCTTCCTGACCGATGGCCGGGCCAATATTGATCGCGCAGGTCAGCCGGGCCGTCAGGCCGCCGACCGCGACGCGCTGGCCGCCGCCAAGCGGGTTGCCCAGTATGGCGTGCGCGCCCTGTTCATCGATACCTCACCCCGCCCCCAAGCGGGCGCAGACCGTTTCGCTCAGGCCATGCGCGGCTCTTATGCCTCCTTGCCTTTCGTCCAATCGGACCGGTTAGCCGATCTCGTGGCCCGTGAGGGCCGGGCGGTGATGTCGTGAGCCTGTTTGGTGTCCTGAGCGGTGCGACCGATCTCGATTGGGCGGTTGACGGTTCCAACTGGCCGAACCGCGCTGCGAGCCGCTTTGTTCAGGCGGCAGGCTTGCGTTGGCACGTCCAGGAATTTGGCCAAGGGCCGAACCTCTTGCTGTTGCACGGCGCAGGCGCCAGCACCCATTCCTGGCGGGACTTGGCCCCTCGCCTCGCCAATGACTTTCGGGTCGTGGCGCTTGACCTGCCCGGCCATGGCTTCACCCAAACGCCAAGCGCGGAAGGGCTCACCCTGGACGGGATGACCAAAAGTATCGCCGAACTCACCCAGGCATTGAATTTTGCTCCAGACGTGATTGTCGGTCATTCGGCAGGGGCGGCGATTGGCCTGTCGCTGCACCTTCTTGGGACCGCTTCTGTTCGGGCAATCATCAGTCTCAACGGCGCGCTCAGTCCGTTTCCCGGCGCGGCGGCGCAGATTTTTCCCCTGCTGGCCAAGCTCCTGTTCATCAATCCCGCTGCGATCTCGATGTTTGCTTGGCGGGCGGGTCAGCCGGGCGTGGTGGAGCGCCTTATTCAGTCCACCGGTTCCCGTCTCGATGCGCAAGGGATTGCGGGCTATCGCAAACTGCTCGGCTCCCGTCGTCATATTGCCGCGACACTTGGCATGATGTCCGGCTGGGACCTGCTACCCTTGCGGGCGAAGCTTGCGCGGATCGACCTTCCCGTGGTGCTGTTTGCCGGCGAGACCGATGCCGCCGTGCCACCCGAGGTATCGCGCGAGGTGGCGAGGCTTATTCCGGGTGCACGGTTTGAGCTTTTGCCGGGACTTGGACACCTCGCCCACGAAGAAGCGCCAGATGTGATGGTGCAATGGGTGCGCGACGCTGCGAAAGCGGGCCTCGCCGCGCCTGCGCCAACGTGCGAGCGCGATCAGCAAAGGGAAGCATTGCGCCATGTTGAGGCTTGATCCGCAATTTGACATTGATCCCGCCCCAGCCTCGCCGCGCGCCCATGCGGTGGTGATCGGCAGTGGCTTTGGCGGGCTCGCGGCTGCAGTGCGATTGGGCGCCAAGGGCTATCGCGTCACTGTGCTCGAAAAACTCGATGCCCCAGGAGGGCGGGCCTATGTCCATCGGCGCGACGGCTACACCTTTGATGCCGGTCCGACCCTGATCACCGCGCCATTTCTGTTTGAAGACCTCTGGCGGCTCTGTGGACGCAAGTTGTCGGAGGACATTGATTTGCGCTCCATTGATCCGTTTTACAAACTGGTGTTTGACGATGGTGAGGAAATCACCTGCTACGCTGACACGGCCGCCATGGAGGCCGAGGTCGCGCGTATCTCGCCCGAGGATCTGGCAGGCTATCGCCGCTTCATGACCCGCAGCGCCGAGATCTGCCATCTCGGCTTTGAGCAACTGGGCCATGTGCCGTTTTTGTCGCTGAAGGACATGCTGCCAGTGGCGCCGGATCTGTTGCGGCTTGGCGGGCATTTGAGCGTCCATGCGCTCGTGGCGAACTATGTACGCCACCCCAAACTCCGCATCGCGCTTAGCTTTCACCCGCTATTTGTCGGGGGCAATCCCTTTGACACCACCGCCGTCTACAGCATGATCTCGCATTTCGAGCGGCGGTGGGGCGTGCATTTTCCCATGGGGGGGACCGGCGCCCTGGTCACAGGCCTCGTCAATCTGATCGAAGGTCAAGGGGGACGCATCCGCCTGAATACCGAGGTGCGCACCATCATCGTCGAGGCTGGCGTCGCCAAGGGCGTTCGACTGCAAGATGGCGAAGAGATCTTGGCCGATGTGGTGGTGTCAAACGCCGATGTCGCCCACACCTATCGCGAAATGGTGCCCGCCGCGGCGCGCAAACGCTGGACGAATAAGCGGCTCGACAGCGCGCGTTATTCGATGAGCCTGTTCGTCTGGTATTTTGGCCTGACGCGCCCCTATCCGCAGTTGGACCACCACACCATTCTTTTGGGTCCGCGCTATCGCGGACTGCTCGACGACATCTTTAAGGCCAAGGGCCTTGCCAAGGATATGAGCCTTTACCTGCATCGTCCGACAGCCACCGATCCGTCGCTGGCGCCGGAGGGGTGTGAGGCCTTTTATGTCCTTTCCCCCGTTCCCCACCTCGATGCGGGCATTGACTGGGCCACAGCGGCTGAGCCCTATCGCCAAGCCATTCAAGACCGGTTGGAGGCGACGCTCTTGCCGGGACTTTCCCAGCATTTGGCCACCTCCTTCGTCACCACGCCGCAGGATTTCAAAGATCGCCTGTCATCGGTAAAGGGCGCGGCCTTTAGTCTCGCGCCGACCCTGACCCAGAGCGCCTGGTTCCGACCGCACAATCGTAGCGAGGATGTGCAAGGCCTTTATCTGGTTGGCGCGGGCGCACAGCCCGGGGCCGGGGTTCCAGGCGTTTTGTCCTCCGCGCGCATGGTCGGCGATCTGGTTCCCGACGCGCACCAGGGGGTTAACCATGCCCTTCGCTAGGCCCGCCGATCTCGCCGCCTGTCGTGAGATGATCCGCACTGGGTCGCGTTCCTTCTTTATGGCGTCGCTCTTCCTGCCCAGCCGTATGCGCGAGGCGGCCTATGCGCTCTACGCCTTTTGCCGCTTGTCAGACGATGAAGTGGATGTGGCGGGCGGGCCCGAGGATGCGGTCGCGCGCCTGCAAGGGCGGCTGGATCGGGTCTATGCAGGCACGCCCGACGCCCATGCCGTCGACCGGGCCCTGGCTGACACGGTGGCCGATTATGGCGTGCCAAAAGTGTTGTTCGAAGCCCTACTCGAAGGGCTGCACTGGGACGCCATTGGACGGCGGTATGAAACCCTCGATGAGGTGCAAGACTATGCGGCGCGCGTGGCCGGTTCGGTCGGTGCCATGATGGCGGTCTTGATGGGGGCTCGCAGCGCCGACATGGCCGCGCGCGCCTGCGATCTTGGTGCGGCGATGCAGCTGACCAATATTGCCCGCGACGTCGGCGAGGACGCCCGTATGGGCAGGCTCTACCTGCCGAGACGCTGGCTGCGCGAGGCCGGACTTTCGCCAGAGGCCTGGCTTGCCAATCCCGTGGCGCGACCCGAAATCGCCGCAGCGACCGAGCGCTTGTTACAAGAAGCCGACGCCCTCTATGCCCGCGCCGACCGCGGTGTCGCCCACCTTGATCCGGCCTTCCGTCCCGCCATTTTCGCCGCCCGTAGGCTCTACTGCGCCATTGGCGATCAGGTGCGGCGTAACGGCCTCGACAATATTAACCAGCGCGCCGTGACACCCACCTGGAGAAAGCTCGGCCTGCTTGGTCTTAGCTTGAAGTCCGCAGCCTTTGTCCCCGCCCAGATCTCAGCCGTCGGGCCGCCGCTGCCCCAGACCGCCTTCCTGGTCAGGGCCGTGGCCGAAGCGCCGCAAAGCCCGGTCGAAGCGCGTCAGAAAGGCCCAAAAGGTGTCGAAGGCGACATGGCTTGGTTGGTCGACCTCTTTACGGGCATGCAGGCGCGATCAGGCTTGCAGCGCCCGTCCCGCTAAGCCATGGCCCATCCTGGCACGACCCATATGTTTTTGGAGCTGGTGCTGTTTGAAGGCGCCGCCCTGGTTTTTGCCATCTGGCAACTTTGGGAAGTTAGGCCAAGGCGGGACGCGGGTCGTGATGAGGTGCCGCCGAAGGCTTCGGACCAAGACCCGCGCGACGGCTCCTCCTAGCTTTGTGACGCGGGAAAGCGCCACGGCCTCGGCCAGCGTGGCATCCGAAACGGCAGCATGGCCTTGACGATGGGCGCGCGCAGGCGACGCCCCGAAAGGCTTTCGTGCATAACCTCCGCGTCCTCGCCGTCGATCTTCGTGCGGAAGGTTGACCGGCTGTAAAACGGGGTGTCTTCCAAGGTTCTTAGGCGTTGAATTGCGGCGGACGGGTCAGCGCGCACCTGCCTTGGCATCCGCCAAAAGGTCGGCGGGGTAAGGCGGCTGGGCGCAGTGGCAATCTCGTGGCAGCGGCCGTCCCGATCAAATCGCACGGCCAGATGGGCACACGCGCCGCCCACACAACGCACATCATAATAGAGCCGCGCCTCGTCGCCTAAATGCGCCCGGCACCAGTCCCAGTCTTCGAAGGCGGCCTCGAGCGGCTCGTCACCAAAATTGCTGTCGAAATAGCCGTTCCCGGTCCAGGCAAGGTTAGGCGCATCGAGCCGCACCTCCACCTCGGCGCGCGGCGCCAAGGGCCGCCAAATGTGGCGCTCCTCTGGATCGAGCGCAAAGGCGACGTCTGTCTTACCAAGGGGGCGCAGGCGTACCTCGCCCTTGACCCGGCCTGGGCGCGGAAACGTGGCTTCGTCAAAGCGGGCGATGAGTTCGCCGTCCTCCCACTTCAGGCGACTTGGGCCAATCGTCAGGTGGATTGGGTCACGGCGCAGTGCGCCTGCGCCGCGTTCGGTCATCGCCCATTTTTGCCCCTTGGGAAGATAGATCGCGACATTGAAGGCACAGTGGTTTTCCGGAAATCTGCGGCCAGAGAGCGCGTAATAGGGTGAAAAAACGCTGCCGATAAAGGCGATGAGGGTGATCCCATAGGTACCGTCATGGCTCAGACCGTCGACATACCACCAGCGATAGCCACCGGGTGAAACCGGCGCGTCGAACTGAGGTCCAAGATCAGTTGGTGGGCGGCTAACCTGCCGGAGAGGGCCGCCATCGGGACGCCCGCCCCGGGGTGCGCTCCCCCCCCGGCTTGATAGAGGCGAGGGGTTGGGGTTCGGGCCGAGCGACGTTGAAACGCTGCCGCCCAGCCGTGGGTCGCCCGACCGTAGAGCGCTCCGCCGGTCAGCGGAAATCTCTGGGCGAAATCCAAGGGTGTCGTCACTCTGGCTTGGTGCGGCGTGATCTTCAGGTCTAGGCCGCACAGGTGGAGATGGTGGCTGAGCTGGGTTTCGCATTGGCGGAGCTCCGGGTCGGTCATCGGGGCGGCGTCGTCAGGGGCGAGGCCTTTGAGGGCAGGGGCGTTGATGAGGAGGAAGAGGCGTTCAGGTCCAGTCGGGGCCGAGGCTTCTCCGTCGCGGTCTTGAGCGCAGATATAGACGGTGGGCTGACGGGGGATTTTTCCCCGGCCAAACAGGTCCTTGAACTCGTCGGCATAGTCGTCGCTGAAAAACACATTATGGCGGCTGAGCGCGAGGCCGCTGGGTTCAGCCGTCACAGCCCAGGTCAGGGCCGACAGCGAGGCCTGGCCCGGTGGCGGTGCGGCCCTTCCGTTAGGCGATCTTGGCAAGGCATCGGCGTCCGCGTTTACCACCACCGCATCGGCCGAAAGCGCGTTTCCGTCCGCAAGGCGCACGCCACAGGCACGACCGCGACGGGTCAGCACCCGTTCCGCCGCACAGCCGTAATGAAAGGTGACCCCCAAAGACTTGGCCAGACGCTCAAGACCGTCGGCGAGGCGTTGCATGCCGCCTGCCACGGTCCATACGCCTGCCTGTTCGACATGGGCGATCAGCATGAGGGTCGCGGGCGCTTGAAACGGCGACGATCCACAATAGGTGGCGTAGCGGCCAAACAATTGCCGAAGCCGAGGATCGGGGAAAAACTCGCCCAAAGCGTCCCAAAGCGTGGTGAAGGGACGAATGGCGTGCAGGCGATGGAGGTGGGAGAGGCCGATGCGCGCGCTCAAGCCGACCGGGCCGGTCAGAGGTCGGTGGAGAAAGCTCTGGTCCAAGGTTTCAAAAATGGCTTGGGAGGCTTGGCGAAAGCGCCGGTATCCCAAAGCATTGTCCTTTCCGGCAAAGGCGCCGATGGCCGCCTCTGAAGCGTCTTCATCAGCAAACAGATCCAAGCTCGTCCCATCGCGCCAGGCGTGTCGCGCGAGCAGGTCCATGGGGTGTAGCGTGACATAATCGGCGAGCTTCGCGCCCGCAGTCTCGAACAGATCATCAAAGACGCGGCGCAGGGTCATGACAGTCGGCCCGGTGTCGATACGCGCCCCCGCAACCTCAAGTTCGCACATTTTCCCACCGGGACCGGCGGCGCGCTCGACCACCACCACGCTCAGCCCGGCCGCCGCCAAATCGATGGCGCACGCGAGGCCGCCTATTCCAGCGCCAATGACGACAACCCGTTCCGACGCCATTCGCCCCTCAAAAAGTGTCTATTGAAATTGACACTAGCATATGTCTACTCTCATGGACATTTTTGTGGGGCGGCGACCTCGCATTGGGAGAACAGCCTGATGAGCGTTTCCGTGAGAGTTGAAGCCGCGCTCGAAGCCCTGTTGGGGGAGGCCCAATCAAACGCAACTCCACCCTTGCTTGCTTCTGCTGTCAGATATTGTGTTTTCCCCGGTGGCGCTAGGGTGAGACCGTCCTTGTGCCTCGCGGTTGCCGAGGCCTGCGGCGATGAGGCCCCGGGCCTTGCGGACGCGGCGGCGGCGGCGGTGGAATTTCTGCACTGTGCGTCCCTGGTTCACGACGACCTGCCCTGTTTTGACGATGCCGACAGCCGTAGAGGCAAGCCGTCGGTGCATCGCATCTATGGCGAGCCCTTGGCGGTGCTCACGGGCGATGCCCTGATTGTCCTGGCGTTTGATGTGTTGGGCAGCGCCGCCACCACCCGGCCTGAGCGCCTCGCCCCCCTTATTCGCACGCTGGCTCAAGGTGTCGGCATGCCGAGCGGCATCGTCGCTGGACAGGCCTGGGAGAGCGAGCCCGTGATTGATGTGGCCAAATATCATCAGTCCAAGACCGGCGCACTTTTTGTCGCCGCCACCCGCATGGGGGCCATCGCAGCCGGCGCCTCGCCAGCGCCATGGAGCCTTTTGGGCGAGAAGTTAGGCGCAGCCTATCAAGCGGCGGATGATCTGATGGATGCCGTGTCGTCCGAGGGCGAAGGCGACAAGCCTATCGGTCAGGACGCCCGCTTGCATCGGCCAAATCTTGTCGCCGAGCTTGGGGTGCAAGGAGCGTTGCACCGGCTGCAAGATCTGGTAGGCGAAGCGGTCGCCGCCATTCCTGACTGCGAGGGTGCGCAAGGCTTGCGCGATATGGTGCGGGCGCAGGCCATGCGATTGACGCCAAAGCATCTGGCACGAAGCGCCGCCTAGGCGGGCAGGGACGGGACCGATGTCCGTCGAGGCGCGCTGGGTCGCCTTTCGCAACGGGCTATTGGCCAATCCGGCCTTTCATCGCTTTGCGGCGCGGTTTCCGCTCTTCAAACCCATCGCCCAAGCCGAGGCCTACAGACTGTTCGATCTGACCGCGGGCTTTGTCTATTCGCAGGTGCTGGGCGCAGCGGTGGAGTTGGGCCTGTTGGAAATCCTGGCCGAAGGTCCGAAGCCTGCGGAAAACCTAGGCCCGCAACTGGGTTTGGCAGAAGCACCTTTGCGCGCCTTCCTCCGCGCCACGGCGGGGCTCGAACTGACCGAATGTCTCCGCGATGGGCGGATCGCCTTGGGGTCACAAGGCGCCGCCCTGCTCGGCGATCCCGGATTGAAGCGGATGATTTCCCACCATCGGAAATTCTATCGTGACCTTGACGATACGGTGGCGCTGTTGCGGCGCGGCGGCGGCGGTGGCGAGGTGCAATCCTATTGGGCCTATGCCCGCGTAACCGACCCTTCCGGAGCAAAAAGCGCCGAGGTCGCCGACTATTCGCAATTGATGGCCGAGACCGCCATTTCGTTCGCCGACGACGTCTTGGATGTTTGGCCGCTCACCCCCTATCGCAAGCTGATGGATGTGGGCGGCGGCGAGGGGGCCTTTCTGAGCGTCGTAGCGCGGCGGGCACCGTCCCTCAAGCTTGTGCTGTTCGATCTGCCAGCGGTTGTGGAACGGGCTGAGGCCCGGCTTGCCGCCAGCGGCCTTCGCGACCGGGTCGAGCGCGTCGGTGGCAGCTTTAGCGCGGAGGCCCTGCCCACGGGTGCCGATCTCATCAGTCTGATCCGCATTGTGCACGACCATGACGATCCGGTGGTATTGGCCCTATTCCGCGCCATCTATGCCGCCTTGCCAAAGGGGGGTGAAATCCTGATCGCGGAGCCCATGGCCGGGATCGCAGGCGCTGGGCGGCCGACCGAAGTCTATTTTTCCCTCTATCTTCTGGCCATGGGCCACGGGCGCACGCGCTCGGCGAGCGAGATTGGCGACATGTTAAAAGCCGCCGGATTTCGGCGGATTCGCGTTCGCAAAACCGCGTCGCTCCTGCCGTTCGGCGTCATGGTTGCCGCGCGCGACAATTAAATTTGACAATTCAAAGTGTCAAGTTACTCTGACACTTCAGGGGCGGCCTGTCGCGGTCGCACCCCAGACCGAATGGTCGGAGATCACTATGGAAACCCTTGCGGTCGTCTTGGAGGAACCGCTGCGCGTCTCGCTCAGGCCCCTTGAACTCAAGGCGGCGGGCGCGGACGACGTGGTGGTGCAAGTCGACTGGAGCGGCATAAGCACAGGCACCGAGCGCCTGCTTTGGTCGGGCAAAATGCCACCCTTTCCCGGCATGGGTTATCCGCTGGTGCCCGGTTATGAGTCGGTCGGACGGATCGTCGAGGCGGGGGCAAGCGCTCGGCATCGGCTCGGCGAGACGGTCTTTGTTCCGGGTTCATCAGCCTTTATTGGCGCCCATGGCCTCTTCGGTGGCGCGGCCCGCACCTTGGTGACCGCCAGCACGCGCGCCTGCGCCATTTCATCGGAGCTTGCCGAACGGGGCATTCTCATTGCCTTGGCAGCGACCGCCCGGCATGCCCTGGCCAGCGGCGATGGCCGGGCTCCGGATTTGATCGTCGGCCATGGAGTCTTGGGCCGTCTTTTGGCGCGCATCGCCTTGGCTGAAGGGCGCCCGGCGCCCACCGTCTGGGAAGTCCAAGCCGCACGGCGGGCTGGCGCTAAGGGCTATGAGGTCATCGACCCAAGCGACGACCCGCGCCGAGACTATCAGTCGATCTATGATGCAAGCGGCGCCCATGACCTGTTGCGCACCTTAATCTCCAAGCTGGGGCGGGGTGGCGAGGTCGTCTTGGCAGGCTTCTATGACAAGCCGCTATCGTTTGATTTTCCGCCAGCGTTTATGCGCGAGGCCCGCATCAGGATCGCCGCCGAATGGCAGCCTGGGGACCTGACCGCCGTCTTGCGCCTGATCGATCAGGGCCTTTTGTCGCTTGACGATCTGATCACCCATCAGGCCGAGCCTCAGGCCGCCAATGACGCCTATGCCCGCGCCTTCACAGATCAGGCCTGCCTGAAAATGGTGCTTGATTGGCGGCAAACCTGATGACTGCGCAAAGCCTCTCTCCCCCCACTTCAGCAAAAGGCGCTCGCTTATGAACGGACCCCCGATTGCGCCGCCGCGCCTGCTCGACCAAATCGACCAGCCCAGCGATTTGCGCCAGCTTGCCGACAGTCAGATGCAGCAGGTGGCCGATGAGGTGCGGGCTGAATTGATTGATGTGGTCAGCCGCACCGGTGGCCATTTGGGAGCCGGTCTGGGCGTGGTCGAGCTGACCGTGGCGCTGCATCATGTTTACAATACGCCCGATGATATCCTGATCTGGGATGTCGGCCACCAAGCCTATCCGCACAAGATCTTGACCGGTCGCCGGTCGCGTATGCGCACGCTTCGCCAAGGCGGCGGGCTGTCGGGCTTCACCAAACGCGCCGAGAGCCCGTTTGACCCTTTTGGAGCCGCCCACGCTTCGACCTCGATTTCGGCGGCCTTGGGCTTTGCCGTGGCAAGAGATCGTCGTGGCGAAGATCGTCGCGTGGTGGCGGTGATCGGCGACGGGTCGATGAGCGCAGGCATGGCCTATGAGGCGATGAACAATGCCGCCGAGACCACCCGCCAACTGACGGTGATCTTGAATGATAATGACATGTCCATCGCACCGCCCGTCGGCGCGATGAGCGGCTATCTGGCGCGGCAATTGTCCAGCCCGTCATTCCTGACCTTACGCAATGCCAGCAAGAAATTACTCGCCAAATTGCCAAGCGCCATCCAAGCCCCAGCCGCCAAGGCGGAGGGCTATGCCCGTGCGCTTCTAACCGGCGGTGGCCTCTTCGAGGAGTTGGGCTTCTACTATATTGGCCCGATTGACGGTCATGACATGGATCAGCTTTTGCCGATCCTGCGCAATGCCCGCGACATTATTGATCGTCCGGTCCTCGTCCATGTGGTGACACGCAAGGGCAAGGGCTATGCGCCCGCCGAGGCCGCGCCGGACAAGTTTCATGGCGTATCCAAGTTCAATGTGGTGACCGGCGAACAGGTGAAGCCACCGCCAGGCGCACCGCAATTCCAAACCGTCTATGGCGACACACTGGTGCGATTGGCTGAAGCGGATGAAACGGTCGTCGCCATCACCGCCGCCATGCCGACCGGCACCGGACTTGATCGGTTCGGCAAGCGGTTTCCTGACCGCCTCTTCGATGTCGGCATTGCCGAGCAACATGCCGTCACCTTTGCCGCCGGCCTGGCGGCAGAGGGACTGAAGCCCTTCTGCGCCATCTATTCGACCTTCCTGCAGCGCGGCTATGATCAGGTGGTGCACGACGTGGCCATCCAGAAGCTGCCCGTGCGGTTTGGCCTTGATCGCGCCGGGCTCGTGGGAGCAGACGGCCCGACTCATGCAGGCTCGTTTGACATTGGCTATCTTGGGGCCCTGCCGGGCTTTGTCGTCATGGCCGCTGCCGACGAGGCGGAGTTGGCGCGCATGGTCGCCACCCAGGCCGCATTGGACGACGGCCCAAGTTCGGTGCGCTATCCACGGGGCGAAGGGACGGGCGTGGCCATCCCGACAGACCTCGTCCCGTTGGAAATCGGTCGCGGTCGCGTGGTGCGCGAGGGAAGTTCAATCGCGCTATTGTCCTTTGGCGCGCGGCTGGGCGAGTGTCTCTTAGCTGCGGACCGCCTGCAAAGCATGGGTCTGTCAACCACCGTGGCCGATGCCCGCTTTGCCAAGCCGCTCGACCACGACCTGTTGCGTCGCTTAGCCCTGAACCACGAAGCCCTGTTGACCATCGAAGAAGGCGCGGTCGGCGGATTTGGCGCCTTTGTCCTCCACGCCCTGGCCGGGCAAGGGCTGTTGGACCGTGGCCTGAAGGTGCGCACCCTTACCCTGCCTGACCTGTTCCAAGATCAAGACAAGCCGGAGCGGATGTATGCCGATGCCGGGCTCGATTGCGACGGGATCGTCAGGGCGGCCCTGTCTGCCATTGGCTATCGCGGCATGGAGTCGCAGCTCGGCGGCGCTGTCCGCGCCTAACCCCCATCAAAGGACCGTTACCCAGCCCAATTCTGGCCGAAAACTGTCAACCCAAATTGACATTAAAAAATGTCAATCTAGGATGACTGCGAAGAGCAGTTTGCGGGTCTTGTCCGTAGCGATTGAGGAGCGCCAGTCATGGCCTATACGATCATCGACAATCGGGCTCTGCGGGCTGAGGCGGCGATTGAGCCGGAACTGCCTGTGACCAGCGAGGTGACGAAGGAAACCCAAATCATCGCCATCTATGGCAAGGGCGGCAGCGGCAAGAGTTTTGCCCTGTCAAACCTGAGCTACATGCTGGCGCAGCAAGGTAAGCGGGTCTTGTTGATCGGCTGCGACCCAAAATCAGATACCACCTCGCTCCTCTTCGGCGGACGGTCCTGCCCAACCATTATTGAAACCTCAGCTAAGAAGAAGCTCGCTGGCGAAGAGGTGCGGATCGAAGATGTCTGCTTCACGCGCGACGGTGTCTTTGCCATGGAGCTTGGCGGGCCAGAAGTTGGTCGTGGCTGCGGTGGGCGCGGCATCATCCACGGCTTTGAGCTGTTGGAAAAGCTCGGCTTCCATGATTGGGGTTTTGATTACGTCCTCTTGGATTTCTTAGGCGATGTGGTCTGCGGCGGCTTTGGTCTGCCGATTGCCCGGGACATGTGCCAAAAGGTGATTGTCGTCGGATCGAACGACCTGCAATCGCTCTATGTGGCGAATAATGTCTGTTCGGCGGTCGAATATTTCCGCCGGTTGGGTGGCAATGTCGGCGTCGCGGGCATGCTGATCAATAAGGACGATGGCACGGGCGAGGCGCAAAAATTTGCCGAGGCCGTGGGTATTCCGGTTCTGACCGCCATCCCTGCCGACGAGGATATTCGGCGCAAATCGGCCAATTATCAGATCATCGGCAAGCCCGGCGACCGTTGGGGACCTTTGTTCGAGGCCTTGGCTGAAAATGTCGCCACCGCGCCGCCTGTACGGCCAAAACCCTTGTCGCAGGACGGGCTGCTTGGCCTTTTTGCGCCAGAGCAGACGGGTGCTGATTATCAGCTAAAGCCTGCCACCCAAGCCGACATGCGCGGCGGCGTGTTCGCTGAAAAGGCGTCGCTCGAAATCATCTATGACGCGGTCTAGGGCGATGGACGCGGAGCCCCCCCCAACTGATCTTTCGCCAACGCCCACCGGAACCGACGGCGCTGGGTGCCATGCGGGCGCCAAGACCATGCGCGAAGCCGCACAGGCCGCGGGCAAGTCTGAAATCTTGGCCCGTTATGCGCAAGACTATCCGGTTGGACCGCATGACCAGCCACAAAGCATGTGTCCGGCCTTTGGGTCTTTGCGCGTCGGATTGCGGATGCGGCGCACGGCGACAGTTCTGTCGGGTTCGGCCTGTTGCGTCTATGGCCTGACCTTTACCTCGCATTTTTACGGGGCAAGGCGTTCGGTCGGCTATGTGCCGTTCAATTCGGAAACCCTCGTCACTGGCAAGCTGTTTGAAGACATCCGGGACGCGGTGCACACGCTTGCTGATCCGGCGCTCTACGACACTATTGTCGTCACCAATCTGTGCGTGCCCACCGCCTCTGGTGTGCCGTTGCAGCTTTTACCAAATGAAATCAACGGCGTGCGCATCATCGGCATTGATGTTCCCGGTTTTGGCGTGCCGACCCATGCCGAGGCCAAGGACGTGCTGGCAGGCGCCATGCTCAAATATGCCCGCACCGAGGCCGAGCGAGGCCCGGTCGCGCCCTTGAAGGAAAAAACCGACAAGCCGACCATCACGCTGTTGGGCGAAATGTTCCCGCTCGATCCCGTCGGCATTGGCGCCATGTTGGCGCCGCTGGGATTGGCTGCTGGACCCACTGTGCCAACGCGCGAGTGGCGCGAGCTTTACGCAGCCCTCGACTGCGCCGCCGTCGCCGCCATCCATCCCTTTTATACGGCATCCGTGCGCGAATTTGTCGCTGCTGGTCGCAACGTGCTGCCCTCGGCGCCGGTGGGTTTGGATGGAACCGCAGCGTGGTTGGACGCCGTCGGCCGGGCGTGCGGCATTGCCCAGGCGCAGGTGGATGCGTCCAAAAACCGTTTCCTACCCGCGATTTCCGAAGCGCTCTCTCGCGCCCCAATTCGGGGTCGGGTGACCTTGAGCGGCTATGAAGGTTCAGAACTGATCGTCGCGCGTCTCTTGGTCGAGAGCGGCGCAGAGGTCGCCTATGTCGGCACAGCCTGCCCGCGCACGCCTTGGTCTGATCCAGATCGCGAGTGGTTGGAGGCCCATGGCGTAGCGGTGCAATATCGCGCCACCTTGGAACAAGACCTCGCTGCGGTTGATGCGCTGAAACCTGATCTCGCCATCGGCACGACGCCTGTGGTGCAGCACGCCAAGCAAAAGTCTATCCCGGCGCTCTACTTCACCAACCTCATCTCCGCCCGACCGCTGATGGGCCCTGCCGGAGCAGGGTCGCTGGCTCAGGTGATCAACGCCGCCATCAGCAACAAGGACCGCTTCGACCGCATGTCGGCGTTTTTTGAAGGCGTTGGCACGGGCCACGCAGCGGGCGTTTGGGAAGAGACGCCGAAAGACCGGCCAGAATTCAAAGCGAAGTTCGCCAAGACGCGCGCCGCAGCCCGCGCCAGCGAGGAGGCGGTTGGCACATGACCCTCATCCTCGACCATGACCGGGCAGGCGGCTATTGGGGCGCAGTCTACGCCTTTACCGCCATCAAGGGCTTGCAGGTGATTATTGACGGCCCGGTGGGCTGCGAAAACCTGCCCGTCACATCAGTTCTTCACTATACGGATGGTTTGCCGCCACATGAGCTGCCCATCGTCGTCACCGGTCTTGGCGAGGAAGAGCTCGGCAAGACGGGCACCGAAGGCGCGATGAAGCGAGCCTGGCGAACGCTCGATCCTGACCTGCCTTCTGTGGTGGTCACGGGCTCAATTGCCGAGATGATCGGCGGCGGTGTGACGCCGGAAGGGGCATCGATCCAGAGGTTTCTGCCCCGGACGATTGACGAAGACCAGTGGCAAAGCGCGGATCGGGCCTTGACCTGGCTCTGGACCCAATTTGGTGCGAAAAAAGTACCAAAACTGGCCGCGCGCAAGCCCGACCGCAAGCCGCGCGTGAATATTGTCGGCGCCACCTATGGCATGTTCAACCTCGCCTCAGATCTGGCCGAGATACGACGCCTGATCGAGGGCATTGGCGCGGAAGTGAACATGGTCTTTCCGATGGGAAGCCATGTGGCCGATGTCCGTCGTCTGGCGGACGCAGAGGTAAATGTCTGTCTTTACCGAGAGTTTGGGCGAAATCTCTGTGAAACCTTGGAGCGCCCCTACCTCCAGGCGCCCATCGGTCTGGAATCGACTACGCTCTTCCTGCGCAAACTAGGCCAATTGCTCGATCTCGATCCCGAGCCCTTCATCGCCCGTGAAAAACACACCACCATCAAACCGATCTGGGATCTTTGGCGTTCGGTGACGCAAGACTTTTTCGGCACGGCGAGCTTCGCCATTGTGGCGTCCGAAACCTATACGCGCGGGGTGCGCAATTTCCTCGAGGCAGAGCTTGGTCTGCCCTGCACCTTTTCGTTTGTGCGCAAGGCCGGTGTGAAGCCGGACAATGTTGCGGTGCGCAAGGCCTTGGCCGACACGCCGCCGCTGATCATGTTCGGCAGCATCAATGAGCGCATGTACATGGCCGACCTGGGGTCACGCTCGGCCTATATCCCCGCTTCCTTCCCCGGCGCCATTATCCGCCGCCATACCGGTACGCCCTTCATGGGCTATGCGGGCGCCACCTATCTGGTTCAGGAGGTGTGCAACGCGCTGTTTGACGCCTTGTTCCATATCCTACCGCTGGCGGGCCAAATGGACCGCATCGATCCCACCCCGGCCCGCAGTCTGGCTGAGCTCACCTGGGAGGATGCTGCCAAGGCAGCCCTCGATCAACTGGTCGAAGCCCAGCCCATTTTGGTGCGCATTTCAGCGGCGAAACGGCTTCGCGATGCAGCCGAGCGCGCGGCGCGCACAACTGGCGCAGAGCGGGTCAGTCTCGACCACCTCCGTCGCGGCGAACATTTTCTCAAAGAGGGGAGTGTCGCCTGATGGCTGATCGATCCCTTTTCAACGGCGGGGCGACGCGACAGCGCTGGACCTGCATCTCTTTGGAGAAGGGCGAAAGCCCGCTCCATCCCAGTGTCGCGGTGATGGTCGTCGCGGCGGTTAGCACTGCGACCGAGGGGGAATTTTATTTTCCCAAGTGCAGAGCGGAAGGAGCATAGAAAATGGCAGAAAGAGACGGCAGTCTCTCCGGCCTCACTGAAGCTGAGGCCAAAGAGTTTCATAGGATTTTCGTTGGCAGTTTCGCCGGCTTTACTGTGGTCGCAATCGTCGCCCACATTTTAGTCTGGAACTGGCGTCCTTGGTTCCCCGATGTGAACGGTCACTTCGGCGCCTTGGTGAATAGCGGGATCATGGCCAAGCATTTGGTCACGAGCCTTTTGGGCTAAGGGAGAGACATCATGTGGAGAATTTGGCTTCTATTTGATCCCCGTCGGGTGCTGGTGGCTCTCACCGCATTCTTGTTCACGCTCGCGCTGCTGATCCACTTCATTGTGCTCAGCACGCCGCGTTTCAACTGGATTGAAGGCCCCAACGCGAAGCATGCCAGCGTTGCGACCACGGTCCTGAACACCTAGGCGATTTCCGCACCCTTCCAGGGGTGCGGATGGGGCGGCGGGCGCCAATGGCAGTCCTGCTGTTGCGTCAGCCGCCCGATGCCGAACTTCACCCGCACACCTGCGGGACAAACACGCGAAACGAGGGCCAGGTCATGGCGCTGCTCAGCTTTGAACGTAAATACCGTGTCCGCGGAGGGACCTTGATCGGAGGCGACCTGTTCGACTTCTGGGTCGGCCCCTTCTATGTCGGATTTTTTGGCGTAACGACGGCGCTGTTTACCGCGCTCGGCGTCGCCTTGATCGTTTATGGCGCGGGTCAGGGGCCAACCTGGGATCCTTGGCGCATCAGCATAGACCCACCGGACGTCTCCTTGGGGCTGGCCATGGCGCCGGTCAGGGCAGGGGGGCTTTGGCAAGCCGTGACGGTCTGTGCACTCGGCGCTTTTAGCTCTTGGGCGCTGCGGGAGGTTGAAATCGCCCGCAAGCTTGGCATCGGCCTGCATGTGCCCGTTGCCTTCGGCTTCGCGATCTTTGCTTACTTCACCCTCGAAGTGATCCGCCCCGTGCTGATGGGCGCTTGGGGTTACGCCTTCCCCTATGGCATTTTTAGCCATTTGGAATGGGTGTCGAGCACCGGATACCGGTATCTCAACTTCCATTACAATCCGGCCCACATGATTGCGGTTTCGTTCTTCTTCACCACCACCTTTGCGCTCTCCCTGCACGGCTCGCTGATCCTGTCGGCGGCTAATCCGGGCAAGGGCGAAGAGATGAAGACGCCAGAACACGAAGACACCTTTTTCCGTGATCTGATCGGCTATTCCATCGGAACGCTCGGCATTCACCGCTTGGGCCTGTTCCTGGCGCTGACGGCGGTACTGTTCAGCGCCATCTGTATCGTCATCAGCGGCCCCGTGTGGACGCAAGGTTGGCCAGAATGGTGGAATTGGTGGCGCAACCTGCCGATCTGGAGCTGAGCCCAAGGCTTGGGGTTCCAGCCTCCGGTTGGAACCTCTCGCAGACCTGAACGACAAAACCTGAGTGTCAGCGCCGGGAGGAAAGTCCAGGCCCCACACTCGCGAGACGGAGACGTGCTGTGGCGAGTTATCAAAATCTGCTGACGCAGGTGCAAGTGCGCGGCCCGGTAGAGACCGGCGTCCATCTACCCCAAGGCAATGATCCGAGGTTGGGCGAGCCTTTTTTCTTAAGGCTCGCAGGCATTCTCGGTAATGCGCAGATCG
Source organism: uncultured Caulobacterales bacterium (assembly GCA_903840435.1). GTDB lineage: Bacteria > Pseudomonadota > Alphaproteobacteria > Caulobacterales > Caulobacteraceae > CAIMFV01. Next base: position 77,918 of record CAIMFV010000022.1, read on the forward strand.
GCCCGATCTATTTGGGAGGACTTGGCCTTTTGTCGCTCCTGTGCGGCTTTATCGCCTTCGAGATCATCGGCCTTAACATGTGGGCCTCGGTGAATTGGAATCCTGCCCAGTTCATCCGCCAGTTGCCTTGGCTGTCGCTGCAACCGCCAGGGCCTGAATATGGCTTGCAAATCCTGCCGCCGCTGCAAGCGGGCGGATGGTGGCTGATCGCGGGCTTCTTTCTGACCGCGTCCTTGATCCTGTGGTGGGTTCGGACCTATGTGCGCGCCAAGGCGCTCGGCCTTGGCACCCATGTGGCCTGGGCCTTTGGCGCGGCGATCTGGCTCTATCTCGTGCTGGGCTTTATCCGCCCGGTGCTGATGGGCAGCTGGAGCGAAGCGGTTCCGTTCGGCATCTTCCCGCATTTGGATTGGGTCGGCACCTTCTCGCTGCGCTATGGCAATCTTTTCTATAATCCCTTCCACTGCCTCTCCATCGCCTTCCTCTATGGCTCGACCCTGTTGTTCGCCATGCACGGCGCCACCATTTTGGCCGTCAGCCGGTATGGCGGTGAGCGCGAGTTGGAGCAGATTACCGATCGCGGCACAGCCTCAGAGCGGGCGGCGCTGTTCTGGCGCTGGACCATGGGCTTCAACGCCACGATGGAATCGATCCACCGCTGGGCCTGGTGGTTTGCGGTACTGACCCCGCTGACCGGCGGCATCGGCATTCTGATCACCGGCACCCTTGTCGATGACTGGCACGCCTGGGCGGTCGCCCACCACTATGCCTATAGTCTCTGACGGGTGGTGAGCGCAGAGGAAGACCTAAAGCCGTCCTATGGTGCGTGGACGCCGCCCCTGAACCCGGCGGCCCCGCGCGGCCTCTGCACCGACTGCGGCGTTTCGCGTTTCCGCGACCCGAAGCAATGTGGCCAAGCCTGTCAGTTCATTGCCCCGGACTATCCCGGCTTTGAGACCAAGGTTCATGGTCGGACGCGCGACATCGCGGCAGCGGATGAGGTGTTTTTTGGCGCCCATCTGAGATTGGTCCGGGCGCGGCTGAAAGTTCCGGCGCCCGAGGCTCAGTGGACCGGGATCACGACCCGCATCGCCGAAAAGCTGCTCGAGTCCGGCACCGTGGATGCGGTCCTGACCGTGGCGCCCGATCCGAATGACCGCTGGCGCCCAATTCCGGTTCTGATCACAGACCCAAAAGACATGGCCAAGGCGCGCGGCATGCGTATGGGCTATGCGCCACTGCTCGCGCTGCTTGAGCCCGCTCGCGATCTCGGTTTCCGCCGCATCGCGGTTATCGGTATTCCCTGTCAGGTCTATGCCTTGCGGGCTCTCGAAGCGAGCCTTGGCTTTGACGCCCTCTATGTCATTGGCACGCCCTGTTCAGACAATACGACAACGGAAAACTTTCATCACTTTCTGGCGCTGCTGTCCGATGCGCCAGAGACGGTCACCTATCTGGAATTTCGTGCTGACTTTCATGTCGAGTTGCGTTTCGCCGACGGGCGGCGACGTGAAATTCCGTTTCTGAAACTTCCGATCTCGGACCTACCGCCGGACTTTTTCCCGGTCACCTGCCGCACCTGCGTCGATTACACCAACAGCCTGTCCGATCTGACCGTCGGCTATATGGGCGGCGAGGGTGAGCAGTGGCTGATTGTCCGCAACGCGCGCGGCCAAGCCCTGCTTGAAGCTCTAGGCGATGAGATCGTCTGCACGTCCCCAACAGATTCCGGCAAGCGTAATGCTGCGGTAAAGGGGTTTTTGATCAATACCGAACGTGCCGCAGGCGGCTTGCCGCTCAGACGTATGCCCGGCTTTATGCGCGGGCTGATGGGCTGGTTGATGCCGCGCATTGGACCCAAGGGGCTGGAATTTGCCCGCGCGCGGGTGGAGATGAAAGCCATTGAGACGATTTTGCATCTGCGCCGCCTTGAACCGGCGCGGATGAAATACATGATCCCCGACCATGTCTGGCGCCTGGCGGCGCGCTACGGCCTCGCCCCATTGCCCGGAGAGCGATCTTAAGAGAAGGCCCGGCCTTGGGCCCTGGCGATCGCAAATTGATCGCATAGACCTTAGCCGGGCGCTTGCGCGAGGAAACGGTGGACGAGCTGAAGAGTTGCCTATCGCGCGGGCTGCACAAAGGCTTGGCAGGATTGCGAAACTTCCCGAGCCGCCGCATCACGCCAGTAGGGGCTAATCGTCGCTTCATGGGCGGCGGCGTCGCGGGCGTCATCGGCAATCACCTCAGCCAGCGGCAGGCGTGTGGCGGATTGGGCGTCGAAATTTTGCGTTAAGCGCACGGTGGCCGGGGTGGCTGGGCCACCGCGATCCAAGCCCTCGCTCAGGCCAACGCAGCGCGCCTCGGCGACATAGGCTGCATCAGAGATCGGGCCTTGGGCAGCTTGAGATTGCGTCGCGGCGGCAAAGCCTGCGGCCAGCATGACGCCAGCGAACAGGAGGGGGCTGATTTCAGAGACTTTCATGGTGAGATCCTTTCATGATGGGGGGCGAAGGGTTTGCTTCAGCGCCCCGTGTGTTGACGCAGCATCTATCTCACTATGACTTGAGATTTTGAAGTTAAATCGAGGTCATAATTGATAATTACATGAAATTCATGAAATGAAGGTCTCAGGGTCAAATATAAACGAAATGTAATATTCAAACTGCGGGATGGAAAAATGGCCTTCCAGGCGCGCCTCGGTCTTCCTATGATAGGGGCATGACCGCGACCGATCGCCCCCAACCTGTTTTGACCCCGTGCGTGCAAGTCTGTGTCGTCGACGGCGAAAGCGGACTATGCCTTGGCTGTTTTCGCACCCTGCCAGAAATTGCCGGTTGGTCGCGCCTGCCCGATCCCGAACGTCAACGGGTGATGGCGGAATTGCCCAGCCGAAAGGGGCGTATCCGACCGGAGAAACTTGCAGCCCCTTAGGGCGCGAGTGCGCGCTGTCGAAAAACGTCCTTAACAGCGCTTTGATTCACCAGATGAAAAGACCCGCCGTGTAGTCTCTCTTTATAAAGAAAAGGCTGGCTCCCGGTCTGGAAAGTTACAGATGGTGAAATCGGTGGGTGTCTACCTGGCGGCTATTCTTGCCGTTCTCGGGCTGACCAGCCTCCTCCTGAACAGATCCGTTCGCCTCGGCCCGCCTGCGGCCGAGGCGGCGGCATCTCAGCCTTCCGACGGCAAGACCGGCGTGGTGGCGAGCGATTCCCCGCTGCCTTCTGGCGCCTATGTGGCACGCGGCGCAGATGGTCATTATTGGGCCTGGGCCGAACTGGACAATCATCCGGTGCGCGTGCTGGTCGATACAGGCGCGAGCGATGTGGCCTTGACCGCCGAAGATGCGCGCAAAATCGGCGTCGATCCCGATCGCCTCACCTATGACCGCCCCATGTCGACGGCGCTTGGCGTCACCTATGCCGCATCGGTGACTTTGGACACGGTTTCGGTGTCTGGAGCGCGCATCGATCACGTCCAGGCCATGGTGGTGCCAAAGGGGCTCGCGACCTCCTTGCTTGGCATGAGTTACCTGTCGCGCCTCAATCGCTTTGAGGCGGACGCCAATGGCATGATCCTGCGCCCCTAGGTCGCGCTAAAGCCCATAGGTTTCGGCCATGGCTGGGTCCTTGGCCGCGATTTGCTGGGCACAATCGACCAAGACCTTTGCCTGTTTCCAGGTGGCGTCGTCCTGCATCTTGCCGTCGATCATTGCGACACCAGATCCATCGGGCATGGCGTCGAGAATACGTTTGGCGAATTTCACTTCGTCCGGGTCGGGACTAAAAACCCGCTTGGCCACGGCGATCTGGTTTGGGTGCAGGCTCCAGGCGCCAGCGCAGCCAAGCAGGAAGGCATTGCGGAACTGTTGTTCGCAGGCCTCCAGATCGGCAATGTCGCCAAAGGGACCGTAAAAGGCCTTGATGCCATGGGCCGCGCAGGCATCGACCATTTTGGCCAGGGTATAGTGCCAAAGGTCCTGCTGCACGGCAGCGCGCGGTCCGCCGTCAGGATTGGGGTCTTCGATAACGCGGTAGAAGGGGTGTCCGCCACCGACGCGGGTGGTCTTCATGCCCCGGCTGGCGGCGAGGTCGGCGGGTCCAAGACTGATGCCCTGCAGACGCGGACTTGCGCCGGCTATGGCCTCGACATTCATCACCCCTTCCGCTGTCTCGAGCAGCGCATGAAGCAGGATCGGTTTTTTCAGGCCGTGTTTGGCTTCCAGCAGAGCCAGAAGTTGGTCCATATAGTGAATATCCCACGGCCCTTCGACCTTGGGCACAATGATCACGTCCAGCCGGTCGCCGACACACCTGACGATCTCGGTCACGTCATCAAGATGCCAAGGCGAGTTGAGCGCATTGATGCGGGTCCACAGCCCAACGCCCGCGCTCGAAAAATCATGGGCCAGAGCTAGCGTGATAAAGCCCTGCCGCGCCGCCTCCTTGTGCTCGGCGGGGATGGCGTCCTCCAAATTGCCAACCAGCACATCAATATCCTTCAAGGTCTCAGCCAGCTTGGCGCGGACCTTTTCCAGGTGCGGGGGGATGAAATGCAACATTCGCTCGACACGCGGCGGAAGGTCGCGATAGGGGGCGGGCGCGCCAAGCGCCAAGGGTTTGAAAAACCCGCGCGGGGTCTTGGTCATGGCCTGCGTCTCCGCTTCGTCTCACCTGCTCTGGCGCTAGACTAGGCGGCTCGGTGACGCAAGCCTGCGCCCTTACGGCTTACGGCGCGCCAAGGGGTGCTTGGAGGCGACCGCCGAACGCAGCCGGTCTCCCGCCACATGGGTATAGATTTCTGTGGTCGAGATATCGGCGTGACCGAGCAAGGTTTGCACCGCGCGCAGATCGGCCCCGCCGTCGAGGAGATGGGTTGCAAAGGCATGGCGCAGAACGTGGGGGCTGACGCGTGCGGGATCGAGCCCGGCGGCCAAGGCGGTTTCATCCAATAATTGGGCAAACCGGCGTCGGGTCAGCCGACCTTTCTCCGTGCCGGTTCCTCCGCGCGAGGGAAATAGCCAAACACTCTTGGTCTCCCCCTTAGCAAAATGGCGGGGGCGCAGGACGAGATAGGCTTGGATGGCTTGGCGCGCGCGGCTGTTGAGGGGGGCCAGCCTTTCCTTGCCACCCTTGCCCTTGACGATCAGAAAGGTCGGATCACGGGCGACGCTCGCCACCGTCAGGCTCAAAAGCTCGGATATCCGTAATCCTGAGGCATAGAGAATTTCCAAGGCGCAGACGAGTCTCGCTGCATCCTCTGGGGCTCCAGGTCTTGCCGCCGCCGCCGCCAGCATGGCATCGATTTCAACCGTCGAGACGAGTTTCGGCAGCGGGCGTCCCTGTTTTGGCGCCTCGACCCGCCGACTGGGGTCGTCGGTGCGCCAGCCTTCCGCCAAGGCAAAGCGGTAGAACTGCCGGATCGCCGCGCGCCGCCGCGCTGCGGTGGCGGGGGATAGTCCGCGCGCGCCAAGGGCAAGAAAATAGGCCTCGATGGTCTCCGCTGTCGCATCGACCAGGCTTGACGATCGCGTGGTGAGAAAACTTGCTAGGTCGACCAGATCCTTTTCATAGGCCCGCAAGGTATTGGCCGCACTGGCCCGCTCGGCGGCCAGACTTTCCAAGAAGGCCTCGAGTTTGGCGTCGATCATGGCGCGCGCGCCGTCAGGAGGCCATCAAGGGTCACGTTTTGAGCCTCGGCTTTGAAGCCCGTCAAAGCCAGGACCTGCGCCACTAATACGCGCTCTCCAGGCGATTTTAGGGTTGTGAGCGCTTCAAGCGCCGCCTCGCCGCGGACGCCATGGGCAAGCGCGGTTAAAATCTCCGGCCAACGGGTGATCTCCAGGGGCGGACAGGTTTGGGCCACGGGCTTCGCCTTGACCTCGTCGACCACCGCGTTCTCGTCCTGGCCATTGGCGGCCTTGGCGCGCCTTAGCCAAATCTGGTCGGCCTCTGGAACCAGAGCCGGATCAAGCTTGGCGAGGGGGTCGGCCACTAGGGCGCTCGCACCGCGAAAGCCCGCACCGGCATTGGCTTTCAACCAGGCCAGCAGCGCACTGGCGTTCTGCGCCGGGTCCGAGGCCGAATTTAGCTGGCCATAAAGCCGTGCCAGCTGTTGGACGCGAGGTTCGGGGAGGGGCGTTTCCACGACCGTACGTTTGCGTCGGCCCTTGGCAGGGCTTGGCGGTGTCAGCGCAGGGGGGGACGGGATGGGAAGCGCCAGTGCCAGCGCGCTCGCACCGCTCCCGTCTGGGCCAAATTCAAGTAGGGTCACCGCCGCTTCTCGCCGGATATCAGGACTTTGAGCCTCATCGCGGGCGATTTGGCGCAGGGCCTCTGGGGCGGCGGTGGCCACGGCTTTCGCCATGTCGAGATTGAAGGCGCGCGAGATCGCAAAGGCGAGCCCGCTATCGGCGAGCCCTGGACCTGTCGCCTGTCCCGCCGCCGCCGCAATTAACAGCTTGATGACCGGCGCCGCTGCCGTGTCGCCCGTCCCCGCGAGATCAAGCGCCAATTGGGCCTCCGAAACCTTGCCCGCTTGCAAGAGGCAAAAGGCACGCAAGCTCAACACGTCTGTCTGATCGCCGCCCTCCGGGGCTGAGCGGGCCAAGGCGCAGGCCTCTGAGATAGCGCCCCGCCAAAGGGCGAGTTCCGCCGCCGCCCGGGTCAGCTTGGCGTGACTGGCAACCCCTGGGGTGCGGGCAAGGATCGTGCCTGCCGTATCCAGCGCACCCAGGCGGATCAGGGCCATAACCCGCTCCGCCGCCAAGTCCGGGTCGTTCTCTGCGCCCGCTGGCGCCCGTGACGAGGTGGATAGGAGGCGGATTGCCAAGGCATTGGCAGCGGCCTCGCCCTTTCGCGGGGCAATCTCGGCCATAGCGCGCCGAAGACTGGCAATATCTGCCCCTTTCCAAAGCTCCGTATCTGCAGCAATGGCGGGCGCGCCGGGTGTGAAGAGATCGAGCTGGGCAAGGGGCGTGGCCGAGACGTTTTCCGTCTGGGGGGAGGTGGCGGCAGGCGCATCGCTCGGGAGCGTGGTCTGGGATGCCGCCGGGCTCGCCAGGATGAGGAGGGCTAAGGAAATTGGCGCGAGGCGGCGAAGCATGGTGCGATCCAATGGTCTTGGCCCTGTCGCGTTCGGCATCGAGGTGCACAGGGTTAAGCTTGCGGTTAAACTGGCGAGGTTGAAAGCGATCTGCAAGGGCGCGATCCAAACTCCCCAGACTTGTCAGGGTTTCCGCCGTGCGTATAAGGCATGGCTTATGATGGCCCAACCGCTCGATCCCCTCAGCGAGACGTCCGCAAGCCCAGCGCCTTTCCAGCTGTCGGGTCGGCTCGCGGGAAGGACCCTCGCGCTTGTCGGGCTGATGGGCGTGGGCAAGACCAGCATTGGCCGCCGCTTGGCCGCCCTGTTCGACATGCCGTTTCGCGATGCGGACGAAGAGATTGAACGCGCCGCTGGTCGCGCCATCCGCGAAATCTTTGCCGAACGCGGCGAAAGCGCCTTTCGCGACGGCGAGCGGCGCGTAATCGCGCGCCTGCTCGAGGACCCGCCCCATGTGCTGGCCACCGGCGGCGGCGCCTTTGTCCATCCCGACACTCGCGCCTTGATCCGGGAAAAGGCCATTTCGATTTGGTTGCGCGCCGACCTGAGCCTGCTCGCCCGGCGAATTTCACGGAAGGACACGCGCCCGCTTCTGATTGGTCGTGACCCGTTGGAAGTCCTGACGGCCCAGGCGGAGGCGCGCTATCCGGCCTATGCAGAAGCCGATCTTGTGGTGGATATTGGCGACGGCAGTCATGCGGACAGCGTCGAACTTGCTGTGGCCGCCTTGCGCAATTTTCAACAGGCTGAGGGATGACCAAAACCCTGTCGGTGCCGGTCGGGCTTGGCGAGCGCGCCTATGAGGTGCGCATTGGTCAGGGCCTGCTCGATCAGGCTGGCGCGGCCCTGATCGACCTTTTGCCGCGCAAGCGGGTCTTCATTATCAGTGACGAGACGGTCTATGGCCTGCATGGCGCGCGGCTGGAGCGCGCCTTGGCCCAAGCGGGGGTGACATGCTCACGGCTTGTCCTGCCTCCGGGTGAGGAAACCAAGAGCTTCGCCGAGCTGGAACGGGTAATCGATGCGCTGCTGGCGCACGGCTTAGAGCGCTCCGATCTCATTCTTGCCTTTGGCGGCGGTGTGATCGGTGATCTGGCAGGTTTTGCGGCCGCCATCTACAAACGTGGCATTGGCTTTATCCAGATGCCAACGACGCTTTTGGCTCAGGTAGATTCCTCTGTCGGCGGCAAGACCGCCATCGACACGCCGCGCGGCAAGAACATGGTGGGCGCATTTCACCAGCCGCGCCGTGTGCTTGCTGACGTCGATCTTCTCGCCACCTTGTCGTCCCGTGAGTTACGCGCTGGCTTTGCTGAGGTGCTGAAATATGGCCTCCTGGGCGACCGGGCCTTTTTTGCAGCCCTGGAGAACCGGGGCGCAGATGTCCTGGCTGGCGATCCCGAGGCGCTGAGTTGGGCGGTGGCCAAGAGTGTGGCCATGAAGGCAGACATTGTTGCCGAGGACGAGTTTGAAACCGGGCGTCGAGCCCTGCTCAATCTTGGCCACACCTTTGGTCATGCGCTTGAGGCCGAAACCGGCTTTGGCGGTGCCCTCCTGCATGGCGAAGGCGTGGGCGCAGGCATGGCCTTGGCCTTTCGCTTTTCGGCACAGCTTGGTCTGTGTTCGGGCGAAGAGGCCGCGCGGGCCGTGGCCGCCATCGCCGCCGCTGGGCTTCCGACCCGCCTCACCGAGGTCAGGCCCCTCGCTTTTTCGGCGGACGCCCTGCTGCACCACATGGCGCTTGATAAAAAGGCCGAGGCAGGCGGTGTGACCTTGATCCTTGCCAAAGCCATTGGCGAGGCGGTCATCGTCAAAAACGTCGCCAAGACGGACCTCTTGACCTTCTTAAAACAGGAAGGCGCGGTTTAGAGGGCAGGGCTTAAGGGGCTCGGCTTAAATCACGTGTTCCGGCGCCAAGGGACAGGCGAAGCTTTGGTCAGTTTCAATCTGCAAGGTGGCGTGGCCGATTTGAAATCGTTGGTTCAGCGCAGTGCAGATGCTGGAGATTGCCGCGTCGCCCGGGTGGCCTTTGGGCATGACCAGATGACAGGTCAGGGCGGTTTCGGTGGTGCTCATCGGCCAGATGTGCAGGTCGTGCAGGTCGGAGACCCCAGGCCACTCGGCCAATAGCGTCTTGACAGCTTGTGGATCAATGGCGCGCGGCACGGCCTGCATCACCATGCTGACCGACTCGCGCAGCAGGTCAAAGCTGGCAAAGATGATCAGGGCCGAGATCCCCAGCGACAAGAGAGGGTCAATCAGGCCCCAGCCGGTCAGCCAGATCACTCCGCCGGCGACCACCACGGCGACCGACACCAGCATGTCGGAAAGCATGTGCAAAAACGCACCCCGCACGTTGATGTCGCCCTTACGGCCAGAGGCAAACAGCGCCGCCGTCAACCCGTTCACCAAAATACCCACCGCTGCCACGCCCATGACCATTGGGCCCATGACCGGCGTCGGCGAAAAAAGCCGCCTGAAGGCCTCGCCGGCAATCGCCCCTGTAATGACAAGCAGGGCCGAGGCATTGATCAAGGCCGCTAACATTGAAGAGGAGCGAAGGCCATAGGTGTAGCGGGCGGTTGGATTGCGTTTGGCGAGCACGCTGGCCGTCCACGCCGTCAACAGACCAGCAACGTCGCCCAAATTGTGACCGGCATCGGCCAACAGGGCCATGGAGCCGCTGATCAGCCCATAGCCGCCCTCAATCACCACAAAGCCAATATTCAGCGCTGCGCCAACCGCGAACGCCACGCCAAAATTGGCCGGGGCGTGATGATGGCCATGACCGTGATGGTGCCCATGCCCGTGATCATGCCCATGCCCGTGATCATGGCGGTGCTCATGATACTCCCCATGATCATGATCATGATGGTGGTCATGATGGCTATGCGCCTGGGAGCCAGATTCGGAAGGGGAAGATTTCGCCATATTTCCCGATACCAGTCCTTTGGGCCGCTGTCAGCGGCGAGGTGTGACGGGGCCGAAAAGGTCGGGCTTGAAAACAGGTTTTCAGCCCTGCAAAAACCAACTAGAACCGCCACTGAGGCGCTGCGGGCATGATGTAGTGGTAGCCTGGCAGCTTCCCAAGCTGCTCGTGAGGGTTCGATTCCCTCTGCCCGCTCCAATCGCGTCCCCTCGACCGCATCCGTCAGCGTTGAGTTTAGCCGACTTAGGTCCTAAGCGGTGAGGGCATTGCGCGTCTTAGGGTAAGGTTGATCCTCCCGCCGCCGGGCACGAGGCGGGACGAGCCGAAAAGGATGCGGTCGACGCCATGAAAGGCGAGACGCGCCTCACCTCCGAGAACGACCACATCGCCGCTTGCCAGACGAAAGCTGGAGGTCGGGGCGGTGCGCTTCAGTCCACCCAAGCGAAAGAGCGCCGTATCGCCAAGCGAGATGGAGACCACAGGCGCGCTCAAGTCCTGTTCGTCGCGATCTTGGTGCAAGCCCATCTTGGCGGCTTCAGTGTAGAAATTGATCAAGCAGGAATCCGGCGCGTCCTGTCTTCCGGTGGTTCGACGCCAAATCTCAGCCAACAGTGCAGGCGCAGGCGTCCAGGATGCGCCCGTCACCGGGTGGTGGGTCTGATAGCGATACCCTTGCGGTCCCGACACCCAGCCATAGGGTCCAAAGCTGGTCATGGCGACCCGCATGGCCGCACCGGTCGGTGTCCGATAGTGGGTAAAGGGTGCCGCCCCTCGACCCGCCGCCAAGGCGGCCTCAGTCAATTCGCGGCACTCTGCCGCACTGATCGCGCCGGGCAAAAGTCGAAATCCGTCAAGGTTCATTGGCCCCGTTGCCGCCAAAATTGCCCACTTAAGGTGAACCTATTCGCCTGGGGCGGGATTTGTTGATGAAATTGAGGGGTTTGAGCAGCCCAAGACGTGCAGTCTTGAGCGTTTTTAGACTGGCGCGCATCGTCTGATCTGTTTAGCTTCCCGCCCGGAATTCGTCGGAGCACATTATGAAAGCCGCCACAGCGATCGCCGCCGTTTTGAGCGCCGCTCTGATCCTGCCAGATCTCGCCATCGCCAAGACGCACCACCACGCGGCCGCCAAGGCGCAGGGCGGTCACAGCCATCAGGGGGCGGCGAAGGTTGCGCATGGCAAGGCTGGCCATGGTCACGCCCAGGCCGGTCACGCGAAGGCCGGTCATGCGAAGGGTGGTCACGCCAAAGCCTCCGGGCGCCACAGCCGGGGACATGCTCGCCACGTCGCGGTTGCGCCGCCACCGCCGCCGCCACCCAAACCCCAAGTCTTGACCCCGCCGTCGCGCGCCGATCGCGTCATCTTGCCGTCCACCGTGGAGCCCAGCCACTACGACCTCGTCTTCACGCCGAACATGGATGCAAACACCTTTTCCGCCAAGGCGCGCATCGACCTCGAGGTGAAAAAAGAGGTGCGCAGCATCACGCTTGATGCCGTCGATATGCAATTCCAAGCGGCCACGCTGACCTCAGATTTGGGCCTGGTCCAGACGGGAAAAACCCGGATCAGCGCCAAAGATCAGACCGCCACCTTCGCCTTCGACCGGCCGGTGAAGCCCGGTCACTACAACCTAGCGCTTGACTATTCCGGCCTGATCTATCCTTCGGCGGCGGGCCTCTTCCATCTCGAATATGATACGCCAACGGGGAAGGCCAAGGCGCTCTACACCCAGTTTGAAAATTCCGACGCCCGCAAGCTGATCCCTTCCTGGGACGAGCCGGCGCGCAAGGCTACTTTCTCCGTCGCTGTCGATACGCCCAAGGGGTTGATGGCGGTGTCCAACATGCCTGTGGTTTCCACCGAGGCCCTGTCTGACACGGTCAATCGGGTGCGGTTCGCCCAGACCCCGAAAATGTCGACCTATCTCCTCTTCCTTGCGGTGGGCGATTTTGAGCGGGTGACCCGTCAAGTGGGCGACACAGAGGTTGGTGTGGTGGTCAAGCGCGGCGATACGGCGCGGGCCGCTTATGCCCTGGACGCCGCCAGCCAACTCCTGCCCTATTATAATAGCTATTTTGGTGTTCCGTTTCCGCTGCCGAAGCTCGACATGATCGCGGGCGCAGGAACGAGCCAGTTCTTCGGCGCCATGGAAAATTGGGGCGCCATCTTCTATTTCGACCGCGAAGTCTTGGTTGATCCCAAGCTGTCGACCGACAGTGATCGCAATCGCGTCTTTATCGTCGTCGCCCATGAAATGGCCCACCAGTGGTTTGGCGATTTGGTCACCATGGAGTGGTGGGACGATCTTTGGCTGAATGAAGGGTTTGCCACCTGGATGGAGACCAAGGCCTCCTCCCATTTCCATCCCGAATGGAAGGACAGCCTGCAAGCGCTCGCCTCCAAGAATAATGTCATGCAGGAGGATGCGCGCGACGGCTCGCACCCCGTTGTCCAGCATGTTCGCGACCCCGGTCAGGCCAGTGAAGCCTTTGACGACATTACTTACGAAAAGGGCGCGGCCGTCATCAACATGTTCGAAGCCTATGTGGGCCCAGATCGGTTCCGCGAGGGCGTGCGCAACTATATGCGGGCCCACGCCTATGGCTCGGCGGTGACCGATGACCTGTGGAAAGAGATGGATGCGCTCGGCTCGGTCAAGTTGACCCCTGTCGCGCATGACTTCACCTTGCAAACCGGCGTTCCGCTGATCACCGTCTCCCAGCAGGGCGACAATACGGTCTTGCGCCAAAGCCGGTTCGGGCTCGACGCCAGCGCCTCTGCGCCCCTGCGCTGGGAGACGCCTGTGGTGACGGCACGGGTCTATGGCGGCGGGGCCTGGAAGGGCCTCGTCTCAACGGTGGAACCCGGCGCGGTGCGCGGGCCCGGCGATGGCTTGGTGGTCAATACCGGCCAGAGCGGCTATTTCCGCACGCTCTATACCGGCGGGCTGTTCCAAAAACTCAGCGATGCCTTTGGGCGTTTGACGCCCGCCGACCAGATTGGCGTGGTGCAAGACGCATCGGCCCTGGCCCTGAGCGGCCAAGAGCCCATCGGCGACCTTCTGGGTCTGATGGAGCATGTCGGCGGCGATCTCGACCCGCTCGTGACCCGCAAACTGGTGGCTGAGTACGCTAGGCTTGCCTATCTTGAGCGGGGGCTGGCGGGCGAGAGCGCCTTCAAGGCCTTTGCCCGTCGCAGGCTGGCCCCGCTTTACGCCCGGATCGGGTTTGACGCAAAGCCGAGCGATACGCCCGATATCTTGGCCTTGCGAAAATCGCTGGTCGACGTCTTGTCCGATATTGATGACCCGCAACTTTTGGCCGACGCCCGGGCGCGCTATCAGAGCTGGAAATCCGACGCCAGTGTCCTCCAGCCAGAACAACGGGTGCAGATGCTTTCGGTCATGGCCGTGCATGCCGATGGGGTCGTCTGGGCCGACCTCTTGCAACATGCCAAGACCGCGCCAACCGCCATCGAGAAGCAGGACTTCTACAATCTGGTGGCCGCCGCCCGCGACCCGGCCCTGGCGCGACAAGCGCTTGATTTGGTCTTCCAGCCCGAAACACCAACCACCACGGGACCGGCCATCATTAGCCAGGTGGCCGACGACCACCCAGAGCTCGCCTTCAACTATACGGTTAGCCATTGGGCTGCGGTGCGCGCCAATCTCGAATCGACCTCTGCTGGCATCTTCGTCCCGCGCCTCGTCCAAGGCGCGAGCAATCCGGACCTCCTTGTCCAGCTTGATGCCTTTGCCAAGGCGAATATCCCCGAAACCAGCCGCCGGACTGTAACGGCAGCCAAAGCCGCCATCAGCTATCGCCACAAGGTGATTGTTGAGCGAACGCCCGAAATTGATCGCTGGCTGATCTTGCACGCAGGCGCGAAGGCGGAGGCGGAATAGGCTGAAGCCGCTCCAAGCGGCAAGGGCTTAGGCTGCGAAGGCCTCGCCGCGCGCCGCCTTGGCGCAGATCTGGGCGATCTCCTCGCAAGCCTTTTCTGCGGCGGGCACGAGGCCAAAGCTGGTAAAGCCATGCGGCAGATTGGCGTAGCGGCGGAAAATCACCTGTCCCCCGGCCGCCAGCAGCGCCTTGGCATAGAGTTCGGCTTGATCGCTGAGCGGATCAAATCCGGCGGCAAAAATCAGGGCTGGTGCTAAACCGGAAACGTCGCGTGCGCGCAAGGGCGACACCCGCGGATCGGCGGGATCGGCGTCAGACGGCAGATATTGCGCCAAAAACCAGTCCATTGTGTCGCGACCCAAGGGCGAGGCGTCGGCGTGCACTGCCATGGACGGGGTCTCGGACGCGACGTCAACGCAGGGGAAGATCAGCAATTGATAGTCGGGCTGCGCCTCTCCCGCCGCGCGCAGGTCTTGCGCGATGATGGCGGAAAAATACCCGCCCATGGATTCGCCGCCAATGGCCGCCCTACCGGGAGGCGCGCCGAAATCTTCTGCGTGGTCGCGCACATAGCGATAGGCGGCCAGACAGTCTTCCAATCCGGCTGGGTGTCTGTGCTCGGGCGCAAGGCGATAGTCGACCGAGACGACAGCGGCGCGCATGGCTTGGGCGAGGTGGGTGCAAAAGACATGACAGGTCTCAAGATCGCCGATGACCCCGCCGCCCATGTGCAGATAGACGAGCACCGGCGCGCGTGGGTCGATGGCGCGCGGTCGATAGACCCGGGTGGGGATATCTCCTAAGGGGCCGCTGATCGCTAAGGGCTCGGCGCGAACATCCGGCGCTGGCCGCCCGGCAACCATGGCAAGCGCCGCCTTGGCGCCCGCTCTCGCCTCAAGGGCGGTCAGGCTCGACATGGGCGGCTGGTTCCGTGCCTGATAGGCGAGGAACTGGAAGGCAGGATCAAGCGTCGCTCCACCCCGATAGACCACCCCGCCGCCCGACATCATGCGCAGAATGGGGCTCGGAAGGGTCAAGAGGGTTTTCACCATCACCCGTTGAAACGTCGTTTCCGGCATCACTTAGCTCCATAGGGCGGCTTTACCACAGGCCCGGTCACGTCACGGGGCCTCAACGCGGCGCGGGGGGAAGATTGCAGGCGATGACGCAACTGGCCCAGGCGCTGTCGCAAGGGCCATTGGCTGTCGCCAGGCATTGGAACCGTTGAGCTGCGCAGCTTTGTCGACAGGCAAGCCCTGTGGCGGCACCGGACAGGGAGAGGGGGAGGGATGCGGCGCTTGCGCTTTTGCCGATCAGGATCTGACCGCCTATGGGGCTTGGTGCTTGGGGCCCTACAGGCGCCGCAGGGGGTGCGAGCGTGCGCGCAGCCTTTGCCGTCTCGAGATCAGAGGGCGCATCGCGCAATTGCGGTATCGACGCTGGCGCACCCCCACGCGCCCCGGCACTTGCAGGATCGGGTTCAGCCAGACGGGTGCGCAGGCTAGGTGCGTCGGCGCTGGTAGCCGCATCTTGCGCCCACGCAGACGGCGCAATCAAGACGAGCGCCAGACCGCAAAAAAGCGCCGTCGCTAACCTCATGCGGCGTCGCCCAGGGTCGAAATGCCGGCGGCCTTGGTCAATTGCACCGGATAGGCGTGCGCAACCCCTGCCGTGGCCAGGGCCTTAAGAGACGAACGGATCAGGTCCGAGCGCACGATCAAATAGGCGTCGACCTCACACCAGACCCGCACGGTCACCGTGACACTCGACGGACCGAGGTCCGTTGCATTTACCCACGGGGCTGGATCACCGAGCAGTCGGCTGTCGGCGGCGATCAGGCTTTGCAGGGCCAAAATGGCGTCCTCCACCCCGTCCTCGTAGCCAACGGAAAAGTTGAGCTCGATCCGGCGGCGGGGAATGTCGGTATAGTTGACCACCACATCGCCAAACCCCTTGGCGTTGGGCGCGACGATCTTCAAACCGTCCACATCGACAAGTTCGGTATTGAACAGGTCGAGCTTTTTGACGCAGCCCGTCTTGCCGGCAATCGTCACCCAATCGCCGACCCGGTAGGGGCGAAAGAGCAGGATCATCACCCCCGCCGCGACATTGCTCAGCGCGCCTTGGATGGCCAAACCTATGGCCAGCGACACCGCGCCAAGCACGGCAATCAGCGAGCTCGTCTCTACGCCCAAGCGATGCAGAACAGCGACCAGTCCAACACCGATGATGCCATAACGCACCAGGGAGGCCGCGAAGCTTTGCAGGGTCTTGTCGTCGCGCGTGTGGGGCAATCTGCTCATGGCGCGCGCCACCGCCCGTTGGGCCAGCCCCGCGATCCAAAATGTCGCGATCACCACCAAAAGGGCAATGCCCAGATTGATGGCCAGATCGCCCGCCGCCTCGCTCAGCTTGGCGAGCGCGACACTGCGGTGATCAATGTCGGTTTCGAGCGTTTTCTCAAGTGTGGCCGGGCTCAGCATGCTTCGCCCATAACCCTATTCGCGCCGCTAAAAAATAGCCCTTTGCGCGCACCGGCTCAGGTCTTGCCAAGAGGGACGCAAGACGCGAGTGTCCGGCCAATGACCCGCGCCGCCGAATCCCCCACCCTTCCATCAGCCCTGACACCTTCGCCGGTCGGCGTCTTGCCCTCACAGGCGCTCAAGGCCCTGATCGAATCCGGCGATATTGGTGCCGATCTGCCTTTCGCAGCCGATCAGATCCAACCGGCCAGCCTCGACCTGCGGCTTGGCCAAACGGCCTGGCGCGTACGGGCAAGCTTCCTGCCCGGCCCAGAGCGGACAGTGCGCGAGCGATTGAGCAAGCTTGCCATGCACCAACTCGACCTCACCCGCGGCGCGGTGTTGGAAAAAGGCTGTGTCTATATTGCTGAGCTGTGCGAGCACGTCCGGCTGCCCAAGGGACTGTTGGCGCGCGCCAATCCCAAAAGCTCCACCGGGCGGGTCGATGTGTTTGTGCGCCTCTTAACCGACCGAGGTTTGCGCTTTGATCAGGTGGCCGAGGCCTATGAGGGGCCGCTCTATGTCGAGATCGCGCCGCAGACCTTCAGCGTTTTGGTTCGTACAGGCACGCGACTCAATCAGTTGCGCCTGAAGACAGCGGCGTCCATTCCAACACTGCGCAGTTTGACGGTCGGCGTTGATCTGACAGGCGGTCTTGTCGGCTATCGCGCCCGTCGCCACTGCGGCGTCATTGACCTTGATCTTGAGGCCGGTCACGCGATCAGCGACTTCTGGGAGCCCTTAAGCGCCGAGCGCGGCGAGCTTCTCCTCGATCCGGGCGAGTTTTACATTCTCGCCTCCAAGGAAGCCGTCGAAATTCCAGCCCTTGAGGCCGCCGAAATGACCCCCATCGACCCGGCGGTCGGTGAGTTTCGCGCCCATTATGCTGGCTTCTTCGATCCTGGCTTTGGCACGGCCGAAGCCGGCGCCGTCGGCAGCCGTGCCGTGCTCGAGGTCCGCAGCCGCGAAACCCCCTTCCTGCTTGAAGACGGCCAAACCGTTGCCTGCCTCGTCTTCGAGCCCATGCGCGAACGCCCCACCCACCTCTATGGCGAAGGCGGCTCCCACTATCAGCGCCAAGGCCTAAAGCTCTCGAAGCATTTTTCAGCGGGATTGGGCTAGCGGGGCGGTCGCCGCCTCAATACGAAAACCCGGCATAGACCTTGGTGACATCGCCGTTCCATTCGCCGTGATAGAGGGCGAGCAGGCGGTCGGCGGGGGTGAGGCCGGTTTCGGCGATCTCTTCTAAAGGGGCGAGATAGCCGGTTTCGTCAACAAAGCCACCAGACAGGGCCGCGCGGTTTTTCAAGCCTTCGCGGGCAATGGCAACAAAGTCTTTGGCTAGATCTTGAAGCGAGCGTCCGGCGACCTCAGCCTTCAAGCCGATGCGGGCCGCGTCGAGGCGCAGCGCCCGCCGGTCTTCCGACGTCCAGCCCTTGCAAAGGTCGAGCGCGGCTTCAAGCGCGGCATCGTCATAAAATACCCCGGCCCACAGGGCGGGGAGGGCGCAGATGCGCTCCCAGGGGCCGGAATCGGCGCCGCGCATTTCCAGATAGGATTTCAGCCGCACCTCGGGGAAGAGCGTCGTCAGGTGATCATTCCAGTCTTTCAAGGTCGCGCGGTCGCCCGGCATGTCGGCCAAGGTCCCATTGCGGAAGGCTTCAAAAGACCGGCCCGCCAAATCCACATAGAGCCCGTTTCGCTTGGCGAAATACATCGGCACCTTCAGCGCGTAATCGACGTAAGCTTCAAAGCCGAAACCTTCGTCAAACACAAAGTCCAACAGTCCTGTGCGGTCGGGATCGGTATCTGTCCAAACTCGTGCGCGGGAGGACAGCCAGCCTGTCGGCTTGCCCTCAACAAAGGGCGAATTGGCGAACAGGGCTGTGGCCAGCGGTTGCAGGGCGAGGCTCATGCGGAATTTCCGCACCATGTCGCGCTCGTCCGAAAAGTCGAGATTGGCCTGCACCGTGCAGGTGCGAAACATCATGTCGAGACCCATGCCGCCGACCTTGGGCATGTAGTCGCGCATAATCTTATAGCGCCCCTTGGGCATGACCGGAATTTCGGCGCGGGTGCGGTTGGGGGTAAAGCCGAGCCCGATAAAGCCAAGGCCAAGCTCGTCGGCCACTTCCTTGACTTCGCGCAGGTGGGTGGAGGTTTCGGCGCAGATTTCGTGAATGGTGCGCAAAGGCGCGCCGGACAACTCGAACTGGCCGCCGGGCTCCAGGCTGATATTTGCGGCCAAGGTGCCGGGCGAGGGGCGCTCTAAACCGATCAAGGTCTGGCCACCATCGGGGCGATCTTCAACGACCGCCTGCCAGCCAAACCGCATCAGCCCCGTCAAAAGGGCGTGAATGCCCGTCTCGCCATCATAGGCGATTGTCCCAAGGTCGGCGGTTCGATAGCCGAACTTTTCATGTTCCGCACCGACGCGAAATTCAGATCTTGGCTTACAGCCCTTGGCGAGCGCGGAGACCAAGGTCTCGCGGCTGAGGGGGCCTTCACGGGCCGCATCCTCGGTCATGACAAACTTCCCTTCGCACGCATTTCGCGCCGCCCACAGCCCCCCTGCGAGGTGAGAAGCGAGATAGGACGCAATTGTGACAGTCTCAAGAGCGCCGCCAATCGCCGCGCGCGGCTTGATAGAGGGTCAGGGCGGCGATAGCGGCTGTATCCGCCCTTAAGATTCGGGGCCCAAGCCAGAGCGGCGTGACCTGAGTGCGGGCCAAAAGCTGATCCCGTTCCTCAGGCGTGAAGCCGCCTTCTGGACCGATCAAAATTGCAGCAGGACCGGTTGCAATCCCTTCTAGACTTTGCAGCGGTGCGCGGATGGCAGGCGCCTGCCACTGTTCGTCACAGAAGAGCACGGGGGTCGCGTCGGGCAATTTCGCCAAGACGCGATCGAGCGGTTCGGGCGCCACAATTTCTGGACAATCGAGCCGTTCGCACTGTTCCGAGGCCTCGATTGCAATGGCCTGGAGTCTGGACACATTCGTGTGATCGGCATTGGTGCGCCGGGTCAGCGCCAGCGAAACCGTGCCGACACCGAGCTCGACGGCCTTTTCAATCAGGGTCTCAAGCGGCTTGCGTTTGACCAGGGCCTGGATGAGGACAAGCTCTGATGCGGCGGGCTGGTCGCGCAGCTTCGTCTGGCAGGTGAGCCGGCAGCCCTTCTTGCCAATCAGGTGCAAGTGCGCCAGCCATTCGCCATCGCGGCCATTGAAAAGGGCGATCTCGTCGCCATTGCCAAGCCGCATGACCGACGCAAGGTAATGCCCCTGTTCGGCGCTCGGCGTGATCTCCACGCCGAGTTTCAGCTCAGCCTCGACGAAAAGACGAATCACACCTGTTCGACCAAATGGCCGCTCCCTCTCACGCGCTCCGGTCGCGCCCGCGCTTGCTGAGGCCTTGCCTATGGCGCTCAACCGCTGGGTCTGGCAAGCCCTGGCTGCGCAACCGCACAATGCCCGAGTGCGCCGCGACGGAAAGACGGTGACGCGGATGCGCGCTTAGGTCACTATAGAGGCATGAGCTTTACAAACCCGATTATCGCTGCGGGCCTTGCCCGCCTCACCGCACTTTTCTCTGAGCGTGCCGTCACCCCGGTCGAAGTGTGCGCGGCCTATCTGTCCCGGATCGACCGGCTGGACCCCGCACTTGGCGCCTATGTCGCCGTTGACAAAGACCACGCCATTGCCGCGTCGCACGAAAGCGCTTTGCGTTGGGCCAAGGGTGAGGCCCTGTCGCCGATTGACGGCGCGCCCATTGCGGTCAAGGCCAATATCGCCATTGAAGGCCTGCCCTGGACGGGAGGGATCGGCGCCTATCGCGACCGGCTGGCGCAAGAGGATGCAAGCGTTGTCCGGAAGTTGCGCGAGGCGGGCGCCATTATCCTCGGCGCGGTCAATATGGAGGAAGGCGCCTTTGGCGCCACAACCGACAATCCCTGGTTTGGGCGCACTCACAATCCCTGGCGTGCCGATGTTTCGGCCGGTGGGTCGTCAGGAGGATCGGCGGCGGCGGTGGCGGCGGGCCTGTGCGCGGCGGCACTCGGCTCTGACACCTTGGGCTCTGTGCGCATTCCCTCCGCCTTTTGTGGCATATTCGGTCTAAAGCCGACCCAGGGCCTGATCTCGCTCGACGGGGTCATTCCAATGAGTTGGACCCTTGATCATGTCGGCGTCCATGGTCGCTCGGCAGAGGATTGCGCCCTCCTCTTGGCGGCCGCCTGCGGCGCGGAGGCGGAGCTGGCGGCGGAAATCGCCAAGCCAGCGGATTTGGATGATCTTATCGACGCGCCCTTGGCGGTTTTGCGACCCGGCGATCTGCCGCTGGATGCGATGGGCCGGGCGGCGCTGGACGCAGCGGTGGCGCGCGCGCGCCTGCTTGGCATCGAGGTCGAAGAGGTCAGTCTGAACGGCTACGACTTCCAAGAGGCCTATCGTCTTGGCGTCTTGATTAGCGGCGCCGAATCCCTGGCCGAACATGCGGACCGCTTGGCCGAGAGCGTCGAAGGCTTTTCCGAAGGCTATCGGGCGCGCATGGCCCTGGGCGGCGAGGTCAAGGCCTATCAGTTGGCGGGTGCCTATCGCAAGCTTGCTGGCCTTGCCGAAGCCGCGCGAGAGGCCTTGGGAGCCTATCAAGGCCTGATCCTTCCCACGACCCCTGCACAGGCCTTCACCTTTGCTGCAGGCCAGCCGGTTGACATCGCCCTCTACACGACGCTTGCCAATGTGGTGGGCTTGCCCGCCATGTCTGTGCCCGTGGGTATGGCGGGCGAGGGGGCAGGCGCGCTACCTGGCGCTGTCCAGGTCGTGGCTTGGGATGATGAAACCGCGCTTGGGCTAGGCAAGGCCTTATCTGAACCCGTCGACGCGCCGACCGCCTTTCGCGGCTAGACCATCAAAGGTACTCGTGTCGCGCCCTAAACCTTGACCTTGACGCCTTCGGCATTGACCGGATCATGCGCCACGTCATCAGGGGTGAAGTCGCGCATCCAGCAGGCGAACTCCAAACAGATTCCGTCCGGATCGGAAAAATAGATTGAGCGAATAAAGACGTCGTCGGTGACGGTTGGGCTGACCTGAAGGGGCGAATGGTCGTGGTTCAGCACCGGGCTGGTCCGCACCCCCTTCGCCGCCAACCTCTGGCAATAGTCGTCAAACTTTTCTGGCGGCACGGCGAAGGCGATATGGCTCATCGACCCATGGGCGGTTAGAAAGCCGGGATCGGTGGGCAGGCCCATTGGGCTTGCGATTCCCGGTTGCGCTTCTGGCGCGCCCTTGAACCAGAAAAACGCCAAGCAATCGCCATTGCCAATGTCGAAGAAAAAGTGCTGGCCAACGCTGCCTGGCAGGTCGAGGGTCTTGACCAAGGGCATACCGAGCACGTCCCGGTAAAAGGCAACTGTGCGGGCCATGTCTTTGACCACCAGGGCCAAGTGGTTCACGCCGCGCAGCTCAAATTCAGTATTCTTCGGTCGCATGGCGCGTTCCTCCCGCAATTTCAGTCTGGCCGTCTTGAGGGCTGTCGTGGCGAGGGATCGAGGAAGTCCTGGCCCGCAAATCCTTCCGGCGCCATTTCCTCGACCACCGGGTCGTCGCGATCGTCGAATTCGAGTCGCAGCGCCCGGCTCATCACCGCGTGCATATCGTAAAGGCAGGTAATGTAGGTCAGCTCCAAGATTTCTTCATCGCAGAAGTGGCCTTTAAGCTCGGCGAACAAGGCGTCGGGCGTGCGGCCACCGTGCAGCACCAAACAGTCTGCATAGGCGAGCGCGCACCTTTCCTTCGGCAGAAATTCCGCACTCGTCGACCAAGTGGGCAGGGCTGCGATGCGCGCCTCGGTGACGCCCAGGCCACGCAGGGATTTGCAGTGTTGCGAAAAGACAAATTGGGAGCCACGCGCCCATCCCGCTCGGGTCTGGCAAAGCTCGCGAATGACTGGGTCGAGTTTGCGCGCTGGGTCGCGATAGAGCTGAAAGCCTTGGGCCGCATGGCGCAACACGTCGGGCGAATTGGCAAAAACCGTCCACCAGTCGCCGCGCGTGCCTGTGGCCGTACCCGGCTCCGCGACCGGGTCGCGATCGCCAAATATAAGGCTGTAAAGCCGTAAAACCGGTTCGGAGCTTACCTCAGCGCGCGGGACCTGTCTTAAGCGGGCCATGGGCGCTCCTGTGGCAAGACGATTAGTGTCCGTCTTCTGGCTCCGAGCGCAAGAGAAAATGGCCGTGTAATGCGCAGACCGGCGCCTGTCTTTGATCCTGCCAGGCCTCAACCTGGACATTGGCGATGCGGCGCCCGACCCGTTTGATCAGGGCTCGGGCATAGAGGGTTTCCGGTCGCGCGGACCTTAAATATTCGATGGTGATGTCGATGGTGCGCGGATGCTGAAACGGTTCGTCGGCGGCGCGCAACGCCGCTTGGCTGACGGCCAATTGCGCAACCGCGGTCATTTCCATAAAGGCCCCTAAGACGCCGCCATGAATGGCTGGCAGGGTCGGGTTGCCGATTAGTCGTTCTGAAAACGGCAGGATGGCGGTCATCTCGTCACCTGCCAATTCGGCGCGCACGCCTAAGAACCGCGCATAGGGGATGCGGCTCAAAATCTCCATGGGGTGCAAGAGCGGGCTGGCACTCATCCCTGCGCCTCCGACGCCTTTGGCCCACGCGGCTTCAGATTGGCGCCAAAACCCCGCCCGAGCGGCGAGGTGAGCATGAAGGCGGCCTGCGCCGTCGCCACCGGATCGTCGCGGGTGCGCTCATAGGCCTCCGCCCGGATAAAGGCGACGGTACGCGTCAGCCGAATGCAGCGCGCATGGGCGTAGAGATCAAGGCCAGGCTCAGCGGGGCGCATATAGTCGATGCGCAGATCAAGCGTCGCCACGGGCATGGGCTGGGAAAGCGCCGCCCCCGCCGCTTGACCACAGGTATGGTCGAGCAAAGCCGTCACGACGCCGCCTGCAATGACGCCGGTCTCTGGATCGCCGACGAGGTCGAGATTGTAGGGCGCCTTCAAAATCGCATGGTCGCGTTCGAGCTCGACCAAAGTAAGACCCAGCGCCCGCGCATGCGGCGACCCCGTCAACATCTGCGCCGCCAAGGCTCGCCATTCGGCAAATTCAAACTGCATAGGCGACAGTTAAGCCCGGCGGCGGCAAGAAGTCGAGACTTGGGGGGCGCCTCGGAGGAGAAGACCTGCGAAGTTTAAACCGTGCTTCAATCCCCTAGGAACGGTTGCTCCCGCGGCAGCTCCGTGAACGACAGATAGGCCCGGCTAAACTGAACCGCTGGCTGATGACGCGCTCGTGAGTCAGTTCTTTCTCAGGTCCCCCGGCGGATCGGCCCTTTTGACGTATTGCGGCGCGGGGGCGACTGGCCTCGTGAGGGGAGTTTGAGCCGATGGTTGAGAGGCCGGGGCTGCGGGGGTCGTCGTCTTATCCGTCATTTGCCCGCTTCCTGAATTGGCTTCACACCTGGAATTCTGAAGCCTTCCACAATGAATTGCGGCGGCGGGGGAGTCGGCTTTTGATCCGCTTGCTGCTGCGGAGTCGGCTGAGATTCTGTTACTGGGCGATCCATGTTTTCCACTCCCTAAAACGGCTTGTGAAATGTACTGGTCATGAACGAAGATAATGGCGACGATGAAGAAAGCGAGGGCGAGTTGCACCACCATGAGGCTGATGCCGCGCGTCCTGGCTGCAGTCCTGGCGAGGTTGTGGTCCCGATTATGGATGACGCTTTCAGCGAAGCCAATCTTCATGGACTCTCGAGCTTCTGCAATTACGATATCTTCCAACGCCTGCCCGAGCTTGCCTTGGCCAAGGTAGTATGCGCGGAGTTGGTCAGCGTAGATCAGCATATCGGTTTCCTTCGGCGGCAGGCGATAAACTCGCGGCCGAACTCCGTCGAACAATGCCGAGATCACGCCAACCATCAAAGCGGCAGCAACGGCCAGCATCCCATAGGTCGCTAAGCTGTAAGGTTTGAGCGCGAAGTCGGGCATTTTGCCGGCGATATATCCGAACACGTTCACCGTGAGCGCCATGGCCGCGACGAAGAAGGATAGGCTATTGAAAACGCGTTCTTCCTGACCAACCTCTCGATCAAACGCACGCTCAAACAAGCCTTCGAGATATTCATCCACCTGATGACTTGCTTTCGGCTTTGTCGGCAAAATCCTCTCCTTTGAGCTGACACACCTCGACGCGGGGGAGCGGTGCGCCGACTTAGCCTTCAAACCAAATGAGGATCTCGCCTCGATTTTCGAACACTAGGGACCTGTCAATATTCACTCCAAAATAGCAGCTAACCGACTAAATTTGTTCTGAGGCACATGGTCGCAAGCAGATCAAACAGTCCATCTTCGAGTATCGGGATCTCGAGGCCGAGGAGCGCGCCATGGCCGACGGCGAGGCGGCGGCGGATGCGGGTCATGTTGTCCCCCAAGCTGAAGTTTCGGCATGGTTGTCCGCTGGGGGAACTCCAGACGAAAAGCCCGTTCCCTCCTCGCGGCTAAAGTCGTCTGATCGGGTTGGCGCTCGCCACGTCTAATGGATCGCGCCAAGCCCTTGCGCCTGACGCGTCTCAGGGCGATATTAGGGTGGGTCCATCAGGGACCTGACATCTAGGGATTTCTCGCCATGAGCGATTTCGATCGCCGCTTTGCTCGACCCAGTGCCATTCCGGCCGATATGGCTGTGGATGCGGGTCTGCGCGCCTTTATGCTTGGGGTCTATAACAAGCTCGCCTTGGGGCTCGTCCTATCAGCCGCCTTGGCCTATCTGTTTTCGCATCAGCTCGCTGGCCTCTTCTACATCACAGACGGCGACCGTTTTGAGCTGAGTGGTTTGGCTAGACTTGTTCGCTTTGCGCCCTTAGCAATCGTCTTCGGGGCCATGTTCTTCATGCGCAATCCGTCGCCGCGTGGCGCTGCCCTCTTCTATTGGTCGATTGTTTCGCTGCTAGGCGCGAGCCTGTCGATCTGGTTCGAAATCTATGCGCTGGGCTCGGTGGCGCAGGTGTTCTTAATCACCGCTTCGGCCTTTGGCGGTCTTAGCCTCTATGGCTATGCGACCAAGCGCGATCTGACCGCGATGGGCTCTTTCCTCATCATGGGACTGATCGGCATTATCCTCGCCTCGCTCGTCAACATCTTCCTGCATTCGTCGATGATCCATTTCATCGTCTCTTTGCTGGGCGTTGGCATTTTTGCCGGTCTGACGGCCTATGATACGCAAAAGCTGAAGATGACCTATTACCAGCTTGGCGGAAATGCAGCGGCGCTCAATGTCGCCACCAGCTATGGGGCCTTGAACCTCTATCTCGACTTCATCAACCTCTTCCAGTTCCTGATGGCGCTTTTGGGCGGCAATCGTCGCTAAGCGAGCCTGAGCTGATCCAACCGGGGCCGGAGGCTGAAAAAGCCTTCGGCCCTTTTTTTGTACTGAGGGTCTATGATCCGACTGTTCGCAGCCCTGCCCTTGCCTTTTGACATCACCGAGGGTTTGGCCCGTCGCACCCAAGGCCTGCCGCGCGCCGCCTGGCGACCGGTTGAAGGCCTGCACATCACCTTGGCATTCTTTGGCGAGATGGATGAGGCGCGCGCCTCCGACCTCGATCTTGAGCTCGGTCGGCTGGCGATGGAACCCTTCCTGCTCCACCTTGAAGGCGTGGGCCAGTTTGTCGAGGGACCAAGCGCCCAAACCCTGCACGCCCGCGTGCCGCTGAGTGAGCCTCTGGAGCGGCTGGCGCGCAAATGTGAAACCGCCGCTCGCAAGGTCGGCGTCCGGCCGGAGACCCGCGCCTATCGCCCCCATGTGACCTTGGCGTCGGTGAAGCGCGCGCCGCCCGAGCGGGTGGTGGCCTGGATCGCCGCCCATAACCTGTTGCGCTCGCCAGATTGGCGCGCCGATCAGTTTCACCTCTATTCTAGTTTGCGCGGCGAGCGAGGCGCGCATTATGAGGTGGAGCGCACCTATCGGCTCGCCTGAGCCACCTATCGTTTCGGAGCCTGACCCCCATGGCCACTTCACCCGTCCAGCTTCGTCCCCGACGCAGCGTGCTCTACATGCCCGCCTCCAACCAAAAGGCCATCGACAAGGCGCGTACCCTGCCCTGCGACGCAGTCATTCTTGATTTGGAAGACGCGGTGGCTCCCGAGGCAAAGGACGCGGCGCGGGAACAGGCGCTTGCCGCCATTCGTGCGGGCGGCTTTGGTCGTCGTGAGCTGATCTTGCGCATCAATGGACTTGAAACGCCTTGGGGTGAAGCCGATCTGGCCGCCGCCTGCCAAGTTGAAGGCCTCGATGCGGTCCTCGTGCCAAAGATCAATGATGCGGGCGACGTGGCCCGCTATGATGGGCGTCTTTCCCATGCGGCGCGCGAGACGCGGCTTTGGGCCATGATCGAAACCGGCCGGGTGCTGTTTCACCTGGAAGGCGTCGCGGCCGCGTCGCGCACGTCCAGACTGTCGAGCTTTGTTATGGGGACCAATGATCTCGTCAAGGAAAGCGGCGCGCGCCTAACCACGGCCCGCACGGCTTTGCACACGGCCCTGTCGCTCAGCGTCGCGGCGGGCAAGGCCTATGGTTTGACAGTGCTCGACGGCGTGTTCAACGGCCTCGAGGATCCGCAAGGCTTGGAGGCCCAATGCGCCCAGGGCCTGGAATTCGGCTTTGACGGCAAGACTCTCATCCACCCGAACCAGATCGACATCGCCAATCGGGTTTTCTCGCCGACCGAGGACGAGGTGGCCTTTGCGCGCGCCGTCATCGCAGCCTTCTCCCTGCCCGAAAACGCCGATAAGGGCGCCATTCGGGTGGCCGGAAAAATGGCCGAGCGCTTACATCTGGCCCAAGCGGAAAAGACCGTGGCTGTGGCCGAGGCGATTACCGCCTAGGTGCGCCACGGCCAATCAACACGGCTTAGGACTTGCTAAGCAAAGGAAGTCCGAGTTTCGCAGACAGGGAAAAGCTATTCTTGGCCAGCAGGGGCAGGCCAAAGCTGGTGGTCTTGCGCTTCGATTTCGTCAGCTCGGGCAGTCCAAAAGCCCGGCCAAACGAGAAGGTGTGACGGGCGAGGATCGGCATGCTGAAAAAGCGCGAGAAGCTGGCATGGCTGTCGGCCAGCACCGGAAGCGCCAGGCTGGACGACAAAGGCGTCGCTTCGTCATAATCCAAATAGGTGCGCTCGGCCTCTTTGACCCGCGACGGGATGGGTCCTGCCTCATCCAGCAAGGTGATGGCGGGTTGGGCGAAGCCGAAATAGGCGTGGACTGTCACCACGACGCCGCCGGCTAAGATCTCCTCGGCATAGATTTTCGCCTGAGATTTCAGCACCCAGCCCTTCATCAACTCTAGGGCCAGCGCCTCAAGGGCGGCTGCCTTTCCCGACTCGGTCGGCTTTGGCTTTGGCGGCCCGACGACGAAAATGAGCGAAGAAAAGAAACCGTAAGCTTTCAGCGCCTCGACGGCGGAATCGGCGGCTTTCTGGCTTGCATAGAGGCGGCTGATGATTTCGGTCATGGTCTGTCCGTCTTGGCCAAGGGTTAGAGGGGGCGCTAAAGCGTAGGTTTGAGGGGACTTGCAGCGGCAGTCTGACGTTTGAACGCGCGCGTCGCCGCGCGACGCATCAGCGGTACAGCAACCGCTAGCGTAATCACGAGCAACAGGATTTCAAGTCCGTAAACCGCATCATAGGCCAGGGCAGGATATGCGCCCGCTTGAGCCAAGCTGTCACGGATGACGCCGCCCATGGCGATGGCAAGACCCGCAGCTGACGCCTGCACCGCGCCCCAAGCGCCGAGCGCAAGGCCGGTTTGATGTTCCGGCGAGCGGTTCATGGTGGCGGTTAAGGTGCCGTGGCTGAAAAGGCCGCCGCCTAGCCCGATGAACAGCGTGCCGAGCGCAAATAGGGCCACCGAGGCGAGGGGAGCCGCCGAGATGACACACAGGAAGGCGGGAACGCCGATGGCCGCGCCAAGTCCTGCCATACGAAAAGGGTCCGCCCCGCGACTGAGGACCCGCGACGCCCAGCCAAAGCCTGTTAATCCGCCGAGCGCAAAAATGGCCGTCAATTTGGTTGTGTCGCCCACCGAAAGATGCAGGATCTGCCCGCCATAGGGCTCTAGCAGCACGTCCTCCATACTAAAGGCCATGGTGCCAAGGCCGACAACGGCCAAGCGGTTGACCACCGCGCCGCCTCGGGCAAACTCGGTCCAGGCCTCAGCAAACCCCCCGGTGGGCGGCAGGGCGTCGAGATAGGCAGCCGAACGCCTTGGCTCCTGTTTCCAAAGGGCGATGCCGTTCAGCAGGATGGTTGCTACGGCAGCGCCCTGGATGACCTGCACCAAACGTCCGGCGGTGAAGTCGGCCAAAATGGCCCCAAAGCCGAGGGCGCTGACGATCATACCAAATAAGAGCATGACATACATCAGGCCGACCACCTTGGGCTGAGATTCGGTCGCAGCTAGGTCGGTCGCCAGAGCAAGGCCAACGGTCTGGGTCGTATGCAGGCCCGCACCGACGAGCAAAAAGGCCAAGGCGGCGGCGGCAAGGCCAATCCAGACCGGCGCATGGGCGGCGTGGCCCGCCCCCGCCAGCACCAGCACAGCGAAGGGCATGATGGCGAGGCCACCAAATTGCACCATGGCGCCACGATAGATGAAGGGGGTTCGCCGCCACCCCAAGGCTGAGCGATGGGTGTCAGACTGAAAGCCAATCAGCGCCCGAAACGGCGCAAAGACTAAGGGCAGCGATATCATCACTCCGACCAGCGAGGCTGGCACACCAAGCTCGACAATCATGACGCGGTTCAGCGTGCCGATCAAAAGCACCAGCGCCATACCAACCGAGGCTTGAAACAGCGACAAGCGCAACAGCCGTGGCAGTGGCAAATCAGGTGTCGCCGCATCGGCAAAGGGCAAAAAGCGCGACCCCATGCTGATCCAGGCGTTCATCGCCTTGCGGCTGAAACGGTTCATGCTGATGTCGCCGTTGGGAAAGGGGCGAAGAACGGCGGGTCAACCCAAGGGGTCGCCCGCCGAGCGCCGGGGACGATTGGACCGTTAAAAAAGCTCCAACCGCCAGACCGGCGCAGTCCGCGCCACAGGCCTATCGAGGTTGCAGCGTGTTTAAGGCGAGCTTATCCGAGTGGATGCTCGTCCGCTCCGCGCTGGCGCTTGTTGCCGCTTGCGGCGTAATCGTCACGGTGACTGCGCCGTCCGTCCCCGTCGCCTTGGCCACGCGCACGTCGAAAGACGAGCCCGCTTGCGCCACGGCGGTGGAGGTGGACAGTTCAGCCTTCGCAGCCTTGGCTTTCGACGACCCGGCGAAAAAATCCTTCATCCAGGTGGTGTTGTTCAAGACAGCGGCGTGAACCGTCAGCGAGGTCAGAGCGACCGCGCCGAGGAACAGCGGCAGACCGATGGTGGGCTGGACGACAGTCCAGATTCGACCTTGGTTCATGTGCTGAGCTCCTATTTCATCCAGGGGGTGAAGATGTAGGCGAGCACATGGGCGACCACCGCTATGGCGAAGAACACCCGAGCGCCGTCGATGACGTGCTTGTGCAGTTCTTCGGATTCCTTAATGGTCAAGCCAGTAGGCCAGACCCTGTTTGGATCATCTAAGTCATTCATTGATGAAGTCCTCTATTATCTGGTTATTGGTGCTCCAAAATTGAGGCGCCAATGACATCATACTTCCTACTGACCGGCGAATATTATGCACATGGCCAAGATTATGAAGTTGAATACGAGTATTTGCCGCGGACGAAATTGCTTCCGGCCGCGTCATCTTCGTACGCTGGCTTCGTCCTCGCGGTCTGTTGTTCGGCTGCCGCAATCGCCGAACATTAGCGAATGTAAAGCTAGAAGGACACTTTAAATTGTCAAGATAAAACGACACTTGTTCAGGACGTGTCTAGCCGTGGAAGCGCCCCTTCGAGACGCAACCTTTAGGGTCAGCTCGCGTGGCAAGCCGAAAAACATCATGAATTCAGGTTGAAATTGGTCCGCCCGCGGGCGGCAGGCGGTTAGGCCTCGCCGTTGAGCGCCGCATAGGCTGCATTCGACCAGCGCCTATGCACCCAAAACCACTGCTCGGGATGGGCGCGGACCTGGGCCTCGATAAAGGCGTTCACCTTGGCGACGCCGGCCGTCAAATCCGCCTCGCGGGAGCCTGTCCTGTCGAGGGGAATGGGGTCATGCACCACGATACGAAAGCGGGCCTTGGGCAGGCGGACGACTGTCATTGGTTGCAGGTCGGCGCCGAAGCGCAGCGCAAGCCGTGTCGGACCGGCGGCCGTGTGCGCCAGGGCCCCCATAAAGGGCAGCGCGACGCCTTCATTGAATTTCTGGTCGTTCATCAGCGCCACGGATCTGCCGCGCTTCAGTCCTTCCAACATCTCACGGCTGCCTTCCGAGCCCTTGGGTGCGAACAGCTTGACGCCATAGGCGGCCCGGGTCTTGCGGATATAGGCATCGATATAAGGGTTGTTGGCAGCGCGATAGGTCATCTCACAGTCAATGCCCGCATCGACAATGGCGCAGGGCATGACCTCCCAATTGGCGAAATGGCCGGAAATAAAGATTGCCGGTCGCCCCGAGCGCTTGATTTCCTCCAAGCGCGCGCCGCCGATCACCTCGACCCGACCCAGGCTCGGGCGAAGCTTGGCCATGTGGGGAAACTCAAACGCTTGGCGACCTGCATTGTCCCATTGGGCATCAATCAATTTTGCCAGCGCTTCGCCCTTCAATTCTGGAAAGGCGATGGCGAGGTTGCGCTTCACCACCTGTTGCGAGCGCGTCAGGGGCCCAAGTTTACGGGCCAAAAACCCGCCAAGCGCTGACGCGACCTCAAGCGGAATGAGCTCAATCAGGCCCATCGCCGAAATCAGCGTGACGGCTTGCAGTCGCCAGATCAGATCCTGGCTGAATGTCGGTTTCGGCGACGCCATGGCTGTGGATGTAGTCGATGTCCGGCGCAGGCGCCAGTTGGCGGCGCGCCGATTAGGTCACCGTTGCGCCACCGTCGACCACCAAGGCCTGACCGGTCATAAAGCTCGACGCCTTGGACGCCAGATAGACCGCTGCGCCAGCAATCTCGTCCGGCTCGCCGATGCGCTTCAAAGGTGTGCCCGAGGTGGCGCGCTTGAGCGTATCTGGATTTTCCCAAAGGGCGCGCGCAAAGTCGGTGCGCACCAGGCCCGGCGCAATGCAGTTGACCCGCACATTGTGCGGCCCGAACTCCACCGCCAAATTCCGCGCCAACTGAAAATCCGCCGCCTTTGAAACATTATAGGCGCCGATGATCGGCGAGCCGCGCAATCCCCCGATGGAGGAGACGATGATGATCGAGCCCTCCTGGCGCGTGATCATTTGGGGCGCGGTCATTTGGATCAGCCAATGATTGGCGATGACGTTGTTGGCGAGAATCTTGCTGAATTGGTCATCGGCTATGCCCGCCATCGGCCCGTAATAGGGATTGGAGGCGGCGTTGCAGACGAGCGTTGTCACCTTGCCAAAGGCGGCCATGGTGGCGTCAACGAGGGCCTGTAAGTCGTCCTTGGACGAGATATTGGCCGGGACGGAAATGGCCGTATTCGGCCCGTGCTTGGCATTGATCGCATCTGCCACCTCATCGCAGGGCGGCTTTTTGCGTGAGGAGATGACGACCTTCGCGCCATGTTCGGCCATGCGTTCGGCAATGGCCTTGCCAATCCCTCGCGAGGACCCGGTAATGATCGCGACCTGACCGTCGAGCGAAAAAAGTGACATTGTCGTCTCCAACCCCTGATTTGCGCTTAGCCCGTTACGGCGCATCTTGTTGGGGGCATTGTTCAGGACTGGACCGGGGCGGTCAAGCCAAGCGGGTTGCCCGCGCCACGGCCGGTAGCAGGCGGCCCGCGCAAAATTTTTTGCCTTGTGCGACGAATAATATTGATTGAGGGCAGGACGCACCTCGGCGACCTTTGCGGCAAAAGCGCGGGACGGTCTTTTTTGGACGTATTTGATTTCATCGTGGTTGGCGCTGGTGCCGCTGGCTGCGTGCTGGCCGAGCGCCTGTCCGCTGATGGCCGCACGACCGTGCTTGTGCTCGAAGCGGGCGGTGATGATCGCAGGTTTTGGATCAAGACCCCGATCGGCTATGGTCAAAGCTTCTTCGATCCCAAGGTCAATTGGCTTTATCGCTCCGAGCCTCAACCCAATTTGAACGGTCGCTCTGCCCATCTGCCGCGGGGAAAGGTGGTCGGCGGGTCGACCTCGATCAATGCCATGGTCTATTGCCGAGGTTTGGCGACCGACTTTGACGATTGGCGGGACGCGGGCAATCCCGGCTGGGGTTGGTCCGATGTTGAACCAATTTTTCAGGCTTTTGAACGGCGCGTGGGTAAGGGAGAGGTTCGAGGGGAGGGCCCCGTCTGGGTCTCAGACCGGGAAGCCGACTACCATCCGATCAAGCGCTGCTTTTTCGACGCCGCTGAGGAATTGGGTTATGCCCGCATCCCTGACCTGAATTCCGGTGTGGGTGAGGGGGTGGCGCCTTATGAGATCACCACACGTTCCGGCTTTCGCTGGTCAAGCGCCGACGCCTTTCTACGCCCGGCCCTGCGTCGGTCTGGGGTCAAGCTGATCACCGATGTCTTGGTCGACAAGATCGGCATCACGGCTGGACGGGCCGAGACCGTCACCTATCAGCGGGGCAAGGACAAGCTGCAGGCGCGCGCCAACCGCGCCATTCTCTTGGCGGCGGGTGCGGTGGGGTCGCCCGCGATCCTACAAAGATCAGGCCTTGGTCCGGCGGCGCTGCTTTCGAGCCTAGGCCTTGAGGTTCAACGCCATATTCCGGGTGTCGGCGCGCGCCTCCAAGACCATTTGGGCATGAGCTATTTTTATCGCGCCCGGCAAGCCACCCTCAATGCCGACCTTGGCACCTGGCGTGGAAGACTGTTGGCAGGGGCGCGCTATCTTCTGACGCGAGACGGACCTTTGAGCCTCAGTGTCAATCAAATCGGCGGCCTGGTGCGCACTGCAGCCGAACGCGACCGCCCCGATGCACAACTCTACTTCAACCCGTTGAGCTATTCGACCGAGGTGGCGGGCAAGCGTGAGCTTCTTAAACCCGACCCTTGGCCTGGCTTTATCACCGGCTTTAATTCCTGCCGACCGACCAGTTTGGGGCGGGTTGAGATTTGTGCCACCGACCCGCAGACGCCGCCGCGCATCGATCCTAACTATTTAGACACGGCGAAAGATCAGCAAGACGCTGTGGCCTGTGCCCGGCTGATGGGGCGATTGCAAAAGACCGAGGCGCTTCAGACCCTAATCCTCGCCCCGCTTGGCTTCGATCCGGGCTTGGCCAGCGACGAGGCGCTGCTCGACGATGTCCGCGCGCGCAGCGGGACGGTGCATCACCTGTGCGGAACCTGTGCGATGAAGCCTGAGGCCGAGGGGGGCGTGGTCGACCCGAGCTTGCGGGTCTATGGCGTGGAGGGGCTGCATGTGGTCGACGCCTCCATCTTTCCCAATATCACCTCTGCCAATACCCAAGCGCCAACCCTGATGGTGGCGTACAAGGCCGCGCGACTGATCTTGGAGTCTTCGAGGTAAGCTATGACGTCGCCGAAAATCGCCAAGCTCGAAACCTTTTCGACCGAAGCCGTCGCCTTTGTGCGGGTCACGACCAACGACGGTCGTACGGGTTGGGGTCAGACCTCGACCTATAATGCCGATATCACAGCGACGATTTTTCATCGCCAAATCGCACCCTGGGCCTTGGGTTGGGATGCTTTTGATATTGCGGGCGTCATTCAACGCATTGAGGCGCGCGAACACAAGTTTCCAGGCTCCTATCGTTGCCGCGCGCTCGCAGGTCTCGATACAGCCCTTTGGGATCTGCGGGGAAGGATCGAAGAAAAGCCAGTGGTTGAACTCTTGGGCGGCAAGCCTAGGCGCATACGCGCCTATGCGTCGTCGATGAAGCGCGACATCACGCCGAAGGACGAGGCCGCCCGCTTGTGCCGTCTGCGAGATGAGCAAGGCTTTGACGCCTTTAAGTGGCGGGTTGGCGCCGAGTGTGGCCAGGATGGAGATGAGTGGCCCGGTCGCACCGAGGAGGTCATCCCCACCGTCGCGCGGGCGCTGGGGGAGGGGGCTGCAAAACTTGTCGACGCCAATAGCGGATTTTCGCCCAGCCGAGCGATAGAGGTTGGCAAACGTTTGGAAGCTGAAGGCATCAGCCACTTTGAAGAACCTTGTCCCTATTGGGAGCTTGAACAGACGCGTCAGGTGACGCAAGCCCTCGACCTTGACGTTACAGGCGGCGAGCAGGACTGGGACATTGCCACCTGGCGGCGCATGATTGACCTGCGGGCCGTCGATATTGTCCAGCCCGACATCATGTATATGGGTGGCTTAAGCCGTACCTTGAAGGTCGTAGACCTAGCCGCTGCCGCTGGTCTTCCGTGTACGCCCCATAGCGCCAATCTTTCGCTGGTGACCGTCTGCACCCTGCACCTTCTGGGCGCCATTCCCAATGCCGGAAAATACCTCGAGTTTTCCATTGAGGGGTCAGACTACTATCCCTGGCAGGATGGCCTGTTTGAAGCTAACCCCTTCGAGGTTGAAGCCGGACAGATCGCCATTCCCGCAGCCCCGGGATGGGGCGTCGAGATTTCCAAATCTTGGCTGTCAAAGGCCCATTACCAAATGAGCGAGGTCGATTAATGTCCGTCACTGCCGAGGAATTGGGCCGGGCCTATTTGGCGGGCGAGGGCCTGCCGCCCCTGCCGCGGGGCCACCTCATCGATGGCAGGTTCCAGCCCTCGGTTTCCGGCGAGGAAATGGAAAGCTTTGACCCAGGTCTTGGAACCGCCTTTGCCAGCTTTGCAGCGGGCGGTGCCGACGATGTCGCTTTGGCGGTCACCTCTGCCGAGCGCGGCTTGGCGATTTGGCGTCAAACAGGCCCGGCCGAGCGCCACCGCGTCTTACAAACTGTGGCGGGTTTGATCCGGGAAACGAGCCCGCTCTTGTCGCTGGTGGACACGCTTGATTCGGGCAAGACGCTCTCAGAAGCCAAGGGCGATGTTGAAAGCGCGGCGCGCATGTTTGACTATTACGCCGCCATTGCCGAAACCTTGGAAGGCAGCGAAATCCCGCTCAGTCAGGATCAAATCAGCTTTACCCGACGCGAGCCGGTTGGCGTGACCGCCCACATCATTCCCTGGAACTACCCGACCTCGACCTTTGCCCGAGGCGTCGCGCCAGCGCTTGCGGCCGGGTGTTCGGTGGTTGCCAAGCCTGCCGAGACCACCCCTTTCACGGCGCTGGTGATGGCAGACCTCTTGTTGAAGGCGGGGTTGCCAGCGGGCGTGGTCAATGTGGTGACCGGGCTTGGCACAGCGGTCGGCGCGCCGCTCGTCGCCCATCCCGCCATTCGCCACATCACTTTTACGGGCTCAGTCGCCACAGGTGTCACCGTCGCCCAAGCTGCTGCCCGGCGCGTGGCCAGCGTCACCTTGGAATTGGGCGGCAAGTCGCCCCTGATTGCACTTTCCGATTGTGACCCAGACGCCGTGGCTCAGGGCGCGCTGTGGGCGATCTTTTCCAATGCGGGCCAAGTCTGTTCTGCGGGCTCTCGACTGATCGTGCATCGCAGTGTGCACAGCGCCGTGGTGACCCGGCTGGTGGCGCTGACCGAAGCCTTGCGGGTTGGTCATGGCTTAAGGGCTGTCGATATGGGCGCGATCAACTCAAAGGCGCAACGCGACAAGATTTCTGGCTATGTCGAGGGTGCCCGCGCCAGAGGCCGAAACATCCTCACTGGCGGCCAGTCGGTTCGCACCTCCGAGGCATGCCAAGGCTGGTTTTACGCCCCGACCCTGATTGATGATCTGCCTACGGATGATCCATGCGTGGTGGAGGAAATTTTTGGACCGGTGCTCGCTATCCAAATCGTCGATAGCGACGAAGAGGCGCTAAACGCAGCCAATGGCACGGCGTTCGGCCT
The DNA here is from genome assembly GCA_903840435.1 of uncultured Caulobacterales bacterium. Classification (GTDB taxonomy): domain Bacteria; phylum Pseudomonadota; class Alphaproteobacteria; order Caulobacterales; family Caulobacteraceae; genus CAIMFV01. Next base: position 114,387 of record CAIMFV010000022.1, read on the forward strand.
GATGGCCGGTATCTATTCGCAAGATATTGGCCGCGCCCTGGCCATGGCGCGCGATCTCGACAGTGGGCAGGTGACGATCAACGATTATTGGGCTGGTGGTGTGGCCGTGCCCTTCGGCGGTCGACGCCTGTCGGGCTATGGTCGCGAAAAAGGGCGAGAGGGGGTCGCGGCCTATCTGTCGACCAAGGCGATCACAGTGCGATTGCCTGCTTCACCGGCAAAGGCCTAGGCAATGGTTCAGTCTCGCGGGCGGTGGTGGATCTTGGCCTTGGCGAGCATCGCCATCGCCGGGAACTATTATGTCTATGATTCGATTGCGCCAATTGCTGACTTGCTCCGCAGCCAGCGCGGACTGACCCAATCCCAAATCGGGCTGCTAAACGCCGTCTTTAGCCTGCCCAACATCCCCTTAGCCCTGGTCGGCGGCATTTTGATCGATCGCCTGGGCGCGGCGAAGACCGCTTTTGGCTCGGCGATTTTTTGCGCCGGGGGCGCCCTCCTAACCGCTATTGGGGAGCCCTATGGTGTGATGGTTACGGGACGCCTATTTTTTGGCGTCGGCGAAGAGACCTTGCTGATTGCCCTCCTTGCAGGGCTCGCCCAATGGTTTAGCGCTGCGGGAATGGCGTTCGCCATGTCGCTGTTTTTCAGTCTGGCGCGGGTTGGGTCCTACCTTGCCGATATTTCGCCGCGCTGGGCGCCCAAGCTCTATGCTGCGGGCTGGGGGCCGCCCCTTTGGCTTGCAGCAGGCCTAAGCCTTGCAAGTTTGGCGGCGGCGCTCATCTATCTCTTGCTCGATGCCCGCCGCGCCAGCGCCGTGTTTGAGCCGCTAGCATCGCACCTGCCGCGGCTCAAAGACCTGATCCGCTTTGACCTGTCATTCTGGTTCATCCTGACCCTGAATGTGCTGTTCGCCTCGGTATTTTTCCCGTTTCGATCGACCTTCGCGATCACCTATTTCCAAGATGCCAAGGGGCTCAGTCTGGCCGATGCGGGGCTCGTCAATAGCTGGGTTTTCTTTGCCGCCATATTTGCCACCCCGGTCTTTGGCGGATTGGCAGACCGGTTTGGACATCGCGCATTGATGTTGACGATTGGAGCGGGGCTCCTGCCCCTGACCTTCCTGATCCTTGGCGCGACCCCTTGGAGCCTCTGGGTTTCCACAGCCTTGATGGGGGTTTCGTTCTCGATGGTCCCGGCGGTCATCTGGCCCGCAACCACGCTGCTGGTTGAACGCGGGCGATTGGGCGCAGCGCTGGGCATGATCAATGTCTTGCAAAATCTGGGACTGACCGTCTGTAATCTCGCGGCGGGGGCGCTGAACGACCATTACCATGCAAGCGCCGCCAACCCCGGCGGCTATCAGCCGATGCTGGTTTTGTTTGGTGGGTTAGGCCTGATTGGCTTTGCCGCCACCGCGTGCCTTTGGGTGCGGGAATCCGGTCCAAACGGGCACGGCCTCAATCGACCGAGCCCTAGGGCGTAAATTCCTCGAACAGAGACCCGCCAGACCTTGGCCCGACGCGTCTCTGCTGCACCGTTCCACCAGATGCGATCAGATCAAACGCGATCTATCGCGGATGGTGGCGCATAAACATCCGATGATGATGATGGAAATAGGGATGGTGATGGTGCCAGGGCCGCGCCGAGGCGGCAGAGGCCGAGGCCAAGACCAAACCCGCGACGAGGGTCAAGCTAAGCAAGGTTTTCATGCGCAGACGTCCTTCCCATAAGCGAGGCGCAACTTTTTTAGATTGCGCTCTGGTAACTGACGCTAACATGAATGAGCGGATCGTGCTCGAAGATTAGGCCATCTTCACTTCGCGGACGAACGCGACGTTGCGACGATAGAGTCCGCTCGCGGCTTCAGGCTTGAACGATGCTGGCAGGATGAGGCCTTCATCAACCCCGAGCATCAAAAGGCCATCGGCGGCCAAGCGCCCTTCCAACCGCTCTAAACAGGCAGTTGCGACAGCTGGCGCGAAGCTATTGAGCACATTGCGGCACAAGATGACGTCGAATTGCCCGAGACCCGAAAGGTCAGAGAGCAGATTTGCTTCTGACCACACGATCTTGCTGCGCAGCGCCGCACTGGCGCGCCAATTCTCGTCGACCTTCTCAAAATTGTCCAACAGGCGCCGGATGGGTAATCCGCGTTGCACTTCAAAATGGCTGTAGAGGCCAGCGCGCGCCTTTTCGAGCGATCGGCGGCTATAGTCGATGGCGACAATTTCGGTGGGCGTTTGCGGTAGGGATTCTTGCACCAAGATCGCGAGGGAATAGGCTTCCTGGCCGCTGGAGCAACCGGCGCTCAAAATGCGCAAGCCCTTGTCACCGCGCCGCTTGACGAGCTCAGGCAGGCTTAGGTCTGCCAGGGTTTGGAAGGCTGAGCGATTGCGGAAAAACCGAGTCTCCGGCACCAGTGCCGCCTCAACAACCGCCTGGATTCGGCTGGCCGTCGGTTGCGACCTCAGGCGGGCGATGAGCGCGTCGACACCGGCTTCTTTTTCGCGACGCGCCAGGGGGCCAAGGCGGGTATCGAGGAAAAACACCTTGTCCGAGGTTAAGACCACCCCGGCTTCGGTGCGCACCAAGTCCGCGACATAAGAGAAGTCTTCCGGGCTCATATCAGTCCCGTTTCCTCAAACTTCGCCGCGATAATGTCGCCATCAAAGGGTTTCATAATATATTCGTCAGCACCCGCATCAATTGCTTGGCGGATTTTGGCAGGCTCGGTTTCGGCGGCGCAAAAAATGACAATCGGTGCCTTTCCACCGGGCTCCTGTCTTAAGGCTTGCAAGAACGCCATGCCGTCCATCATCGGCATGGTCCAATCCAAGAGCACAGCATCGGGCATGGCAGCGCGGCAGTAGGTCAAAGCCTCCATGCCATCAGCGGCCTCAACGCCTTCAAAATCCAGTTGCTCGACAATGCGCATGGCGACCTTACGCATCACCCGACTGTCATCGACGATTAAGCAGGTTTTTGTCATGGTCAGCGCGTCCCGCGAAGTCCCGCCCGACGCTGTGCGGCGCACGAACGACCCAAGGTCGCAGCATACTGGTGGGAAAAGGTCATGGGGAACTCGCAAGGACCAACGCCTGGGACTATAGGCCAGGAGTCGTTAAGGCTCTGTAGCCAAAGCCTCTATCAAGTAATTTGCGGCGCCATTTGCATTGAAAAAACGCCCTTCTCTTCAGGTCTTCCCAGAGCGGTGATCTCTGAAGGAATTGAGGATTTCGACAGCAAAGGCAAACCCCATGGCGAAATAGACATAGCCGCGCGGCACATGAAATCCGGTTGCGTCCGCAACCAAGAGCGCGCCGATGAGGAGGATGAATGCGAACGCCAACACCTTGGCTGAGGGCCGTTTCGCGATGAAGGCCGCCGCGGGTGCTGCTGCTGCCAACATCAAGAGGCCCGAGACCGCGACGGCTGCGATCATAACGCTTAAGCGGTTTGACATCCCCACCGCCGTCACAGCGCTATCCAAGGAAAAGACGATATTGATGAGGCCAATTTCCAAGATGACGGCGGACGGGCGGACGGCGGGCGATCTTGCGACAGGATTTTCGCCCTGATCTTGCGCCTGATGGGGCAGGCCGCGAATTTCATCATGGATTTCCGTCGCACTCTTATAGAGCAGAAAGAGGCCTCCCAGTCCAAGCACGAGCGTACGTAGGCTGATCGGTCCGAGCTGCAAGCTTTGCAAGCTGGCAAGCCAGTATAGCGAGGCGACCAAGCCAATCCGCAACGCCATGGCAAGCCAAAGGCCGAGCCGTCTTGCTTGGGCGCGCGCAGATTCGGGCAAGCGATTAGCCGCCACGGCGACGAACACCAAATTGTCGACGCCTAAAACCACCTCAAGAAAGGTCAGGGCGAGAAAGCTAAATCCGATGTCGCTCAGAACACTTAATGGGGGAAGGGTCATCAGATCACAAAAAGCTATAGGGGTCGACGTCGAGGGTCACGCGAACGGAGGCTGGCGCCTTTACGCGTGCACGCCAAGCCCCCAGAAAGGCTTGCAAATCGATATTCCGCTCGCTGCGCACCAAAAACCGCTTTCGCCTGCGGCCGCGCACCAAGCTCAAGGGCGCGTCAGCCGGGCCGAACACGTCCACACCCTCGGCATTGGGTGCGGTTTCGGCCAGAGCTTGCGCCACCCGTTGCAGCGCGTCGGCGTCTGGACTGGACAGGATGATCGCCGCCAATCGCCCGAAGGGCGGCAGGCCTGCGGCACGACGCTGGTCGGACTCTGCGGCAATGAAGGCGTCGCGATCCTGGGCGGCCAAGGCCTGCATCACGGGGTGGTCGGGCATATAGGTTTGGATCATCGCCACGCCCGGCCGGTCAGCCCGTCCCGCCCGCCCAGCGGCCTGAGCCAGCAGTTGAAAGGTCCGCTCGCCTGCACGCAGATCGCCGCCGCGTAGCCCAAGATCGGCATCGACAATGCCGACCAGAGTAAGGTTGGGGAAGTTGTGACCCTTTGCGGCGGCTTGGGTGGCGACCAAAATATCAATGTCGCCCGCCTCCATCGCAGCGATCAGGGCGCGCGCCGACTGAGCATCGGGCGCCGTGTCAGATGAAAAGACGCTGATGCGCGCCTCAGGGAAGAGGGCGCGGGCCTCTTCTTCCAGACGTTCAACGCCCGGCCCAATCGGGATCAGGCTATCCTTGGCGCTGCAATGCGGGCAGCGTTCTGGCTTCTTCATCGAAAAGCCGGTCAAATGGCAGACCAGCCTGCCCGTATAGCGATGCTCGACCAACCAGCTGTCCGTATTGGGCGAGGTGAGCTTTTCGCCACAGGCGCGGCAGAGGACCAGCGGCGCGTATCCCCGGCGATTGAGGAATAAGAGGCTCTGCTCACCCCGGCCATAGGCGCCCGCCATCGCCTCCACCAAGGGGGCGGACAACCAGCGCCCGGTTTCGGGGGTGTGGTTGCGTAAATCAATCAGGCTGACATCGGGCAGCCGCGCCACTCCATGGCGATCATTTAACCGGATCCACTGGTAACGTCCCGTTTCGGCGTTCCAAAGGCTTTCGAGCGACGGCGTGGCCGACGCTAAGATCACTTGCGCCGCCTCCAACTTGGCCCGCGCCACGGCCATGTCCCGGGCCTGATAGATAAAGCCGTCTTCTTGTTTGTAGGAGCCGTCATGCTCTTCATCGACGACGATGAGGGCGAGGCGGCGAAAGGGCAGGAACAAGGCCGACCGAGCGCCAACAACGATGCGACAGTCACCGCGCGCCACACCTTCCCAGACCTGGCGACGGCGAGGACCGGGCAGCTGCGAATGCCACTCGCCGGGCTTGGCGCCAAACCGGCTCGCCACCCGCTCGAACACCGCCTGGGTCAGGGCAATTTCGGGCAGCAGGATCAGCACCTGGGCTTCGGGGTCGGCGTGCAACACCTGCGCCGCCGCCTCCAAATAGATTTCGGTCTTGCCGGAGCCTGTCACGCCGTCGAGCAGCGCGGCTTGGAAACCGCCTTCGGCTCGCCGATCAGCCAGTGCTGCAACCGCGGCCCTTTGCGAGGCGTTCAAATGGCCCCCCCCCAGACCGTCACACTGCGGAATTCCATAGGGCGGTGGGGCGGGGACCTCTTCGATCCGTAGCGCGCCCTCATCCAGCAAGGCCTTGACCACGCCCGCTGAGACTCCCGCACGGCGCGCCAACTCCGCCGGCGGGAGGGAAGTTTCCGTTGCCAGCGCAAGCACCCGCGCCCGCGCCGGCGTCGGCTTGGCAGTCTGTACCTCGCCTAAGACGACGCTGCGCTCCGGTCGCGGTAAAGGCTGGTTCAACCCCCGCAAGGACATGGCGAGCGCCTCACCTGCCGGTTGACAGGCATAGCGCGCCGCCCAGCTGGCAAAGGCGAGCGCCGTGGCGGGCAGGGGGGGCGCCTCCAGGCGGCCTTGCAAGGTCTTCAAGGGACGATTGACGCCCGCTGCATCGCGCATCTCGACCACAACACCGCGCACAACCCTCGGCCCGAGAGGAGCTGCGACGTGGTCGCCGACCGCCAAATCGGGCAGGTCATCAGGAGCTAGATAGTCGAACGCCTCTGGCAGGGGCAGGGGCAAAAGAACCTTGGCGAGGCGCGGCATGGGCGCACCCTACACCAATTTGGCCCGGAGCGTGTGCGTCGGGACCGAAGGGGTGAATGAATTTTCAACCGGTGTCTCTAGGAA
>CAIMFV010000023.1 GCA_903840435.1 uncultured Caulobacterales bacterium
GATATCTCCCACGAAAGACAGACCTCGAAACCCTCAGTGACGAGCATTTCCTCAACCTAAGCCGCCTTTACAACCACATCACAAGAAAATGTCTGGACTTCCAGACCCCCGCTGAGGCCTTTAGCAAGCTGTTGCACTTCGAACGAGACTCCACATACCGGCCTTCGCCGGGATGAGCGGGTTTCATTGAGAACAAACATCTAAGCCGCTCATCCCGGCGGAGGCCGGGAACCAGGGACGGGCCTGCTGAGGGTTGGAGATGATCTCCTGGATACCGGCCTGCGCCGGTATGAGCGGATGGGATTGAGCACCTCCCTAAAAACCGCTCCCCCCGGCGAAGGCCGGGGTCCAGGGGGTGGCCCGCCTAGGTTTGCTGATGATCTTCTGGATACTGGCCTGCGCCGGTATGAGCGGGTTTCATTGAGCCCCCACCTAAGCACCGCTCCTCCGGGCGGAGGCCGGGGTGCAGCCATCAATCCCGGTATCTGAGGGCTTCCACCAGCAGGCTAAAAGCAGCGGACGGTTGTCGGCGGTTTGGATAGTAGAGGTAATAGCCCTCGAAGGGCCCGCACCAGTCTTCCAGAACGCGCACCAGAGAACCGTCGGCGAGAAGGGTGTTAACCTGCCCTTCGAGCATGAAGCCGATCCCGTGTCCTGCTAGCGCGGCGTCCACAATCAGGTCGGCCTGATTGAAGACGAGGCGCCCTTCTGCCTTGACCCGCAATGCCTTTCCGTCCTTCTCAAACTCCCAGGCATAAAGACCGCCGGACGTCGACATCCTCAGATTGATGCAATGATGGTTCGCCAGGTCATAGGGCGTCTTGGGAGTTCCGTGTTCAGCCAAATAGGCAGGGCTGCAGAACGCCGCCATCCGCATCATCGGACCGATCCGCTCAGCGATCATGTCCTGCTCAAGGGCTTCGCCAAGCCGCACGCCTGCGTCGAACCGGTTTGCGACAATATCCACAAAGCCGCTGTCGACGCTCACCTCGACGCTGATGTCTGGGTTCTCGGCGGTGAGCCGGTCGATCACAGGCCAAAGAATCGTCCGCGCGGCATGGGAGCCTGACGTAATACGTACCGTCCCGGAAGGTTTTTCCCGAAGTTCGGTGAGCGCTTCAATACGGGCATCGATGTCTTCGAGCGCTGGCCTTAAAGTCTGGAGCAAGCGTTCCCCCGCTTCGGTCGGGGCGACACTGCGCGTCGTTCGCGTGAGGAGACGCAGCCCCAACCGGTCTTCAAGGCGGCTTACCGCATGACTGAGCGCTGATTGCGAAATGCCAAGCTTTGCCGCAGCTTTCGTAAAGCTTCGCGCTTCGGAAACCGCAAGGAACATCGCCAGATTGCCCAATTCCTCACGTCGCACTGTGATCTGCCTGACCCACGGGTTTCATGAAACTGAGTCATATAGCCAAGTGATTTATCCTGTCTAATCGAATGAATGGGTGTGGGGTATAGCTTCGAAACTTGGGGCTAACCACTGGGTCTAACCACTGGGGCTAACCACTGGGGCGAACCACTGGGGACCTGGCTCGGCCCCGGCTTCACGAACGGCAGGACGTCCAAAGATGCAGATGCGCACACTTGGCAAGGGACTTAAGGTCTCGAAGATCGGCTTCGGCGCGATGGGACTAAGCTTCAGCTACAACAAGACCAGCCCGATCAGCCACGGCGACGCCATTGCGCTGCTGCGCAAGGCGGTCGATCTGGGTGTCACCCATTTCGACACTGCCGAAGTCTATGGGCCCTATGTCAATGAGACGCTGGTCGGCGAAGCGCTCGCGCCGTTCAAGGGCGAAGTGACCATCGGCACCAAGTTCGGTTGGAACATCCAACCTGATAAGACGCCGTTCATGCAAGGCTTCGACAGCCGCCCCGAACAGATCCGCAAGGTGGCGGAAGACTCGTGCCGGCGGCTCGGTGTCGAGGCGCTCGACCTCTTCTACCAGCACCGCGTCGATCCCGCCGTGCCGATCGAGGATGTCGCGGGCGCAGTCGGCGATCTCATTCGCGAAGGCAAAGTCAAGCACTTTGGGCTATCCGAAGCCAATGCCGCCACCATCCGTCGCGCCCATGCGGTGCAGCCGGTAACCGCCCTGCAAAGCGAATATTCGCTTTGGACCCGTGACGTCGAGACCGAGATCCTGCCGACGCTTGAGGAATTGGGTATCGGCTTCGTGCCGTTCAGCCCGCTTGGCAAGGGTTTCCTAACCGGGGCGATTGGCGTCGACGCAAAGTTCGGTGAAGGCGACATCCGCAACACAATTCCGCGTTTCACGCCCGACGCCATCCGCCACAATCGGGCGCTGGTCGAGCTGTTGGCCGAGCTTGGTCGGGACCTCGCGGCGACGCCCGGCCAGGTCGCGCTGGCATGGTTGATGGCGCAAAAGCCGTGGATCGTCCCCATCCCCGGGACTAGCAAGATCCACCGGCTTGAAGAAAACACCGCTGCCGCCTCGATCGCCCTATCGCCAGCCGACCTCGCGCGGATTGAAGACGCCGCGGGCAAGGTAAAGATCGAAGGTGAGCGCTATCCGCCAGCCCTGATGAAGCAGTCGCAGAAATAAGGCGCACCGCCCCCCACCCCCCTCGGGTAAGGCGAGCGGTTGTGCCCTGGAAAGGCGCCGAGATTTACGGCCAGGGCTCGGAAAGCGCCAATGCATTGGCCGCGCCAGCGATTGTAGGCGCGTTTTTCGACGCCACCGGCAAGCCAGCACGGCGGATTCCGCTGCGTCCTGAATAGGTTAAGGCCATGCTGTCGGCGTGATGCCAAGGATGGGTCCATCCTGGTGGTCCATGCTGAGGCACCTGCCAGATTGGATTCTGAGCGGGCCATAGGCCTTTACCTTGCCCTAATTCTAAAATGCCCCAATCTAGCCCAAAACCGCCAGCGCAGCGCAAAAACAACAACCCCAACTACAAGCATAACACCAAAAATAAAAATTAGGACTAGTCGTTTAAAATTTTCTAGATAATGAATAGTGCTTATATATTCGTTAGAGCCATAATCAGGGGTGTGACCTTGAAGCGGTGGCAACGGAATAAAATAAATCATCATATATATAAATATTACCAAAACAAATAAAAATATAAAATAATTTAAATATCCACGAATATTATCCTTTTCCATAAATTTTGCCATTTAAACGGAGCTGCCTCTATTTTAGAATCAAATTTAGATTTACTTTTTTGGGGGCCATCCCATCAGCTTTTACAGAATTTATTTCTGGCTGGGTCTTGTCAGGATTTTTTACAAAATATTTCACGGGGTTTACCTGCCTCCACTTGATGTTTGTTACAACAGCTTCTTAAATGAATATGTCGATATAAAGCCCTTTTTTACAGAAGCATGTGCCGCTTATACTGTAAATATATTCCTTCAAATATTTTGCCGACAACGACTGACCTGTTTTTCTCCAGGATGAGCGGACAATCTTGAAAAACACATCAACCCGCTCCTCCGGACCGAGAGCCGAGGCGGCCTTGCGACCTAACGCGCTATGCCGAGGATTTCGCCGCCGTGGGGGGTTTGGGCGAGGATGAGGGTGGTGAGGCCGGGCTCGGTTTCGGCCGGCAGGGCGATGTGCCTTGCCCCGCCCTTCCAGTGGGTCAGACGCTTTAGCTCGCGCACTACATTGACTTCATTCAAGGTCTTGCCACGATTTTCGCCCGCCGCCACGGTCACATCGTGGGGCTTGGGGTCGTAGCGCACCAGCCAGAGGTCGGCGCCGCCCGCGGGTGCGGTGCCACTGACCACAAGTTGTGCCCCCTGGCGACGCAGATGGACACTGGGCTTAAGCCTGGCCTTCAGGGCCGTCTCAAGGGCGGCGGGGGCTGTGGCGGCGGCGGCTTCGCTGCGTCCATCAATGACAAATTCCGGCGTGTAGATTTCACGCAAGCGAAACCTTGTCTTATAGGCGGCTTGGCGGGTGGTGAATTCCGGCTTGGCGAAGCTGTCCTTCCAGCCCAAATAATCCCAATAGTCGACCGCAAAGGTGAGGGCGATCACGTCCTTGCGGGTCGTTAGTCCTTTCAGGATTTGATCGGCCTCTGGACAGCCCGCACAGCCCTGGGCGGTGAACAATTCCACCAGGTGAGGCTGGGCTGGCGCGCGCGCCATGGCGGCGTCAGGCAGGGCATAGAGCCCGATAAGAGCACTGAAGGCGGCGCCAAGGGTCCGGATCGATCTCGTCATGTCCCGCTGTTCTTAGACCAGGTTTGCGCCAAACTGGCCTCACCTCTGCGTGAGCGCGGCCCAAGCCTTGCGGAAAAAACCTTCCCGCGCCTGGACCGCCCCCCGCAAGGTTTGCGCCTATTCGGCCGCGTCAGCGACGCGGGCCAGATTGCGCAGCACGAAAGGCATAACGCCTCCCGCGCGGTAATAGTCGAGCTCGGTGCCCGTATCGATGCGGCAACGCACGGGGAAGCGAGCCGTGCGGTGGTCCGAGGGGCGATAAAGCTCAACATAGAGGGTCTTGCGTGGCGTGATTTCCGTCAGGCCACGGATGGAGATGATCTCCTCGCCGGTCAGGCCAAGCTTTTGCCAGCCCTCTTCAATGAATTGCAGCGGAAGCACGCCCATGCCGACGAGGTTGGAGCGGTGGATGCGCTCAAAGCTTTCGGCAATCACAGCCCGCACGCCTAGGAGGCGCGTGCCCTTGGCCGCCCAGTCGCGCGACGAGCCTGTGCCATATTCCTTGCCAGCAAACACCACCAGCGACCGGCCTTCGGACTGATAGCGCATGGCCGCATCATAGATCGACATGACCTCGCCCGACGGGAAGTGCTTGGTCACGCCGCCCTCAATCTCAGGCGTGATGCGGTTGCGGATGCGGATATTGGCAAACGTGCCGCGCATCATCACTTCATGATTGCCGCGCCGCGCGCCGTAGGAATTAAAGTCGGTCGCATCCACATGGTGCTCCGTCAGATATTCGCCAGCCGGAGAGCTTTTGCGAATATTGCCAGCCGGCGAAATGTGGTCGGTGGTGATGGAATCGCCGAACACCGCCAGCACGCGGGCTTCCTTCACATCCGTCACCGGGGCTGGCGTCATGGTCATGCCAGTGAAATAGGGCGGGTTTTGCACATAGGTTGACTGGTTGTCCCAGCCATAGGTTTGGCCGCCTTCAACCTTGATGCCTTGCCAATGGGCGTCGCCCTTGAACACATCGGCATAACGCGAGGCGAACAGGGCGTTGGTCACATAGCGCCGCTGAATATCGGCGATTTCTTGATTGGTCGGCCAGATGTCGCGCAGATAAACCGGTTGACCATCGGCGCCTTCACCGACCGGCTCGCTCATCAGGTCCTTTTGCAAGGTGCCTGCCAAGGCATAGGCGACCACCAGGGGCGGCGAGGCGAGGTAGTTGGCCCGCACGTCCGGATTGACCCGGCCTTCGAAATTGCGATTGCCGGACAAGACCGCCGCCGCCACCAGATCGCCTTCGGCGATTGCAGCGGACACCGGGGCCGGGAGCGGACCGGAATTGCCGATACAGGTGGTGCAGCCATAGCCGACCAGATTAAAGCCAAGCGCGTCGAGGTCTTCTTGCAAGCCCGATTGGGTCAGATAGTCGGTGACCACCTGTGATCCGGGCGCCAGTGAGGTTTTTACCCAGGGCTTCACCATCAAGCCGCGCGCACGGGCTTTTCGCGCCACCAGTCCGGCCGCGATCAAAACCGACGGGTTCGAGGTATTGGTGCAGGAGGTGATGGCGGCAATAACCACGTCGCCATGGCCAAGATCAAAGCTGGCCTCGCCTGCGTCCCCCTTCACCGGAACGCGGAAGGTTTCGTTGCCTGCCTTGCCAAAATCGCCAGAGAGCGCCGTCATGAAGGCGGGCGCAGCTTCGGCCAAGGGCACGCGATCTTGGGGACGCTTGGGTCCGGCCAGCGAGGACTGCACCGTGCCAAGGTCAAGCTCGAGCATGTCGGTGAAAAGCGGCTCTTCGGTGGTTTCATCCAGCCACAAGCCTTGCGCCTTGGCATAGGTCTCAACCAGGGCCACCCGCTCTGGTGCGCGGCCGGTTTCAGCCAGATAGGCGAGTGTGGCGGCAGACACGGGGAAGAAGCCGCAAGTCGCGCCATATTCAGGCGCCATATTGGCAATGGTCGCTTGGTCTTCCAAGGTGAGGGTGGCAATGCCCGAGCCGCAGAACTCGACAAACTTGCCCACCACGCCCTTTTTGCGCAGCATTTGGGTGACGGTGAGTACAAGGTCGGTGGCCGTGGCGCCTTCCGGCAATTTTCCGGTCAGGCGAAAGCCGATCACTTCGGGAATGAGCATCGGAATGGGCTGGCCCAGCATGGCCGCTTCCGCCTCAATGCCGCCAACACCCCAGCCGAGCACCGCCAAGCCGTTGATCATGGTGGTGTGGCTGTCGGTTCCGACCACAGTGTCGGGATAGGCAACCTCGTGGTCGCCATCCTTGCCGGTCCAGACGGTCTGGGCCAAATATTCCAGATTGACCTGATGGCAAATGCCGGTGCCGGGCGGCACGACGCGGAAATTGTCGAAGGCCGACGAGCCCCAGCGCAGGAAGCGGTAGCGCTCGCCATTTCTTTGGTACTCGACCTCGACATTGGCGTTAAACGCGGTCGGCGTGCCAAAATTATCGACCATGACCGAGTGGTCAATGACAAGATCAACCGGGTTGAGCGGATTGATCTTGGTCGGGTCAGCCCCTAAGCTCAACATGGCGTCGCGCATGGCGGCCAAGTCGACCACGGCGGGAACGCCGGTGAAGTCTTGCATCAAGACGCGGGCCGGACGGAAAGAAATCTCGTGCTCGGCACGGCCGCGATTATCGACAAAAGCGGCCACAGCGCGCAGGTCGCTGGCATCGACCGAGCGACCATCTTCATTGCGCAACAGATTTTCCAGCAGCACCTTTAAAGAGGCGGGCAGGCGCGAAACGCCTGATAGACCCTCTTCCTCGGCGGCCTTGAGGCTGTAATAGAGATAGGTCTTGTCGCCGACCTGAAGTTCGCGGCGGGTATTGAGGCTGTCAATGGAAGGCATGACACATGGTCTCCTGTGCAGGGCCGCCTTTGACCCGGGAATCCGGGGCCCTAGGATGAGGGGCGGGTTCGCGCGCAGACCGGGCGGACACACAGCGTCCGCTCGCGCGCCGCGTCTTTCCCGCGCGGCCGACCGTCTCCATAAACCCCAAAGGGTTACTCGTCCATGACCGAAACGGCGGATGCCCCGAAACCCGATGCGATCTGTGAGCTTGTCTTGCAAGACCTCGCGGTCACGCGCGGCGGCCGTGTGCTATTTTCTGAGCTTAATCTGCACCTTAAGGCTGGCGAAGCGGTCAGCCTGACGGGCGCCAACGGGGCGGGAAAGACGAGCCTGTTGCGGGTGGTGGCGGGCTTGGCCCAGCCGAGTGCGGGACGGCTGCGCTATCTTGGCCAAGCCGGTGAGCTCGACCCGCGCGAGGCCCAAAGCCACGACATTCATTTCGCCGGTCATCAGGATGGGCTGAAAGCCCAGGCGACGGTGCAAAGCGAGCTGAGCTTTTGGGCCCGTTGGGCGGGAGGGTCGATGGCGGCCCGCGACGCAGCCGTGCAGCGCTATGGCCTGACACCGCTTTTGGGATTGGAGACGCGCCGGCTGTCCGCCGGTCAAAGACGCCGCGTGGCGCTGGCGAGGCTTGCCGCTGCGCCTCGGCGATTGTGGTTACTTGACGAGCCCATGGCCCCGCTCGATATCGCCACGCGCGCCAGGTTTGCCGAGGAGATGGTCGGCCATTTAGCCAAGGGCGGGATTATTCTCGCCGCCGTTCATGATCCCTTACCCATCCCCACCCGCGAGGTTAGGCTTGTACGGCCGGTGTCGATCCCGCAGGAGGCGAAGTGATGGGCCAGGGGATGGGGAGAGGTCCGATCAGGGCCCTGTTTGGGCGCGAACTGGGGCTGGCTTTGGGACGCGGTGGCGGGCCGCTCTTGGCGCTTGGCTTCTATGCGGGCGTGGCTGTGCTTTTGCCTTTGGCGGAGGGACCCGATCCCGCCCGGCTGGCTGCCGTGGCGCCGGGTGCAGCCTTCGCCAGTTTGGCGCTCGCCTCCTTGCTGACGCTCGAGCGGCTATTTGAGCGCGACTATGAAGACGGCGGTCTTGACCTGCTCACCTTGGGCGAACCGGGTCTTGCAGTGGTGGCAGCGGTCAAGTGCCTTGCCCAATGGATCGCCACAGGCTTGCCGCTGGCCGCGGTTGCGCCGCTCGTCGCCATCACGCTGGGCGCAGCCCCAAGCCTTGCCCCGATCCTCTTCCTTGCCAGCCTGTTAGCCGGGCTGGGCTTTGCCTTTATTGGTGGGGTCGGCGCGGCCTTGGCGCTTGGTGCGCGCCGAGGCGGGGTGCTGATTGCGGTCATTGTCCTGCCGCTCTTTACGCCCCTGGTGGTCTTTGGTGCAGGTGCAGTAGATGCGGCGGCGGCTGGGCTCAATATCGGTCCGCCCTTGGCCCTGCTGGCCGCCTTCAGCCTTTTTTCGGTGGCGCTGGCGCCGGTCGCCATGGCGGCGGCGTGCCGCAACGCGCTTAGCTAAAGGCAGGCGCGAGGAAGAGGGCGAGATTGGCGATAAAGGCCCCGACCCATAAAAGCGACCGCAAGGTGGCGCGGTCGGTAATATAGGCGAGCCCGTGGCCGATGCGGAACAGGACCCAAAGCACGGCCAAGCCATCGACCCAAAGGCCGCCCGCCCCAAACTGGTGGGCCATAACCACGGCAGCAATGAAGAAGGGCAGGGCCTCAAAGGCATTTGTATGGGCATGGTGGGCCCGGCGTCGAAACCCTTGATACTGGTCAAGATCGCGCGGCTGATCATTCTGATAATGCGGGCCCCATTTGGCGACGCCGACCCAGATATAGGGCAGGAGACAGGCGATGAGCACGCACCAATAGGCGGCGGAGAGGGCCAGGGACATTGCGGCAGTCTCCGAAAATCAGGAGCGACAGGGAGACGCAAGGTCGCAGACTTTTCGCCTTTGCGCTATAAGTAGCTTCGCCGCATTGGGCCTTGGACCCAAAAATCCCTTGGCTTAAGGTGGGCTGCGACAGTCAAGACCACACCAAAACTTTAAAGTCGCAAGCCGATGCAAATCCCAGTGCTTGAAACCCCGGTGCTCGAAACGCCAAGGCTGATCTTGCGCGCCCCCCGCGCTGAGGATTTTCCATCCTGGCGGGCCCACATGGCCGATGCCGAGGTCATGCGCCTGTTAGGCGGGCCACAACCGCCGCTGTCGGCCTGGCGCAATATCACCTCGGTCATCGGGGCTTGGTCGATGATGGGGTTTTCGATGTTTTCCGTCATTGAAAAGGCCTCAGGCCAGTGGATTGGGCGCTTGGGACCTTGGCGACCGGAAGGATGGCCGGGCCCGGAAGTCGGCTGGGCGTTTTCGCGTCACGCCTGGGGCAAGGGCTATGCGACCGAGGGCGCCTTGCGGGCCATGGCTTTTGCCTTTGAGGAACTGGGCTGGACCGAGGTCATTCATTCCATCGACCCGGCCAATGGGCCGTCGATTGCGCTGGCCCACCGGTTGGGGTCGAAACGCTTAGGTCTCGCCCATATTCCCGAGCCCAACGCCCATGATGTCGACATGTACGGCCAGACCCTTCAAGAGTGGCGCGCCCGTCACCCTTAAGCGTGCCTTGCCTTTCGGGTCAGGAAAAGCTAGGCCTGCGCCCCTTCCTCAACGGAGACGAGACAATGGGCTACCGCATCGCGGTTGTCGGCGCCACGGGCAATGTGGGCCGGGAAATGATGAACATCCTTGAGGAATTGGAATTCCCCGTGGACGAGATTCACGCGGTGGCCTCGCGAAAGTCGGTTGGCAAGGAAGTCGCCTATGGCGACCGCATCCTTAAATGTAAGGACATGGAAAGTTTCGACTTTTCTGAGGTCGATCTGGTTTTGATGTCGGCGGGCGGATCGGTCTCTAAGGCCTGGTCGGAGAAGATCGGCGCGCAAGGCCCGATTGTTATCGACAATTCCTCAGCCTGGCGTCAGCACCCAGACGTGCCCTTGATCGTGCCTGAGGTGAACCCAGACGCCGTCGAAGGCGTGGGTGCAAAAAACATCATCGCCAATCCGAACTGCTCGACGGCCCAACTGGTGGTGGCGATCAAGCCTTTGCACGATGCGGCCAGGATCAAGCGCGCCGTGGTCTCGACCTACCAATCGGTGTCGGGCGCTGGCAAGGAGGCCATGGACGAGCTTTGGGACCAGTCCAAAGGCGTCTTCGTGCTTGGCCCCACCGAGCCGCACGTCTTCCCCAAGCAGATCGCCTTTAATGTCATCCCCTTTATCGGCGCCTTCCGCGATGACGGCTACACCGATGAAGAAGCCAAGATGTGGCTCGAAACGCAAAAAATGATCGACCCGTCGATCCAACTGACCGTCACCTGTGTCCGGGTGCCGGTGTTTGTCGGCCATTCGCTGGCGGTCAATCTAGAGTTCGAAACACCGCTCGACGCCGACGACGCCCGCGACATCTTGCGCGACAGTCCAGGCGTGGTGGTCATCGATAAGCACGACCCGACCGGCTACATCACGCCGAAAGAGTGCGTCGGCGAGTTCGGCGTCTTTGTCAGCCGCATCCGCAATGACCCGACGATCAAAAACGGTCTGTCGCTCTGGGTGGTGTCGGACAATCTGCGCAAAGGTGCGGCCCTCAACGCCGTCCAAATCGCCCAACTGCTCGATGAACGCGGCATGCTGGGGTAAGGGAGCGCTAAAACTTGATGGGATTAAAACTGAAGTAATTCAGACTCTAAACTCATTTCCAAATTCGCTCACGGTTTCCCTACCGACTCCCATCTGGTAGGCTTCGATGACGAACATATCCTCAAGCAGGGCTGCCGTGGTTTCCCTACCGACTCCCATCTGGTAGGCTGCAGGAGCCTGCTGAGCGGCGTAGATAAGAGCCGTGGTTTCCCTACCGACTCCCATCTGGTAGGCTCTGACATTGCCGCTCAAGAGCGCGTTGAAGGCCGTGGTTTCCCTACCGACTCCCATCTGGTAGGCTTCCGGCAACCAGGACGGCGCACTCGCCTTTGCCGTGGTTTCCCTACCGACTCCCATCTGGTAGGCTGCGCTCGGCTTCATGGGTGCGTTATGACCTGCCGTGGTTTCCCTACCGACTCCCATCTGGTAGGCTGGCGACAAGGTGGGCAACAGGTCGCGCGCGGCCGTGGTTTCCCTACCGACTCCCATCTGGTAGGCTATATCACGACTAAAGGTTTGAAATTGCTCTGATTTTCGCCGTCCGAAGGTGGCGGAAATCAGAGCAAAACCATTTGCTGGGGAGCGAATCGCTCATTTTTTTCAGCCTCCCCGAGCAGCAATCTCATCCGCGCATATTGTTTGTCAGTCACTTGTAGGGTGCGGACATTGCCTTGTTTGGGCAGGTTCCGAGTCACGCGACCAATATGTTTGTCCACAGCTTCCTCGCCGCGACACACGCGAGCATATACTGAAAACTGCAACATCATATAGCCATCGTCCTTAAGGAACTTACGAAAGCGCGTCGCCAAGCGGCGGCCAGCCTTGGTGGTGACCGGAAGATCGAAAAAAACGAACAGCCACATGATCCGAACCTCGTCGGTTTTCATGACGTTGACCGAGTTGAATTGAGCCTAGGTAAAAGAAGGATGGCGGGGGAGCGACCTTCAATAGCGCGTACCAAGGACTCTGCAGTTCGCTCACTCGCGGTCAGAAGGGTCAGCGTTTCCCCTCCCAAGCTCGTCTCCCCCATCAGACACCCTGCCATAGTTCGCCGGTCCTCAACCGAAAGCTCGTCGCGGCTCGGCGCTCCATGTCCAACCCTTCGCCAAGCTAAAACATCAATGAAAGGACGAAAGGGCTCGACGACGTCGTCGGCCAGATTGAACGCGTTTGAAACACTGGCGTGTTTCAACCCCAGTGCGGGCAGAAGGCCTGAGGCGACAAGCGCGCGCGCGACGCCGGAACGCACCACGGCATAGCCGTAATTTAATAACTTGTTCCGGCGGTCGCCGTCATCCTGTCGGCGGAAATCCTTCCAAAGCTGCCCCCAATAATAACGCGCGGCCTGGGCCTCAATATTGCTCGGATCACCTGAGCCTACGCGTTTGGCCATTTCCCGCAGGGTATGTCCCCCGCTCGCGTTCACCGCCTCCAATGCTGCGGCCTGATTTTCAATCTTTGCGCGGACCAATGATTGCCAAAGTCGCTTTTTCAAGGGTGCCGAGGCGGAAACCTGCTTTATGGCGACGTCGGCTTGGCGGTGGTGACGGTGGAAGGGTAGAGCGATGCCGGACGGAGTGTGGGTTGCGTCAGTGAAGATCACCGCGACACCAAAATTCATACACGCCGCTATTAGCGAAGCGGTGAGGCTGGTGCGAGGGCTATCGATAACAATCCACGCCACGTCTTCCAAAGCCAGACGCACCTCGCCATCATTCTGACAGACCACAACCTGATCATCTGCCAAGGACAGCCGGGAAGGTTGGGTTAGGTGCAGACCGCGCCACGCCATGTACGTTTCTCACGGAGGACTTGGTTACGGAATCCGAGGCGATCAACATTGAATTTATTAATCGACTTGAGCGTTTTGGCACCGATTCCACGAATCGTTTCGTCTCGGGAGTAATGGGGTGATAGGCCGATGGCACCAGTCGACCGATCAACCCCACGAAGGTATCCGTCGATAAAGGTGCCGTCTGACTTCTCGACCTCCAAAAATGAAAATGGATAGGCGCTCCAAGCGAACTCGTAGGACTCATCCATCTGGGACCATTCAGATTCCGGTTTGTTAGCCCGAATCGCTTGGTTTGGCGGCGTTGGCCAATCCTTTGGGTCGAATACCTGGTGCGGATAGATGGGAACCAAATAGTACTCCCATGCACCGCGTTTGCTTTGTTTTCGAAACACGTCCACGCGCACCATCTCTCCGCGTTCCGCCACGCCATCTCGAACCAAAACATCGACCTTCTTCGTGGTCCTTAGACGAACTTTTGCAATCGGATCACCTTTCGGAGATAGCGGCCTTCGGTCCTTTGGTTTTTTGTCTCTAATCCATTCTCTCAGCGACTCTATCAGCGCTGCGTTGCGATCAGGGTCTTTGACGCGATCCAGATCGGCCTCGCTAAGAAGGTCGACCGACTTGCGCTCGTACACAACCGGCCCCTGAGTTTCATGCTCGAACCCACGCACGGTTTGCAAGTGCGCTTCGCCACGCGCCCTATGACGCTCTGCTCGGCTAACGAACACTTCACGAAGGCGGGTTTCTGCTTCCTCGCGAAAGCCCGGCCAAGGTGGTTCGATAGCCCCAAAATCGCGCGATAAACCGGCGTTTTCACGATCCTGAACAAACCGGGTCAGCTCGTTGAGTCGA
The DNA here is from genome assembly GCA_903840435.1 of uncultured Caulobacterales bacterium. Lineage (GTDB taxonomy): Bacteria > Pseudomonadota > Alphaproteobacteria > Caulobacterales > Caulobacteraceae > CAIMFV01. The sequence goes on from CAIMFV010000023.1 coordinate 13,376, forward strand.
CGCTCGCTGGTGACTGCGACAATTAATGCGTCCAGGGCATGATGGCGGTCATCCGCGATCCGCTTGCCGTCCGCGCTCTTTTTGAGCCCTTGAAGGCCCCAAGCACGACGCAGACGATCCGTCAGCGGGCCGGGTCGCGCAAAAAGGCGTCGTTTACGCCGCGCTTCTTCAGGTCGGCGAGGAAGTCCAGTGAAGCGCTCGCTTTCAGGATACAAGCGGGCCAGTAGATCGAGGACCAAGCGCGTCGCATATTTAGTGTCATTAAGATTTCGCGGTCTAAATTTTTCTGTCAGGATAGACGCATCTTTCAGTAAGTAGTTGCGTTTTTTCCGACCTTTCATCGACTTAATACTTTCAATTACGCCGCGATAGGTTTCCCAACGTTCGGCGTCAGCGCCGAACCATTCAAAGGGAGTCAGTCCTCTCTTGTTCTGATTTGCGTGTGTGAAGCAGAGCGTTTTGTTGACGAAACTGTCGTCGCCCGATCTGCTCCAGGGCAAAATGTGGTCAATTTGAACACTATTATCGGAGGCTAGGATTTGATGCGGCGCGATTGCCTGATCTGAATAGAGACAGCGACCATTTTGCTCCGTCCACAACTCAAATCGAAGCAAATCCTCTGGGCGGGAGGGATTTTGACCGCAAGTTTCCTTAAATTGGGCCCGAAGGCGTTCTTTTTCGGCATTGCGCTTGTCGATGCCTGACTTGATCTCCTCACGCTCCTCCCTGCTTTTGCCCACCTCACGGGCCAGTTCAACGTGGATTGCGCCGGGTAAGCCATATAGGCCCACAATAGCGTATACCTGCTTTAACGCCTCAATCACCGCTTTACGGGCTACCGGATTGGCGACGTTTGCGTCGACCCATTTGATATCGTGGACCATGCGCTCATGTTGAGTTCCTTCCGCCCGCCCTGGCCCGACCCGATCGGTATGGATATAGCCAGCTTCGGCGGCTGCCTTGTCATAGGTTAATCCCTGACGAAGGTAGGGAAGCATCGCTCGAGCGGCTTTCGCAGAGATATGCGCGGCGCCGGAAAAGGCTTTAAAGGGTCGACCGTCTTCGACCGCCGCCATCAGGGCGTCGACCAGAGATTGATCAAGACAAAGCTCGGTCAGGCCCTTCTGTATTGAGTTGATATCTTCACGAAAGCTGATGATAGACGCAATTCGATCCAATGCCTCAGGCTTACTTTGAAGCGACTGCCAAGCGACTTCACCTGCTGAATCGACAATGACGCCACGCAAACTTGCCGTACCTTCGGCCGCGTTACTTGCGCGACCGACGAAGTCGCGACCTTCCTCAGATTTCGCAACGCCGCTAAACGACAGACCGTCCGAAAGTTCCAGGCGTTCGCGCAGTCTTTTGAAGGTGTAGCTTTTTTGCAAGCCGAACTCTGCCTCGGCGATGGCGATCTGATCGGCAGTGAGGGGGCGTTCCTCGTGGCCATCAGAAATCGATAACGCGCGCAGGCGACAAAGAAGGCGGAATCTTTCGAACGATGGTGCACGTTTTGCGCATCGCTTTTCATTCGGTTCGAATGCGCAGGCGCCAATAAGGTGTTCGCTGTCCTGAAGGGGCCGCTGAAAAAATGCGACCTGACAAAACGCCGCCTCAAGGTCGTTGGATGCTAAAGAATTGCCCATGCGGCGTTGCGCATCCATTAAAAGCGCCACCTCACGCACTTGATCATCCCTGAGCACCGAGTGGGTAAACTGGCTGTCTCGGTTGCGCTTGCGGTCACGATAGGCGTCGTCACATGCAAACATCTCACCAACCGTACGGTATTGGGCGAGCCGGTCTCGGGTTTCGTTGATCGCCTTTAACATCTTGGAGCTATCATCGCTGGAATTAGCGCCTCGCTCGCCTTTGCGGTTTGACTTGAAGCCGCGGTGCTTTGCAATGTGACCAAGTGCAACCGCTAATTCACGCCCCGTCAGCTTCCGGTCCAAGCCTTCCGCCCGAAGGTTCCAAGGGTCGAGTTTAGCGATCCTTAAGCCCGTCGGTCCTTGCACTTCGATCAAGCCCTGTTTGTGAAATAGGCGGCGGATTTCGCTCATTCGCTGACGACGCCTGTTCAAAACGCGACGCATGCTTCGGTGCCCCCGACGCAGTTGGTTGGTGGGCCTACGGTCCTTATCCGTTTCGGGGGCATCCCAGGTGCGCGACCCCATTGCAACAATACGTCCTGGGTTCATGTCGTCCTGGTCGATCAATGCCCAGCCGCAAGATGCGATACCCAGATCAATGCCGAGCGTTAGGTTCTCACAAATATCCATCTTCGACCCCAAAAGTTGCTTTGAGATCATTGACGCGGACTTTGAAATGATGCAAGTGTTCGTTCGGGAGTCGGTAGGGAAGTCACGGTAAGGGGTTCCGGCCCCGCAGGATTACCCGGAAGGGGATTCCATTAAACCGGCTTCCTTTCGATAAGAGAGCCCCGGCACGCAACTGCCGGGGCTTCTTTTTGGAGCAAGCCGCCTGGCCGACACAAAAAACCCCGCCTCTAGCCAGAGGCGGGGTTTTTCAATGGGATTGGCTGGGCGTGATCCTAGGTTTCGTTCGACAGGTCTTCGGTCACCAGCGAAATCTTGTAGAGGCCAGCGTCTTGCAGCTCGTTCACGACATTCATGAACTGGCTATATTTGACGTGCTTGTCGGCGCGAATGAAGACGGTGTCGTTCTTGCTGCTCGAAAGCTCGTATTTGACGTCATTGATCAAGCTGGCGTCTGTGGTTTGGTGCGTCGTCGAGCCGGTGCCCACCAGCATGCTGCCCGATTGCTGAATCTGGATCAGGGTTGGCGGCTTTGGCTTGGCGGTCGTCGTCGGGGGCTGGGCGGGGGGAAGGTCGAGCTTGATCGACAAGGTGGCCAGCGGCGCCGTCACCATGAAGATGATCAACAAAACCAGCATGACGTCGACGAACGGCGTCACATTGATATCGGAATTTTGTCCCAGGTCGAACCTATTGCCACCAGCAGGTCCGGCAAGTTTCGCCGCCATTTCGTTGCGTCTCCCAAGCCGCTTTCAAGCGGCGCTCCTTAACTTCGGCGATAGATCGCCACAAACCGAGGCGATGTAAAGCCTGATTATCGCCGCGAGCGTCAGAATCCTGCGCTGCCGCCACCAAACCCGCCTTCAGCCTGTTTGAGAGGCGCCCCCTTCGCCTTCGCTCGCGTCCTTTCCCCAGACTAGGCAAGCCGTGCGTGACGGAGTATCGAGCCCCCATGCTCTATTCTTTCTCAGCCTATGTTAGCGCCACCGTGTTCGACCGCGACGGGGCGATCTTTGCCTTGGGCGATGGCACGGTTGCCTTCGAAGACGGTTCGCGCGTCTGTGCCCATCAGGGCGCAATATTGTGCGCCGAGGTGCACCCGAGCGGCGAGGGTCTGGTGACCGGCGGCGATGATGGACGGCTGGTCTGGACCCGTCGCCAAGGCGCGACCGAGCTGAAAAGCTTTTCCGGCAAATGGATTGATGCGGTGGCGGTCAGTGCTGAGAGCGGCCTGATTGCAGCGGCCTTTGGCCGTGAGGTGGCGGTGCTCGATGTCAAGGACCCAGCCTTTGAGCGCAGGTTTAGCCATGAGCGCAGCGTCGCCGATCTGGCCTTTGATCCTAAGGGCCGTCGTCTGGCCGCCGCAACCTATGGCGGGGTGGCGCTATGGTATGGACGCATTGCCGACCAAAAGCCGCAGCTGATGAAATGGCCGGGCGCCCATCTCGCCACGCGCTTTAGCCCAGATGGCCGCTTTCTGATGTCGTCCTTGCAAGAAAACGCGCTGCATGGCTGGCGGCTGTCGGATGGCAAGGACATGAAGATGGCAGGCTATCCCGGCAAGATCCGCTCGCTGGCCTTCCTCTCTAAGGGTGCGCTTCTGGCGACGTCCGGCGCGCCGGGCGTGGTGATCTGGCCCTTTGCCGGGGCTCAGGGGCCGATGGGCAAGGAGGCGGTCGAGATCGGTGTCGATGAAAGCGCCATGGTGGTGCGGTGCGCCGGATCGGCTTTGGGCTTGCGGGTGGCGGCGGGCCTCTCCGACGGGCGGGTCTGGAGCGTGCATCTGCAAAGCCAAGCCCGGCCCTTCGCCCGGGCGGAAAAGGGTGCGGCCATTAGCGCCATCGCCCTATCCGCCGATGGCGCACGCCTTGCCTATGGCGACGAGGTCGGCGAGGCGGCTGTGGTGGCGCTTTAGCACCCAAGCATTTTCCGACGAAGTGGAGGCCGGTTCGTCGCAAAAAATGCGCTATTTATAAAGACTAGGAGCAAAGTCCGATCCAACGAGATCGGACTTTGCCCTACCTGACGCAAAAGGCGAGATCGTCCTCGCGGACCGTTTCCGCCCGCGCGCCGATCTTGGCCGAGCGGCGCGCGACATAGTGTCCAGGATGAACGGCCTTCCATTTCAACGGACTGGGCAGGATGGCGGCAAGCCGCGCGGCTTGATCGGGGCTGAGGCGGTCGGCGCTGGTTTTAAAATAGGTTTCAGAGGCGGCCTCAGCGCCATAGATGCCAGGCCCCCATTCGACCACGTTCAGATAGGTCTCGAGGATGCGCCTTTTGCCCCAAAAGGTCTCAATCAGCACGGTATAGCCCGCCTCCAGGCCTTTGCGCACATAGTCGCGCCCGGGCCAGAGAAAGACATTCTTGGCGGTCTGTTGGCTGAGTGTCGAGCCGCCGCGGATCTTGCCAGGTTTGCGTGCATTGGCCTGGGCCGCCTTTTCCATGGCCTGAAAGTCGAACCCGTGATGGCTGCAAAAGCCTGAATCTTCGGCGGCAATTACTGATTCGGCCAAGGCCGGCGAAATGCGGTTTAAGGGTCGCCAATGCTTGGTCAGCCCCTTTCCCTCCACGGCGCGCAGGACCATCAGCACGGTGATCGGCGGCGGAAGGAAGCGGAAAGCCGCCACCTGGACGATTGGCAATGCCATCAGGCTCAAGGCCAGGATCAAGACCCATCGGCGGCGGCGGGAACGGGAGATGCGCGGGGTGGCGGGCATGGAGGTCAGATGGCGAGGCGGCGATAACAGACCGGTCGGTGGCCCTGGTCAGCCGCGATCCGCTCCACGGCTTCCTGCAAAGGTTCGATGGTGACCGCCATGTGACGGGCATTGGCATGGACCATGTTTTTGTCATCGAGCATCATGGCGACATGGCCGCGCCAAAACACCAAGTCTCCCCTTTGCAGAGCGCCTGCACCAGGCTCGAGCGCCTTTCCCAAAGCCTGCTGTTGGTCGGAATCGCGCGGACAGGCGATGCCGCAGGCGCGTAAGGCCTGTTGCACAAGCCCGGAACAATCCACACCCAAAGCGCTTGATCCACCCCACAAATAGGGTGTGTGTAAAAATCGCTCAGCCACCGTGGCCGGGTCGCGTTCAAATTGACCAAGTGGGGCGAGATGATCGGCGACAAAATAGCCGACCTCGGGCGCGTACAAAAATCGGTCTTCCTCGGCCGTCACCTCCACCCGGCTGTTAAGCGCAAAAGGACCGCGCGCCGGCGCCTTGATCGAGGGGTCACGAAAGGCAAATGTCGTCAGATGGGCGACACGATAGGGGCGGGCAAGCGGTTGGTCTGTAGCAGGGGCGAGCGCCTCGGACGCGACATAGCCGACATAGCCGTCGCGATCGCACTGGCCGAAACTAAAGCCGTCCACCGCCTCGAGACGATGAAACCGTTCGCCAAACAATAGTTCCGACACCTGCTCGGCTTGCGGGTCTGGCTGTTTACGAACCGCCGCGAGCCGACTCTGCACGCGAAAGCCCGGCGTGGTGCGATAGGCGGCCGCAGGAAAGATGCCCTCCAATCGGGCGTCAGCGAGGTCGCCACGGCATAGGGTCAGGCGGGGATCGGGCCTCATCCGGCGTCGAACCTGTGGCAAAGATAGTGATCGAGCGCCCGAATGGCTTGGGCCTCCGCGCCGACGGGTCGTCCTGGCCCGGCCTTCGGGTTCCAGGCGAAGATATCGAAATGCACGAAGTCCCCAGAGGGCGCGAAGCGTTTCAAAAAGAGCGCCGCGGTGACCGACCCCGCCTGTGCCCAACCGTCCGGATCATTTTTAAGATCGGCGATGTCGGAGCTGAGCGCGTCTTCATAGCCTCCCCAAAGCGGCATACGCCACAGGGGGTCGAAGGTCGCTTGCGCGGCGTCCGCCAATCCGTCTGCAAGCAGGTCCTGGTCGGTATAGAAGGGAACGACTTCGGGACCCAGCGCCACCCGTGCCGCGCCGGTCAGGGTCGCGAGACTAATCGTAACGTCTGGCGAAAGTTCGCCCGCGCGGGCCAAGGCGTCGGCCAGGATGAGCCGCCCTTCCGCATCCGTATTGCCGATTTCGACACTGAGACCCTTGCGCGTCGCAATCACGTCGCCGGGGCGCATGGCAGACCCCGACACAGCGTTCTCTACCGCTGGGATCAGGGTGTGAAGACAAATGGGCAGATTGGCTTCCATGATCATGCGCGACAAGGCCAGGGCGTGCGCCGCCCCACCCATGTCTTTTTTCATCAGACGCATGGCCGAAGACGGCTTTAGGTCGAGGCCACCCGTATCGAAGGTCACACCCTTGCCGATCACAACCACAACCGGGGGCTCGGCGGGCGCTTCAGGCGATGTCCAAGAAAGCTCGATCATTCGCGGCGCGCGATCCTTGGCCGCCGCCCGGCCCACAGCGTGGACCGCAGGATAGCCGTCGGCGAGGAGCGCATCGCCGGTGGTGCAGGTCACAGATGCCTTGAACTCGCTCGCCAGGGCGCGGGCGTGGGCCTCCAAATCCGCCGGGCCGAGATGACTGGCGGGACAGTTGACCAGATCGCGGGCGAGCGCACAGGCGCGGACGATGCGAAGCGCTTGCTCGCGTAAGTCTGCCGCTACCAACCGCACGCCAAGGTCGCGCCAAGCCGACTTCCAGCCTGGAAATTGATAGGCGCCCAGGCCAAACTGGACCACGCAGTCCAAGGGATTTAGGCCTGCGGGCGGTATGATGCGCCAGTCGCCCGGCGGCAGTCGGCTTGGCGCGGAACGAAAAGCTGTTGCGCGTGGCGGGCCCGCTCCCAGACCAAGATAGGCGTGCGGCGATCCATCTGGACCTCGAACAATAAGCAATCGGTTGGCTTGAGCGGCGAAGTCGTGCAAGGCCGCTTGATCCTGAAGGCTTTGGTCCGTGGCGGTGAGTGTCGCAAACTCGGATTCGCTAATGGCCTCGAGGAAACCTGCGGTGGAACTGTCTTGCACGAAGAGGCCTTCCACAGCCTTGTAAGCGTCTGCCTCCCAGCCCTGCATGCTTTCAATCCTCTTTGTCGCCACGCCCGACCCATCTCTGCTTCGCGTTTCAATTTTGTTAACCATAAATTGAGGCGAGTCACCCGATCCTTCCGACCTTCTACCGATAAATGGGACAGGAAGGCGTCATGAAAAGTCCAGGACGCGACGTGCGTTGGGCCTTGATCTTGCTAAGCGCGACCTTCGGCGCTGGACCGGCTATGGCCCAGATGGCCAATTCCGGTCAGGCGGCTTCCCCACCGGCGCAATCGCCGCGCGCCAACCGCCAGCCTCAGGCCCAGCTACCGCCGCCTCAGCCGGTCAAGGCCTCGGCTGCTGATCGGGCCGCTGCTGAAAGGCTAGACCCCCTCCGCCGCGCCACCTTCTGGGCCCATGAGGTCGATATTGACCCCAGCGATTTGGTTGCCGGCGTTTCTCTCGCCCGGGCGCTGAGGATATTGGAGCGTTTCGATGAGGCGGATGCCGCCGTGACCCGGGTGCTTTTGATTGCACCGAAAAACCTCGATGCGCTCTTGGAGCAGGGGCGCATCCGCATCGCCGGTCGGCAGGGGTTTTACGCCGTCCAACCCTTGCGCGAAGCGGCGAAATTGGCCCCGAAGGACTGGCGACCCGTCTCCTTGCTTGGTGTCGCCTATCAACAAACCGAAAGGTATGACGAGGCGCGACAAGCCTATATGACCGCGCTCAAACTGTCGCCGAACAATCCCGCGGTCTTGTCCAATCTCGGGCTCGCTTACGCCGAAGTGGGCGACGTCGGCCCGGCTGAATCCTATCTGCGCGCGGCGGTGGCTCAGCCCAGTGCGGGCATCAAGGAACGCCAAAACCTTGCGCTGTTTTTGGGACTGCACGGGCGGACCAAAGAGGCGGAAACCATGATCCGCGAAGACCTCCCGCCGGAACTGGCCCAGAACAATCTGGCCTATTTGCGGGCTTTACAAAACCAGCCCCAGCAAGTGGCCCCAACGGTAAGCCCTGCAACTGGGAGTGCTGCGACGCTCGCCTCGCCTGCCCGACCCTAGGTCTTGCCCTTCGGCTGCATCACACTGGGCTTTGAAGGGGCCGTGGCGCTCAAATAGGCAGGCCCGAGAATGACGATAAACAGCGCCGGAAGGAAAAAGATAATCATCGGAACGGTCAGCTTTGCGGGCAGAGCTGAGGCGCGGCGCTCGGCGTCCGCCACCCGCATTTCGCGATTTTCTTTCGCCATGGTGCGCAAGGCCACACCGAGGGGCGTGCCGTATTTTTCAGCCTGGGTCATGGCGGTCGTTACGGATTTGAGACCGGCATAGGGGACCCGCTGGGCCAGCGCCTCATAGGCCATGCTGCGGTCCGGCAAATAGGAGAGCTCGGCGGCCAACAGCGATAATTCTTCAGCCAAGGCGATGGACCGGGTTCCGACCTCGCCCGCCACCTTCTGCACGGCCGCGTCGATCGACATGCCCGCTTCGACGCAGATCAGCAAAAGGTCCAAAGCGTCAGGAAAGGCACTGACGATTTCCTCAAGCCGCTTGGTCTTCAGGTTGGAAATATAAATATTCGGCCCATAGAAACCGATGACAAAGGCGACGAAGACAGCGCAAAATCCCGTCGCCCCGGGAAGTTTGATCGCGTGCAACACGAAGATGTAAAAGGCCGCCACACTGCCGAGCACGAAGGGTGTAACCAGCCGGAAAAAATAGAATGTATTGACAGGTCGCGGGCCGCGCAGTCCGGCCTGAGCCAGGTTCCCAACAACGGCGGGATCGGCCAACAACTTTGACAATTGCAGCGCATCCACCACCCGCCTTGCCAGACTATCGTCAGTTCGGCGCAGGCTGGTGGGCGACTCATTGCGGATACGCGATCGGGATTGGCGGCGCAGGTCCTCGCGATGCAACTTGATCGACTTCATGCGTTCGCTCAGCTTTGAGCGATTGAGCAATGGCTCTGCAAACATGGTCGCCGTGACAAACACCATGATCGCGACAGCGGCGATGATTATGTTTTCGACGGTGATATAGGAGGCGAGCTTTCCCATCTGCAGCTCAGATCTTCAGGTTAATCATGCGGCGCATGACGAAGATGCCAACGCCTTCAATTCCTGCTGCGCCAGCCAAGTAAAGCGGTCCGCGGGGGTCGTGAAACAGGGGCGCCATGAAATTCGGCTGCATCAAACTGATCAGAACCATGATCCCCGGCGGCAGGGCACCAATGATGAAGGCCGAGGCGACGGCTTCACTGGAGAGGGCCTTGATCTTTTCCCGCAACATCATCCGAGACCGGATAACGACCGACAAATTGTTCAGGGCTTCCGCCAAATTGCCACCCGTGGACTGCTGAATGGCGAGCACAATGGAAAAGAAGCGCACCTCAGCCGACGGGACGCGGGAATAGAGCTTGTCGAGCGACTCTTGTAAGCCCAACCCGATGGAGATGTTTTCCAGTAGTTTCTTGAATTCGATCCCAAGCGGGTCTTCGGCTTCAGCCGCGATCAATTTAAGGCAATCGTGGACCGGCAAGCCGGACTTCACGCCACGGACGATCGCGTCGATGGCGTCGGGGAACATCTTGGTGAATTTCTTCAGCCGACCCTCTGCCATGGTCTTCAAGACCATGCGCGGCAAGCCGAGGCCCGCTGCAATGGGAACGCCAATAATCACGAAAATCGGCGCGCGAAAGAGTACCGCTGGAAGGATCGCAATCAGTGCCGTGATGCCCGAAGCAACCCAGAATACGGTCGGGGTGATGTTTAAACCGGCGCGGACGATGCGCGCCTCAAGCGACAGGCTCGCGCGCCGTTCAAGTTGTTCCTGGGTCTTGAGGGCCTTGACGATTTGTTTGCGCCGACGCGCTTGATTGTCGACGGTGTTACGCGCCTTGGATTGCGGCGTGCGTTTGTCGACGCTAAGCGCGCCGAGGCGTTTGCTGGCCTTGGCGCCTGATGGCTCGCCACCGACCAGGGCGAACCCGACGCCGGTCAGGGCCAGAAAGCCGATCAGTCCAGCGACGATTGGCGTGATGGAGCCTAACTCCATGGTGACTACTCCGCCGCGTCCAAAGCTTCGGCCAGTTCTCGCTCAAGTCCATAATATCGGGCCCGATCCCAGAACCTCGGCCGCGCAATGCCGGTCGACTTGTGTTTGCCGATGATCTTGCCGTCCTTGTCTTCGCCGGTCATTTCGTAGAGCAGCACGTCTTGGGTGATGATGACGTCGCCCTCGAGTCCCAAAACCTCGGTAATATGGGTTATGCGGCGTGATCCGTCGCGCAGACGGGCAGCCTGAATAATCACATCCACAGAGCCAACAATCATTTCGCGAATGGTGCGGGACGGCAGGCCATAGCCGCCCATGGTGATCATCGATTCGATCCGGCTGATGGCTTCTCTTGGACTATTGGCGTGCAAGGTGCCCATGGAACCATCGTGGCCCGTATTCATGGCTTGCAACAGGTCGAAGGCTTCGGGACCTCTGACTTCGCCGACGATGATTCGCTCTGGCCGCATCCGCAGGCAGTTTTTCACCAGATCGCGCATGCTGATCATGCCCTGGCCTTCCAGGTTCGGTGGGCGGGTTTCGAGGCGCACCACATGCGGCTGTTGCAATTGCAATTCTGCTGCGTCTTCGCAGGTAATGACCCGTTCGGTGGGGTCAATAAAGGCGGTCATGGTATTGAGCAGCGTCGTCTTGCCCGAGCCCGTGCCGCCGGAAATGACGATATTGCAGCGACACGCCCCGATAACGCCGAGGATGCGGGCGCCTTCTGGGCTGATCGACTTGTAATTGACCAAGTCGCTGATGGTCAGCTTGTCCTTACGGAATTTCCGAATGGTTAGGGTGGGCCCGTCCAGCGCTAAGGGAGGCGCGATCACGTTTACCCGACTGCCGTCCGCCAAACGGGCGTCGCAGATCGGCGAGCTTTCATCGACCCGGCGACCGACCTGACTGACAATGCGCTGGCAGATATTCATCAACTGGGCATTGTCCCGGAACCGAACATTGGTCAGTTGGACCTTGCCATTGACTTCGATGAACACCCGGTTGGCGCCATTGACCATGATGTCGGCAATGTCGTCGCGAACCAGCAAGGTCTCCAAGGGCCCATAGCCCAAGACGTCATTGACGATGTCTTGAACAAGATAGTCTTGTTCCGCCGACGACATGGAGACGTTTTTGATCGCCACCAATTCGGCGACAATATCGCGAATTTCCTCTGCCGCTGTCTTCTGGTCGAGCTGCGCCAATTGGCCAAGATCGATGGTGTTCAGCAGGGCGGCATAGATGGATGACTTTATGGCGTAATAGGCTTCGGCCTGTTCGCCCCCCGCATCGGCGGGGGAGGCGGGGGCAGCGGCCGTCCCGGCTTGTGCCGCGCGCAACTGGTCAAGCCCAGAGGTTTTGCGCGGCGCGGCCGATTTCGCCAGCGCCTGCACGTCTTGGCCTGCCTCACGCGCGGGAGCGTCTTCCCGCTGCGGTCGCGTCGAGATTGACGATCCGCCTGCCGGTGCGGCGGGGGGCTTGGCCAGAGAGTCGGGCGAACCTGATCTTTTGCCGAACATCGGCGACCCCTCCCTAGCGCCGCGCCAACAGGCGGGCGAACAAGGATTGGGCGCCCGCCGGCGGCGGCGGCGCTCCCGTCGTTCTACGCGCCAGCATATTGGCGAATTGGACGAGACCCTCGGAGATTTTCGACTTGGGATTGAGCTCCATGACCATTTGGCCATTATTTGCCGCGTCGCCGAACAGCTTGGGGTCAAAGGGCACGACGAGGCTGGGGTCAATCTCAAGGGCGCGGGCAAATTCGCGCAATGGAATTTCTGGCCGACCCTGCACGCCGGTCTGATTCAAAATCAGGCGAATGGGCGCGTCATTGGGTCGAAGCCGGGCCAAAAGGTCGTTCATATTCTTGGCGTTGCGCAGGCTGGCCAGATCGGGTGTGGCCACCATGACAATCTCATCGGAGGCCAAAAGGGTTTGGCGCATCCAGCCTGACCAGTGATGCGGCAAATCGAGAATGAGATAGGGCGCAGCCCCGCGGATCTGTGAAAACACCTGCTCATAGGCTTCCGGATCAATGTCATAGACCTCGTCGACATTGGCGGGCGCCGCGAACAGGCTTAAATGGTCGGTGCATTTGGTGATCAAGCGATCCAATAGCACTGCATCCAAGCGATCGGGCTGGGCCAGGGCGTCGCGTAGGCCTTGCAGCGCGTCCTGATTGAAGTCGAGACCGGCCGTGCCAAACGCCAGGTCGTAATCCACGATGACGGTATTGAGCTTGGTCGACTCCGAAAGCGCGAACGCCACATTATGAGCAAGTGTCGACGAGCCCACGCCGCCCTTCACCCCAACAAAGCTAATGGCGCGACCGACAAAGGCTGTGTCTGGATCTGAATAAAGGCTCGTAACCGCCCGGATGATTTGCAGAGGCGTTAAGGGAGCGACTAAATATTCGCTTACGCCACGGCGGATCAACTCCCGATAAAGCGCGATATCATTTTGTCTTCCGATAATCACAACCTTTGTCGACGGATCGCAGACCTCGGCGAGGTCTTCGAGCATCGCCAGCAATTGGGCAGGTTTTTCGGTAGATTCGACGATGATTAAGGGAGGAGTGGGTTGTTCGCGATAGATGCTGGCTGCCTCGCCAATACCGCCGGGCAGCAGTTTCGGGGTTGCCCTTTGCAGCCGTCGATCACCCATGGCCTTTTGGATGGACGCCATCAGGTCATTTGACCGGCAAAAGACATGGATGGCGATGCGTGGGGCCGAAAGGTCGCCTTGCGTCTCCTCCGGCGCGGGCAGCCCCTCCTCATCGTCCGAGGTGTCGTCAAGCGCGTCATATGCGGGTTCAGTAGCCGTTAAGCTTGGTCGGCGTTCAGTGGGTCGGGCCGGACGCTTGGCCGCTAAGGCATCGCGTTCGCGCGCGGCATCGAAGGCCTCCAAATCCAGGTCATCAAGATCGTTAAGGTCGGAGAGACGAGATGGCGCCATGGCTTATTTCACCGCCGTTGACACAGCGCCGGACGCTTGATCGTCTTTCGCCGAGGCGGTCAGCTCGCCTTTGCGATATTTGTCAAACACCATGGTCCGACGTGCAGCGTCAGCGGGCTGTTCTCCCGTGGGGTGGGCAAGGTCGCGGGGATCCGCCACCAAGGCGGCCAGATTGGCCGCTGCCGCGCAGCCAAAATGCTGATTGACCCGATTAGACCCAGTAGCGGCGTAGTCATCCCACCCCTTTGAGCAGTCGGGCCCCTTGGCGACTAAGCTTGGGTGGCTGAGCACAATCGGCGCGCCGCCTGCGCGCACTTCATATCGGGCCATGCGGATCTGATCGACGCGAACGCCATTGGCGGACAAGAAGCTTGCCGCCGCCAGCGCGGTCTGGTCTTCCGGCGTTCCAGCGCCGCCGCTGGACGGCACATTGACCGTCAACTTCGCATCTTCGCGACCAATCAAACTGGCAGCCAAGGTCCTAAGCACCGCCTTTTGCGCCTCGGACAGGACACCGCCGGGATGAGGCGTGAGCGCCAGCCGATCAAGGCTCGGCTCGAGCTCTGGCTTAAATTGGTCAAGCGGGGTCAGGGCGGGCGGTGGCGGCTTGGCGCTTGCGATAGTCGCAGGCTTGGTGCTGGCGCAGCCCGCCAGGACCATGACCAAGGCGAAAGCGGCGCCGAGCTGGGCGAAGGGTGCGGGCTTAATCGACCACATAGCCAAAGGGTCCCTGATAGGAGGTATTGGGGGCGGAGCTGGGAGCGGTTTTGCCTGAAGCCTTATTCAGTTTGCCCAGGAGGTCGGTCTCCATGTCAGAGGCGATGACGAGCCCGTCAGCAGGCGTCGACAGCTGATCTGGACTGACCGGTTTGACGATATAGGGCGTGATAATCACGACCAGCTCGCTCTCATTATTGAGGAAGTCGCGTGAGCGAAACAGCGGCCCTAAGACCGGCAATTGCAGCAATCCTGGAAGTCCGGCCAGGGTTTGCGAGGTGGTGTTTTGCAACAGGCCAGCCAGCATCATCGCACCGCCGGAGGGCAATTCCACCGTCGTCTCCACCCGGCGCACATTCAGTCCCGGAATGACGAGTGTGGTTGAGGTCGCTGTATTATCGAGGGTGAAGCCGTTATTTTTTGAAATCTCCGACACCTCGGTGGAGACTTTCAGCGAAATTCGGCCCGGCCCTAAGACAATGGGTGTGAACCCAAGTCCGACGCCGTAGGTTTTGAACTCGACGCTGATCATGCCGGTCAGGTCGCGAGATACGGGAACCGGAAATTCGCCGCCGGCGAGGAACTTGGCGCTTTCTCCGGAGATGGCGGTCAAGGTGGGCTCGGCCAGCGTGCGCACGAGGCCAGCGCTTTCAAAGGCTTGCAACATGGCGCTCGCCGTATTGATGCCGTTCGATCCGGCGGTGTTCATCACTGTGTTGGCATTGCCGGTGCCAAAGGCGGCGTTGCCGCCATTTGGCCCGTAATTGCCAAACGAGCCGTGCTGGACCTGATAGCATGGCGCAACGAGCCCAGCAGGGCAGGGGATTTGCACTTCCGGTTGGGTTTGGGTGTTGATCTGGTAGCCGCTGCTCAGGCCGCCTTGCAGCTTGCCATTGACGCCGAAGGTCGACGCCATGCCCAGGGCGATTTGGTTCAGGCCAACCTGGCCTGCGACGGCGGAAAGGTTGAAGCCCAACTGTTTGATCACCGTGCGATTGACCTCAATCACACGGACCTTGATCATCACTTGGTCTCGCCCGGCGACCGACATCATATTCACGACGTTTTCAGGCTTGGCGACAAAGCTCGCCGCCAATTTGACGGCCTTTTCTGCCGTTGAGGCGTCGGGGGCAACGCCGGACAGAATGATGTTGTCATTGACCGCGTCGACCCTGACGCCTGAGCCCGGCAGAAGCTTGTTCAGGGTTTGGGCGAGGGCGGTGGTGTCTTGGTCGACACGAACGTTCAACCGCAAGAGTTGTCGCCCTGAACCATCGTAGAAGGCGGCATCGGTTTGTCCCGAGGCCAAGCCAAGGATGAAAATCCGCCGCCGGGTGGTCAAGGCCACCTGGGCGACCTTCGGATCGCTGACCAGAACATCGGTCGCATCCACCGGCAAATCGATCACCGCCGACTTCCCCCTCGGAATGGAGAGAAGGCGTGTGCCTGTTCCCGCGCCCAGATCCATCCGAATGGTTTGGTCGTCGGAAGGGGTTGCGACCATGTTGGGGGAGGGTTGGCTTGGCGCCGCATAGATGACCTGGGTTGCCTCCCGCCCGCGTTTTGGCGCGCCAGCAAGTCCTGGATCGGCAGCCTGGACAGAGGTTGCGCTTGACAGGAGGCTTAGCGCCAAGAAGCCAGCAATCGGGCCTGCGAGCTGAAGGAGGCTTGAGGAATGATGGGTCATTGCGCCACCTTCACATCCGTGGCGACGCCGTTGCGAAACACATGAACGACCTGGGGGGCAAGGTTTTCAGCCTTGGTCGGGGCCGTAGATATGGCGGGACCACTTGTATCGGCGTAAGATCTCAGGACCAGGGTCAAATCCCCCTGCGCTCGGGCGCGTTCCAATACAACGGTTTGGTCGTCTGAAAGCTGCAGCGTTGCGGTCGAACCGAGGCTCGCTTCGCCGCGACCGGTTGGACTTGAGCTTTGATCGATGGCCAGGACTTTGACGTTTTTTAGGATGGTCATCGCATTGGCTTGGCCCCCGGATTGGGCCTGCTCAGCCTTGCGCGTCAGCACCACATCCACATGGTCGCCGGGCAAAACGAACCCCGCTACCGAGTTTTCGGCGGTAAGCGGCATGGAGACGGCCCGCTCACCCGAATCGAGGCGCACGGCCATGACGCCCGCCTGACCCGCCTTGACCAGTTTCGACGGCAGGACGGGTTCGCCGGCATGCAACGGTTCGCGAACGACCGAATCCACCAGCGCGGCCCCCGGCGTGCCTTGCATGCCGACAACCGTTTGCTTGATGACGCTGGCGGCGGTTAAGGTCGCCCCAGCCATTTTGGACAGGGTCGAGCCCGATTGGTTGGCGACCGGCACCGGGCCATTGGTAATCCAGGCATGGTTCAAGGCGGAATTTGGCCAAGCCTGCCAATTCAAATCCTGCTCGCCGATCCGTGCGCCCGTGGCGAGCTCGCGCGTCGCAACAGCAACATAGGTCATTGTCGGCTGTTCGGTTGGCGCTTTGACGACGACTTGCGGCGCAGGGGCGGGCTTCATGACAACCAGAATGACGAACGCAATAATGGCGAGCGCGGCCGATCCAACCAAAACGAGGAGCCGTCTAGGGTCCATTTAGGGCGAAGTCCTCGATCGCGGCATCGCGGACCTTAGGCGAATGATCGCAATCGCCAGGAATCACGCGAAATTCTACCGGCTGAAGATCAACGTCACCGGTTAACAGGTCCCTAAAGCGGCAACAAAAAACGACCCATGTGTTAATGTTTGTACATTTTGTGTGGCCAGCTTTTTGACCTTTGTCGGTTCCGCCTGTGGCTTCGGAGGCGCCTAGCCGCAGAATGGGTGTGGCCTGTCTTGGCACTCACCCGGGCTCACCCAAAATGGGCGCTTTCGAGCCGACAATCGCCGCGCTTCAGCCGCCGCTGGCGCGCGACAGAGCCGCGATAAACGGACTTTCAGGGAAGGCGATCAGGGCGCCAATGGCAATCGCAACCCCATAGGGCACATCGCCACCCGGTTTCAGTAGTCGTGCCAGCCAAGATGGGCCAAGACTAGCCAAGGGTGAAGCTGTTTCACGACTCCACATCAAGAGCAAGGTGAAGGCGCCCCCCGCAATGGCCGTCGAGACCAAAAAAGGCGCAATGGGCGCCCAGCCTAACCAAAGGCCACAAACCGCGATAAGCTTGGCGTCTCCGCCCCCGACCCATCCGGCGGCAAACATCCCAATTCCGCAGGCGAGGCAGGCCAGACCAACAGCCAGGCAAAGGCCGATTTCGCCCCAGCTCAGATGCGCGAGCGCCGCGGCGGGTGCAAAGGCGGCAATGCCAGCCGCACAAAGCCAATTAGGAATGGTCATGGTCGTCGTGTCGCGAAGGGCTGCGACAATCACGATTGCAGGGAAGATCATAATGGCGACGAGACCGATAAAAGTCATAACCTCTCCGAGATTCTGAGACGCGGCGTGCCAGCTCACAATCAGACTAGGGCTGAAGACTGAAAATTATGTAACCTCAGCTGAAGCTATATTTTCGCAGCTGAGGCAGGCTTTTTTGCGCAGCAAGAACCGTCGCCGCCCAACAGATCAAAATTTTCCAACGACTGCGCTCATGAGATTGTAAATCGCAACGTCGAAGGTTCTGATCGCCGCCGTTACCACAAGGCCGATCAAGGCGACGATCATGGCGTATTCAATCGCTGTCGCGCCGGACCTATCCTTGATGAAGCAGCGCCAGGGCCGCGTCCTGCTTTGGCTGGTTTGATCGCAGCTCTTGTGTCGCATGGAGTGGGGTCCTTTGAGGCGAATTACTGGTCGTAATTTGACACCGATGGTCGCCAAAGAAAACGCCGTAACGCCGATAAGCGTTGCGGCATATTTTAAGCGTCGGTTTCGAAACCCGAGGGACCGATACCTTGCCGCTGGCAAGAATGAGATCGCGTCAGCCGAAACTTCGCGACCTCGATCCTTGGCCTTATACGGCTTACTTACCGGCGGCGACGCCCGTGCTGATGGTGGTGTAGGTGGCCTTCAGGTTGGTACCGACCGCGGTCACTGCACCGACGATCACGACGGCGATCAGCGAAACGATCAAGCCGTATTCAATCGCGGTGGCGCCAGATTCGTCCTTAAGGAAACGAGAAGCGATCGTGTTCATCAGAAAACTCCATTCTCCAAGCTTTAAGGTGTGAGGGCGAACCGCTTGCTACGCCCCGTTTTACAGCATAAATATCGCCCATCTGGCTTAATATGTAGTAAAAGAAAGATGGTGAAGCGAGATGCCGTATAATTTTTTTTGTATTAATTATGTCGTCTAAACCGCAATGCCCATTAGGCAAAAAATATAGTTACGACTAACTGCAATTATATTAACTTATATAAACCTTGATAAATTGATTAAATTGGAGGGTGCGTATTTTAACCCGTCATATATCGGGCGACCTGTTCGCCCCCACCCACTGCGGATCCTTTTTGGATGCGAAAGCGAAGTTTCGACCACTGACACAGCCGACAAAGAAAACGCCGCAACGCTGATAGGCGTTGCGGCGTATTTTTAGCTTCGGTTTCGGCACCCGAACGACCGATACCTTGCCGCCGGCAAGAATGAGATCGCGTCAGTCGAAACTTCGCGACCTCGATCCTTAGCCTGAGCGGCTTACTTACCAGCGGCGACGCCGGTGCTGATCGTGGTGAAGGTGGCCTTCAGGTTGGTGCCGACCGCGGTCACTGCACCGACGATCACGACGGCGATCAGCGAAACGATCAAGCCGTATTCAATCGCGGTGGCGCCAGATTCGTCCTTCAGGAAACGAGAAGCGAACGTGTTCATCAGAAAACTCCATTTTCCAAGCTTTAGGGTTTTGAAAGCGAACCGCTCGCCTCGCCCCTGTTTGCAGGATCACTATCGCCCATCTGGCTTAACATGAAGTAAAAGCAAGATGACAAAGTGACACAACCCATAATTTTTTTGAATTAATCTCCGTTACCCAAACCATAATACCCAATATGCAAAAATATAGTTACGAAGAACTGCGATTATATTAATTTTAATCAACCTTAATAAAGTGATTAAATTTGAAGCCTACCCTTTCACCCCATATATATAGAGGCGTACCGTTCCAAGCGCTTTGGTCCCGAAATTGAAAGCACCGTCTCGAAACAGCCGAACGCGGGTTCGGATGTGTCGAATTGGAGCGTTGAGATGTCTCATTTCGGGAAGTGGATTGCGGGCCTTGTTGCGGCGGCAGGACTGGTGGGCCTTGTTGCTCCAGCACCCGCCATGGCGCAAGCCGTGAACCCTGGCGATTCGGCTGGATATCCGCCCGCGCCCTATGCCGACCCTTCTGGGCGCGCAAACGATCTCTCTTCGATCTATGCGGCGGCCAACTATCCGCCGCCGCAACGAATGCCCGGCGCGCCGACGCCCCCCCAAATGCAACCGGCACCGCCGCCGGTCGCCGCGCAGCCCAGCTACCCTGCTCCGGTCTATCGCCAAGCGGCCTATACCAATCCCGCCCCGGCCTATCCGCAACAAACCTATGCGAATCCGGCCCCAGTCTATCGCCAGCCCGTCTACCAACCCTTAGCCTATCCCGCAGCGCGGCCGATTATGGCGGCGCAGGCCCCGCCGACCCGCACGAACGGCTATGCGACGCCAAGCTTTGGTTCGGCGCCGTCTTTGGCCGCGCCGAGCTATAGCGCCCAGCCCGCGCCCGCCTATGCCAGCCAAGCTGCGCCGCGTCAGGTCATGGCCCAAGGTTGGACCGCTCCGCCCCCAACCTATCCGCTTCCGCGCCAAACCTATGCCCAACCGGCCTACGCCCAACCCGCCTACGCCCAACCCGCCTATGGTCAGGGATATGCGCCCCCAGCGGCTGGGCCCAACCTGTCTCAGGTTTATCGCTATGCCGAGCCTGCGCCCTATATGCAGGTCGCCTATGCGCAACCTGTCGCTCAGCCCACCTACCTCCCTGCACCCGCCTATGCCGCCCAGCCGGGCTGCGGCTGTGGTCCTAGCTATGTCGCTGCCCCGCCGGTTCGGGTGGCGGCGTCCTATGATGTCGGCGGATCACGGGTTAGTCGCCAGGCGATGCCGTCCCCGCTTGCTCCTCAATCCAATCACAATTCAAGCGCCACCCACACGGGCAGCGCGAGCGTCCATCACGCGCACAAGCCGCGCGCCCAGGGCGCCAAGGGCCAAGACTGCGGTTGCGGTGCGGCCTAGGTCGGCAGGGCTAGCTTAAGCCTGCGCCATCTCATGGATGATCTCTAACGCTTTCGTCCTGGGCGCGGCTGCGGCCGTGATGGGGCGACCGCAGACGAGATGCGAGGCGCCCGCCCGCAGCGCCATTGCCGGGGTCGCCGCACGGGCTTGATCGTCAAGCGCCGCACCTTGGGGCCGGATGCCAGGCGTCACCACTAAGAAGTCAGGCCCACCGATCTGCCGCGCCAGGGTAGCTTCCTGCGGACTGGCGACCACGCCGTCGGCACCGGCCTCAACGGCTTGACGAATGCGGCGGGCGACGAGGTCTGGAATGGTCAGGCCATATCCCAAGGCAACCAGATCGGCCTCGGAGAGACTGGTGAGCACCGTGACGCCGAGGATCTTCGCCGATCGCTCAGCCCCACGACCCCGGACTGCGGCGGCCATAACCTGGGGTTCGGCGTGGACAGTTAAGAGGTCGCATGTGCCGGTTGCGACAATGGCTGCGGTGGCGCGTTCGACCGTCGCGCCGATATCGTGTAGCTTCCAATCGAGAAAAACCGACTTGCCCGCCGACTTTAGACTTGCGGCCAGCGCCATGCCTTCGGTGGCGAACAATTGCAGGCCGATCTTGTAAAACGACACCGCCTCGTCCAGACACGCCACCATGGCTTCAGCGTCAGAGCGGGTTTCGAGGTCGAGGGGAACGATCAGGCGCGGATCGGAAGTCATGGGTCTCTCCGGTGTGAGGCGCGAGGGGTGTCTGGCGCAGACGCGACCCCGAAAGGGCGCAAGGGCGCGTTTCGAAAGCGAGATGATGTGGGCAAGGGTGATCTGATGAGCCAGATTGAGGTCGGGGTCAATTTCTTCATCGCCCTTTTTGCGTTGATTGACCCGGTGGGCAATGTGCCCCTGTTCGCCGCCGCGACCCAAGGTGCGCCTAAGGGCGCTCAGAGGCGTCTTGCCCTCTATATCTCGCTCTTTGCAGCGGCCTTCCTGATCTTCTTTTATGTCACCGGCGCGGCGATCTTGAAGTTTTTTGCCATCTCCATGCCCGCCTTTCGGATCGCTGGCGGCATTCTCTTGCTGCTTCTGGGTCTCGACATGTCACGAGAGAGCGACGTGATGGGCGATGCTGGCCTGTTAGACGAAGGCGCCGGTCGGCTCGACGCGGCGGCCTATGCCAAAAAGCATTTTGAGCGGCTGATTGTGCCGTTTGGCGTTCCGCTCCTCATCGGACCGGGCGCGATCTCGACCGTAATCATCTATGCCTCGGATTCAGACGGGCTCCTGGCCAAGATGGTTGGCGTCGGCGCCATTGTCGCGGTTTCAGCGGCGACCCTGCTGGCATTCTTATTGTCAGGGGTCTTGACCCGCCTCTTGGGGAAAACAGGCATGGTGGTAGTTATCCGGGTGCTCGGGCTGGTGCTGTGCGCCATGGCCATCCAATTCATCCTGGTTGGGCTTTCGGGGGCAACCGTGGGCTTGGTACGCGGTTCGGCTGTGCATCCGTGGCGGGAGCCGTAAGCATGAACACCCCTCCACGCATCGTCTTCATGGGTACGCCCGACTTCGCCGTTCCGAGCCTCAATGCCCTCCTTGACCTCGGCGCCGAGGTTGTCGCCGTTTACACCCAGCCGCCTGCACCGCGCGGACGGGGTCAAAAACTGACCCCCTCGCCGGTCGAGGCCCGGGCCCAGGCGCTCGCCCTTTCGGTTCGCACACCGGCAAGCCTAAAAGTCCCTGCCGCCTTGGCCGAGCTCGCCGCGCTCAAGCCTGATATGCTGGTGGTGGTGGCCTATGGCCAGATCCTGACGGCGCAGGCCTTAGCGACGGCCCGGCTCGGTGCGTTCAATCTGCACGCTTCGCTGCTGCCGCGCTGGCGGGGTGCCGCGCCGATTCAACGGGCGATCATGGCAGGTGATCATGAGACGGGCGTCGCCGTCATGCGCATGAGTGTCGGCCTCGATGAAGGTCCGGTCCTTGCCGAAGCGCGAACGACCATAGGGCCAGACGATACGTCCGGCGATTTGCACCTGCGCTTGGCCCAGATCGGGGCGGAGCTTTGGCGCACGACCGTGCCGCAAATCTTGGCGGGCACCGCGATCGAGACTGCTCAAGCGACCGACGGCCTCACCTATGCGCGCAAAATCACCCCTGAGGAGGGCCGGATTGACTGGGCCCGCCCCGCCGCCGAGGTGGACCGGCAAATACGCGGGCTGTCGCCGTTTCCGGGGGCCTATTGTCAGGTGGAGACCACACGCGGCCTCCAGCGCTTGAAGGTCTTGGCCAGTCGGCTCGCCGATGGCGACGGCGCACCCGGTCAGGTGCTCACCGCGCCGTTGCGCGTGGCCTGCGGCTCTGGCGCGGTGCAATTACTGAAGCTGCAGCGCGAGGGTCGCCCGGCGGGCCCGGCGGAGGAGGTGGTGCGTGGGCTTGATCTCGCCGGGGTTTCGCTGCCGTCGCGGCGGCTCCTTTAATGCCGCGCTATCGACTTCAGCTCGAATATGATGGCGGCCCCTTTTCCGGCTTTCAGGCCCAGGACGGGCTTGCAACCGTGCAAGGTGTGATTGAAGAGGCGATTTTTCGCTTCTGCGGCGAGCGGCTGCGACTGCACGCGGCCGGACGCACCGATGCAGGTGTGCACGCCACAGGTCAGGTCATCCATGTCGACCTCACGAAAGACTGGTCGCCAGACGTGGTGCGCGATGCCCTCAATGCCCACCTCGTGCCCCATCCGGTGGTGGTTCTCGCCTGCGCTGTCGCCGAAGCCGAATTCCACGCCCGATTTTCCGCCGTTTCACGCCGCTATCTCTATCGGGTCTTGGACCGAAAGCCGCCGCCTGCGCTGACGCGGGGACGGGTGTTCTGGGTCAAGTCCGCCCTGGATGTCGACGCCATGCAGCAGGCGGCGCAGGTCTTTCGTGGGACCCACGATTTCACCACCTTTCGCGATCTCGGGTGTCAGGCCAAGAGCCCGATCAAGACCTTGGATCACATCGCGGTTTGGCGCGCTGGCGAAGAAGTGCATTTCGAGCTCGAATCGCGCTCCTTTCTCCACCGACAGGTGCGCTCCATGGTTGGTACCTTGGTCGAGGTGGGCGCGGGGCGGTGGACGGGTGCGGATGTCGCGCGCGCGCTTGCGGCGAGAGATCGCCGCGCCTGCGGACCGGTGGCACCTGCTTGCGGGCTTTATCTGGTTGGTGTCGGCTATGGGCCGAACGCGAGGGAAACCAGCTGATCGACGCCGAAGAACAGGCCAAGATCAAGAACGATCAGCAAGACAGCCACGCTGCGATCCGCCAACAGCACCTTTCGCGCCGCGTTCCAGGAAAACAGCAGCTGAGCAGGGCAGAGGATCAAAAGCGAGAGGGTTTTCATGATGTCGACACCGATCGGACCGGCCACATTCAACCCCGACGTACTGGCGAACAGTATGGAAAAGGCCAGGTCTGACCAGTTGAGCACGGTGAGAAACGCCATCCAGCCGCGCAGCTTCAAAATGCGACACACGGCGTAAACGGCAATCCCGTAAACGGCGGTTTCCAACAGGCTTGAAGCAAAATGGTGCCCGAGGAGTAATAGGCTGGGGTTTCCACCCTCGGCGCGTCTATCGGCTGCGTCAGAGATCCAACTGGGGAAAATAGCAAGCAAGACCGGGATATAGGATCTTAGAAATCCGGTCAGGCTGAAATCGAAATCGGCCCGCCAATTGGCATCGGGCAAGTATAAGCGATAAACGCCGCGAAAGGCGCGCCCGGCATCGGTGTGCAAGCGTCCCTCTTGCGGTCCAAGGCTCATAAGGGACCCTTGTCAAAATAGAGGGCAATGAGCCGGGCATAGATGGCGCTCAAGCGCTCGACATCGGCAATCGGCACATGCTCATCCACCTTGTGCATGGTGGCGCCGACCAAACCAAATTCAATCACCGGGCACAGCGTCCGAATGAACCGGGCATCAGAGGTGCCGCCGGTGGTGGAAAGGTCGGGGTGCTGTCCGGTTTCGGCCGCGATGGCCTGGACGCACAGATCGACAAAGGCTCCGGGCGGGGTCAAGAACGCCTCGCCGGACACCCGTCCCTTGACGTCTAGCGCCACACCGCTCTGCGCCGCCACCTCGCGGGCGAGGCCCTCAACCCAGGCCACCAAATCCGCGCCGCGATGGCTCGGATTGAAGCGAATATTGAGCCGCGCCCTGGCCCGGCCGGGGATGACGTTTTGCGCCGGGTTGCCGACCTCAAGATCGGTGACTTCAAGGTTAGAGGCTTGAAAGCCCTCGAAGCCGTCATCAAGCCGATGGGATTTCAGGCGGTCGAGGAGGGCGACCAGGGCCGTGATTGGGTTGGCCGCCTGATGGGGATAGGCGACATGGCCTTGCACGCCGAAAGCCTCGATCCAAATATTGACGCTGCCCCGCCGACCAATCTTGATCATGTCGCCAAGGGTCTTTGCGGAGGTGGGCTCGCCAACCAGGCAATGATCGATGCGCTCTCCCTCCTGGCGCAGGATGTCGACCACGGCCCGGGTCCCATCGATGGCCTCGCCCTCTTCGTCGCCGGTAATGAGGAAGGAGAGCGAGCCTTTCACTTGATCCTGACGCAGGCAGACGTCGCAGGCGGCGATAAATGCGGCAATGGCGCTCTTCATATCGACCGCGCCGCGCCCCCAGATGGCCGCCTCGGCAATGTCAGCGGAAAAGGGCGCATTGGTCCAAAGGCTGGGATCGCCTTCGGGAACTACATCGGTATGACCGGCAAAACAGAGGTTTGGTCCCTCCTCTCCACGCCTTGCATAGAGATTTTCGATCTCGCCAAACTTCAGTCGGCGACATTTAAAGCCAAGCTCGGTCAAATGGGCTTCAACCACGGCCATGGCGCCAGCATCTTTGGGCGTCACAGAAGGGCGGCGGATCAGTGCACGCGCGAGTTCAACAGGATCAATGGCGGCTGCGGAGCGCATTACCTCAGTGCCTTAGGGCATTTTCTCAGGGCTGGAAACTGGTTTTCAGTCCGAAAAAGTCTTAAGACTTAGCGCTAACCTGGGGATGGCTGATGAAGAAAATCGATCTTGCCGCAGCACCTGTCCGCCACGGAACACGCTATCCGCCACCCTATGACGCGCCCTGTCGCTTGCGAGAGCGCTGGCGTCTTGGTCAGGCCGCGGGTCTCACCCAGTTTGGGGTCAATCAAATGCGTCTGCCGCCGGGCGCATGGTCAAGCCAGCGCCATTGGCACAGCCATGACGACGAATTTGTCATGGTGCTGGCCGGAGAGGTCGTCCTCGTCACCGATGCGGGTGAAGAAACCTTTCGCGCTGGCGACAGTGTCGGCTTTCGGGCTGGCGATGCCGATGGCCATCATTTCCAGAATCGCTCAGACGCCGATGTCGTCCTTTTGGAGGTCGGCACCAGTCATCCGCATGAGGACCGTTGCACCTATTCCGACATCAACCTCATCTCGCAACCGGGGGGCGACTACACCGACCGCGACGGCGCTCCGTTTGAAACGGCGCCCCGCCATTTCTAACGGCTCAGGGTCTGAAACTCGGGTTGTCGGCTGGTCATCTCCGCCGGTTTCCCGTAAACGGGCGCTAATGACCCCCAAGTGGAACGGGCTGATCCGAGGGCTGAATGCTGATCGTCTTGTCTCCGGCCAAGAGTCTCGATTTCTCCGCGCCACCGGTCCAACCGCCCATGACAGCGCCGGGCCAGGCCAAGGAGACGGCAAAGCTCGTCTCTGCCGCCCGCAAGCTCAGCCGTGCCGACCTCGCCCAGATGATGGACATATCGGACAAGTTGGCCGACCTAACCCATGCGCGGTTCAAGGCGTTTCGCGCCGAGCCTGACCCGGCTGCCATCCGTCCTGCCATGCTTGCCTTTGCAGGCGATGTGTATGAGGGCCTGAAGGCGCGCACGCTCGATCTCGAAAGCCTGCAATGGGCGCAAGATCATGTGCGCATTTTATCCGGCCTCTATGGCGTGTTGCGGCCTCTCGACCAGCTTCAGCCCTATCGCTTGGAGATGGGGGTGCGGGTGCCGGGCCTTGGATCGCTTTATGACTTCTGGGGCGACCGGATCGCCAAGATCTTGCGGGCCGCGTTGGATGGACAGGTCGATCCGACATTGGTCAACCTTGCCAGCCAGGAATATTTCGGCGCCGTTGACGTGCGGGCGCTGAAAAGGCCTGTGGTCAGTTGTGTCTTTTTGCAAGAGCGTGACGGGGTCAGGCGCAATCTCGGGCTGTTTTCCAAGGTGGCGCGGGGATTGATGGCGCGGTTTGCCATCGATAACCGCCTCGAGGCGACTGCGGATCTGAAGGCCTTTGATCGGGCCAATTATCGCTACCGCGCCGACCTTTCGACAGAGAACGAATGGACCTTCGTCCGGCCGCAGCCAGCGCTCGGCACGCCAATGGCGGTATCTGAGGCTTAGCCGTCCGTGGGAGGCGCAACCCTTGACTGTGAAGCCAGACCCTGCCTCGCCGCCGGAGGCCCCAATCAAGCCGATCTGTCTTGCCTTGCAGGGCGGCGGCGCGCATGGGGCGTTCGAATGGGGGGTGTTGGATGCGCTGCTTGAAGATCCCCACCTGGATATAAAAGGCCTCTCCGGCGCGTCGGCAGGGGCGATGAATGCGGTGGTGTTGGCGAGCGGGCTTGCCAAGGGGGGGCGCGAGGGCGCGCGCCAAGGGCTTGCCGCGTTTTGGCGAAACATCAGCGGTGCCGGATCTCCGTTTGGCGATCTTGGATTTTGGTCGCGCAGCTTCGCGCCGGTTTTTGGCCGCGACAATCCCTTTGTCCAGGCTGCCAACGCCTTTGCCGACAACCTCGCCTCCGGCTCGCCCTTTGGCATTTCGCCCTATCAATTCAATCCGTTCAACTTCAACCCGCTGCGCGAGGCCCTGCAATCGGCGGTCGACTTTGCGCACCTGCGCAAGGCCCCTTCGGTACAGGTGTTTGTCGCGGCAACCGCGGTACGGTCCGGGCGACTGAAGATATTTGATACCGGCGTTTTGACCGCCGACCATGTGCTCGCCTCGGCCTGTCTGCCCTATCTTTTCCAAGCGGTCGAGATTGACGGGGAAGCCTATTGGGATGGTGGCTTTACGGCCAACCCGCCCCTATGGCCGCTCTATTATGGCGACCTGCCGCGCGACATTTTGGTGGTCAATCTCAACCCTTTCCACCGCCCGACTACCCCGACCGATACCGGTGCCATTATCGACCGGCTGAATGAAATCACCTTCAACGCCACCCTGGCGGCGGAATTTCGGGCTGTCGCCTTCGTCAATCGTCTGGTCGAGGAGGAGATGTTGAACGCCAAGGGTCGCGCCCAATATCGGTCTGTGCGACTGCACCTCATTGCGGCTGAGGGCTATCTCGACCGACTCGCCTTGGCCTCAAAGTTCAATACCGATTGGGGCTTTCTGACCGAATTGCGCGATCTTGGCCGGACGGCGGCGCAATCCTGGCGCGCGGCGCATTTCGACGCGGTCGGTGTGCGCTCAAGCGTGGACGTCCGCTCAGACTTCCTCTAGACGCTAGAGGATGATTGACGCACTTGTTGACCAAGCCGCCGACGCCACGGGCCTGACGACGGACCAATCCCGCACCGCACTCGCGGCGGCCCTGGCGCTGATTGAAAAGCACGCCGACCCAGAGCGTGTCACTGACCTGTTCAGCGCCGTCGAAGGGGCCAAGGCCTTGGCGGAAGAAGGCGCCAAGATGACCCAGAACAAGTCCGGCGGGCTGATGGCGGGCATGATGCGCACCGCAGGGGGCGCGGGCGGAGCGGCCATGTCCGACGCCATGGCCATGGGGCAGAAATTAACCCGCCAAGGCGTGACCACAGCCGATTTGCAAACCATCTTGCCTGTGTCGATGGAGTTTGTCCGCACCGCGACAGGTCGCGACCTGCTCCGCGATGTGCTGATCACCATTCCGGGCCTTGGCCCCTTGCTCACCCCGCAGGACTAGGGCTGAGAAAAGCGCCTATCCCTCAGCTTTCGCTTGCGGCGGATAGAGCCTGGGCGGCGGACCAATATAATGGGTGCGCGGCTCGATAGGTCGGTTTTGGGCGTTCTGCTCCAGCGCGTGGGCCACCCAGCCGACGCTCCGCCCCAGCACAAATAGGCTAAAGGCCGTCTCCATCGGCAATTTCAAGGTGCGCGCCGCCGCAGCCAGGGCGAAGTCGAGATTGGGCGCCAGGCCACAGGCCTCCTCACCCGATGCGGCAATGTCTTGCACGTCCTTGGTTGGGGGCAGCCTTTCCAGGATAAACCGCGCCCTTGGATCGCCTAAAGGATAGAGGGGATGGCCAAAGCCTGGAATGGCGGCGCTTTGGTTGAACCGACGACGAACCGCGCCCTTCGGGTCTGGGTCGCGGGCGCACTCGGCCAAAAAGCCAGCCGCCTGGGCCACGCCACCATTTGGCTTCGGCCCCGACTGGGCCGCCAAGGCCGCTAAGACGCAGGCCGCCAGCGGCGCGCCCGTCGAGGCAACAATGCGCGCTGCATAGCTCGGCGCGGAAATATCGTGATCTGCGCTCAGCACCAGACAGATGCGGATCAAATCGACCCGGTCCCCCTCGACCCGCCACGCGCTGGCGAGCCTACGGTGCAAAGGTCCACTCTTCTTGGCCCCGCCGACCGCATCGGCAAGGTCCATCATTAAGGACGCCGCGTCATTGAGAAGGGAAATCGCCGGGCGTCCTGCCGTGGTGGGGTCTTCCGCCGCCCGTTGGGCGAGTAGCATATAGGCCCGGGTGCGGGCGTCCGGTCCAGACGATAGCCTTAAAGAGGGTCCTAATCCACCAAACGGATCGACCTCCTCTGACTTCCACAGCAGCCGGGCGCAGTCTTCGAGCGTCGCGCGTTCTGCCAGCGCAATAACATCTCGGCCACAGTAATAGAGCCGCCCCTCGGAAATCGTGCTGAGACCCGAGGCCAGGATCGGCGCGCTGGCGCTGGCGGTTTCGCGCGCCACCACACCTCGTCCCTGTTGGCTGCGCAAGGCCAGCCGTTCAATATCGGCGGCCGCGTAGAGATGGCGGCGGGGGGCGTCGAGGTCGGTTCGCGCGGCGATCAGGCCACGGCTCACATAGGCATAGAGGGTTTGCGGCTTCACCTTGAGCCGCTGTTGCGCCTCTTCCGCCGACAACCAGGAGCCGAGCATGGCGACCTTCCGTCCCTCAGTGTGGTTGTGTCTTACGCCAAAGCGCCACGTTTCACCTAGGAGATTGTCGCAGCCCACGCGCACTTTCCGCTAGCCTTTTGCCCGATCCTCTGCACATGGGAAAGCTCTATCCTGGGAGATACGCCCCAAAATGAACGCAACGGCTGAAACGGAGGCTCACCTGACGCCTGGGGCCAGGCCGGGCGGACTTGCGCCCGACGCCAGTGCTGCGCTGACGGCGCGGGTGACCCAATTTTCCTTAGGCCTAGCCATCCTCTTGACCCTGTTAAAGGCGCTCGCTTGGCGTCTTTCCGGCTCGGTGGCCCTGCTGGCCTCGCTTGGTGACAGTGCGCTGGACGTCTTCGCCGCCGCGGCGACGTTTTTTGCCGTCCGCTATGCGGTTGCGCCTGCCGACGCCGAGCATCGATACGGTCATGGCAAGGCCGAAGCCTTTGCCAGCCTTTTGCAAGCCGGATTGGTGTTTGCGTCCGGCGCCTTGATTGGCCGCGAGGCGCTCGACCATCTTTTGCAGCCAAGGCCCGTTGAGGCGGAGGTCTTTGGCATGGGCGTCATGGCGTTTTCCATGGTCGCCGTGGTTGCCTTAGTCACCGCCCAGAACCGCGTGTTGAAAAAAACCGGCAGTGTCGCCGTTCATGGAGATCGGGCCCACTATTTGGCCGATCTGGTGGCCAATGGCGCCGCCTTTGCCGGGCTCGGCGCAGCGGCCCTGTTCAAAGATACGCGGTTTGATGCGGCCGCTGGGCTGTTCGTTGCCGTTTGGCTGGTCTGGGGGGCTGTCGGCGTGTTTCGCGAGGCGGCGCATCAATTGATGGATAAGGAACTCGACGACGCCGAGCGCGAGGTGATTATCCAACTGGCGGGGAATGATCCGGCGGTTCGCGGCGTGCACCAATTGCGCACGCGCGCGTCCGGCCCCTTCATCCACATCCAGATGCATATGGATCTCGATCCGGACCTCACCTTAGAGGCGGCGCACCGGATCGTGGTGCGTGCCGAAAACCGATTACTGGAAGCTTTTCCAGCCGCAGACGTCTTGATCCATGCCGACCCCAGTGGCCGCGCCGAACCCCATGGCGGGGTCTTTGGCGAGGCGCCCTATGAGGCCCATGAACACACTGAAGCTAATGAGGCGCCGCATTAAGGCGGCTGAGGGCGGGCATCTCGGCCTCTGGCTCGGCGGCGACGAGGCGCGGCACCAAAAGCTGCACAATAGCCAGCCCGATCAAATAACAAAGTGATCCATAGGCCAAGAGCGGCCCGTAACCCAGGCCTGCGCCCAGCACACGTCCGGCGGCTTGCAAAATCAACATGCCCGCGAGATTGCCGCAAAAGGCGCTGAACGAAATGACGGTCGCCACCCGGTCTTTTGGAATAATCTCCGTACACAGGGCAAAAATATTGGTCGAATAGCCCTGATGGGCGGCGACCGTCAGGGCGAGGATGGCGGTTGCCCAGGCGACATTTGGTGCGAACGGGGCCAAGGCCAAGGGAAGCGTCGCCAGACTTAAGATCAATAGGCCAAGTTTGCGGGTGCGATTGAGGGAGACCCCGCGCTTCAACACCTGGTTCGAGGCGTATCCGGCCACAACCGCACCGAGGGCCGCGCCGCAATAGATCACGGCCAAGGGGAGGCCAAGCTCAGAAAGTCCGAGGTGGAAAATCCGATGCAAAAGGTCGGGCGTCCAAAACAATAACAGCCACCACACCTGATCGGAAAAGAGCTTAGCCCCGGTAATAGCCCAGGTCCGCCGGTCGCCAAATACGGTTCGCCAGCTGACGGTCGGGGAGGTCGGTTGATCGCTGGTCGTGTCATCGACGATCAAGGCACCGGGCTGCAACAGGCTCCAGGCCAGCACCCAGATCAGGCCGAGCCCTCCCGTGACCAAAAAGCTATTTCGCCACCCAAAGCGCAACGCCAAGAGCGGAATGACCAGCGGGGTTAGGATGGCGCCAATTGAATTGGCCGCGTTCATAACGCCTAAGGCCAGGCCCCGTTCTGAGACCGGATAGGCGGCGGTCAGGCTCTTGAGGGCGGTTGGCGTCGCCATGGCTTCCGTCGCCCCCAGCGCCAAGCGTGCCGCGCCAAATTGCAGCCCCCCGCGCGCCACGGCATGGGCCATGGCCGCTAAGCTCCAGGCGCCCACCGCCAGAGGGTTTGCCCGTCGCCAGCCGATTCGATCCACGAGCCTACCGGCAAACAGAAGGGCGATGGCGGCAGAGAACTGAAATATGGCGGTGAGGTTGCCGTAGTCCTGATCGGTCCAATGCAGATCGACCTGCATGATCGGCTTTAAAACCGCGATAATCTGGCGGTCGGCATAGTTGAGAATACCTGCGGCAATGACCATGCCCAGCAAGAGCCGTTTGCCGCTCGGTTTCATGACGCCGCCACACCAAATTGGCCCAGTTGCGCAAAGAGCGCGCCCCATCGGCTGCCTTGCCGGTAAAAGACCGGGGGGTGCCCGAGCGGCGCGTCCACCTCGACCGTGCTGCCGCCGTCAAACCTCGCCCCGCTCCAGACATGGACCCAGGCGCAGCCCTTCGGCAGATAGGCTTGCCAGCGCGTCGTGTCAGGCTGCAACACCGGGGCGATAAGCAGGTCTTCGCCCAACAAATAGACAACTTGCGTGTCGTAGGCCGCCGCATCGTCTGGGAAATGCAGAAAAAGCGGTCTTTGCAGCGGCAGGCCTTGGGTGGCGGCCTCTTGCGACAGAGCCTTGAGATAGGGTTTCAAGTGACGATAGATGCGGGTCATGCGGGCAAAGTGGGCCAGCACCACCGGGTCCTGATCGACCTGCAGATTTTGGTCCGGACGATTGCCTTCATGGGTGCGCATAACGGCCGTAAAGGCGGCCATTTCGGTCCAGCGCATGATCAGGTCGGGCGTTCGGACATTGTCAAACAGGCTCGTATACCCGCCAATATCGCTATGGTGATAGGCATTGCCGAGCAAGCCCGATGACAAGGCTGCGCAGATTACTGTTGGCAAACCGTCATGGCGGGAAAAGTCGACCGATTGGTCTCCCGCCCAGAGGAGCGGGCAATAGGCTTGCACGCCGGTGAACCCAGCGCGCATGAAATAGAGCGCGTCTCCGGTCTTGCCGCGACTTTCCAGCGCCTGAGCATTGACCTTGGCCCACAGGGTCGGCCAGGCATTGTGGGCCAACATACCGTCAAGGCCACTGGCCAGGCGCACATCGTGTGGCAGATATTCGCCAAAATCGGCCATCCAACCGGAGAGACCGAAGTCGAGCATATTCTGGCCGATGACCGTTTCAGCGAACCAGTCTGCCGCTTCCTCTTGGGTAAAATCGACAACGCCGCAGAAGAACTCCCCAAAATCAACCAGATAGGGCGCGTCTGCATGTTTGTCTCGGGCGAGAAAGCCGCGCGCCAAGGCCTCGGGATAGAGGGTGCCGTCGACGCACAGATAGGGATTGACATAGCCCATGAAGCGAACCCCCTCGGCTGCGAGGTCCTTGATGCGCTGGGGTAGGTCAGGATAGCGCGCGGCATTCCACCGCCAGTCCCAAAACAGCCGCCGCCCAAAGGAGGTTTCACGCAAGCCCACCCAGTCTTCGCACCACAGCGCCGACAGCGCCGCGCCGGAGGCCTGATAGGTCTGCAAGCGCACAAAACCCATTTCGCCGCACTTCAAGCCAATGATCGCGCCGTCCAGCACCCAGTCTGGCAAGGGAGGTTGTCGGCCAAACCGGGCTGAGAGCGCGCCGACCAGGGCGGGAAAATCCGGCTCAGCGAAAATCTCGAGCTGGCGGGGCGTCTCCCAGGCCTCGAGCTCGTGAAACCCCGCATGGCGAAAGTCAAAGGCTGTATAGGCGGTGGTATCCATATGCAGCGCATAGCGCCGCGACGAGAGGAAGGTGGGCTGCGGATAGTTGGTGCAATAATAGTCGCCGCCCGCTTGGGTCTGGTCGGCCAGGAAGGTCAATAGGGTCGACTTGTCGCGGCCCACGCCGGGTTCAGAGGTCCACAGCGGAAATCGCCGACCTCGAAGATTGAAATAGGACATCTGCTCGCCGCAGCCATAGACCCGCTCGTCGGCCTCTGCGTGAAACCGCAGCCAAATCCGGTTGAAGGACGGGTCTTCACTGTGCAGCGACAGGGTGAGTTTGTGCGCCGTGGCGGCAAGCCGGAGGCGCAGAATGGCCGGTTGGCCCGGCAGGATGGAAAAATCGACGCCGTCGCCGTCCTCAGCCGCCTTGGCGGAGGTCAGGGGGATGCGGGCGCTGACATAGTCGTCAATTTTGAAATTACCCCGGGCCATTTGGATGTCGGGTTCGCCGTGGCCTAAAGAGACAAAGGGCGCATCGGTGCGATGGCGGATCAGCGCGTGGCCGTGAAAGTCCAGATCAAATCCGTCAGCGAAAAAGCGGAGCCGCATTTTGCGCGCCTTTTCTTACGGTTAGACGAGTGGGCCGTGGTTCAAATTTGGCAAGACATGGCGGGCGAACAGGTCGGCCTCCGCCGCATGCGGATAGCCAGAGAGCACGAAGGCGTCGATGCCCAGGCTGCGATAATCATTCAATTTGGCCAGGACCTGATCTGGATCGCCAACAATCGCTGCCCCACAGCCGGAGCGGGCGCGGCCGACACCGGTCCAGAGATTGGCTTCGGCATAGCCGTCTTCCGCCGCGGTCTCACGCAGCGCCGCTTGGGCCTGGACGCCCGCGGACTGGGAATCGAGGGACTTAGCGCGGATTTCCGCTCCCACCGCGTCGTCCAGCTTACTCAGCAACCGGTTGGCCGCAGTGCGCGCTTCGGCCTCGGTGTCGCGCACCACCACATGGGCGCGATAGCCAAATTTCAAGCTGCGGCCATATTTCGCCGCCCGGGCCTTCATATCGGTGATGATCTCAACCACGGCCTCGCGCTTGTCCGGCCACATCAAATAGACGTCGCAGCCCTTGGCGGCCGCCTCGCGCGCATCTTCCGACAGTCCACCAAAATAGAGCAACGGTGCCTTGCCAGAATGGGTGGTGATGCGCGGGGGTTTCAGCGACAAGGACCAGAATTCGCCGCGATGCTCCAAGGCTTCGCCATTGAGCAAGGTCTTTAAGATCTGCATCGCTTCAAGGGTTCGGGCGTATCGTGGGCCAGAAGCCAGCTTTTCGCCCGGGAGGTCGGAAGAAATAATATTGACCGTCAGTCGCCCGCCGAGAATCTGATCCAGAGTGGCGATTTGACGGGCGAGTTGCGGCGGCCACATTTCGCCAATCCGCACCGCCATCAACAGACGCATCCGGCGGACCAAAGGGGCCATGGCGGCGGCAAAGACGGTGGTGTCGATGCCAAGCTCATAGCCGGAGGGGAGCAAGATATTGTCAAACCCGCCCGCCTCGGCTTGCATGACGATGTTGCGGCAATGCTCCCAACTGGACTTTAGCTGGGCATCGGGAACGCCAAGAAATTCGTAGTCATCGTCGCAGAGGGCAGAAAACCAGCTGACTTCACAGGGGGGCAGGTTCATGGCAGGCGCGCTCCCATCGCGGCTTCCAGGACAGCGTACCAGTCGGCGCGGGTCCAGCGAGGTGTATAGGCCTCAGGAATCTCGGCAATGCGATCCAAGCTTTGGGTTCCGACGATTGGGATGGGTCGCGCCGGATGGGCCATGATCCAGCTATAGGCCGCCGCCGACACCGAAACGGCAAAACGGTCCGCCACGGATTGCAGTGCGCCCACCACCGCCGATTCGCGCGGCGTCGTCGGTGCGGCCAGACGCCCGCCGCCTAAGGGCGACCAGGCAAGTACCGCCATGTCGCGTCGGATGGCCTGGTCGAGCACACCGTCTGAGATGGGACTGATCGCCAGGGGCGAAAACTCCGGTTGGCAAGACACCACGGGCAAAGACAGGAAGGCGGCGAGGGCCTCGACCTGAGCCGGTGTAAAGTTCGACACTCCGACCGCCCCGATCTTGCCAGACGCATGGGCAGCTTCGAGGGCGCGGGCAATTTCAGCCGGATGGGTTAAGATGTCGGGACGGTGGATTTGCCATAGCGCCACATGGTCAAGACGTAGGCGGGTCAGCGAGGCGTCAATGGCCGAGGTGAGATAGGTCGCGCTTGAATCATAGGGCACGCCGGGAATAATGCCGCCCTTGGTGGCGATGACCATTTTTGCCACGAGGCCCGGCGTGCTTGCCAAAACCTCGCCAAACAGTGCTTCAGCAGCCCCGAACCCGCCCCCATCGCCAAAGCCATAAATGTCAGCCGTATCAAAAAGGGTGACGCCCGCATCGAGCGCCGCCTGCACGCGGCTCCTAGCCTGCGAAACGTCTTGGCCTTTAAAGCGCCACATGCCCCAGGCGAGCGAGGAGACCAAGGGGCCGCCTGGATAGAGGGCGCGGGAGTGGGGAGGGGCGTCAAGCTGTGTCATGGCCGCACCCTATCCGTCTCGCCGCCCCTGTCAATTCCACCTGTGGGTATCTAGATATATAGTATAGCAAATACAGATATTTATGCGGCCTCAGACTTGTTCTCTGCGCCGTCGCCCACCGCCTGCCACGCCGACACCTTGCGATATCGCCACGCCATGCGCCCGGTCTCATTAAGCGCAAAAAGGTGCAGCCAGCGATTGTCGAACAGGGCGCGCAACCCATCGTGCTTTTGCAGGATTGCATCGATCGCGGCGCACGGGGCTTCAACACAGACGCTCAGGCGCAAGGGCTCGTGGACGAAGCGAGCGCCGTCATGCACCGATTGCCAGGGAAGCCCTGCGCGCAAGGGCCCGGTCGTCCCTTCTAAGACGCCAAGCCCGCCGACCACATTGTGCAAGGTCTTATCGCCGCACCCGAACACCTGTGGCGCAACGGTTGCGCCATAATATTGCAGGCTGATCCAACTCGCCACCACCACTGGTGCGGTCAGGATGAGCTCTAAGGTTTTGAAGTCCTGGTCGCTGCGCCAGTCATAGTCGTGCAGGAAAGCGCGCCCTTGCAGCGATTTGCCCAAGGTCCGCCGCCGGGGCGCGATGATAAAGGCTTGGCAGCCCGCGAGCCCCCATTCGGGCCGCGTTTCCGACCAATCGCCTCCGCGCCGCTTAAGGGAGGCCTCGCCCTTCGCCCGGGGCAGCCGCACGGCCCGCTCGGTGCGCGCCAAGGCGCCAGCCGCCCCCAACCAGGCCTTGGCTTGAGCGATGTCGAGACTGTGGGCGGCGGTGTCAAAGTCTTGCGTGAACAACCGCACTTCATCGCTCGGCGTATCATGCAGGCCCGCCAGGAACAGCGTGTCGCTCGGGATGGAAAAGCCCTCTCCGACAAGGCCTTGGCGCACCTGCGGATCATTGAGCAGGCTCACCAACAGCCGGGCATTGGCCTCCCCCGAATAGCCGCCACAGGCGCCGCACTGCAAGGCGCTGGCGTGCGGAGCATTTACCACCTTGGCGCCATGGCCAATGATCAGGACGAGGCGGGCAAACCCGCCGGTCCAGGACATGGCCCGCAGGACAGAGGCCGCCATCGCAATGCGGCTCGGCAAGGGCGGCTCAGTCCGAAAGCGTGGAGGCGGGTCTTCCGCATCGGTGTGACCGGCGAAACCCAGCGCGTCGCGCAACAGCTTTTCGACATAGAGGGGTCCTGCCGCCTCGACAAAGGCGAAGGATGAGACGGCGGCCAATTTGAACCGCATCCAGGCCCGCTTCGCTCGGGCCTGAATTCGCGTGGCAAATTCGAGACCGACCCGGCCCTGGTCCTGCGGCTCACTGGCGAGCTGGGGCGCGAGAAGTGCGGGAAGGCGCAACTCCTCCACATCGGAGGCAAAGCGCCGATGCGCCACGCCTAAGCCAAAGAAACCTGCAAAACCAAGGGTTTGAACGGTATCAGACTGCGCGTCCAGGGCTCGGCGGAAAACTTCTGATCGGACATCAATGCAAAAGGCCGCTTGAAGGGCCGGGCGATCCGAAGGCGTCGCGCTGACAGGCTCTGCCAGCGTCGCGGAAAGGCCCCTTTGAGCGCTGCGTTCGCTGGCCTCTTGCAAAATCTCATCGAGCACATCGTCGGCTGTGACCTCCGCCGGGGAGGCATGAAGCGCGAGGCTCGCCTGCCAGTCTGCCGCGATAAGGTCGCCATAGACGCGATAGAGGCTCGCCTCCCATTGCAGGCGTATGGTTAGGAAGTCGGTGGGTGTCGCCTCCATTTCACCGCGCAGGTCCGCCTGCCATTGCAAGTATCTGGCATATTGGGCCCATCCGCCAAGGGTCACCAAAAGCTGGTGAAAATAGGTCTCAAGCGCGGCTTCGGGTGGGGCCAACTGGTCCACCATGGTTTGCAAGGCCTGATGCGCCCGGTCTGGCGCGGCATAAACATCGCTGGCAAAACCGCTCAGGCCAAGAATTTCCGGCGTCAGATCATGGGTGGCAAAGGCGCGCCAGGCGCCATAGGCCGAAGCATCGCGCGGTGCGATCCACAACGCCTGTCCTTGGTCGCAATAGGCTGCAGCCCAGGCGTTAAACCGATCCGCGATGATCCCCGGCCAATCGATGCCGGAAACCTGTGCCGCGAGATCGGCAACGGTCGGCGGTGGGCGTCGGCTGGGTGCCGTCTGCTGCAAAGCGGCCAAGAGCGCGGCTAGCGAACGGGGGCGAAGTGGAGAGCTTGCGGCCGCCAGAGCCTCGGCAAGATCGACTTCTGTCAGCAAGCCTTGCCGCCACTGGTCGAGATACCAGGGACGGGGCATGACGACGGGGCCAGCGCCCACCCGCGCCAGCCGGGCGCTCGCTTCAGCCAAGCTGAGATGGGCTTGGCCGAGATAGGGATTGACCGCCACGCTTGCCGCCAAGGGCCAGGCCGGTGG
This sequence comes from uncultured Caulobacterales bacterium, assembly GCA_903840435.1. Lineage (GTDB taxonomy): Bacteria > Pseudomonadota > Alphaproteobacteria > Caulobacterales > Caulobacteraceae > CAIMFV01. The sequence continues at coordinate 51,504 of CAIMFV010000023.1, forward strand.
AATGGCGCGCGCCGCCCGCGCGGCGGCGAGGGATACAGGCGTTGAGACCGCGTCTAATTTCATGGCTGTCTCCTTGGCAGACATTGGATTTGCGCGCTCCGCCAGCCGCCAAGCAGCCGGTCAAACAGGGCATTGGCGTAGAAACCATTTGAGAGGTGGACCCTCAGCCCTGCCGCCGCCGGATGGTGGGCCCAGAGCGGGAACATGGCTTGGATCACCGCCACCCCGCCGAAACTAATGACGCTCAGCCCAATCAATCCCCATTGTAACGGGCCTGGGCTTGGTGGGGCGGGGAGGAGGCCCGCCGTTGCCGCCACGGCCAGGGCTTGCAAGGCGAAATAGCTGATCGAGGCGCCCAACCCATAGGCCAGGGTGCGATAGGTCAGCGCCCGGGGTGCAGCATCGGCCAAGCCTTGGGCGAGCAGATAGGCGACGCCGAAAATCAAAATGGCGCCAAGCGCAATGGCTTGGGGCGACTTGTGGGCCAAGCCGAAGGCCAGTCCGAACGCCAACCCAACCAGAGCATAGACGCCTAGGGCGAGCGCAAAGGCGCGCGCCACGGCGGCGCCATTAGGAATGGCCACGGGGCCTGGGCGGCGCTGAGCGGCCACGGCCTCCACCGCCCCGCCGGAGGCGAGGAAAGCGTGGGCCTTATAAAGCGAATGGGCGAGAATGTGCAGCAGCGCTAAGGGGAAGAGGCCAAGGCCGCATTCCAAAATCATAAAGCCCATCTGCGCCACGGTGGACCAGGCCAGTGAGGTCTTCACAGCCGGTTGGGTCAACATCACCATGCCGCCGAACAGGGCGGAAAAGCCGCCAATCACCACCAGGAAGGCGAGGACGCCCGGCGCCAAAACCATCAGGTCGGCGAAACGGATGAGCAAAAACCCACCGGCATTGATGACCCCTGCGTGCAAGAGCGCCGAGACCGGCGTCGGAGTCTCCATGACCTCGGTCAGCCAGCCATGGGTCGGAAACTGCGCAGATTTCAGCGCTGCAGCCAAAGCCAGGAGCGCGCAGGCGAGGGTCGTCGCGCCGCTCGCGCTGCCCAGGCGGGCGGCGGCGAGAATGGCGCCAATGTCGAGCGTGCCGAAATGGCGAGCCATCAGCAGAGCCGCACCGATCAAGGCCAGATCGCCCAGACGTGCGGTGACGAACTTCTTCCGGGCTGCCCGCTGGGCGGCGGCGCGGGTCGGGTAGAAGAGCAGTAATTGGTGCAGGCAAAGACTGGTGGCGACCCAGGCCAGCACGAACTGCACCAGGTTTCCGGCCAAAACCAAGCTGAGCACGGCTGCGAGGGTGAAACACAACCACCCGGTAAAGAGGCCCTGTCTTGGCTCGCCGTCGAGATAGGTTGCCGCGTAGCGAACAACGATCCAGCCGATAAATGCCACGAGGACCGCCATGGCGACGCTGACCGCATCGAGCCGGACAGAGACGATCACCCACTCGGATCGGAGCGCGACATTCACACCAGGTCCGCAGACCGCGAGCCAAACTGTGCAGGCGAGCGCAACGGCCAAAGCGCCGAGCGCGCAGGCCTCTGCCCAGACCAAGGCCATGCGGGGCCGCAGGCCCCCTTGAGCAAATCCAACACTGCCCGCCAAGATCAACAACACGGGCGCGCCGAGGGCGATGAGCGTGATGGGCAAGGCGGGGGTCCTCTCAAGGCCGATGAACGCCTCCCTTTACCCGGCAAAGAAGCTTCTTAAAAATTCATTGTTTAGATCAAATCATTCTGTTTAAGTGAACGTCCATGAAGGCACTTAATTTCAACCACCTGCGATATTTCTGGTTTGTCGCCCACGAAGGCGGCCTGAATCGCGCCGCCCAGCGCCTGAACCTGTCCCAGTCGGCCCTGTCGGTGCAAATCCACAAACTTGAGCAGCAGATTGGCCACGGGCTGTTCGACCGGATCGGCAATCGGCTCATCTTGACCGAGGCGGGCCGTATTGCGCTCGATTATGCCGATGCGGTGTTTGCGGCAGGCGATGAAATGCTCAACACCCTAGACGGTCGCCCGAGGCTGAGCCGCCAGATGCTGAAGGTCGGCGCCTTGACCACCCTGTCGCGGAATTTCCAGCTCGAGTTTTTACGCCCGCTGCTCGGCCGGAGCGATGTTGAGTTGATCGTCCGCAGCGGCTCATTGCGTGACCTTCTTGCCCAACTCGAGGCCCACACCCTGGATGTGGTCTTAGCCACCGAGGCCGTGCACCGCGACGCCAGCACCCCCTTTCGCAATCGCCTCTTGGCCGCGCAACCGGTCAGCTTGGTCGGTCGGGCGCGCGCCGATCGACCGCCATTTCAATTCCCGCAGGATCTCGCCAAGGAGCCGGTACTCTTGCCGAGCCTCGATAGCGGTGTGCGCCTTGGCTTTGATCGCCTGCTTGATCTCGCAGGCGTGCGGCCGGTCATTTCGGCCGAGGTAGACGACATGGCGATGTTGCGCCTCCTCGCCCGGGAAAGTGACGGCGTAAGTCTTGTGCCGCCGATTGTCGTCCGCGATGAGCTTGAGGCGGGACTATTGGTCGAGCTCTGTCGCATCCCGCAACTGACCGAAAACTTTTACGCCATTACCCAGGCGCGCCGTTTTCCCAATCCGCTTCTCGGCGATGTCTTCGCCCCTTACGATCTTGCGCCGACCGAGACCTGATCCCAGGCGCGGAGCCAAGCCTTCCCCCTCAAGCCGATGCAAGTTTCGCCGCCGCCAAGGTTTCGCGGACGCGCATCAAGGCAAGGCCCGCCGGGTCATTTTCACCGAGCATGTCGAAGGTGTTGTAAACGGCAAAGGCGCAATGGCCGTGAACGGTGGCGATCAAGGACCGCGCCATGGTCAAGAGTTGGCTGGGTGAGGCGTTTGGCAAAACGGTGGCAATTTCTTCCGCCACCTGAGCGATCAAATTGGCCGCCACCTCTTGATACCAGTCAGGCGCCGGACCCCGATCCGCCATGTGGTGCTCATAGATCGCCATCCAAGTGCGCGGGTTTTGCAGCGCGAAATCAAAATAGCCCCGCACCAAGGCGGCGATCCGATCCGGTGGATTTTCAGCTAGCCGCGCCGCGAGGAAGTCGGACCAAAGCTTTAAGGTCCGCGCATTGATCGACAAGAGGAGGCCGTCGAGGCTGCCAAAGACCACATAGAGGGTGCCAATCGAATAGCCGACCCGCTTGGCCACGTCGCGGGCTGAAAAGCGCGACAGCCCCGTTTCAGCCAGCAGACGCCATCCCTCCAGGATGAACAGCGCCTTCAGCTCGTCGCGTGTGTGATCCGATCTTCGTCCCATTTTGACTCCGCAGAAATAATTGAGCACCGTTCAAAAAACAATTGAACACCGCTCAATTCTGTGTTTAAACCAACCCGTTCGTCAAGCGGGATTGTCCGCTTAAGCGACCGGAGACCTTCACATGTCGAACCCGTTCAGCCTTTTGACTCACCAAAAATTCGCGCCCCTGTTCGTGACCAACCTGACCGGAACTCTGAACGACAACCTATTCAAGACTGCCTTGATGATTTTGGCCAGCTATGGCCTTATTCACGCCGCACACGGCAATGCCGCTGTGCTCGGCGTCGCCGCCACGGCCCTCTTTACACTGCCCTTCTTGCTTTTTGCTGGTCTTGCAGGCGAGATTGCCGATTCCATCGACCGGGTTGTCATCTTGCGCTGGGTCAAGGCGATGGAATTGGTCATTTTGACCGTTGCGCTGGCGGGCTTTGCCACAGCGTCGGTGCCGCTCCTGTTGGGCGCACTCTTTCTGCTCGGTGTGCACTCCTCGCTATTTGTCGCGGTGAAGTTTGCCATCCTGCCCGGCGCGGTGAAACAAGACGAGCTCCTTGCCGCGTCCAGCCTGATGGAGGCGGGCGGGTTTATCGCTATTCTCGTCGGCCAAGCCTTGGCGGGTCTTGTGAGCCCTGCCCTGGCAGCGACCTTGACCGTTGGCTTTAGCCTTGTCGGCCTGGTGGCGTCCTTCTTTGTCACCCGCCAGCCTGAGCCGGAACAGGCTGCCCTGCCGATCTTAAATCCAATCAAGGCCAATCTTGGCCTCTGGGGCCGCGCCCGCCGGACCCCGAAGGCCTTCCGCGCCATGCTCGGCATTGCGTGGTTCTATGCCGCAGGCGCCATTCTCCTGTCTGAACTCGCCCCGATCACCCGCCAGATTCTTGGCGCAGGTCCAGAGGTGGTGTCGCTGTTCCTGGCTCTGTTTTCGGTCGGCGTCGCCTTAGGAGCCCTCGCCAGCAATGCGATTTTGAAGGGGGAAGTTTCCACGCGGCTTGCGCCCATAACCGCCGCCGCTTTTGCCCTTGTCTTGTTCGACCTCGCCATGGGTCTGATGGGCTATGCGACGCCCCAAGTGGGCGCCAATGTTCGTGCCTTTGTTGCGACGCCGGAAGCTTGGCGCATCCTCTTCGACGTCACCGCACTTGCCTTTATTGGCGGGTTGTTCGCCGCGCCACTGACGGCTGTCATCCAAGCTGAGAGCCCGGAAAGCGAAAGAGCCCGCCTTCAGGCAGCCAATAGCCTGATCACCGCCTTTGTCTGCGTCGTGGCCCTGTCTGTTGCTGGCCTCGCCTTGAAGTTTGGCATGGGCCTCGCTGCCTTGATCCTGGCTCTGGCCTTGGTCGCCGCCATGGTGGCCATAGCCGCCATCGTCTCGGACCCTGCCGCGATCCTCAAGCCTGTTCTGCGCCTTGTCTTTAAGCTCGCCTTTCGGGTTGAGGTGACGGGACTTGAGAACCTGCCAAAGGACGGCCAACCGGCAGTCCTGGTGGTCAACCACCTATCCTATCTGGACGGCGCCTTGATCGGAGCGGTCCTGCCGGGCAAGCCTGCCTTTGCGGTGCATTCCGCCATTGCCCGCGCCTGGTGGATGAAACCCGTCCTGCCGCTGTTCGCCGCCTTTCCGGTGGATATGACCAGCCCCCTCTCGACCCGCCGCATGGTCAAGGCCTTGAAGGGCGGCCAAAGCTTGGTGATCTTCCCCGAGGGACGCATCACCGTCACCGGCGCCTTGATGAAGGTGTTTTCCGGCCCGGCCATGGTGGCGGAAAAGAGCGGCGCGCCGATCATCCCGATCCATATTGACGGCCCGCAATATAGCCCCTTTTCGCTGCTGCGCGGCAAGGTGAAGCGTCGCCTGTTCCCCAAGGTCCGCATCACTATTCATCCAGCGGCCCAGATTGAAAATGAGGGCTCCGCGCGGCATCGTCGTCAGGCAGGGGCCCAAGCGCTCTATGATCTGATGAGCACCGCTGCCTTTGCCTCGGCGTCCAAGGATCAAACCCTGGTTGAAGCTCTGCTCGGCGCCCGCCAGATCCACGGAGGCGGCCAAATGATCCTCGAAGACGTCAAGCGTGCCCCCCTCACCTATGATCGCTTGATCATCGGCGCTCGGGTTTTGGGACGGGTAATTTGCGCTGAAGGAGAGCCGGGCGACGCGGTCGGCTTGATGCTGCCCAATGTCAATGCCGCGGTGGTGGCGTTCTTTGGGCTGCAATCCTATGGGCGCGTGGCGGCCATGCTGAACTATTCCGCCGGTCCGCAGCACCTGTCAGACGCCTGTCGCGCCGCAGGGGTGCGGCGGGTCGTTACCTCTCGCGCCTTTGTTGCGCAAGCCAAGTTGGAGGGGTGCGTGACGCGCCTTGAATCTGAAAGGGTCGCGATCCTCTGGTTAGAGGATTTGGCTGCGCGCATCAGCGCCTTTGACCGTCTTGCCGCCTTGGTTGCGGATCGGATGGGCTGGGCTGGACGGCCTGTCGGCAAGGCGAGCGACATCGCCGTCATCCTCTTCACCTCAGGCTCGGAAGGCGCGCCAAAAGGGGTGGCTCTGACCCATCAAAACCTGTTGGCCAATTGCCATCAGGTCGCGGCCCGCATCGACTTTAATCCAACCGATAAGGTTTTGAACGCCTTGCCAATGTTCCACGCCTTTGGCCTGACGGGCGCGACGCTATTGCCGATTTTCAACGGGGTTAGAGCGCTCCTTTATCCCAACCCCTTGCACTATGCGGCGGTTCCGGCACTGGCCTATGATGCAAGCGCCACGATCCTCTTTGGCTCCGACACCTTCCTCCTCGGCTATGCCCGTCAGGCCCAAGCCTATGACTTCTATAGCGTCCGTTACATCTTTGCGGGCGCCGAGCGGGTGAAGCCGGAAACGGCTGATCTCTACATGCAAAAGTTCGGCATCCGCCTCTTAGAAGGCTATGGGGCAACCGAATGTGCGCCTGTCATTGCCGTCAATAGTCCCATGCACTTTAAGGCCGGAACGGTCGGACGCATTTTGCCCGGCATAGCGCTCGCCTTGGACCCGGTCGAAGGGGTTGAGACGGGCGGACGTCTGCGCCTGCGGGGACCCAATATCATGGCAGGCTATTATCTGGTTTCCGACCCGGGACGCCTGCAACCGCTGGTCGATGGCTGGCACGATACGGGCGACATTGTCGACATCGACGCCGACGGCTTTGTCACCATCAAAGGTCGGGCCAAGCGGTTTGCCAAGATTGGCGGGGAGATGGTTTCGCTCGGGCAATTAGAAGGCTTGATCGCCGAGGTCATGCCCGACGCCGCGATCGCCGTGGTCGCCACACCTGACCCGCGCAAGGGTGAGCGGCTCGTGCTCTTCACCACCAAGGGCGGGGTGACGGCGCGGGAGATTGGTCTGGCCTTGCGCAAAAAAGGCGTCTCTGAGCTTGCTGTCCCGCGCCAGATCGTCGAGATCGACGCTCTGCCTTTGCTGGCCACCGGCAAGCTCAATTACGGTGCCTTGACCCAATTGGCCTTGCAATTTGCCACGGAGAAGGCCGCATGAGTGTCGAGCTTGGCCAGCATATTCGCCTCTTTCGACCCGAAGGCGCTGGTCCCTTCCCGGCCATTGCCCAATTCCACGGTTGCGGGGGCTTAACGCCCCTGCAGTTCGACTATGCCCAAGCCGCCGTCGCCCAGGGTCTGATCGTGGCTGTGGTCGATTCCTTCACACCGCGCGGCATCGGACGGGTAGAGGCCACCGCAACCATTTGTACGGGCTTGCGGCTTCGCGGCCGCGAAAGGTCTGCCGATATCGCCACCACCTTGGATTGGCTGGCATTGCAGCCGGGTGTCGACAGCGCCCGACTGGGGGTGGCGGGCTGGAGCCACGGCGGGTGGAGCGTCATGGAAGCTCTGGCGCACCCCAATCCGCCCGAACGGGTGCGCAACCTTGCCTTTGTTGGTCTCATCTATCCCTATTGCGGCCTTGCCGCTTCCACGGCGAAAAAGGGGTGGGGGGCGCGGAAGCCGCCCGTCTTTGCCTGCTTGGCTGGCCGTGATCAGGTGGTGGGACGGCGTGGGCCCTTGGCCGCACTTGCCCGATTGGAGGCCGATGGGATCGGTGTCGAGCGACTAGAGTTTCCCGACGCCACCCATGCGTTCGACGATCAATTTGCCTCAGACCCCCGCAGCCAATGGCGACCGGACCTGGCGTGCATCGCCCACGACCGTTATGCTAAGGCCGCCGCACGGGCGCTCGGCTCCATGCGTCGCTGAAGATGGTTTAGAATTTAAACGCGGTTTCCAGATGGACGCGCGGCTGGGTATCTTCCGGCGTCACCTTTTGCGGTTGGGCTAATTTATCGCCCAGCCCGACCGTGCCGCCGACGCGGATATTCGGCGTCAGTTTCACAAAGGCCCCGGCCTTAACATCCTTCCAAGCCATGTCGCGACCCAAGGGTTGCTCCATGTCGAGCTTCAGGCCCCAACGGTTTCCGGCACCGAGTTGGAAGGTGTGATGATCGGGCTTGATGGACCAAGGACCGGTTGGATCCACGTCGCCGGTGAAATTTGGCTGCGGCGTGGTTGACTGGGTCGGGGCGGTTTGGGTGGTCTGAGCGTGGGGATCGGCATAGGCGAGCGTCGCCGCTCCCGAAACCAGGAGCGCAACCGCCAGACTGGCAATGTGCGCAACGCCACGCATTGGCTATCGAGCCCTTCCCCAAAATCGATGTTCGCCGCTTCTGTCACAGAAACCCGACAGATTTACGACCACGTCGACACTCTATCCCATCATTCTGACTGAGGGATTAATCCGATTGGGCTTTAGCGGTCAAATTGTATCAATCGTTTGCGGGCATTCAGGCGGGGCCTGTGTCCAGCTTGACACGGTTTGCCGTCAGCCTTGAAGTCCGCCGTAAAAGGAGGTCCGCCGCGATTGGCGGCGTGCGTCGCCGCACCTCACCTCAATTCCGCCTTGGAGTGGGCACAAGGTTGATATAGAGCAGACGGCTATTCGCGGCAAAGCGCGCGACCGCGGGACGAAAGACGTCCGTAGGGGCGGACGGCTGAGGAGCATGTGACGATGGCGGGACTTGGTAAGGTGGCCTTGGCGGCGACGGCGGCGGTGTGGCTTGCGGGGTGCTCGCATATCGGCCTCGGCGCGGCGCAACCGCCCAATCCGTTCCACACCCAGTCCAAGGCGAACCCGCAGACCTCGATTGGCGTCAATGCCTTTTTGTGGCGCGCCTCGCTCGACACCTTGGCCTTTATGCCCTTGGCGTCAGCCGACCCCTATGGCGGCGTCATTATTACCGATTGGTATGTCAATCCTGAAAAGCCTGACGAGCGGTTCAAAGCCACGGTCTACATCCTTGACACCCGCCTGCGCGCCGATGGTCTCGCCGTGACGGTCAATAAGCAGGTGAAGGATGCGACGGGGTCGTGGGTCAATACCGCCGTGTCTGCCCAGACCGATGTCGATATGGAAAATGCCATTTTGACCAAGGCGCGGCAGCTCAGGCTCTCGACGATCGACCAGAAGGGCTGATAGGTCGACCCCATGGGTCGTTATAATCCAAAGGTCGCCGAGCCCCGCTGGCGTCAGCGGTGGGACGAGGCAGAAAGTTTTGTCGTCCGGGACACAGCGGACAGCGCGGCCGCTCCGCGGCCCAAATACTATGTCTTGGAAATGTTCCCCTATCCGTCGGGGCGCATCCATATCGGCCATGTGCGCAACTACACCATGGGCGATGTCGTGGCGCGGTTTAAGCGCGCCCAAGGCTTTGACGTGCTCCATCCGATGGGCTGGGATGCGTTTGGTATGCCTGCTGAGAATGCCGCCATGGAAAAGGGCGTGCATCCCAAGGGCTGGACCTATGACAATATCGCAGCCATGCGCACGCCCCTGAAGCAATTGGGCCTGTCCATCGACTGGACGCGCGAGTTTGCCACCTGCGATCCGGACTATTACGGCCAAGAACAAAAGATCTTCCTCGATCTCTACCGACGGGGCCTCGCCTATCGGCGCGAGGGCGTGGTCAACTGGGATCCGGTCGACATGACCGTGCTTGCCAATGAGCAGGTCATCGACGGTCGGGGATGGCGCTCCGGCGCCCTGGTGGAAAAGCGCAAGTTGACCCAATGGTTCTTGCGCATCACCGCCTATGCTGATGACCTGATCGACAGTTTGCAGACCCTGGATCGCTGGCCGGAAAAGGTCCGGCTGATGCAGGAAAACTGGATCGGGCGCAGCCAAGGTCTGAAGTTTCACTTCACCACCACATCGGGCGCGCCTGCAGGCTTTGATGCCATCGAGGTTTATACCACCCGGCCGGACACCTTGTTTGGGGCGAGCTTTGTCGGCGTCGCCGCCGACCACCCCTTAGCGGTCGCCTTGGCCGCCCAGAACCCTGACATTGCCGAATTTGTCGCCAAGTGTCGCCAAGGCGGCGCGTCTGAGGTCGAGATCGAGGTCGGCGAGAAGCTCGGCATGCCGACCGGCGTCTCTGTGCGCCACCCGTTCCAGCCTGAGATTGAACTGCCGGTCTGGATCGCTAACTTCATCTTGATGGATTACGGAACGGGAGCGATCTTCGGCTGTCCCGCCCATGATCAACGCGACCTCGACTTTGCCCGCAAGTACGACCTGCCCGTGCGTCCCGTGGTTTTGCCGCCAGGCGCCGAGGCGAGCCGCTTTGCGGTGGCGGACGAGGCCTATGTCGGACCTGGGAAACTCTATAATTCGCAGTTCCTGGATGGGCTTGGCATAGAAGAGGCCAAGCGCGCCGCCATCGCCCGCATTGAGGCGCAAGGCCAGGGCCAAGGGGCCACAGTCTATCGCCTGCGAGATTGGGGCGTGTCGCGGCAACGATATTGGGGCTGTCCGATCCCGATGATCCACTGCCCAAGCTGTGGGGTGGTTCCGGTGCCGGACTCAGACCTGCCGGTGCTCTTGCCTGACGATGTGCAATTTGATCGGCCGGGTAATCCCTTATTGCGCCACCCGACGTGGCGCCACGTCGCCTGCCCGACCTGTGGCAGCCCAGCGGAGCGCGAGACCGACACCTTCGACACCTTTGTCGATTCGAGTTGGTATTTCGCCCGCTTTGCCAGTCCCCATTCCAAAGACCCGGTTGATCGCGCCTCTGCCGACAAGTGGCTGCCGGTTGACCAATATATTGGCGGGGTCGAGCACGCGGTTTTGCACCTCCTCTATGCCCGCTTCTTCACCCGTGCACTCAAAGAGCAAGGTTGGGTGGGTGTGAAGGAGCCATTTGCCGGCTTGTTCACCCAAGGCATGGTGACCCACGAAACCTATCGGGCGCCGTCGGATGGCCGCTGGCTGTCGCCTGCTGAGCTGGAAGCCCGGCCCGGCGGTGGTTTTGTGGTCGTCGAAACCGGTGAGGCGGTTGAGGCCTGCGGCGTCGAAAAGATGTCGAAGTCGAAGAAAAATGTCGTCGCGCCCGAGGATATTTTCGAGCAGTACGGTGTTGATGCGACCCGTCTGTTTGTCATGTCAGACTCTCCCCCCGAGCGCGATGTGCAATGGTCGACGGCGGGGGTCGAGGGGGCGTGGCGCTTGATCCAGAGGATCTGGGCCGAGTTCGACGCCCAGCCGGACGGTCCGTTTCGGGCGCCTGACCTGTCAGCCGATGGCCTCGGTTTGCGCCGCGCGACCCATAGGCTGGCGGCCCAGGTGACAGAGGCGGTTTCCGCCTTCCGGTTCAATCTGGCCGTGGCGCGGATGCACGAAATGATGGCGGCGCTGCGGGCCCATCCGGCCGAGGGCGCGTCGCCCTCGCACTTGGCCGCCCGACACGAAGCCTTGTCCTATCTGGCGCGGCTGATCGCCCCCTTTACGCCCCATCTGGCGGAAGAGTGCTGGGCTCGCCTTGGCGAGCAAGGCATGGTGGTCGACGCGCCCTGGCCTGAAGCCGACCCAAGCCTGACTGAAGACGATGAGGCGGTGCTGGCTGTACAGGTCAATGGCAAGCGTCGGGGCGAAATTCGCGCCGCCCGGGGTTTGGCCGATGCGCAGATTGAGGCGGTAGCGCTTGCAGACGCCGACGTTCAGCGTCACCTTGAGGGCTTGGTGGTCCGCAAGGTGATTGTGGTGAAGGATCGCATCGTCAACATCGTCGCGGTGCCGAAATCACCAGATTGAGCGAGGAAAAGATGCGCTGGCGCTTTTCTAGGACCATGGGGATCGGGCTTGCCACCCTGAGCTTGAGCGGCTGTGGCTTTACCCCCCTCTACGGTCATCAAGGCGTCGTGCAGGGTCTCGAAAATGTCCAAGTGGTGCTGGGCGAACATTCTCGCGACGGCTTTTTGGTAGTCGAGCAGCTGAATGATCAGTTGGGCCGTCACCATACGGACGGGGCGCTGAAGCTTGGGCTCAAGGTCTATTCCCGACGGGTGCCGCGCGGCGTGCGGGTGAACAATATCGCCAATCGCTACGAATTGACCATGACGGTTGTCTATGAGCTTTCCGACGCCGCCACGACCCACGTTCTGACCCACGATCAGTTCGAAGTGTCCGCCACCTATGACTCGGCCGACCAACCCTATGCCGGGGTTGCCGCTGAACAGGATGGCGAGCAAAGGGCGGCAGGCTTAGCGGCCGATCAGCTTCGGCTGCGATTGGCGAGGTTTTTCGCCCAACACGGCCATACCCCGTGATCTTGTCGAAGCGGGCCGACGTGGAGCGCTTTCTGGCGCGCCCGCCGCCCGAAGTGGCTGTTTGCCTGATCCACGGCCGCGACCGAGGCGGTGTGAAGGAGCGGGCCGACGCCCTGGCCGCCAAGGTGACGGCCTCGCCAGACGATCCGTTTGATGTGGCGCGGCTGACCGAAACCGACCTGGACGGCGACCCGGCTCGGCTTATCGATGAATTGTCGGCGCTGTCCCTGATGGGTGGTCGGCGCCTGGTGCGCCTGAAATTGAGCGGTGATAAGGCCGGGCCCGAGAAGGTCGCCGCAGAAGCGGTCAAGGCCCATTTGGAGGGTAGTCTTAATCCCGACGCCTTTTTTTTGATCGAGGCCGGTGCGCTGGAGCGCGCATCTTCCTTGCGCAAGGTCTGTGAGGCGGCCAAGGCCGCAGCGACCCTGCCCATCTATGAGGACGAGGTCGGCGATGTGGCGCGGTTCGTCCGCGAGGCTCTGGCTGCGGATCGGGTCGGCTTGAGCCAAGAGGCCATGGACATTTTTGTCGCCCGCCTGCCCAAGGAGCGCGGCGTCATGCGTCAGGAAATTGAACGGCTGATCCTTTATCTGGGTCCAGGCTCCGGCCTGCAGGCCAAGCCCGCCGATCTTGTTGATCATTTAGGCGTCGAGCCAGAAACCTCGCTGTTCGATGCCGCAGCCGATGCCTTTGGCGCTCGCGCTCGCGAAAGTCAGACCGGACTGCGACGCGCGCGGGCGGAGGGCGAGGGTGGTGTGGCTGTGGTGCGCGCCCTCAGCGGCCATTTGATGCGCTTGCGGCGCGCGCTGACCTTAACGCTCACCGGCATGGCGCCTCCTGAAGCGGCCAAGGCTGTTGGCGTGTTTTGGAAGCAGGAACGGGAGTTTCTGCGCCAGATGCGCAGCTGGCGGCTCGCCGATCTCGACAGCTTGCAGGTCGAGATCTTAGAGGCGGACCGGGCTTGTAAATCAACCGGCTCGCCCGACGACCTGATTGCCGAAAGGCTTGCCTTGAGCATAGCAGCCCGCGCGCGACGGCGCGGGCTTTGACTGTGCGAATCGCTCCCTTAGAGCGACGGGGCCAAGAACCCGATGGCAGCGATCGGAAATACGGCGAGCAAGATCACCAAAACCGAATTGCCGATAGGTTCGACCCAAGTGGTAAGTTTAGACATCTTCAATCCCCTTTTTCTGACGCGACGTGAGGGTTAAGATTTCGGAAAGAAATCGCCCGACAAACACAAATGACGGGTAATTTTGGCCCTCAACGACCGCAAGAGCGATATAGGTATGCCATTGTTGGGTTTCAAATGAATTTATTGCATTGCAGCATTTTTAAATGTGAGTTGTCTCTGAGGCGTGTCATTGGCGCCGCATCCGGCTAGACTGAGCCCATGCCGCGCGCGCCAATCCTTCGCCTTGCCCTGACCGATTTCCGCTCCTATGCACGGGCGGAACTGGCCGTGGCGCCGGGGCTTGTCTGTTTCTATGGCCGCAATGGCGCGGGCAAGACCAATCTCTTAGAGGCCCTGTCCTGGCTGGCGCCGGGGCGCGGGCTGCGCAGCGCCAGTGTGGCTGAGGTTGGGCGACGGGCGCCGGATGAAACGCCACATCGCGCCTGGGCCGTGTTGGTCGAGCTCGCCGATCGTGACGGTCCGGTACGATTAGGGGTTGGGGCAGAGGCCGGGTCGGCGCGACGCAAGGTGCGCATAGACGGCGAGACCGCAACCCCGGCGCACCTTGCACAACGGGTGCGGATGATATGGCTGACGCCTGCCCACGACCGCTTGTTTCTTGAGGGGAGCAGTGAGCGCCGCCGCTTTCTCGACCGCTTGGTGTTTGCCGATCATCCGGACCACGCCGCCGATGTGGCGGCCTATGAAAAGGCCCTCCGGGAACGCTTGCGCCTGTTGACCGCTGATGCGCCGGCAGATCCGGTCTGGCTCGACGCGCTCGAGGCGACTGCCGCCCGCGCGGGCGCTGCCCTGACCTTGGCCCGACGCCAGACGGTGGCGGCCTTGGCGGAGGAGATCGCCGCGCGTGCCGACCGGCCTTTTCCCCGCGCGCTGATTCGCCTGACCGCGCCGGAGAATGAACCCTTTGACCTAGACCAGCCGCAAGACCAGATGGAGCCAGTCCTGGCGCGGGGCTTTGCCCGTAGTCGGGCGCGTGATGCCGCTGCTGGCCGGGCGCTGTTCGGGCCGCATCGCTGCGATTTGCAAGTTGTGCAGGCTGAGGGCGGTCGCGCGGCGGCCGAGGCCTCGACCGGTGAGCAAAAGGCGCTGCTGCTCAATTTGGTGCTCGCCCAGGCGGCGCGCTTGGCCCGCGATCCGGTGGCGCCGGCGCCGATCCTGTTGCTCGACGAGGTGGCCGCCCACCTCGACCCCGTCCGTCGCGCCGCCCTCTATGAGGAACTTGGGGACCTCAATTTGCAGGCCTTTTTGACCGGGGTTGAAAAGGCGCTGTTCGAGGGTTTGGAGCGGGGGGCCAGGGTGCGGGTCGACGCGGCCCAACTCTATCCGGACTAAGGGGCGCTCAAGCCCGATCTGGCGGAATAAACGTGATATTTTCGCCTCTTTAGCCTATAGACTCTTGGGTTCACGGCGCGTGATTCTTTTTGGCTCGATCCGCGCCCTCCGGATGATCACATGACCGCTGAAGACGACTTTTCTCCCCCGCTTTCCTCTGCCGCTCCCGCCGACGCCCATGGGTCAGACTATGGCGCCGACTCGATCCGGGTGCTGAAGGGTCTCGATGCGGTGCGCAAGCGTCCCGGCATGTATATTGGCGACACCGATGACGGCTCTGGCCTGCATCACATGGTCTATGAGGTGGTCGACAACGCCATTGACGAGGTCTTGGCCGGTTACGCGACGCGGGTGGAAGTGATCTTAAACGCCGATGGCTCGGCCACCATCACCGATGACGGCCGCGGCATCCCGACCGATATCCACACCGAGGAAGGCGTCTCTGCCGCCGAGGTCATCATGACCCAACTGCATGCGGGCGGGAAGTTCGACCAGAACAGCTATAAGGTTTCAGGCGGCTTGCACGGCGTCGGCGTTTCTGTGGTCAATGCCTTGTCCGACTGGCTCGACCTGAAGATTTGGCGCGATGGCAAGACCCATGAAATGCGCTTTCAGCGGGGGGATACGGTGGCTGCCTTGCGCGTTACCGGCGACGCGCCTGACCTTGGCGATGGTCGACGGCTAAACGGCACCAGCGTCACCTTCCTGCCCTCGCTCGAAACCTTTTCCGCCATCGAATTCGACCGCAAGACGCTCGAGCACCGGCTGCGCGAGCTCGCCTTCCTCAATTCCGGCGTCACCATCTATTTCCGCGACCTGCGCGGCCCAGAGCCCTTTGAAGAGCGGTTGCATTATGATGGGGGCGTCGAGGCCTTTGTCCGCCACTTGGATAAGTCCAAAACGGCGATTTTGAAGGCGCCTCTGGTGGTGCGGGGCCGTCGCGACAAGGTCGAGGTGGATTTGGCTTTGTGGTGGAATGACAGCTATCACGAGACCATGCTGTGCTTCACCAACAACATCCCCCAGCGCGACGGCGGCACCCACTTGGCCGCCTTTCGCGGTGCCTTGACCCGGGTGATCGGCGCCTATGTCGAGAGCTCGGGCGCTGGCAAGCGGGAAAAGGTGTCTGTCTCGGGCGAGGACGCGCGCGAAGGCATGACCTGCGTCTTGTCGGTCAAGCTGCCCGACCCGAAGTTTTCTTCTCAAACCAAGGATAAGCTCGTTTCCTCCGAAGCCCGCCCCGCCGTTGAGGGCCTGGTGCACGAAGCGCTCAGCCAGTGGTTTGAAGAACACCCGAACGAGGCCAAGGCCATTATCGCCAAGATTGTTGAGGCGGCGTCAGCCCGTGAGGCGGCCCGCAAGGCCCGCGAACTGACACGGCGGAAATCGGCCCTCGATATTTCCTCCCTGCCCGGCAAGCTGGCCGATTGTCAGGAACGCGACCCGACCAAGTCTGAACTGTTTATCGTCGAAGGCGACAGCGCCGGAGGATCGGCTAAACAGGGTCGCAACCGCGAAAACCAAGCGGTATTGCCT
This sequence comes from uncultured Caulobacterales bacterium, assembly GCA_903840435.1. GTDB lineage: Bacteria > Pseudomonadota > Alphaproteobacteria > Caulobacterales > Caulobacteraceae > CAIMFV01. Next base: position 67,491 of record CAIMFV010000023.1, read on the forward strand.
TTGCGCGGCAAGGTGTTGAATGTCGAGCGGGCGCGGTTTGACAAGATGCTCGGCTCTGAACAGATCGGCACCTTGATTACGGCCCTTGGCGCAGGCATTGGCCGCGAAGATTTCGACATTGAGAAGATCCGCTATCACCGGATCATCATTATGACCGATGCCGATGTCGATGGCGCCCATATCCGCACCCTGCTCCTGACCTTCTTCTATCGGCAAATGCCGCAGGTGATCGAACGCGGCTATCTCTATATCGCCCAACCGCCGCTCTATAAGGCCTCGAAGGGTAAGGCGTTTCGGTATCTGAAAGACGACTCGGAAATGGACGCCTTCCTGTTTGAAGAGGGCGGCGACGGTGCCTCTTTAACGCTGGCTTCGGGCGAAGTGCTGGCGGGCGAGGATTTGATCCGCTTGGTGCGCGAAGCCCGCGCCGCCAAGACCTTGATCGACCGGTTGGCCGCTCGTGCGCCTGCCTTCGCCGTCGAGCAGGCCGCCATAGCCGGTCTGTTGAGCGAGACGCCCGATATTGACGCAGCCGCCCGCAGGCTTGGCCTCTATGCCGAAGAAGGCGATGGCCTGTGGACCGGCGAGAAAGCCGAGGGCGGTCACCCCGGCGGCTATATCTTCTCGCGCGTTCGGCGGGGCGTCTCCGAACGCATCGTCCTCGATGACCAACTGCTGCACGCTTCCGACGCGCGCCGTCTAGCGGAACGCACCCCAGCGCTCAAGGATGCTTACGGTTCTCCGGCCATCTTCCGCCGCAAGGATCAAGCAACCCCGGTGCGCGGCCCACTCGATCTGGTGCGCGCGGTTTTGGACGCAGGCCGCAAGGGGCTCTATATCCAGCGCTATAAGGGCCTTGGCGAAATGAATGCCAGCCAGCTTTGGGAAACCACCCTCGACGCCGAAGCGCGCACGCTTTTGCAAGTGCGCGTCGAACATGCCGACGACGCCGACGACATGTTCTCCCGCCTGATGGGCGATCTGGTGGAGCCGCGCCGCGACTTCATCCAAGAACATGCACTCGATGCAGAGGTGGATGTGTAGAGGGGCTTGGAACCCGCTGCTCAAGCGCTTGACTAATTAACCTCTAAGGTGTATGCGCCGATGACGGTTAAGCGCAGGCCACATCACAATCTCATCGCCGTCAAGGCTAAGTTCTCTCAAGTGGAGACGATTGAGATCACCCGCAGCGCCAACGAGAGCGCTCGCGCGCTCGGTTATTCCCTGGAGGATGTTATCGAGGTGGTGCAGGCGCTCGAACCCGGCGACTTTATCAAGTCCGAGACGGCCCACAGTCCGAAGAATTCCAAGGTCTGGCATGACACCTATCGGCTTCTGTGGGGCGATCATTGGCTTTATCTGAAATTTGCGGGCGAAACGCTGATAGACGTCACGCTGACGTCGTTCAAAGAGGTCGGTCATGGCTGAGACGCGCATCCATCCGGTGACGGGCAAGGTTTTGCACCGCGACGTTCGCACTCAAGTTGTGTCGTTCGGATCGATGACCCGCGCGGTTGCCACGCCAGGTTGGTATCCCGATGACGACAGCGATTCCCTCCATACTGGCACGGACCTATTCCATTCCGAGGAAGCCTTCCGCGACCTAAAAGCGGCCTATGCGGCCCATGTCCGCGAGGTTCGCAAGCGCCTTAACCTGACCCAGGAAGAGGCGGGGCGGATCATCGGCGGTGGGCGTCGCGCTTTTCAGAAGTATGAAAGCGGTGCAACGCCACCGAGCGACGCGGCTGTGGGTCTGATCGAATTGCTGTCTCGCCATCCCGAAGAGGTGGAATTTCTGAAGTCGCTGCGAACGCCCGTAGCGTGTTCGCAAACCACGAGCCGTGACGTCAGCCACGAACATGCGCTTGATGTAGGGGTGGAAGTGTAGAGGGGCGGCGTCTAGGCGATCCAGAGTTTTGTCGGTTCAGGCGGCTGCAATCGTCGTGATCGCGGCAAGCTCATCGCGAACGGCGATGGCGGCGACCGAAAGGTCGTGTTGGTTCTGTAGGTTCATCCAGAATTCCGGCGAGGTCCCAAACACCTTTCCAAACCGCAACGCGGTGTCGGACGTTACCGGTTGCTTTTTCCCGGATCAGGCGCTCGACGCGCGTGCGGTCCTTCAACCCCATCGCCTTGGCGAGCGCGCCTGCGGTAAGACTGTAGGATGGCAGGAAATCCTCACGCAGGTGTTCGCCGGGATGGGCGAGCGGGTGCGCGAACCGCGTATAGTCATGTGTCGTCATTTTTGCTCAGTCCTCCTTCCAACGACCAATTTCAGGCGACCGCTTTGGGCTGGTCAATATGGGCGTACGTCCAGACGCCGTAATCTCCCCGTTAGCCTACCCGCTCGGTCTCCTTTGGCGCCGATACACGTCGGGGTTTTTGTTGCGCCTTGGGCTTGGGCAGAAGGCGGAAGCGCGATTGGCACCAGGCGAACTCTATGCCGATGTCCAAAAGAGCGTCCGACCGTCCGCAAGGGCAGGCGAAGTCCATAATGGTGAGCACGCGATAGGTCTCGCCCGCCTGCAAGGGGACGGGAAGGCCTGTGACGTGGTTTGGGGCGGCGTTGACACAAAGAACGAGATCACCGGGGCCGACAGTGTCACTCATCAGTTTCATCCCTAAGACCTGTCGCCATTTAGCGCCTTCTTACCCTCCGGCAAAGGCGCCAAAGTCCGGTATCGCGGAATCGGATTTATCGCCGGGCGGAATTTAATTCGGGCAATCGCAGCAATCCTCCCCATATAGTTCCCACAGAGCCAGACCGATGCGGTTCACGCCCTGGTCTTAAGAGAGGTCGACATGTTTGGGCTGACGGAGTGGATCAGCTCGCATCTCGTGCCTCAAGCCGCTGTTCGGGCGGAAGCCTGGAAGTTGGGCGGTCGACATTTGGGGGATGTGGCGGCAGGCGCCCATCTGGAGCTTAACCGCTCCGACCTGACACCAGCGCGCCGGGCGCTGTTGCGGGCCGTCTTGCGAAACGCTGCACACCCCGGCGAGACAGATATATGAGCCTCGTCCCCGTCACGCCTTCGCCCTTGAGCGCTCACCAATTGGAAGCGCTGCGCAATCTTGGCCGCAAACATGCGGGCGAAGCGGTGGATTTTATTAATATTTCGGATGCGCGCGCCCTGACCGAACTGGGCTATGCCCGGCGGGAGGCCAGTGGTTGGCGGATCAGTGACACTGGACTTGCGCTGCTCGCCTCCAGCGGGACTGTGGCGAAAGACACAAGCTCTGGCGAGGCCATCAGCCTCAGAAAGTACAAAGATGAAGGAAACTAAGGGCAAGCCCAAAAAGGTAAAGCCGCCGAAAGCCAATGCCTCCCAGCCGAGTGTCAAGATCCTACCGCTCGGGCCGACCCGGGCCGGGAAATAGAATTAGGGGTTTTGCGGAAGATGTGGTAGCGTCTTTTTGAGAAAAATTTCTGTAAATATAATATTTTATGTGAGGTCAACGCCACCTTTTTTGTGGCGGAATGATCAAGGATGAGAGGGTGAGGCTTCCGATTTGAAGCCAAAGTGCGCCCCGCCCAAGCCTTCAGTTTGTTTGCGGTTTTCTCGCGATGGTCGTTCGCTCCCACGACAGCCTCATGGTCATGGCTCTCATTTCCCCTTGGCGCTGAGGCGCCGGGGCGGCAAGGCGCTCTGGCTTGCCCGAAAGCGCCCCATGCTCGCTTATCTTCTGCTCGTCCACAGATATCCCAAGCAATTCAAGCGCTTGTTCCGCGCCATCCACCATCCAGACAATCACTATCTCGTCCATGTGGACCTCAATTCCGGGCCGGAGCTCGCCGATGAGATTGGCGCGTTTTTGCGCCCTTATCCAAACGCGGAATTGCTCACCAGTCAGGGCGCGGTTTGGGGCGGTTATAGCCTTGTCGATGTCGAATTGCGGGGCATGGCCAAGCTTTTGCGTATGGACCGAGATTGGACCTATTTCATCAATCTGAGCGGTCAAGATTTCCCCTTGAAAACCCAAGGTGAAATTCGCGCCTTTCTCGGACGGGCGAACGGCAAGGAATATTTGCGGGTACTTGATCAGCAAAAGCTGCGCCCCGAGACCATGAACCGGATCTTGCATCATTTTGAAGAGACCAGCACCAAGATGGTGCAGTCGCCCGGCAACCGTCCCTATCTCACCGACGCCACCCCCTATATTGGCAATCAATGGATGATGGTGACCCGGGCCTTTTGCCAATATGTCTGCCACGCGCCGGAGGCGAACCGCTTCAAAGCCTTTTATCGCAACTCCTTCATCGCTGATGAGGGGCTTTTTCAAACCGTAATGATGAGCGACGCGGCCCATGGCGAGATTGTCAATTCGGACATGCGCGCGATCGATTGGGTTGCCGATGGCGATATTAAACTGCGCCCACGCACCTACCGTGCCGCCGACGCCCCAGCCCTACTGGCCAGCGGCAATCTGTTCGCCCGCAAATTCGACCTAACCGTCGACGCCGAGATCATTGACATCCTCGAGGCGCGGCTCACTTCAAGCGCCCCAACGCGCCAAACCAAACGCGAGGCTCCCGAACCCGTTGGGAACCGCTCTGTGTTGGAGGCGATACCCTCCTAAGTCCACCAATGGTGGTGCGGTCAGCGCTGGCTACCTAGGGCCCGGCTTTGGCCGAATGTCGCTAAGACGCCGGAGAGGGCATTTTTCTCGGGTGGGCGCGGGTGGCGTTTTTCAAATCGCCTTCCCCGTAAATAATAGACAAGCCCCGCCAGAATCCACGCGACCGCAAGCCCAGCGACGCCTAAGAGGCAGGCTGAGATCGACAGGGCTCGGTTTTGCCCGAACATTGTGGTGACGATGATAAAGGTCGGGCTGACCATGATCCAGCCAGGTGTGAGGACGTAGAGCACCTGAAGACCCGCAGGCCAGGCATGGACTTCGCGACGCAAGCGCCAGTTTTCTAAAGCGGTTCGCTTCTGGGCGGGCGCCTGGGTTTGAAAGCGATAGGGTTGCGCGGGCCGAGCCGGGAGCCGCGCATCGAAGCGCTGGCGGCGCAGGTTGACAATTCTACTCAATCCCACTGACGCGCCAATGACGCCGAAAAAGCCAAGAATGAGCGCCTCGCCCAGCCAGGGGTCATGACGCACCACAAGCAAGGCGTCGCGACGGGAAAAAACGAAGGGCAGCCCGACCAAAAAGACCAGATCTAACGCGAGGCTTAATCCAATCGCAAGTCGCAGACTGGGCGTGTAAATATAGGCCCTTCGCCGCCGCAATCTTGCGGAAAATTGCATAGTCCTTGGATATTGAAACCAGTCGACAGGGGTTCTTTCCGTCATTCCCCAATCTCCCTGTGGCCGTAGGGTGAGTTTCCGATACATTCCACATCCTGGCAAGAGGGCGTTGCGGGACCGCACCCTTACGACCAGGTTTCAGAGGGGCCTGATGCTACTGATTATTATGGGAACCTTCTCCGTCCCGCCCGCGCGTTTGGCGGATGCGCGACCGGTGATGGCCAAGATGCTTGAACAAAGTCGGGCTGAGGCTGGATGCCTTCACTATGCCTATGCCGAAGACTTAGAAACCCCTGGCCTGATCCGGGTGTCGGAGATTTGGCGCAGCCGCGCCGATCTCGAGGCCCACTTTGCCTCAGCCCATTTGGCGGCCTGGCGCGCCAGTTGGTCAGAGCTTGGCATTGGGGATCGGAATTTACAGCGCTTTGAAGTCATGGCCGCGGAGCCGACGTAAGCCGGGGCTCAGTCCTCCCACAGGTCTTGGCCGCCGCCCTTTCGGTTTAACATTCTTGCTGCGCGCTTGAGGATAGCCCGCAAGCGCTCTGAGCGCGCCTCGGCATCATAGGCAAGGTGAGCGCGGGCGAGGCCTTCAAGGGCAAATCGCGCCAGATCGCGGCTGGCCTGAAACCGGGGTCCGGCGCCCGCCTGCACCAGATCAAACAAATGCGCGCCGACCTGGGCCCGGTCGAAGGCCTGTTGCGCGGGCACCAGCAGGGCCTGCAGATTCGGATCGGTGCGGGCGGCGGATTCGAGTTCGGCAAAGGCGACAAAGGCCGGCGAGCGTAACAGTCGCCAATAGCTGTCAATGGCGTGGTCGGTTCGGTCGGCGCCGTGCGGGGCTGAACTCACCGCCTCTTCAAACAGGCGCGCCCGCGCCGCCTGGATATGGTCGACGGCGGCGGCCACCAGGTCCTCGTGGGTCGGGAAGTGATAGAGCATGGCGCCGCGCGTCATGCCACTGCGCTCGGCAATGGCTACATGGCTGGCGGCGGCATAGCCGACCTCGGCGAACAGCTCCAAGGTCGCCTCGAGGATCTTGCCACGGGTCTGGGCCGATTTGCGGCCCAAGCGTCGGGGGCGCGGCGCCGTGGGTGAGGTGAAAAAGGGCTTTAAGGGCGCCATGGGGGTCAAGCGACTTCAAAATCGAACTAGGTCTCGCACCTAAGGCGCCTCGGTCGCGCGACACAAGCAACAATCCCGCAAAAGACAATCTGGCGCGTCACCCTCCGAGATATGGCGGAGACCAAAGCGTCATACGCCTGTCATCTAATCAGCCTAGCGCCGGAGGGGCGGGGTGTTGGGGGTGTGGCAGATGGCTGACGGCGAGGAAATTGGTCTTGAGCCAAGTGAAACCGCCAAGGGCGGACAGGTCTTCCGGGTGCGGACGGCGTTTATTTCTGACATCCATTTGGGCACGCGCGGCTGTCAGGCGGAGCTGTTGCTCGATTTTATCCGCGTCCTCGACTGCGAGACCCTTTATCTGATTGGCGACATTATTGATGGCTGGAAGTTGAAAAGCGGTTGGTATTGGCCGCAATCCCATAATGATGTGGTGCAAAAGGTCCTGCGCATGGCGCGCAAAGGGGTGCGTATCGTTTATGTGCCGGGGAACCATGACGACCGGGTGCGCGATTTCTGCGGCGTGCATTTCGGTGGCGTCATCGTCGCCAGGGACGCAATTTTTGAGGCGCTAGACGGGCGCCGCTTTCTCGTCACCCATGGCGATGAGTTTGACGGGGTGATCGCCCATGCAAAATGGCTCGCCTTCCTTGGAGATTATGCCTATAGGGCGCTGTTGAGCCTCAACACCAGTTGGAATCTGCTCCGCCGTCGGATGGGTTTCGGCTATTGGAGCCTGTCAGCCTTCGTGAAGGTTAAGGTGAAGAACGCCCTGCAATTTATTGAGAATTTTGAAGACGCCGTGGCGGATGAAGCCCGCAGGCGCGGCGTCGACGGCGTCATTTGCGGCCATATCCACAAGGCGGAGATGCGCGCGATTGGCGATATCCTTTATATAAATGACGGCGACTGGGTGGAAAGCTGCACCGCGCTCGTCGAACATCTGGATGGGCGCTTGGAGTTGATTGCCTGGGCCGATCAGATGCGCCGCAGCCGCGAGGTCTTACGCGGCCCAAGTCCGTCATGAGGCTCTTACTCGCCACAGATGCTTGGGAGCCCCAGGTCAATGGGGTGGTGCGCACCTTAACGCGCACGGTGGCGGAGTGTCGGGAGCTTGGTCACGAGGTCGAGGTTATTTCGCCTGACCAGTTCAAAACTCTGCCCATGCCGACCTATCCGGAGATCCGGCTCGCCATCAATGCCTATGAGCCCATGCAAGAGCGCTTTAAGGCCTTTGAGCCGGAAGCCATCCATATCGCCACCGAAGGCCCGATTGGACTGGCGGCGCGGCGGCTGTGTCTCGAATGGAAGCTCCCCTTTACCACCAGCTATCACACGCGGTTTCCTGAATATGTCTCGGCCCGGCTGCCGGTGCCCTTAAGCGTCGGCTATGCCTTTATGCGCTGGTTTCATGGTCCGTCCGGGCGGATCATGGTGGCGACCAACAGTTTTCGCGAAGAATTGCAGCGGCACGGCTTCCGCAATCTGTCGCCCTGGTCGCGTGGCGTCGACACTGAACTTTTCCGGCCGAGAAGCGCCGATGAGCTGCCGCCAGAGCTGCGCGACCTTCCGCGACCGATTTGGATGAATGTGGGTCGGGTGGCGGTGGAGAAGAACATTGCCGCCTTCTTGGCGCTCGACCTCCCTGGCACAAAGGTGGTGGTCGGCGACGGCCCATCGCGGCTGGAATTGCAAGACAAACACCCTGACGTGGTCTTTACCGGCGCCAAGTTTGGCGAGGACCTTGCCCGCCACTTTGCCGCAGCCGACGTCTTTGTCTTCCCCTCGCTCACCGATACGTTTGGCCTGGTCATTTTGGAAGCCATGGCGACAGGCTCGCCTGTGGCGGCCTTTCCGGCGCCGGGGCCGATAGACCTCATTCCCGGATCAGGCGCGGGGGTCTGCGACGCCGACCTGCAGACGGCCTGTCTCGCGGCGCTCAAGCTCGACCGCAAGGCAACGCGCGCCTATGCCGAGCGGTTTTCCTGGCGCGCCTGTACGGAAGAATTCATCCGCAACCTTCAGCCCTATCCCGAGGCTGAAAAGGTCCGCTTCTGGCGACGGCTGCGGCGCCTCGCCCGCTTAAGGCGGCGACCGCATTTGAGCTAGGCGGCGTCCAGCACGGGCAGGCCCCAAGGTGGTCGCTCAGATCAATCGCGTCCGAATCGCTTGTGACACAAGGTCGATGGCCGACACGGCGATAATGATGATGATAATGATCATGGCCGTGGCGCTATAGTCGAAGCCTTCCAGGGATTCGAACAGCCTTTGGCCGATTCCCCCCGCGCCGATCAGGCCAAGAATGGTGGCCGAGCGCGCATTGGACTCAAACCGATAAAGTGCAAACGAGGTCCAGAGTGGCGCGACCTGGGGCGCTATGCCCCAGACGACTTCTTGCACCGGATGGGCGCCGACCGCGCGCACCCCTTCAACCGGTTGCGGGTCGATAGATTCCACCGCCTCCGAAAAGAGCTTGCCCAAGACCCCCGCTGTATTCAGCGCGATAGCGAGCACGCCAGCCAAGGGGCCAAGCCCGACGGCCAAGACGAAGACCGTGCCAATGACAAGGTCGGGAATGGCGCGAAGGGCATCCAAGAGACGGCGCACCGGCTGTTGGATCAGGGGCGGGGCGACATTGCGCGCGCCCAAAAAGCCTAAGGGCGTGGCGATCCCTACGGCGAGCACCGAGCCCCAGAGCGCCATTTGCAAGGTGAGAAACATGTCGCTGGCATAGTCTTGCCAATGGGCCAGGTCGGGATTGCGCAGGCCGACCAGAAAATGCTGCATATTATTTGAGCGGCTAAAGAGCAGTGGCAGATCGCCCAACTTCACCGCAGGCGCGCTGAGGACAAGCGCGATCAGGAGCCCGCCCCAGAGGAAAAAGCCCCCGAACCGCTGCACGGCGTCTGGCCGCAGTTGAACTGTTTGACGGGGCTCCACCTTGCAGATCCGGCTAGTGGGCGACCGCCGCAGCGGCGGTCTTCATCTGACGGATGGGGTCGAGATAGGAATTTTCCGCAGCGCGAAATTCTGAATATTTGAGTTTGGCGAGAATTTCCCGCTGGTGGGCCGCTTCGGGTCCGGTTCCCTTGCCATAGGTGACGAAGAAGGTGCGGATCTTTGCCTTTACCTCAGGATCGAGGTCGCCGCGATAGACAATGGCAGATTCGGGCAGGGGCGGGCTCTCCCAGATAATGTCGGTAGCGGCCACGGCTTGGCGCGCTTGCGGCGTGCCGGTTTTGTAATAGGCAAGGCCGGTCGAGTTGTTGACGGCGGCGTCCACCACCCCTTGGGCGACGCTCAAGAGATTGACCGAATGTTCGGCCGACCGGACGCTTTTGAAGCAGGCCTTGGGGTCAATATGACGCGGATTGAACAGATAGGTCATTGGCGCCAGGGTTCCCGAGGTCGACTTCGGATCGCCCATGCCAAAGTTGAGACTTCTGTCACAGGTCAACAGTCGCTCAAGCGTGAGACCCGACCCCTTCTTGACCAGGATGACCGAGGTGTAGGTGTCGCGGCCCTTATCATCGACGGTGCGAGCAAAAACCTCGGCGCCGGCGCGATCCACCGCTTCAACCGCAGGCAGGGCGGAAAACCACCCGACCTCAGTCTGCTTGGCGCCCATGGCCTCGACCAAGAGCGCATAGTTGGACGAGAAGAACGGTTTGACCTCATAGCCGGTTGCCTTGGCCAGGTCATCGAGCACGGGCTTCCAATAGGCGCGAACCTCGGACTGGGCGTCGGCGGACAGAAGCGAGAAGTTGATGACGCGCTTGGCGGGCGGGGCGGGGGCGCAACCGGCCAAAAGGGCTGAACCCAGCACGGCCGTCGTCACGAGCGATGCGACCCAATTGCGGCGGTCGGCCTTCATACGTTCTCCAATGCGTGCACGGCGGTTCGCCAATCCGCTTCCCTAAGGCTTTACCGCACTGCGGGCAGGTGCAGCGTCGGCATATTCCTCGCCATATATGGCGTGAAGCGCGCTGGCCTCCAAGCTTGAGGCCGGCCCATCAAAGACAATCCGTCCCTCAGATAGCGCCACAATCCGCGAACAATAGGCCAGCGCCAAGTCAATCTGATGAAGGCTGACAAGAACAGAGACCCCATCTTCGGCATTGACCTTGGCGAGCGCATCCATCACCCGGTGGGCGGAGGCGGGGTCTAAAGAGGCCACCGGCTCATCGGCCAAAATGACTTCAGCTTCCTGCACGAGGGCTCGCGCCAAGGCGCCGCGCTGCTGTTGGCCGCCGGATAGGGTCGAGGCGCGCTGGCGGGTTTGCTCATGCAGGCCCATCCGGTCCAAAGCAGCATGGCCAAGCGCCGCCTCATGTTTGTCCCACAAACCCAAGAGCCCGCGCCAAAACGGCGTGCGGCCCAACCGTCCCATCATGACATTGGAATAGAGGCTCAGCCGTCCGACGAGATTGAACTTTTGAAACACAAATCCGATCCGGGCCCGAAGCCGCCGCGCGTCGGGCGAAATGCGCCCCTGATCCTGAAGACGTTCGCCAAGCGCGACGATGCGACCGCCGTCATCCGCAATGGGGGTCAAGCCCGCAAAGGCTCGCAAAAGCGTCGATTTGCCGGAGCCGGAAGGCCCAACAAGGGCCGTCATTTCGCCGGGCGCCAAGGTAAAGCTAACCTGGTCAAGCGCCAAGCGGTCGCCGAAGCGAACGCTGACAGATTGGGCTTCGAGCACTGCGCTGTGCACCTCAGGGCCTCTTGATTTCGAGCTCAACGGTTGCGTCTATTTGGCCCGTCGATCATCACGACGCCACCCCCTTCTTAACCCGGTGTCAACCCTTTGAAGAAACTTGCCCTTCGAGACAAAAATGCTTTGACATGAGCGCAGGTTTTCCCTATCGACCGCGCTCCGGCGGACCCGAAGTCCATCAAGCGCTGCTAACGCCGGCCTGGGTTAACATCTTGCAGGGGGTTACGTGAATTGTCCACGTACCATACACCCCTGGACCTGGTCCGTGAGCGGTCTCCAGAGCGTCCCGTCGCACTTGTGCGGCCCGACGTTCTGGCCGTAGCGGCGCGCTGGTTCCAGGCTCATTTCAAAGGCGACGTCCTTTACGCGGTCAAGGCCAATCCTTCGCCTTGGGTGATTGACACCCTGTGGTCGGAGGGTGTGCGCGCCTTCGACGTTGCATCTCTGCCAGAGATCGATCTGGTGGCGAGAGCGGCGCCGCAAGCCCACGTTGCCTTCATGCATCCGGTCAAGAGCCGCTCGGCCATTAGCGCGGCCTATTTCGACTATGGCGTGCGCACCTTCGCGCTCGACTGTGTCGAAGAGCTGGCCAAGATTCTCGATGCGACGGCGGGCGCCCGTGATCTCGACCTGATCGTGCGCTTGGCGGTGCAGACCGAGGGGGCAGCCTATGCGCTGGGGGGCAAGTTCGGCGTCGGCATGGATGCGGCGCCAGAGCTCTTGCTAGCAGCGCGGCGGGCGACCGAAGGCCGGATGGGCGTCTCCTTCCATGTCGGTTCCCAGTGCATGCGGCCAACCGCTTATCAGGCAGCCATGTCCCAGGCCTCGCGCGCCCTTGTGCGGGCAGGCGTTTTTGCCGACGTGGTCGATGTCGGCGGCGGTTTTCCCGCCATCTATCCCGGCATGTCTCCACCAGCGCTGGAAGACTATATGGATTCCATCCATCGCGGCTTTGACGAGATGAAGGTGCACGAAGCCACCGAGCTCTGGTGCGAGCCCGGGCGGGCGCTGGTGGCTGAAAGCTCTTCGCTCCTCGTCAAGGTCGAACTGCGCAAAGGCGATGCCCTCTATCTGAACGATGGCTCCTACGGGGCCATGTTCGACGCCGCTCACTTCAAATGGCCCTTCCCGGTGCGTTTGGTGCGCGACGGCGAGGTTGCCAGCGATTTAAAGCCCTATCGCTTCTTTGGCCCGACCTGCGATTCCGTCGACGCCATGGCGGGTCCCTATTATTTACCGGCCGATGTTCAAGAGGGCGACTATCTCGAAATCGGCCAAATGGGGGCCTATGGCGTGGCCATGGCGACCCGATTTAATGGCTATGGCGAGATGGAGACGGCGGTGGTTGGCGATGCGCCCATGGCTTCGCAATTTGGCTTAGCGCGCCGCTCGATCCCAAGCCCCCGCTTGGCGGAGGATGAAACCCGCAAGGTGGTTCGTTTCTCCCGGCCCAAGGGGCAGGCCGGAAAGCGGCGCAAGCGCAAATAGCCGCCGACGTCGTGTTTTTGTCGTCATAACAGGGCTATGAAGGCGGCGTGGCTTCTGGCAAAAGCCGCGCGCAATTTCGCGGCGGGCAATTTGAGCACCGCGATGAATTTAGGACTGTCGGTCGCTCCGTCCCGGTGGTCTGTTGATGTGAGGACGGGCGTTTGAACCAAGGGAAACCTGAGCGATGAACGCACCCGTCTCTAATCGGAAGGCCGAACTGTTGGCCAATACGGTCGAGCATGTCGACATTACGAGCTATGACGCCCGACCCATTATCGATTCCATGCGCAAGATGAGCTTTACCAGCCGTGACACGGCCCGGGCGGCGGACATCTTCTCCATGGCCATCGAGGACAAGGACTGCTCCCCTTGGCTGACCTTGGCGGGATCGACCTCGGCGGGCGGCTGCATGCATGTCTATCGCGACATGATCCGGTTTGGCATGATCGATGTGGTGGTCTCCACCGGCGCCTCGATCATCGATATGGATTTCTTTGAAGCCTTAGGCTTCAAGCACTATCAGGCCCAAGGCGCGGTGGACGATCGTGAGCTGCGCGCCAACTATATTGACCGCATCTACGATACCTATATCGACGAAGAAGAACTCCAGGCCTGCGACCACGCCATTTTTGAAATTGCCGAGAGCCTCGAGCCGCGCCCCTATTCGTCGCGCGAATTCATCTATGAGATGGGCAAGTGGCTGGCGGCGGGCAATGCCAAGAAGCCGAACTCCCTCATCCAAGCCGCCTTTGAGGAAGATGCACCGATCTTCTGTCCGGCCTTTACCGATAGCTCGGCAGGCTTTGGCCTCGTCAAGCATCAGGTGGAGCGGGCCAAGGCCGGCAAACCCTATATGACGCTCGATTCCATCGCCGACTTCCGCGAACTGACCGAGATCAAGCTGGCGGCTGGCGCGACCGGCCTCTTCATGGTCGGCGGCGGCGTGCCGAAAAACTTTGCCCAAGATACGGTGGTCTGTGCCGAAATTCTCGGTCACGAAGTCGACATGCATAAGTACGCCGTCCAGATCACGGTGGCGGATGTCCGCGACGGCGCCTGTTCGTCCTCGACCCTGAAAGAGGCCTGCTCCTGGGGCAAGGTCGACGTCACCTTTGAACAGATGGTCTTTGCTGAAGCCACCACGGTTGTGCCCTTGATCGCCTCCGATGCCTATCACCGGGCGGGCTGGAAACAGCGTGACAAGCGCCACTGGCAGAAGCTGTTTCAGAAATAGGCCGGGAAAAAGCCGGTCTGACCTTCGGGTTACCGGCGGTCCCTTGCCAATTTCGCGCTTTGCGCCAAACACTGCAAACGTCTGCCAAAGCAACAGAGAGCATTGATGGGTTTGCCGCTAAAGATCGAGCATAAGTTCGGCGTCGCCGTCCCGCCGGAAATTGCCTGGCAGGTGATCTCCGACCTTGAAAGCTGGAAGGACTGGAACCCGCTTTATCCAGAGGCCTCCGGGCGTCTTGCCATCGGCGAGGCGCTCACCCTGACGCTGCAATTGCCCGGCGGCAAGCCCGAAACTCTGCGCCCGGTCGTGGTCGATTGGGTGCCCCAGATGCAGCTCGTCTGGCGGTTAAAACTGTCCGGCGGACTGTTGCGCACCGTGCGCTATTTCGAGATCGAAGCGGTCAACGAAGATCGCGCGTGTATCATCGAACATGGCGAGCAGTTTGAAGGCCTTGCGGCATCCTTTATCCCCAAGGCTTTGCGCCGCCAGATCAAGGCAGGCTTTATCCAGCTGAGCGAGGCCATGCAGTCCGAGATGCTGCGGCGGCATGGGGTGAGCGGGAGCTAGGCGCGCGGCCGGATTTCAAGATGGTCACGAACCCCGCGCCGTTTAATTTAGCCTAGGGGTCTGGCACGCTGGCAAGGGGTTCCTGGCTTGCCTCAAGCCTAAGAGCGTGACTATCCTTGCGGTTAAATCTCGCAATCGTCTTTGCCGGACAAAGTGGGAAACAATGCCGCTTAAATTTAGCTTTCCAAACAAAGGCGCGTTTGTTCTCGCCACCTGTTACCTGACCCAGAGCTTGGCCGCCTATTTCTGGGCCATCGCTTATTCCGACCGGGCGATTTTCTATAGCTGTTGGGCTGTAACCTCCCTTGGGGTTGCCTGTGTTTGGGGGTTTCGGGCGGCGAGCCGCAAATATTTATCGATTGGTCCGACATTCCGCATGGGTCCAGGATTGATTTTCGTCATGGCGATCGTTCCCACCATCATTTTCGTCCTCCCCCATTCGGAAAATCCCAAGACCCTTCATCCCTTGGCGGCAAATTTGGGGTATGCCGTGTCCGGTTTGGGCTTCTTAGTCCTGATTTTGGGTTGGTTTTTTGAACGTCGAGCGGATCGCGTTCCACAACCCAAACAACATAAATCGGTTTAAAGCCGCCCGCCCCCGGGGCCGCTGGCTGATAATTTTGTCCGCCAAGCCCGTATGGGAAGGGGCGGACCTTCGGCTATCCTGCACGGAGTCTTGCCGGGAGCTGTCTGCCAGCCCTATATCCCGCCTGTGATCGACGACCTTTACTCTGCCAAGATCTTGTCCCTGGCCGCCAACATGCCGCGCGCAGGCAGGCTTGCCGCGCCGCAAGGGTCGTCGGAGAAGGTGGCGCGGTTGTGCGGCAGCAAGATCGCTGTTGATCTGGTGCTCGATAGTAGCGGCACGGTCATCGACTTTGCCCAGGATGTCCGCGCCTGCGCCCTTGGCCAGGCCTCGGCGGCAATTTTAGGGGCTAATATTATTGGTGCGGAAGTTTCCGAGTTGATCGAGGCTCGCGACACGCTGCGGGCCATGCTAAAGGATGGCGGCCCGTCGCCGGTTGGGCGGTTTTCGGATCTTGCCGTGTTGCAGCCTGTCAAAGACTATCCCGCGCGTCATGCCTCGACGCTTTTGGCTTTTGAGGCGGCCGTCGACGCCGCAGCCCTGGCGCGCCTTGCGCGCGACAGCCGACCGTCCGACCGAACTCCCCCCGCGACAGCGGGCTGATCTCCTCATCCCATGTCGCTTTATGTGCACGGCGTGCGCGGCGCGCATCGCGCCTATAAGCTCGTTTTATCGCCGCTGATCGGGCGGCAGTGTCGGTTTCTGCCCACCTGTTCAGACTATGCGGCCGAAGCCCTCATTGTTCATGGGCCCTGGCGCGGGCTGAAGCTCGCTTCCAGCCGGGTCTGTCGTTGCAACCCCTGGGGCGGATCAGGTTATGATCCGGTTCCATCAAAGCCGCCCTCGGCAGGGTCGAGCGGCTAAGGACGAAGAAGATGATGATCGAAATTCGATTTCCTGACGGCGCGGTCCGATCGTTCGAAGCGGGCGTCACAGGCCGAGACGTTGCCGAGGGCCTCTCAAAGTCCCTGGCGAAGAAAGCCGTGCTCGTTCGCCTCGATGGCGAGCTCTACGATCTCGACCGGCCGATTGACCGCTCGGCAAAGCTCGAAATTCTGACCCGCGACCATCCCGACGCGCTCGAGGTGATCCGCCATGACGCTTCGCATGTGCTTGCCGAAGCGGTGCAGGAGCTGTTTCCCGGCACACAGGTGACCATTGGACCCGCGATCGAGGACGGGTTTTATTATGACTTCGCCCGCCCCGAGCCCTTCAGCCTTGAGGACCTTGCCCGGATCGAGGCCAAGATGGCTGAGATTGTCGACCGTAACGAGAAGATTGTCCGCGAGGTCTGGAGCCGCGAGGACGCTATCGCTCACTTCACCGCCATGGGCGAGACCTATAAGGCGGAGATCATTGCAGACCTGCCGGCGGGCGAAGAGATTAGTGTTTACGCGCAAGGCCGATGGAAAGATCTGTGTCGCGGGCCGCATCTTCCGTCCACGGGAGCCGTGGGCAAGGCTTTTAAGCTAACCAAGCTTGCAGGCGCCTATTGGCGCGGCGACGCCAAAAATGCCCAGCTGCAACGGATCTATGGCACGGCTTGGGCGACGCCTGCCGACCTTGAGGCCTATTTGACCCGGCTGGAAGAGGCGGAAAAGCGCGATCACCGCCGGATTGGCAAGGCGCAAGACCTCTTCCACATCCAAGAGGAAGGTCGCGGCATGGTCTTTTGGCACCCGAAGGGCTGGACCCTCTATCGGGTGGTCGAGGACTATATGCGTCGCCAGCTCGATGCGGCAGGCTATGTCGAGGTCAAGACCCCCCAGGTGCTCGACCGCTCCTTTTGGGAAAAATCCGGCCATTGGGAAAAATACCGCCCCAATATGTTCGTCTGCGAGACCGAAGAAGACGAAGTCCTGTCGCTCAAGCCGATGAATTGCCCGGGCCATGTGCAGATCTTCAATTTCGGTCAAAGGTCTTATCGCGACCTGCCGCTGCGCATGGCCGAGTTTGGCGCCTGCCACCGCTATGAGCCCTCGGGCAGTCTGCACGGCCTGATGCGGGTGCGCGGCTTTACCCAAGACGACGCCCATATCTTCTGTCGCGAAGACCAGATTGAAGAGGAGACGGAGCGGTTCGTCCGGTTGACGCGGCGCATCCACGCCGATCTCGGCATGACCGCAGAACATGTGGCGCTGGCGACGCGCCCAGATGTGCGCGCAGGCTCAGACGCGTTTTGGGACAAGGCGGAGGCAACGCTATTGTCCGCCTCGCGCAAGGCTGGCGTTGAGCCCGTGATTGCCGAAGGTGACGGCGCCTTCTATGCCCCTAAACTGGACTTTATCGTCAAAGACGCCATTGGCCGGACCTGGACCTGCGGCACCTTGCAACTCGACTATGTGCTGCCGGAGCGACTGGGTGCGGAATATGTCGCCGCCGACGGATCAAAACAACGACCGGTTATGTTGCACCGCGCCATCCTCGGATCGTTCGAGCGTTTCCTCGGAATCTTGATCGAAAACTATGCGGGCGCCTTTCCGATGTGGCTCTCGCCGGTGCAGGTGGTGGTGGCAACCATCACCTCCGATGCCGACGCCTACGGACAATCGGTCGCGGCAAGGCTTCGGCAAGCTGGCTTGCGTGTTGAGACGGACTTTCGTAATGAGAAAATCAACTACAAGGTTCGCGAACACAGTCTCGCCAAAATTCCGACCATAGCTGTTATCGGCCGAAGAGAGGCCGAATTGGGACAGGTCGCGTTGAGACGGCTGGGCTCCAACGAACAAACCTTGCTTTCCGTGGAGGAGGCTTGCGTGCTTTTGCAGCGCCAAGCCACGCCGCCAGATTTGGAGAGCTGACAAGGCGGCGAAGCAGGCGTTGAATGAATAGGCCCGTACGCGAACTCGAAGACCTCGTGTCGGGCCGACATGCGACGTCCGCCCTTGCCCCAAAAGCGACCATCAGCGTGGTCGTGGTGGTCTATCGTACCGGTCCGGCGCTGGAAAACTGCATTGCGTGCATCCTAAAGGACCCAGATACTTTCGAGCTCATCCTGGTTGATAATGGCTCTTCCCCGCAGGAGGCCGGTTGGATGCAAGCTGCGGCCGCGACCCATGCCAAGGTCAAGCTCTTGGTCGGGCATGGAAATGTCGGTTTTGCCCAGGGTGCCAATCTTGGCGTACGGGCGTCATCGGGTCAGGTCGTCGTCTTCGTCAATCCAGACGCCTTTGTGCAACCTCAGTGTTTGAGCTCGCTTCGTGACGGGGTTGGCCAAGGCCCGAGGCCTTGCCTCGTCGGAGCGCGCATCTTGAATGCTGATGGCGGTGAACAGCGCGGGGCGCGACGCGGCGAGGTGACGCCGATGACAACCCTCTTTTCAATTCTGCGCCTTACCCATGCGCTGAAGGTGTTGAGCCGGTTCGAAATTCATCATGAAAATGACCCAACGCCAGAAGGTCGCGTTGAGGTGCCGACCATATCGGGCGCGGGCTTTGCCATGACCCGCGAGGATTTTGACCTGCTCGGCGGCTTTGATGAAGACTATTTCCTGCATGTCGAGGACATTGACCTGTGCTGGCGAGTGCGCCAGGCGGGGGGCAAGGTTTGGTTTGATCCGAGCGCCAATCTTGTGCATCTCGGCTCGACGAGCCTCAGCAATCCGATGAAGATTGAAGTGTGGAAGGGGGTCGGGCTGATCCGATATTTCCGCAAACGCGCCGCCAATCCTCTCCAAGCCGCGGTCGCCATTGCTTTGGCCCCCGCGATCCTTGCCGCAGCCATCGGTCGGGCCCTGTTACGCAAGCGCGCGAAAAAAGTTGATCAATCACAATCAACATAAAGTTTCGTGCAGCGAATTGCTTTGACCCACCAAAGCCAGACGGGCTAGTTGCGACCAGTCTTTGCGCTTGGCTGACAGGACCGATGCCCGAACTTCCCGAAGTCGAGACTGTGCGAACTGGGCTTGCGCCTGTCCTGACCGGGGCTCGCCTCGAGCGGGTTGAGACGCGCCGGGCGGACTTGAGATTTCCGTTTCCGCAGGACTTTGTGCAAACCCTGACCGGGGCCCGCATAAAGGCTGTTGAACGGCGGGCCAAATATCTGTTGTTTAGACTTGATCGTGGCCAAACCTGGGTGACGCACCTTGGCATGACAGGGCGCTTTCTCGTCTCTGGCGCAGCGCTTGGCGCCTTCCACCACGATCCCGAAATGCATGACCGGCACACCCATGTGCGCCTTGACATCGAAGGTGGGGCGACGGTCGGCTATCACGATACGCGACGGTTTGGCTTTATGGGCTTGGTGGATACCGCCGCCCTGTCCGCCCATGCCTGGTTCGCCAATCTTGGCCCCGAACCCTTCAGTCCCGCGTTTGATCCGGCCCACTTGCAACAGGTGTTTGAAGGTCGTCGGCAGCCGGTAAAAGGCCTGTTGCTCGACCAACGCACGGTTGCGGGCCTGGGCAATATCTATGTCTGCGAAGCGCTGTTCCGCGCCGCCATCGCGCCCGACCGCCAGGCAGGCGACCTGTCACCGGCTGAACTCACGCGACTGCATGCGGAGGTCCTAGCGGTGCTAAACGCTGCGATCACCGCAGGCGGCTCGACCTTGCGCGACTTTCGCCATTCCGACGGCGCACTGGGTTATTTCCAGCATCGGTTTCAGGTTTATGACCGCGAGGGCGAGGCCTGCCTTCGGCAAGGGTGCGCGGGGCACGTGGCGCGCATCGTCCAGTCGGGGCGGTCGAGCTTTTTTTGCGGCCAGTGTCAGACCTAATGGCCCCCGAAGCGAACGAAGCGTTTCGCAGAGTGATGTTCTGGGCGTAAACTGAACGCCAACCTAAATCGTCTAGAGCGGACGAGGTTGGGGTCCCGTGCCGTGCCGGGTCGCCTCGTCCTTCCAGCCTAGGCTCAGGAGCCAGCCATGACGGATACATCCGACGACGCCGGGTCTTCGGCGCCTCTTGTTGAAGTTGCGACACCGCCGAAGGACACGCCCGCCAAGCGGGCCTTAAAGAGTGCTCGCAAAAGCCTTGATGCCGCCAAGGTCGCTGCCGACCACGCGTCTGATGCGATCCGTCACGGGCGAGAGGCCATGCCGGAAATGACCGAGATGGCCAAGGACGCCCTCGACGCCCAGATGGAGCGGTTGAGCAGCGCCGAGGCAGCGGCTCCGCCTGAGCTCGATGATCCCATGGAAGAGATGCGGACATTGATCCGGGCCCAGGTGCGTGAGCGACCCATCACCTCAGCTTTGACGGCGGTTGGCATAGGTCTGGTTTTCGGCCTGATGCTGCGCGGAGGACGCCGTTGATGTTTAACCGAACCCTGAAAGCGGTAGCGGCCACCGGCGTGGTGGCGTCGGCCGCGGGCGTCGCTGTGGTGGCGAGCTCTTACGCACTCTATTCCTTGCTGAGCTTGAGTTTGCCCGCCGCCGCCGCCGCGGCTGTCGTGGCGGCCCTCTATGCCCTGATTGCGATTGTCGTCGCCCTGTGGGTCTCACGCGGACCGGAGCGCAGCGAAATTGAAACTGACGCCGGTGGGCTTGATCCTGGCCTAATCCCCAAAATCGTCGAGATGGCAGGAGGCCGCCCCCTGGTCGCCGCAGGCATTACCGCGGCTGCGGCAGTGCTCGCTTGGAAAAATCCGGCTCTGGTCGCGGCATTGGTTAAGGCCTTTATCGGCCCGCAAACCCCAGACGAAGCGCCCGCCCGTAGCCGCAAGCGCAAGACTTAGCCTATTCTGCCACGAAGCGGGGCCTTGCGCGTCCCCGTCAGACGAAAATAATAATGGTCTCGCCCAGGCCTTGGCGGCGGGCCACCTCCGGCTCTGAGAGGGCTGCAAGGCGCTGCGCATCGCGCCGGACGAGGGCTAGCAGGTCTGAGGAAACGTTTGGACCTGCCACCACCAGATCGGCCTCGGCCATAAGCCGCAGTTCGCCGAGGGTGAGGCCATCGCGCGGCCGGGTTGCGGCAATCTCCAAGCGCCCCCCGGACCCGATCTTGGCAGCGTCAACGCCATCCGCCAGGGCGTCCAAGCGGGCTATCGCGGCGGCCATCTCGCCCGCCATGGCCAAGGCCGCCGCCTCGCTGGTAAGGGCAGAGTTCAGAAAGGCGCGTCGCGCCTTGGGGTCTGGAAACCGGCTTCGAATCCTGTCGCGCGCGCTGGCCAACAGACGCGCAACCTCGCCAAGACCGACAGGCCAAAGGGTCTCAATCTCCTGGCGGAGTTTGGCCGCCAAGGTGGGGGCCGCCCCGCTTGCGCCCACGGCGCCCACGACCAAGCCCCGATCGATGAGGGCAGGCGTGTAGAAGTCGCAGAGCTCAGGACGGTCGACGCAGTTGACCATGGCGCCGCCCCGCCGGGCCTTGGCGGCAAGCGTTGAGGCTGTCGCTTCATCTTCCACCGCGACAAAGACGATTGCCGCGGCGAGTCGCTCGCACCCCATGGCTTGGGCTTCTGTCAGGTGCACGAGTTCACAGGGCGCCCCGGCAAAAAGCCGCGCCTTGGCTGCGGCAGCCTCGCCCTCGCCAATGACGATGACCCTCTTGCCGCGCAGAGGAATGAAGGCTGGAAAGCTTTCCATCAGGCCCCGTCAACCTCTGGGGAAGGGCGCGGTCTCGGCTTAAGGCTTTGGCCTTTGGATGCCAGTGGCCAAGTGCGAGAGGACATCGCGGGCATCGAACGCCTTTGGATCATTGGCGGGTTTGGGCCCTTTGCCGAGCACGATTTCCGCCGTCGCCGAATATTCGCTCGTTTCACTCAATTCCAGAGGCTCGTGCATCCAAGGTCCCCAACTGGCCCAGGCGCCATGGCGATAATACCGCCAGCGAGGCCCCCAATAGCCGCTGCACCACCCAGGACCATAGCCACATCCCCAGGCCGAGGGCGCGGCGACGATTTCGGTCGTCTTGTCTGACTGGCGATCGGTCGTCTCGAACCAGTCGTCGCCTTGGGCCAGGGTCAGTTCAGCGGAGCGGAAAAGCAGGTATTTTTCAACCGTCTCCCGTGAGGTGACAGAATTGCCGGAGAAGGAGACGCGAAAGCGGTTGGCTTCAATCTGTTGGTCAGAATATCCGCCTTGCGACTTCTGTGAGGGATTGAGCGGTTGATAGGGGGTCGCCGTCTCGCAGGCGGCAAGACTGATCACCATGACGGCGGCGGCACTGATCGCGAGAAAGGGTTTCATAGCCGTATCCAATCCTTAAGCGCCCACCCAGGAGAGACTATAGGGTCTCGCAGGCCCGCCCTCAATGGTGGGTGATGATCAAGATGGCGGCGAGGAGTAGAATCAGCCCGACGAAGAGATTAAATCCCCGCCGGAACCGCTCTGACGCCAGGCGAGTGGCCAGGCTTGAGCCAAACAGGCCATAGGCCGACATGGTGGTGACATCGAGGCCGATGGTGGCGGCCGCAAAGACGATCAGTTGCGGTCCAATCGGTCGGTTCAGGTCCAAAAAAGGCGGTAGGACAGCCGAGAAAAACAACATCGCCTTGGGATTGGCGATTTGGACGGCAAAGCCTTGTAAAAAGGGCGATCCCGAACGCTCGGCCAGGGCCTCCGACATCGCACCTCCACGCGCTGCCGCCATTAGGGCGCGGGCGCCTAAATAGGCCACATAGAGCCCGCCTGCGACAGTGAGCAGGCGAAAGAGCGCAGGCGCTGCCGCCACGAGTGCGCCCAAGCCCAACGCCGCCGCCGCGAACCAGACAAGTGTCGCCGCATTCATGCCGATCACGCCGGTTAAAGCGGCCCGTTTGCCCTTATGGAGCCCGGTGGCAATGGAATAGAGATTGGCCGGACCGGGCGTCGCAGCCAAGACGACCATCACGCCCAGGAAAACGCCGAACCGCGACGGCTCGACCGGAAAGGAATTCATCAGCGGCTAGACCTGCAGATCACTCGCTGCCTATTGGGAAACAATTTCAATCACCGCGCCAACTGCGGCGAGGATGAACAAAATCGCCGTGGCGG
This sequence comes from uncultured Caulobacterales bacterium, assembly GCA_903840435.1. Lineage (GTDB taxonomy): Bacteria > Pseudomonadota > Alphaproteobacteria > Caulobacterales > Caulobacteraceae > CAIMFV01. The sequence continues at coordinate 90,368 of CAIMFV010000023.1, forward strand.
CGGCTTGAATCACGAATCCCCGGGTGCGGGTGGAGGGGTCGCGTACATAGTCCCGCATATAGAGATAGCGGCCAAGCAACCAGACAAGGCCGAGCACGGTGATCACGGCGGTTGAGATGGCCCCCCAACTGGCGTTGAACACCTCCGCCAGCCACAAGCTCGGCAAGAAGATCACCATCCACTCCAGCATATTCATGTGGACGCGGAAATAGCGCTCAAACTCCGGATGGCCGTGGGTTGCAGGTGCTGGGACGTCAAACCTTCCCCGCGCCCGACCGACCTGGAAGCCAGCATAGAAATAGAGGAGCAGGGACGCCAGGGTGACAAGTGCGACAAAGCCGTAGCCAGCCATGATCTCTTTCCTTTGCTTTCACAGGGGCCCTTGCCTGCACGCAGGGAAGCCCCGCCGCCCCCGGAAAGGCCCGAGGTGATCGTCTCCCCTGCAAAAGCCATAAGCACGCCTAGGCTTCAAGTCCTTATCCAGACCCTGCAGTCGCAGGGTCAGCTTGGCGGTTGCGACGGGGAGGGGGGACGCCATGGCAGCTCCGCGAGAAGAACAAAGCTGACGGCTGTAATCTCTAAAGCGAAAACCACCAACAAAATCGGAACCGGGAGAAACTCTCCGGATGTCCACATGTATTCGACGACAAAACTGGCGATTAGATAAAATAATATCAAATAATACCCGTTGTATAATCTCAGCAAAAATAACATTGACATTGATAAAAAGTTAAAAATTAACAATGAAAAATAGAACAATATGCTCATAAAAAAATCATCATACATTTCTGCTTCGAAAAAGAAGGCGCTTTCCCTGTGGGTCATCATGCTGGAAAAATGTAAAACAAAGCACGCCCCCATAAAGGTCGACGGGAAGCCCAAGGGCGCGCAAATGGCGCCGATGACATATTTCGGCGTGCCTCCCAAAGCTATGACGCTCCGCTAGGGTCAAATCTGAGATCTCGCTTTTGGATCCCAAGATTTTGCTCGGTATAAGTCTGCTTCAGCGAAGCAGACGCCGGAAAGGGGTCATGGGGCTTGATGTGCCGCTTGGTCATCGTCTTTTGGTCAGGTCTCGCGCTTCGGCAGAGCAACCGGCCTTAGCCAGGGTAGTCCGGCAATGAGAACGAAGGCTACAGCTGTCAATTCATATGTGCCGAGAAAGGCGATGTTGAGGTCCAAAGTCTCATCAGCAAAAACCAAATATTGTGTCAAAAATGAAAGCATAACGGAAATAATAATGAAATATATTCCGTATAATTTCCTTGAAATAAGCGTCAAAAAATAAATTAATGCAATTAATATTATTAATAAGGGATATGTTGCGAGATATATTGCAAAATCTATCCAAAAATATTTCTCAAACAAAATATTCATACTCGACGGAGTCTCTGCAAAATTTATCCGAAACACTTGTGTGATTGCAATAAATAATGTTGGAAATGCTAATGGGGCGCAGAATATTGCTAATATATGTCTCAATTGAAATTCCATGTCGCACCTGCTCATGAGGGGGTAATCAGGCGGCGAACAACGATTTCATGGTCGCTTTCACCCGGCCGAAAACCCCATCCGTTCCAAGTCACGCCGCGCTCCCGCTTCCGCCGGACGTCCATTGACCTTTTTGATTGCGCGGTTCGTTTGGACTGTAGGGCAAGGTGGGACGTCCTTCCGCTGGGTGTTGCACGCCAGAAGACACGTCTCATAATTGAAATCAGCCGATTTTCTGAATTAAATTTTCGACCTATTCCCAAAATCTGAGAAATAATGAGGTTATAAATCGAAAAATCAAATGGAATAAAACAAAAAATAACGCCTCATCAACTCCGATTACCTCCGAGATCATAGGGGCCGCCACGGGTGAGGGCGCGTTGATAGGCCGGGCGGGCTTGGAGGGCGCGGAGATAGGTTTCAGCGTTCGGATAGGCCTTTAGCGCGCCGCTGGCGCTCGCCGCTTCAAGCACAAAGGCGACTTGGACATCGGCCGCGGTCAGGCTGTCGCCGACCAGATAGTCCCGGCCCGTCACCGCCTGATCAATATAGCCGATATGGTTGGCGATTTCCGCTTCAATGCGCGGCCAGAGCGGCTTTCCCGCCTCGCCCAGCCGACCGACATAAAGGGCGAGCAGGAGCGGCGTCATGGCTGAACCTTCGGCGAAGTGCAGCCACTGGAGATAGGAGATCCAATCCGGGCTCGACGGCGCTGGTGCAAAGCGGCCCTCGCCATAGTGGGCGACCAGATATTCAAGGATGGCGCCGGATTCGGCGATGGTGAGCCCCGCATCAACAATCACTGGCGACTTGCCCAAGGGATGGACGGCCTTCAGGGCCTCCGGGGCGAGGCGCGTTGTAGCGTCGCGCTGGTGGGCGACAATCTCATAGGCGAGGCCCAATTCCTCCAACATCCACAAGATCCGTTGCGAACGCGAATTGTTCAGATGATGGACAATGATCATCGCGACCTCCCAGAGCCCGTATCCGCCACCCTCAAAGGGGCAGATTTCGGCGCAAGCGCCTCTATCCCACTTTCATCGCGACATCGCCAGCGTGATTGGCCTCTTACGTCTGGCCGCGATAAGACGTATCAGACCAGATGTTTGGCGCATGACGCCAACTTGACGCCAGAACTTTCCGCTGCGGCCCCCCTGGTTGGGCCCTTGGCGGGTTGAGGAGAGCCTATGGAGCGGGGCTTGGCCGCACGCGGCCCGCGCAGCCTGCTTCGCCAGATCCGCGAGGTGATGGCGGGGGGAGGACCGGCGCAGGGCCGACTGGACATGGTGGTGCGCATTATCGCCGTCTCCATGGTGGCGGAGGTGTGCTCGATCTATTTGCGCCGCGCTAGTGGCGATATGGAATTGTTCGCCACCGAAGGCCTGTCGAAAGAGGCCGTCCACGTCACGCGAATGAAGCCGGGCGAAGGTCTGGTTGGCGAAATCGTCCGCCTGGGCCGACCGCTCAACCTGTCCGAAGCGACCTTGCACCCGGCCTTCTCCTATCGCCCTGAGACGGGCGAAGATCCGTTCCACGCCTTTCTGGGCGTGCCGCTCTTGCGGGGTGGTCGCTCGGTCGGCGCGCTCGTTGTGCAAAACCGCACGGCCCGCATCTATGGCGATGAAGAGGTCGATGACCTGCAAACCATCGCCATGGTCTTGTCGGAAATGGCGGCGGCCGGGGAATTGGTCGAGCTCGAAGAGCTGAAAGATATCGAACTTTCGCCCCACAAGCCCGAGCGGCTTAAAGGCGTGCGGTTCGCCGAAGGCTTAGCCTTTGGTGCGGCGGTGCTGCACGAAGCGCCTGTAGCCCCGGAAAAGCTCTTAGCCGAGGATCCGGTACAAGAAGAGGCCCGGCTGCAAACCGCGCTCAAGGGCCTGCGCCAACAGATCGATGAGATGCTTGAGGGGCAAAATACCCTCGTCGGCGCCTCGCACGAGGTGTTGGAGACCTACCGGCTGTTTGCCAATGATCGCGGCTGGATTCGCGGACTTGAAGAGGCGGTGCGCTCAGGCCTGACCGCCGAGGCTGCGGTCGAGCGGGCGCGCTGGGAGCACCGGGCTCGCTTGAAAGAGGCCCGCGATCCTTACCTGCGCGAACGTCTGCATGATCTGGAAGATTTGGCCGACCGGCTGTTGCGCCATTTGTCGGGGGCCCACCACGCCAAGCGCATCCTGCCGGAAAACGCCATCCTGGTCGCCCGCAATCTTGGGCCAGCAGACCTGCTCGAATATGACCGCGACCGACTGAAGGGTTTGTTGCTGGAAGAAGGCTCTGCCGCCAGCCATGCCTCCATCGTCGCCAAGGCGCTGGGGATCCCTTGCGTCGGTCGGCTGGAAGGCTTGCGCGATCGCCTGTCCGAAGGCGATGCGGTGATTGTCGACGCTGAGTTGGGCGAGGCGTTTTTGCGCCCCCGCGCCGATGTGATCGAAGCCTTTCGCAGCCGGGCCGCCATGCGCGATCAAAGGCGGGCCGAGTTCGCCAAGTTGCGCGATACGCCCGCCTTCACCAAGGACGGCTGTAAGATCACCCTGATGATGAATGCGGGCCTTGCGGTCGATCTCGACAATATGGTCGAAACCGGCGCCGAGGGCATTGGCCTTTTCCGCACCGAATTCCAATTTATGGTCGCCGAAGAACTGCCGCGACTGTCGGCCCAAACCGCGCTTTATGCTCGGGTGCTGGAGGTGGCCGATGGTCGACCGGTCTTGTTCCGCACCCTTGATCTCGGCGGCGATAAGATCTTGCCCTATATGGAGGCGGAGCGCGAAGACAATCCCGCCCTAGGCTGGCGCGCGGTTCGCATGGGCCTTGACCGTCCAGCCCTGTTACGCCTGCAATTACGCGCACTCGTCTCCGCCGCTCAAGGTCGGGATTTGAGCGTCATGTTTCCCTTGGTAGCAACGGTTGATGAATTTCGTCAGGCGCGCGCCTTTGTTGATCAAGAGCTTGCTTGGGCCGCTAAGCGCGGACGCACGCCCCCCACCTCTATCCGGGTTGGGGCGATGATCGAAGCCCCCTCATTGTTGTGGCATTTGGACGCGCTGCTGCCGATGACGGATTTTGTCTCGGTCGGCACCAATGACCTGATGCAATATCTGTTCGCCGCCGATCGCGGCAATCCGCGCATGGCCGAGCGCTATGATCCCCTGTCGCCGCCGGCTCTGCGGGCGCTGAAGACGATTTGCGATGGCTGTGCAGACACCGGAACCCCGGTCTCAGTGTGTGGCGAATTGGCGGGCCGACCGCTTGAAGCCTTTGTCTTGATTGCGCTCGGATTTGAGCGCCTCTCGATGCCGCCGCAAGGCATAGGTCCGGTCAAACGCATGGTCTTGTCTCTGGATCGCGAGGCGGCCAAGCGCGGCGTCGCCGCCTGTCTTCGTTCGCCTGCCGGATCGGTGCGGCAGGAAATTGAAACCCTGGCGCGCAAGCTCAATGTGGCGCTCTAGCCTTTGTTAGGGACACGTCGAACCCGGTGTTCCCGAAAAGGCGAACGGGCCCTTCCGAAACCGCAGACTGTTGGGTTTCGTTTGGGCCGGACAGGCTCTCGGGTCCTCGGACATGCCCAACCCAATATTAACGTCTGCCAGCGCAAGCTTTCGCCTGGGGCGGGATTGATTCGCGTCTGAGGTCGTAATCCGTTGTTTTCACAGGTTGGGTTTGCTAGAGCAGACGGGCTTCAGATTGAGTTTCCAAAACGGGCTCTGGCCAGTGGAATTCAGGGTGACGCGCCGCGACTGACTTAGCGGAAGACGGTCGCAAGCTAGAGGGCTCAGTCGAAAGACACGAGACGGGACATGGTGGTTGGGATCCTTAAGAGGATCAATCGCAAGCGCCGAGACGCCATGGAGCTTCGCCGCCCATGACGCCCCTTGATGTCGGTTATGTCAGCCCATCTCTTTGCCTAGTCGACCCGTTTGGCGACCGCGTGGGTCCAAGCCCGGAAAATTTCGAACATCTCGGCTTTTATCTGCGCGCCGTTCGCGAGCATCGCGGCTGGACGCTGAGCGATCTGGCCACCGTAACCCGGATTCGCAGACTTTACCTCGCCGCGATTGAGGACGGTGATTTGTCGTCCCTGCCCTCGCGTCCGTTTGCCCTCGGCTATGTGCGCTCCTATGCCAAGGCCTTAGGCCTCGACGGCGAGCTGGCTATTGCCCGGTTCAAACAAGAATATCCCTTCGATCATGAGCCCCTGCGCGCACCTGCGGGCGTCCGCCACCAAACGCCCCAGCGTCATCCCTTGATCATGGCAGCGGTTGGTATTCTCGTGTTTGCAGTGCTGGTCTGGAACCTGTTCCAAAGGGCAAATGGAGCCCTGACCGCACCGGGGCCCGCTAACCTTCGCTCAACGGCGGCGATGACGGGCGAACTGCCGCCGCCGCCAAGGGTCAATGGCGCCTTTGTGGTCGCCGCGCCGAGCCCCGCGCCGTCAGAGTCTTCCACGCCCAAACCCTATGTCACGCCAGGGCTCGAAGCCGTGATCGGGCCGATGACGGCTGCGGAGACTGCAGAAACCCGCGGCGCAGACGAACTTCCCTTAGGCGTGCCCTTTGAAGCGCGCGGGCAGGTCTATGGCGTCGCGAGCGTCAGTGGCGATGTGCTGTTACAGGCGCGAAAATCGGCGCTTCTGGTATTACGTCGTCCGGACAATCAAGTCTTCTTCGCCCGGCTCCTGAAAGCGGGAGAGACAGCGCGCGCTCCGGTAGGCCATGGGCTGACGGCCGAGGTCAATGATCCCGACGGCTTTTATGTCTTCCAAAACAATAGTCTGGTCGGGCGCCTAACCGCGCCGAGAACCGCTCTGGACAAGATCGAGCCGCCACCGCCTTCGCCAGCCGAGGCGGAATCGTCGCAGGAGGCCCCGGCCCACTGATCGCGGGTCTGGCAAGGGGGCTTTTCGCCTCGGCCGCAAAAGCTTATTGATGCGCTATGAGCTCTGATCTCGACCCACGACACCATCGCCCCTGGCGCAGGATTGACCGCCGCCCGTCACGCAAGATCCGCGTCGGCACGGTCGAGGTGGGCGGCGACGCCCCCATCACCGTCCAGTCAATGACCAATACCCTCACCCATGACGCCGCCGCCACCATTGCCCAGGTGCGGGCCTTGGAAGAGGCGGGCGCGGATATTGTGCGGGTCTCCTGTCCCGACGAGGAGTCGACCCAGGCCTTTAAGCAAATTGTGCGCGCCGCCAAGGTTCCCTTGGTCGCGGACATTCATTTTCACTACAAGCGCGCCATTGAGGCGGCCCAAGCGGGGGCGGCGTGCCTGCGCATTAATCCGGGCAACATCGGATCAGCGCCCCGGGTGCGGGAGGTGGTTCAGGCGGCCCGCGATCACGGCTGTTCTATTCGCATCGGCGTCAATGCCGGGTCTTTGGAGCGGGAGCTCTTGGAGCGCTATGGCGAACCCTGTCCGGAAGCCATGGTGGAAAGCGCGCTGAGCCACGCCCGCATTCTGCAAGATCTGGACTTTCACGAATTTAAGATAAGCGTCAAAGCCTCTGATCCGTTCTTGACCGTGGCCGCCTATCAGCAGTTGGCGGACGCCATTGATTGCCCCCTGCACTTAGGCGTTACCGAGGCGGGCGCCTTGCGCAATGGCACGGTCAAGTCCGCCATCGGGCTTGGGTCCCTGTTATGGGCGGGAATTGGCGACACGATCCGTGTCAGCCTCGCTGCTGATCCGGTCGAGGAGGTCAAGGTCGGGTTCGATATCTTGAAGTCGCTTGGACTGCGCCATCGCGGCGTCAATATTATTGCCTGTCCCTCCTGTGCCCGCCAAGGCTTCAATGTCATTGAAACGGTCGCCGCGCTCGAAGACAGACTAGCCCATATTTCCACCCCGCTTAGCCTTTCCATCATCGGCTGTGTGGTCAACGGACCCGGAGAAGCCTTGATGACGGACCTTGGCTTTACCGGTGGCGGCAAGGGGTCCGGCATGGTCTATGTGGCGGGCAAGCCAGACCACAAGCTGGATAATGCCCAAATGGTCGACCACATTGTCGGCTTGGTGGAGGAACGGGCGGCGGCCCTGGCTGAGACTGCTAAATAGGCGCAACACGTGCCTCGCCTAATCCTATCTTTTCTCGGCATAGCCGTCTCGCTTATTAGCTTGAACGGGCTGGCTCTGGCCGCGCCCCTTCCCGCCTGGGTCGAATATGGCCCTCACGGTCCGGAGTTGCGCGCCGTCGCACCCGCCGCCAGTCCCTGCCCCACAGCCCTGGTCGACGGTGTCACTGCCGCCACGAAGGAAGGTGTCGCGGGCGATGCCGACTTCCCCAAGCTCTGCCGACTGGCGCTCAAGGCCGGGCAAAATGTTGCGATCGGTAATTTGCGTTTGCGCGCGCCCGAGGCGCCAAGGCGGATTATCATTATTGGCGATACGGGCTGTCGTCTGCATGGGGCGAGTGTTCAGCCTTGTAATGATCCAAAAGGCTGGCCGTTTCCGAAAATCGCCAAGATCGCCGCCGCCCATGCACCGGACTTGGTGATCCATGTCGGCGATTACTATTACCGGGAAACCCCGTGTCCGATTACCCAACCCCTGTGTGCAGGCTCGCCATCTGGCGATCACTGGCTCACCTGGCGGGCTGACTTTTTCGATCCGGCAGCGCCGCTCCTGCAGACCACGCCCTTTGTGTTTGTGCGCGGCAATCACGAACAGTGTCACAGGGGCGGGAAGGGTTGGTCGCGCCTGTTGGAGCCCACCTCGCCGGGAACCCCCTGTCGCGACCTGTCGCCATCTTTTTTTTGGAGCTGGCCAACCTTGGCGCTTGCAACCCTCGACTCCTCCAGCGCTGAGGATCGCGAGGTCAATAGCCGCGTCGTGGAGGATCTGAAGACCCAACTGAGCACCATTGCAGAGGCTGAACGCACCAGTCCCAATCCGCAACAACCGCTATTTGTGCTGACCCACAGGCCCATCTGGGCGCTCGTGCCGGTTGCCCAACTCGGACCCTTTGGCAGTCTTGATGTGGCGATCAATCGCACCTTACAGGCCGCCGTACGCGGGCGACTGCCAGACGGAACCGGAATGGTGATTTCAGGCCACATCCACCACTTTGCCGCCTATGATTTTGCCGGTGCACGGCCAGCCCAATTGGTGGCAGGCGAGGGGGGCGACACGCCAGAATTTGCGGATCTCCCCCGCTTTGATCGGACGACAGGCAATGTCGACGGTTTGCGACCCACCCGGCTCAGCTTCGCCCGCTACGGCTATGTGTTGATGGAGCGGCAAGGCGAAGCATGGCGGATCGAAGCGCGCGGCCTGGAAGATGAGGTGATTGCGGTTTGCACGGCGAGCGAAAGACGCCTTGTCTGCCAAACACCAGGCGGCGCTCCGACGAAAGCGCGCCGTTAGCGTTTGTCAGGAAAAAGTAGGATCCGGTTTTTCCGAAAAGACAAACGAAAAGAGACACTAATCGCCCTTAGCTTTCCTCTTCGGGGTCGGTCGCCACAGCCGGACGTCGGGATCGGAAGCCTTTACGCCCCTGACTTGCTCCCTCCGTCGACTTGCGGGCCTTGGCCGTGATTTCTTTCAGCTTGTAGGTTTGTAACACCGATAGGGCCGCCCCCGGCGCGCCCTTGTCTGGATCGGCAAAGGCGCGGCCATAGGTCTTTAGCCGCGCTTCGACATCGGTCAGGAACGCGTCTTCCCAGGGGCTGAACGCCACACCCGCCTTGGCGGCGGTGCGCTCGGCCTTTTTCACCGCCTTTAGGGCGAGCTTGGCCGAAACCTCGCGAAAACTGGGACGCGGCTTGGTGTCGCCGTGCGCCTTATTTTTCGTCGTCCGCTCGCCCGCCTTAGCGCCGTGGGACTTAAACCCGCCGCCGCCCTTCGATTTAAAACTCAAAGACCGCCAATCGCCGAGAGGTAGAGGTCGATCAAGGCTTCTTCTTCCAAGCGCTTGGCCCGGTCCTGTTTGCGCATGCGCACGACTTTCCGCAAAATCTTGGTGTCGAAGCCTTCTCCCTTGGCCTCGGCATAGACCTCTTTCAGGTCCTCCATGATCGCCGCCTTGTCCACCTCAAGTCGCTCAATGCGCTCAATAATGGTGCGCAAACGGCCCTGCGCCGCTTGGTTCAACACGTCGTCGGAAGACGGGGTGGAAAAGGCGGTGTCGTCGGCCATGGAGCAGTCTTTCTTGCGGAGGCGGAACAAGGGCTTGGCGAAATTAGAGCATTTCTATGCGAGAGGAAACGGCTTTCTCGTGAAAAATACTCAATATTTAGAGTGGTTTATAAGATCGCCTAACTGAACTCGCTTTCCAGTGCGGCGAGGCGTTCAGCCTGATCCTCAGCGATCAGGGCGTTGATCAATTCATCCAACCCATCCCCTTCCAAGACCTTGGGCAGGGTATAGAGGGTGAGGTTGATCCGATGGTCACTGACCCGGCCTTGCGGGAAATTATAGGTGCGGATGCGCTCAGATCGGTCGCCGGACCCGACTTGGGATTTGCGGCTCTCGGCGCGCTCGGCGTCGAGTGCCGTGCGCTGCTGGTCATAGAGCCGCGCCTGCAGGACCTTCATCGCCTTGGCGCGGTTCTGGTGCTGGCTCTTTTCTGACGAGGTGACGACAATGCCTGTGGGGAGGTGGGTAATGCGCACGGCAGAGTCGGTTTTATTGACGTGCTGACCGCCAGCTCCCGACGAGCGATAGGTGTCGATCCGTAGGTCTGCGTCATTAATTTCAATCTCAACATTTTCCGGTTCCGGCAGGACCGCAACCGTCGCCGCTGAGGTATGGATGCGCCCGCCCGCCTCGGTTTCGGGCACCCGTTGCACCCGATGCACGCCGCTTTCAAACTTCAGCCGACCAAAGACGCCGTCGCCGGAAATGGAGGCAATGATTTCCTTATAGCCGCCCATTTCGCCTTCTGAAGCGTCTTCGACCTCCAGTCGCCAGCCGCGCAGCGACGCATAGCGCTGGTACATGCGAAAGAGATCGCCCGCGAACAGCGCCGCCTCATCGCCACCGGTTCCGGCGCGAATTTCCAGGATCGCCGAGGCGTTTTCATCGCGATCCTTCGGGGCCAGCAACAGCGCCACCGCCCGTTCAGCCTCGGGCAGGTTGGCTTCAATGGCCAAAAGCTCGTCGCGGGCGAGGGCCGCCATTTCCCCGCCGCCTGCGATCATTTCATGCAGGTCTTCCGCTTCGCGACGGGCGCGCGCCAGGGCTTGCACCGCTTCGGCGACCGGCCGCAGTTCGGCATGTTCACGGCTGAGGCGGACAATTTCCTGCCCCTCGGTCGCCGCCGCCATACGGGCCTCGACCTCGCGGAAGCGGTCCATGACCTGTTCGAGCTTGGCGGAGGGGATGTGCATAGAGGGTGCGGATTTCTGCAGAGACGCCGTCTGGGGCGTCTCCCATAGCCCGACTTGACCGAGAAGAGAAGCTTAGGCCGCAGGCACCGCGTTCAATGCGGTTTCAAGCTCGCTAAAGCTGGGTTGCGAGGCGCTCGGCACCGCGCCGCGTCCGATCTCCACCGAGATCTGCGCCGCATTACCATGCAGGTGCGCAACCAGCACTGACTGGATGATCCGATAGACGGATGCTTCTTCGTCGACGATTTCTTTCAGGCGTGTCGCCATGGGCGCCACCAGACCATAGGCGAGGAAGACGCCCAAAAAGGTGCCGACCAGTGCGCCGCCGATCATGGCGCCAAGCACTTCCGGCGGTTCGGTAATCGAGCCCATGGTCTTGATCACGCCCAGGACGGCGGCGACAATACCCAGCGCAGGCAAGGCGTCGGCCAGGGATTGCAGAGCGTGGGCAGGCATCTGGGCTTCGTGGTGGTGCTTCTCCAACTGGCGCTCCATGGTGTCTTCCACCTGGTGCGGGTCTTCAAGGTTCATGGTCATCATGCGCAGCGTGTCGCAGATGAAGTCCATGGCGAAATGGTCCTTGAGGAGCTTCGGATATTTGGAGAAGATCGGGCTTGAATCGGGGTTTTCGATGTGGGTTTCGACGGCCACGACGCCCTTTTGCTTCATGGTCTTGGTCAGGATGAACAATAGCGACAAGATGTCGGTATAGTCTTGCGCCTTCCATTTGGGGCCGGCGAAAATCTTGCCAAACCCGCCTGCCGTCGCCTTGATGGTGGTCATGGAATTGGAGATCAAAAAGCTCGCCACGCCCGCGCCCAAAATGGCCATGAGCTCGTGGGGTGCAGCCTCAATGATCACGGCCATATTGCCGCCCGAGATGATGTAGCTGCCGAACACGAGGCCGAACAACAACACGACACCGATGATTTGAAACATGATCTCTCGCCTGGTCTTGGCCCGCAAATTCAACGCCGATCATGACTTGGAAACCTTAAGACCGCGTGAGCATGACGGGTCTGGAGCGCGTTTTTGCTCAGTGGCGCCTTTAGCCGTCGCGGCGCGCTATGGCCTTGAACAGGCCAACCCCGGTCATCAGCGTGCGATCGCCGACCCAAATTCTTCCTTTGGTGGTGAAGACATCATCCTCAACCGCCAAAACCTCAGCCCCCGCCTCTACCCACTCGCCAAGCTTTGCCGATGACAAGAAGTCGCAGGTCAGTCGGACGGTGACCCAATAGGAAGACCGCTCGGCAGACACAATGCTGCCCCATGCCGCATCGGCCAGGGTCATCAGCATACCGCCGTGGGCATTCATCATGCCGTTGCAATGGTGCTCTTGCACCCAAAAGCCCATGGTGGCGTGTCCGTCGTCCCAGGTCTTGCGGTAAAGGGGGCCGATCTGGCGACCAAATCCGCGCCGCCAGTCGAGGGGCGTATAGCCGGGGGGCAGGGCGGACGGGTCGGGCGGGCTGCGGTCGTCGGACATGATGGCCCCTTCTAGAGTCCGACAGCGGCAAGGGCCACCGCCTGGCTTTGGGCCACGCGACTTTGCGAAAACCCGTCGAGAGAAGCCTCAAAGAGACTGCGCCAATTGAGCTCTGCGCCAAGGTGCAGAAAGGCGGCGCCCAGGCCTATGGCGGCCCGGTCCATAAAGACGAATTCGCGCGGCACGGTGACGGGTCCTAAGGCATTCAGCGCCTGTTTGACCTTAAAGGCCTCCTCGCGCCCGTAGCGGCTGGGCGCAATGCCGTCAGCGACGCTGCGCACCCGATCATCGAGCAAGGGGCCGTAGATGAACCGCGCCCACATGTTGAGAATGTCGATCAATTCGACGGTCAGACCCTTAAAGCCCCAGCTCTCATAGGCTGCCCATTGCTCGTCCCGGTCGCCGGACAACAGGGCGCGATAGAGCCGCACAACGCCCGCCACGAATGAGGGGGGGAAGATGCGCACACAACCAAAGTCGAGCAGATTTAACCGCTCGGCATGGGGGGTCAGGCTGTAATTGCCCAGGTGCGGATCGCCGTGAATGACGCCCAAATGGGTCATGGGTCGCCACCAAGCGTCAAATAAAAGGCTGGCGACGCGATTGCGGATGTCGAGCGGCGCAGAGGTAAATTTCATCAAGCCTTGGCCGTCGAGCCAGGTCATGGTCAAGAGGCGTTGGGTCGAAAGCTCGGCCATCGGCACGGGGATGGCGATGTCGTCGCGATCAGCGAAATAGGCTCCGTAAAGCTGCATCAACTTGGCTTCGTGGGCATAGTCCAGTTCTTCGCGAAGTCGGTCGCCGATCTCCTGACCCATCTCGGTTGGATCAATGGTTTTGTCGAGCCGCTTATAGAGCGAAAAGACCAGGCGCAATTGGCCCAGATCGCTCTCAACCGCGCTTTGCATATCTGGATATTGCAGCTTGACCGCCAGATCGCGGCCCTCGGCGCGCGCGCGGTGAACCTGTCCCAGCGAGGCGGCGTGGGCGGCTTCCAGCTCAAAGGCCTCAAACCTTGACCGCCAGTCCGGTCCGAGCTCGGCGGCCATGCGACGTCTGACGAAAGGCGCCCCCATGGCTGGTGCATTGGCTTGCAGCTCGGCCAACTCTTGCGCAAATTCCGGCGGCAAGAGGTCAGGCACGGTGGCGAGCATTTGCGCCGCCTTCATCAACGGGCCTTTTAGACCGCCCAAGGCCGCCTTTAGCGCCCGGGCATTGCGCGCGGTTTCGTCATCGCCCCCGATCAGCCGATTTGCCGACATTTGCGCGCCTGCCCGGCCGAGCCCTGCGCCGACCTTGGCAAAGCGCGACAGTCTGCCGCTCAACCGGTCGCGTTCGGGATCTTGGTCCGTCATAGGTCGCGCTCCTCACGCCTTGGCGCGTTGGTCGTAAGATCAGGCACCCCCAGATCAGGCACCTAGGGCTTCAAACTCATCAATCAAGCCCGCCAGCCGATCGCAGCCGCGCGACCAGAACACCTTTTCGCGCGGGTCGAGGCCGAACGGCGCCAGCGCCTCGACATAGGTCTTCGACCCGCCGCCTGCGAGCAGGCCTTCATAGATCGGCGCGAAGCTTTTCGGGTCTTCGCGGCGTTTCTCCATCAAGGCAGAGACCAGAAGGTCGCCAAAGGCATAGGCATAGACATAGAAGGGCGCATGGACGAAATGGCTGACATAGGCCCAATAATGTTCGTAGCCAGGATTGAGCGCCACGGCGGGGCCAAGGCTTTCGGCCATAATATCGAGCCACAGCCGACCGATCATGTCCGGGTCGAGCTCACCCTTTTCGCGCTCGGCGTGGAACCGGGTTTCGAACTGGTGAAATGAGATTTGCCGCACGACGGTATTGAGGCCGTCTTCGATCTTTCCGGCCAGCAGCGCCCGCCGCTCCTCCTTGGCGCAGTCGGCCAATATGCGATCAAACACAAGGCCTTCGCCAAAAATCGAGGCGGTCTCAGCCAGGGTGAGGGGCGTTGAGGCCAGGAGCGTGCCTAAGGGCTTGGCCAGTTGCTGGTGCACCGCATGGCCAAGCTCGTGGGCCAAGGTCAAAACATCACGCCTTTCGCCCATATAGTTGAGGAAGACATAAGGGTGACGGTCGGCAGTCACCGGGTGGGAATAGGCGCCGGAGGATTTGCCGGGACGGGGACGGGCGTCGATCCAGGGCTCAGAGAGGATCAGGCGGGCCTGTTCGGCGAATTGGGGTGACAGATCCGAGAAGGCTTCCAAAACCATGGCCTTGGCTTGGTCCCAACTATAGAGTCTTGGTGGCGCGTCCAGGATCGGTGCGTTCCGATCCCAATAGTTTAACTGCTTCACGCCCAGCGCCTTGGCCTTTAAGCCATAGTAGCGGTGGGAGAGGCGCGGATAGGCTTCGACAACGGCGGCCTCTAAGGCGTCAACCGAACTTGCATCCACCTCATTGGCCAGGTGGCGCGATTGGGCCGGACTTGGGAATTTCCGCCAGCGGTCCTCGATCTGTTTTTCATAGGCCACGGTGTTGAAGGCGAGCGCCAGGACCGGGGTCTTTTCGCTCAAGGCTTGTGCCAGTCCTTCGGCGGCCTTGGCGCGCACCTCAGCGGAGCGGTCCGAAAGCCGGTTTAGGGCTTCCGGCAGGGTCAAACTGTCGCCGTCGCAAGTGGCTTTCAGGCCGGCCAAGGTTTCGTCGAACAGCCGCGTCCAATTGGCCACAGCTGGACTGCGGTCCATCAGCAAGGCTTCAAGATCGGGCGACAATTCATGCTCACGGCTCAACCGGACCTGCCGCAGCCAGGGCCGCCATTTGGCCGCATCCGGATGGGCGCGCAGGGCCGCTTCCAACTCCCAGTCCTCAATCTGGTTGATTTCGAGTGTCAGAAACAGGGTTTCCCCTGCCAAGGCGGCGTACCTCGCCCTTTGGTCGGCCTCAAATTTTGCCAGCCTTGGATTGTCGCGAGCCGTGGAGGTCAGCAATCCGGCATAGGCGCCGATTGCGCCGAGCAGATTTGATATTTTCTCGTAGAGCCCAATGGCTTCGCCGATGACCAGACCCAGCCGACCGGCGCTGGCCCGCGAGGCAATGATGGCGCCCTTCAGCCGCGCCAGTTCCGCCACCAAGGCCTTGGCAGCCTGAAAGTCGGTCTCGATTTTTGGATCGTCCGTGTCGCGGTAGAGGTCGTCCAGCGACCAGAGCGGCAGGTCGTTTACGTCGGTCTCGTGCATGTCGTTCGCCATGCTGGCCATATGGACCACCGACCGGTGCTAATCAACGGGCGATCGATTGGCTTGCGCTTTTGGCCGCATGCGGGGCAAGTCGGCGGCAGGTTTCACCTCAAGGCGCCGAAAGTAGCGCTGCGTCGGCCCGCCCCGCTTCGCTCAGCCTTTGGGCTTCTACCTGGGTCTCGCGTCCGCAATCGGCGAACTTGGCTTTCTCATCATTGAAACCGACATTGAACCGCTCGACCAGCCGTCGACGCAAGTCGGCGGCGCCGTTCAAGCCTTCGGGGGCTTCCAGCCGCAGCAAGGTCTGCATGCGATCATACCAGCTGCCATTTTCATCGCCCTGGCACACCTGCCGCAAGGCATGGGTGCGCCCCAGCGTCTCGGCGAGCCGCAGCACGATCTCTGTCTGTTGCGGCGACCTTGGCGCCGGTGCGGCAAAGGCGGTCCAGGCCAATAAAGCCAAGGCTATGCCGCTAGACGCGCCGATGGGCCCCGCGCCCGACCTCATGCTGGGGCGGACAAGGCCGCAAGCCTTGCGATGGTCGCCTGGGCTTCGGCCACGACTTGACGCACGACATCGCCCGCAGGTTGCACAGCGCTGACCCCGCCCGCCGACTGGCCCATGGCAAAGCAGGAGCGGTCCCTGTCGAGACCCTCCAACTGGCCCCCAATGCCGCCGATCACGCCTTCGCGCACCGACAACATGGCTTGCAGGGGGAAGGGCTGAATAGCGTTGGGACGGGTTTCCCAATCCTCGACATAGGGGTTTTTTAGGACGCGCATTGGCTTGCCGCTATAGCAGCGGGTCCGCACAGTGTCCTCGTCTCGAGCGCCCAAGATCGCGTCGCGATAAAGGCCCCCGGCATGGGCCTCGGGCGTGGCGATGAACCGGGTGCCCATCCAGACGGCCTGGGCCCCCAGACTGAGGGCGGCGGCGAGGCCGCGACCATCATAAAGCCCGCCTGCGGCGGCGACTGGGATCTTCACCCGCTCGACCGCTTGCGCCACCAGAGGCAGGGTGCCGACGAGTCCTGTATGGCCGCCGCCTTCGCCGCCTTGGCAGATCACCGCGTCACAGCCGGCCTGTTCAGCCTTTTCGGCGTGGCGGACGGTCCCGCAGACCACCATGACCTTTAGCCCCGCCGATTTGAGCCGCTGCAGGATGGGTGTCGGAATGCCAAGCCCGGCAATGAAGGCGGAGGCACCTTCGTCAATTATGACATCGACGCTGTCGGTCAGCGATTCTGGGGATGCAGCCAGGAGGTCAACGCCAAAGGGGCGTGAGGTCAGCTTGCGCACCTTGCGCATCTCCTCGCGAATGGCGTCGGGCCCAAGGCCCGCCATGCCCAAAACACCATAGCCGCCTGCATTAGAGACCGCGGCGGCGAGCTCGGCATAGGCGACGCCGCCCATGCCCGCCAACAGGATCGGGTGCTCAATCTCGAGCATATGGCAAAGCGGTGTCTTCAGGGCCATGGTCGGCGCGCTCCCGGTGCGGCCCCTCGAAGCAGGGGCTCTGTCTTTGTCACTATGCCCAATCCGCAGCGAAAGATTACAAAAAATTACGCTTGCGTTCCCGAGCCAGAGTGCTATCTAAGCATTGCTTAGTTCTGGGCTGCGAGCAAATCGGTGGGGATACCGAGACGCAAGTCCCTGAATATAAGACCCTTTGAGGGTATTTCCTCCCCGAAACGTCAGGAGTCCTCCATGTTGAAATCTCTTATGCTGGCAGGGGTCTTGAGCCTCGCCGCTGTCGCTGGCGCCTATGCCGACGAAGGTGACCCGGTTGCCAACGCCGTGCTGGCCAAGCCCGTCGCACGGGCGACCCAAGTCATTGCCGGCGGCGTGGTTTGGTCTTGCAAGGACCAAGCCTGCTCTGGCCCCGCCACCGCTGATCGCACCTTCTCGGTCTCGTCTTGCAAGGCGCTGGTCAAGGAAGTCGGGCCGGTGACCGCCTATGGCGTGGATAGCCGCCAGTTGAAGTCCGACGAACTGCAACGGTGCGTCGGCGCCAAGTAAGGGCCTACGGACCCGATCTTTCGTAACGCATTTTGGAGCATGACCTGATTTTTCGGAATCAGCTCATGCTCTTTTTTTGTGAGCCAAGCGGCGCAAAGGCGCGGTCGGAGAGCGTTCGAACCCATCATGACCCAAGCGTTCGCCCGTACCTCCACAGCCCACGACATTGTCGATCTCATTGCGATGGCCCAGGCCGCTGTCGCAGCGGCTTTGCAGGCCGAGGGCGCGTTTGAGCTCGCCTCGCTGAATTTTGAAGCCCTGGCCCAAAGCCCAGCGGCAGCGGTCATTGAAGCCCGCGTCGTCCTCGACCGTGTGACGCGATCGCTCGCCTTTGCCACGGCGGAATTGGTCGATCGAGACAGTGGAAAGCCCGTGGGACTGGTACGCACGGTCTGGCGGCGCAAGCTTTTGGACGGGCAGTAACCGCCCAGCCTGAGCCCATTTTGGGCGAAAGGCGTCAAAATCTGGGCACCTTTCGGGCGCGATGGGTGCGAATCTGGGCAAATAACGCTCAAAATAAAGAAAGTTTTCACCTTATCCGACGCAAGACGGCTTTTCTTCTCGATGTTGCATGCTAAACACACCTCATCGGATTTAACGGCGGACCTTTACGGAATGAGCAAGCGTTGGATGGCCCTGGCGGCGACCGCCATCATCTTGGGAACAGGATGCGCGGCCACCTCACTGGCGCCTCAAGCCTTGGCGGAAGACGTTTCCAACGGTTGGCAATGCGCACAATTTGCGCGGCTCTTTTCCGGCATTCAGATTTTCGGCGACGCCTATACCTGGTGGCGGCAAGCGGTCGGCAAATATGCCCGCGGTTCAGCCCCAGAAGTAGGCGCGGTCTTGGTGTTCAAACCCCATGGCGCCATGCGGCTTGGCCATGTGGCGGTAGTCAGCCAGGTGGTGACCGAGCGGGTCATCCAAGTCACCCACGCCAATTGGTCCCGCATCGGCGGCGAGCGCGGCCAAGTGGAAAAAGACGTCACCGTGGTCGATGTCTCTAAGGGCGGCGATTGGAGCGAGGTGAAGGTCTGGAATAATCCGACCCATGATCTCGGGACCACAGTCTATCCGACCTTTGGTTTTGTTTATAAGGGCGCAGCGGACGCGGCCTCTGCGACCTCGACGGCGAAAGCCGATAGCACCGACCCGATTTCTAAGCTTTTGTCGGTGGTCTCTGGCGGCGGTGAGTCCGCGCCGCGCTAAGCGGGGGAGCAGGCGCGGTCTTGCAACCCGGATCGTTGAGTGAGCCTTCGGCCCCCCCTATCCCAAGATGGATCTACATTAGGTTTCTTAAGGTGTTGCTTGTCTTATCGGCAAAACCGGAGTCCAGTGTTCCCTGACAAAATCTAAACTAAAAACGCCGAGGCAATCAGACCCTGGGCGGCGAAATAGAGCCACCAGACTGCATGATCAGCCAGCGGGCTTGGCCGATGGGTGAGCTTGAACAGGCGAATGGCGAGCACGGCGTCAGAGGCTAAAAACAGCACCGACCCAAGTGACGCCATGGCGTGCGCCGCGCGAAGGCTAAAGCTTGCCCCCACCATGGCGCTCAAGGCGATCACATAGACACACACTGGCGCCTTTAGCGGGCCAAGGTCACGCCAGAGATAAAGGGTGAGTAGGCCGCCGCCCGCTAGGGCAAGGACACCTGGAATGAGGCGAACCGGCTCGACTGCGAAAATCGCCAGTCCACCGATCTCAAGAAAAAACACACAATAGACCAGTTGCGCCACCAAGAAGCTTGCCAAGCCGAGCGGCAGGCTAAGGTCCCCGTCACGCGTCAGGATGGCGTCGCCAAGGCAGGAAAAGGCAAGTGCTGTGGTCAAGAGCGCAGGCGCGCCCGCCATAAAGGCCCAGACCGCCACAGCGCCAATCGCCAGTGCTTTGGTGAAGGTGCGAAAAAGGCTGATCGGTCGAAATTGCAAAACCAGCCCATAGGCAAGGCTTGCGAGCACGCTGATCAGCACAAAGGGGGCGGCGTTGAGGGGCAGGAGCATCGGCTGTTCTAACTCCAATCTGCGCCGAACTGGCCGCCGCCGTCCCTATTGGGCGGCATGGGTCAAGGCGTCGGTAACCACCCCCTCAGTCAAGACCTGTGGCAAGATCTGCGGCGGGCCGCCTCTGCGACTATAAACAAGATAGAGCGGCACCCCTGCACGGCCTTCGGCGCTCAAGGCCTTGGCGATTTCGCCATTCCGGTTGGTCCAGTCGGCGCGCAAATAGACCGTGCCCGTCTTGGCGAAGGCCGATTTGACGCCCGAGGTCGCCAGGGCGCCAGCCTCATTGACCTTACAGGTGACGCACCAGGCGGCGGTAAAATCGACAAAGACCGGGCGTCCTTCGCGCACCAGCTCGGTCACCCGCTCTGGCGACCACGCCGCCGCCGTTTGGCCTTGGTGCGTGGCGGCAGGTGCAGTTTTGGGCGCGGCCACCACGCCAATCCCGATAGCGGCCAGGACAGACAGCCCCGCCCCCAGCTGGGCGGCTCGCAAGAGGCGCACGCCATCAGCCCTTTGCCCGACACCCCATAGCCAAAGCCCAAACGCCAAGGCCAGTCCGGCGGCGAAGAGTGCTGGCAAGGCATCGGCCCCGGCCTCTTCGGCAAATACCCAGGCAAGCCATCCGGCGGCGCCATACATGGGGAAGGCCAGGGTCTTGCGCAGCCCGTCCATCCAAGCGCCAGGCTTAGGCATGCGCTTATAAAGCCCAGGCAGAAAGGCCAGGGCGACGAAAGGCGCGGCAAGCCCGAGCCCCAAACTGGCGAAAATCAGCGCCGCGACCAGATCAGACTGGGCGAGCGCCCAACCGATGGTCGAGGCCATGAACGGGCCTGTGCAAGGCGCCGCCACCACCACCGCCAAAACGCCGGTAAAAAACGCCCCCACCAGCCCGCCCTTGGATGCCAAGCCTTGACCCGCGCCCTGGGCCGAAAGGCCCATTTCGAACAGACCCGACAAGTTGAGCGCTGAGCCCAACATGACCAGGCAGAGGGCAAAGACCGCGCCCGGCGCTTGCAGCTGAAAGCCCCAGCCGACCGCCTGACCGGCGCGCCTGGCAATAATCAGCATGAAGGCCAGCCCTAAAAAGCTCGCCACCACCCCCGCCAAATAGGCGAGCCCTTCAGCCTGGGCCTTGTGCGGATGGGCGGTGTGACGTGCCAGAGCGGCGGCCTTGATCGACAAGACGGGAAAGACGCAAGGCATCAGGTTGAGCAGCAATCCACCCATCAGGGCAAAAAGCACCGCAAGGACAAGATTGAGGTGAGCGTCCGGGGGCGACAGGCGTGCGGGCGGAGTGTCTGATACAACCGGTGTTGCGGTCGTGGGCGGGGGGGTGACGCCGGGCAGGGCTGCGGCGTTCGGCGCTCCTCCGGTCTGAACAGGTAAGGGGGGTGGCGTCACGCTGGCAGGCTTTTCGCCGGCAAGCGCATGCACCTCGATGGCCCGCGCGCCGGAGACCGTCACCACGCCGTCTAGCGCGCTCGGCGCCTTGCCGTGGCTGAAATCATAACCGGACGCCAAGCCGATCCGCACCCCGTCTTCGCCCTTCAGCAGCGTGACGGATTGCGGCTTGGCCTGATCCATCACCGTGCCAAGATAAGGGTAGAAATAGAGGTCTTTTCCGGCGCGCACCTGGGCGGCGAGCTTGGCGTCGTGTAGATCAAGCCAAATCTGATCGCCCGCAATCTGATAGCTTGGCCGTCCCGCCGTGGCGAAGGGCAGGGGGGTGGCCGCCAAGGCCGCACTTAAGAGCCGCCGCGCCTCGGGGTCTGATGCCGCACGGTTTGATGGGCCAACCCTGAGGTTCAGGGTCAAATTGGCCTCTTCCGGCACGCAAACATCTTTGCAGACCAAGAGACTGGCATGGGCGGTGAGTGTCACAGACGCGCCAATGTCCGCGTCGGCTGGAACCTTCAACCGCGTCGGTAAGACAACGGCGTCTGAATAGACATAGTTCATCAAGGGGCCGGTGGTCACATGGGTTGGCGCGGGCCAGATCAGCGGACCTGCGCTCCACCCCTTGGGCAGGGTCCAGTCGAGCGTCGTCGCCTCACCGGCATCGCCCGGATTGCGCCAATAGGTATGCCAGCCCGGCGCGATGGTTTGCCGAAGGCCGACGAGCAGAGATTTACCGGGAACGGCTTGACCTTCGGAAATCAGCTCAAGATCAAGGTGGGCCGTGTGCACGCTTTGCGCGCAGGCGCTGTGCCCCGCCAGTCCAAGATTGGCAAGCAGGACGAGCGCGGCGGCCAGAGAACGGAGTTTGGGGATCATGAGCTCACGACTTCAGGCGGGAAATCCTCATCCCACGCTGCAAAACTGGGGCGGAAGGCTCGACAATGCAAGACACCTCTGCATGATCGCATCCTGAACCGACGCCAAAGGGAGCGCCTGCCGCCATGCCCGGAAATTTTGACGAGATCGATGTGGGCCAGGTGGTCAATCTGGGCGCCTTGGCCGTCGATGAGGCGGGGCTTGCGGCCTTTTGTACCGCCTTTGCGCCCTCCTGGGACGTGGAGGAAGGCGCGCCTGAGTCTCTCCTCTACACCTTGTGGTCCAAACTTGATTCGGAGGCCGCGCGCCACTGGCCGCAAACCAAGCGACTGGGGGTCGACGCCCTGCGCTGGATGCGCAATCCGCCTGCGGGAGAATTATTGCGCGGTCGCATGACCATTCTGGCCAAGGACCCGGTCGGAGATGATAAGGGTATCGTCATCGCCCAGCATGATCTGTTGGACGAAGCCGGTCGGCTGGTCTTTTCCTGCCTGACGCGCTCCGTCTTTGCCCGTAACGCCTAAGCTGAAGGTTGCGCATGCCGATTTCCTATCCCGACGCCTTGAGCCTGACGACCCAAGGCCAGACCTTCGCCTGGAACGACCGCGAAACCATGCTTTATGCGCTTGGCATCGGCTTAGGCGCCGACCCGATGGATGGGCGGGAGTTGCCCTTTGTCTATGAAAACGGGCTGAAGGCCGTGCCCACCCTGGCAACGGTCGTCGCCTGGGGCGCGGGGCCCATCGGCAAGCTTGGTCTCAACTATCTGTTGGTGGTGCACGGCGAGCAGTCGGTCGAACTGCATCGGCCCCTGCCCACGGAAGCCGAAATTGTCGCCGATAGCCGCATCAAGGACCTGTTCGACAAGGGGCCTAAGGGTGCGGTGGTGGTGGTCGAAACGATTTTGAAGGACGTGAAGGACGGCCAGCCCATCGCCACCCTAACCTCATCGATTTTCGCGCGCGGCGATGGCGGCTTTGGCGGACCAAGCGGTGGACAACCCGAACCGCATCCCATGCCAAACCGCGCCCCAGACCGCACGGTCGATCTGGTCACCCGTCCCGATCAGGCGCTGCTCTATCGCCTGTCGGGCGACCGTAACCCCTTGCATGCCGATCCAGGCTTTGCCGCCGCCGCCGGGTTTCCGCGCCCGATCCTACACGGCCTTTGCACCTATGGGCTGACCTGTCGCGCTGTGCTTTCGACCTTTGCCGACTATGCGCCGGAGCGGATCAAAAGCCACGCGGCGCGTTTCTCCGCCCCGGTCTTTCCCGGCGAAACTGTTAGTGTTGATCTGTGGCAAGACGGCGAGGTGGTGTCGTTTGAGGCGCGGGTGAAGGCGCGCGATGCTGTCGTCATCCGCAATGGCCGCAGCCTTGTGACGGAGGCGTCGTGAGCGCCCCACAGCGCCCCTCAGATGCGCCAAGTGGTCCGCCACAGGGCCTAGGCCCTGTGGTTTGGCGCGGCGGTGTCAATACCTGGGAATGTGACGAGATGGGCCACATGAATGTGCGCTTCTATCTCGCCAAGGCGATGGAGGGGTTGGCCGGTCTGGCCGCCCGCTTGGGCATGCCCCATGCCTTTACGCCCTATGCAGAGGCAACCCTTATCCCGCTCGAGCACCATATTCGGTTTCTGAAAGAAACCCATGCAGGCGCCGCGCTCTACATGACCGGCGGCGTGGTGGCCCTGCGTGCCGAGGGGGCGGATCTGCTGCAGGTCCTCTTTGATGCGCGCACCCACGCGCCCGCCGCCACCGTCATCAGCCGTGTCGCCCATGCCCGCCCTCGCGACGCCAAGGCCTTTGCCTGGCCAAGACGGACCGAAATGGCGGCGGCCGATCTCAGTATTGCGCTTCCCGCCTTTGCCGCGCCCCGCAGTGTCGATTGGCAGGCGCCGCCGCCGCTCGCGCGGGTGGCGGAAGGCGACCTCGCCCGGCTGGCGCCAATTTCGCTTGGCCATGTGACGCCGCAAGGTGTCGATGTGTTTGGCCGCATGCGGGCAGAGGAATTTATTGGCCGGGTTTCAGATGGGATCGGGGCCCTGCTCGGCGATGTCCGCCATGTGGTCGCGCACGCGGCGGCAGGCCAGCATGCCCGGGTGGGCGGCGCCGTCTTGGAATACCGCCTCATCTATCTCGATTGGCCAGGGATTGGCGAACCGGTTGAGGTCCGTTCTGGCCTAACCGCCGTTGCCGACAAGGTGCAGCATGTGGGCCATTGGCTGCTTAATCCCGACACGGGAACGCCGCTCGGATTTTCTGAAGCCGTCGCCGTTACCTTCGATCTCGACACGCGAAAAACCATCCCGATCAGCGATGCGGCCCGGCAGGCATTGAACGGACGCCTGATTCCAGGGCATAGGTTCGGAGCCTAGATCGACGCGGTGCGCCGGGTGCGCAACCGCACGTCGGTCGTGCAAACGTCTTCAAAACCCTCTAGTGTTTCCCTGCCTCAAGACCCCTCGGCCCAAGGATGACGATGATAAGACCCCGCCATGCGCGTATTGTTGCGACGCTCGGACCTGCCAGCCGTGACGCTTCGTCGGTTGAGGCCTTGGCGCGGATCGGCGTCGATGTGTTTCGCCTGAATTTCAGCCATGGCGTCCATGAAGACCATGCCCAGGCCTTGGCGGCTGTGCGGGCGGCGGAGGCGGCGATTGGCAGGCCGCTGGCGGCGCTGGCCGATTTGCAAGGGCCGAAGCTACGCCTCAGCAAATTTCGTGACGGGCGCATTGAGGTCAAGACCGGCGACCGCATCCGCCTGGATCAAAACCCGGAACCCGGCGATGCCAGCCGAATTTGCGTTCCCCATCCCGAACTTTTCGCCGCCATGGCGCCCGGTGCGCTGTTGCTCGTCGACGATGGCAAGGTGCGCCTCAAGGTCGTCTCCGTCGACAAGGGCGGGGTCGAGGTTGAGGTGGTGCAAGGGGTGGCCCTGTCGGATCGCAAGGGCGTCGCCCTGCCCGGCGCGGTCATTCCGCTGGCGGCCTTGACGTCGAAGGATCGCCAGGACCTCGCCTTTGCCTTGCGGATTGGCGTCGATTGGGTGGCCTTGTCCTTTGTCCAGCGTCCGGCGGATATGGCCGAGTTGCGCCAGTTGGTGCAGGGCCGCGCCGCTGTCATGGCCAAGATCGAAAAGCCAGCCGCCTTGACCCAGTTGGACGAGATCCTCGATCTCTGCGACGGGGTGATGATTGCGCGCGGCGATCTTGGGGTTGAGCTCGAGCCGGAAGAAGTGCCGCCAGCGCAAAAAACCATCCTTCGCGCCGCCCGCCGTCGCGGCGTGCCCGTGGTGGTGGCGACCCAGATGCTGGAAAGCATGACGGCCTCGGCCACGCCGACCCGGGCTGAGGCCACCGATGTCGCCAATGCCGTCTATGAAGGCGCAGACGCCCTGATGCTGTCGGCCGAAACCGCGTCTGGTGACTATCCCAAAGAGGCGGCGGCCATGATGGCCCGCATCATTGAGCGGGTGGAGAAGGATCCGCGCTGGCCCGAACTGATGGGGGCCGAACAGGACCGCGTCGATGATGAGGATGTCGACGCCCTAGTGGCTGCCGCTGGCGCCGCTGCGGAGCGCGCCTCGGTCGCCTGCCTCGTTGCCTTCACCACAACTGGCGGCACAGCCCGGCGTCTGGCCCGGGAGCGGACCTTGCAATCGGTGATCGCGCTTACGCCCCATTCCACCGTCGCGCGTAGGCTCTGTCTGGTCTGGGGTCTGGAACCGCGGGTCGGCGCCAATCCGGCCGGTCTCGATGACATGACCGATGAGGCGGTAGATCTGGCCATGCGGCTTGGCTTGGCCAAGTCAGGCGAGCGCATCTTGATCCTGGCCGGGACGCCCTTTGGCGCACCCGGGGCGGCCAATCTGTTGCGTTTAGCACACGCTCCCATGGTCTAATGCGCCATCCCCTGGCCGATGTTTCAATTTTGTCGCGCAGACGTCGCGTTTTAACCACTTAGAACCCACATAGGCTCGCGTGGAGGTCGCAGACCCTTGGGGTCGATGCGAACGCGAGGGATAACGAGTGACGAGACGGGCAAGTGGGTCGCGGCGAATTTCGGCGGCGGCGCTCAGTATGGGTGTGTTGGCTGTGGCCGTCGGCACAGGCGCGATGGCAGCGGCGCCGCAAACCATCCTGCCCGGCTATTGGTCAAGCACCAATCGCACCACCTTTATTGTCTCCAAGGTGACGGAAGATAAGCGCTGCATCACCAGCGCCCAGGTGGCCTCCTACATAACCGGCCCGACCAACCGCCATTATCACTGCACCTATGACCATCGCGACGTCGGCAAGAGCACGGTGAAGCTGAGCGGCGTCTGTATCGACAAGGGGGGGATCTCCTATGATGTCCGCGTAGATGGCGAATACGGACCCGAATGGTTTAAGTTGCGGGCCCATTTCAGCCTGTCGGGCCTGCCGATTGGCGGCGTCGCCACAACCGAGGCCCACCGGCTGAGCGCCATCTGTCCCGCCGACGCGCCCGGATCAGAGAAAAAAGCCGCCGCCCCGCCGCCGCAGCCGCGACCAGATGACAAGGCTGCCACCCCGGCCCCTTGATGCGGCGGATTGTGCAATTGTTGACCTCAGCAGACCCGCTAGGGTGAGGAGACAGAAAGCCCTTGCCCCCTTGATTTAATGGGTGTACAAATTATCGTGGAAATCGAATTCGATCTCTCCAAGGATTCGGCAAATATCGCTAAGCATGGCGTGTCCCTGCAAGTTGCTGAACAGTTCGAGTGGGACACAGCATGGGAGCGAGAGGATGATCGTTTTGATTATGGAGAGGTTCGGTTTGTCGCGATTGGGCTGATCGGTGATCGCGTCTATGCGCTGGTCTTCGCCGAAGGCTCCCATGACGATGCGGTTCGCGCCATCAGCCTGCGCCTCGCAGAAAAACACGAAGTGAGATTTTATTATGGCCAAATTTGACTCTGAAATCGACGATGACAACCCGCCGATGGATGCAGCCTTCATGGCGGGAATGAAGCCGTCTCGGCGCGGACGGCCGAAATTGGCGACGCCCAAGGTGGAGGTGAAAATTCGCCTTGATGCGAAGACGGTAGAGCACCTGAGAAATAGCGGTCCCGGATGGCAAACGCGCGTCAATGCCTTGCTCGGCGCATGGGTGGCGACCGGCCAAATCTAGCCGCCACCGCCTATTTTCCCGCCGGGGAAATCGCACAATGTCCGAAATTGGATTGGCGAGGACCTTTGAAATTTCCACAAGCTAGAGGCGCGCTCCTCTGGCTTAAATCAGGCGGGAAATCAGAACGAAAGACCGCTATAAGAAGAGTGGGCGCGTCAACTCCCCATGGTTGGAGCCCTTACTTGCGTTCATCGGGTGAGGCGTCCGAGTAATTTCGGGAATAAATTAGAATGCCAACGTAATCAAAAATGGGTGATTAGGGCGATGGCTATGAAGAAAACGTTATATATTTCAAATTATTTTAAAGAAAACAGAGATATATTATGGCGCATTATTGCTCCCATTATTTTTGTCTGGGGTCTTGCGCTATTTTCAGTACATTCGCGAGATAAATATATGGCCGCTTTTGGAATTACTGGGGCCATAGTTTTGATTTTTAGTCTTGGCCTATCCTTTCGGTTGCTGGGCTCTAAGAAAAGAAGGCCCGGCGGCGGAGCAGGGTGACGGTCCACCTGATGGCGTCTCGCTCAAGATGACACGCAACCCACACAGGACGTGTCTCTAAAAATGCATTGCTTCTGTTATTCTTCCATTCGGGACTAAAGTGCTCTCAATCTTAAGCCCTGTACATGTCCTACCCACCTGGGTTCATGGCGAGCAAACGACTTGCTTTGGAATATGACCTTCATTTAAAATTTGAGGACCGACCAAGTTTTCACTCAGACGAGACTTCATATCAATTTGAGCCTGGTGCAAATTAAAATAGCGATGAAATTTTATCGGGACATTCTTTAAAGGCCCAGGTTGATCCTTAAAATACGGCTTTTCCATTTCGCTCAAGTCTTCATTTGCGACGACTGTTGCCACAAATTGTCCCAAGTATACTGGCGAACCGCGTGGAGCGAAAAACTCAAAAGGTGCCTCGCTATCGGCTGATGTCTCTTGATATCGCCCATAAAAACCGGGTGGAGCCTGAAAAATGTAGTATTTTGGGTCCTTTGAATATCTAAGATCAACCCTAATGCGGTCAGAAATCAAACACGCAGGCCCAAATAAATCAGAAGACCCTTCCCGCAAGTGAGCAAATGACAAGTTTCCAACACCGTTGGGTGGGATATTTTCTGTATTTACGCTGAACACAATAAATGATGCGTCACGAGTTTTGATATATAAATTATCACCCGTTAATTGCTTCACGCGATTTATGGGCTGACACGCCACCAGAAGGAGAAATAGGGCGTTTACACAAAATATTTTGGATAAAAGAGTGAGAATTCGCAACATATACCCAATTGCGGAAGAACGATAAATCGCCCCCACAATTACGCTCCGCATCGTGGACTTATCAGAGACGTATTTTAAATTCCAGTGCATCGATTACGTACGATTTAGGTGGGTGGACGGTTTGAGGTGAAATGCAGCGACGACCTCATTTCCCTATCCATCAAACGCTCCAGCCTGTGTGGCGCTAAGACAATATTGGATTTATCTGAGCACAAATCTTGAGGGGTTTCCGTTCAAATCATGGTGACAGGGGATTAAAATGCGCTCCCCGAAAGATGGCTCGCAACCCGCGATTGATACCCCTCTAGAAAATGCTTTGTCGCCGTATTTGGTGCTTTACAGTTTTGCCTGAAGGTGGCCGTTCTGGCAGCTGTCGGGGGACTGGGCCGAGCGTTAATGAGGCTTGAGCATAATCTCTTCTGCGAGCTCAAGCTTCTCTACTATCCCATTAATTGTCTGCCTTTTTATTGAATTGATTGAATTGAGACGGAAATAATTTTGAGCCGTTCGCAATGCCAATATAGGCTTTGTTGACTTAGGTTCTAAAATAAATGTTGAAAAATCAATTTTAATTCTGGCATCAATATTTGATTTTGATCTCCTATACACCATTCCCTCTGCAAATGGGGCTGCAATAGCTGGATCCATAATAATAAAAATTATGCAAAGGCATAATATTTCCTGTATTTCGACGCCAAGTTTAAATTCATTAAAAACATCGCCGATGGAAAATAGAGACTGAAGATCGCTAAAGTCTATGCCACGAGTGGATTCGCAGGTGATGAAAAGGTCCATGGCACCTCGGGCAATTGAGCTTAGATTATGATAACAGCCCGAAGCACCCCGCCCCCCGCCTGCGGTTGCCTATTCCGAAGCCACCGCGGTGCCGCGGCCGCGTTCGCGGCGGATGCTTTCGAGGGCGCCTTCGGCAATGGTGCGTTCGGCGCGTTCGCGCTCCAGGCCGGCCTCGACGCTGGCCAGACGCTCTTCCAAGGTGCTGCGGCGCTGGGCGGTTTCGGCCTGGGCGCTTTCCAACCGGTCGCGCAATTCCGCTGCCCGGTTCTCGGCCCGCTTGAGGGCGATTTCGTTGGCGTGCAGTTGCTTGGACAGTTGGTCGCTGCGCTCGACGGCGGCAGTGCGGGCCGATTCGACGGTCGCCAAGCGCACCCGAATGACGCCCAATTCTTCTTCCAGCGACTTGTTGCGGTCGTCGGCGCGGCTCTGATCGACCTGCAATTCGTTCAGCCGCCGCTCGGCGCCGCGCAGTTGGGCTTGGGTCTCGTTCAAGCGGCCTGACATTTCGGTGTTCAGGCTTTCAAGCTTGGCGGTCTGGCCAAGATAGGATTCCGCCTTGCCATGGGCGACGGTCAGTTCGATCCGCGTCGCTTCCAGACGGGCCTCGACCGCCCGCACGGCGCGCAAGCTTTCCTCTTGCGACGAAGCCAGCGAGGCTTCGAGACCACGGACCCGGGCGCGCTCGCCGCCCAGCAGGCTTTCCAGCTCGCTGACCTGACGGCTCATGCGGGTCATTTCGACGCCCGCCTGATCGAGCTGCTTGCGCATCACGGTCAATTCTTCTTGCGCCAACAGGGCCTGCTGACGGCTGGCGGCGGTGGCCGTATCGGCCTCGCGGCGCCGCTGTTCGCTGACCGCCACCTGTTCGCGTAGGCCGCTGACATCTTCGGTCAGGCGCGCCACACTCTCCAGCGCACCCTTTAAGGCATCATCGAGTTGTTCACATTTGGCCAGGGCTTGCGACAGGTCGCCGCGCAGCACCTGTTCCTCGGCCACTGCGAGCTCAAGCTTGCGGCGCTCGGCATCGGCGCGGGAATTGGCTTCAAACAGGGCCGAGTCGGAATTGGCCAAACGCGCCAGGGCGTCGCGATGCTCAAGGTCTAGCTGTTCATAGCGCGCGCGGTACTGTTCAAGCGACGCGCGCAGGGCCAACAACTCCCCATGCTCGGCGCGGCGTTCGCGGAATTCGACTTCGACCGAAGCGCGGATCTGCTCAATGATCGATGCCATCGGCTGCAGGCGCTCGAACAGGTCCACCGCATCGTCGATCCGTTGGGTGACCCCTTCAAAGCGGGCGCCGATTTCGTGGCTGATCTCGTCAGTCAGCTCTTCGCGCGTGGCGACCGGTGGCGGGGGGGCGGATTTGGGCGCCGGCTTGGCGCCGCGATCACGTTGAGCGGCAATGCTGCGAGGAAGGAGCTTCATCCGTCTGATCCTGATTCGGGGCGTGGACAGGTCGCCCGTAACCAAGACGTTAACGCGAGGTACAAATATTTGAAACCTCGTCAGAGTCGAATCTGCGCGAATATTCCACAATTTTTACGTGGACAGTCCCAAACCGGGGATAAGCCGCCAATTCCGCCGAAAAAGAGCTCATGCCGCAAAACTAGCCACCGCCGCGATCACCGCATCCTGATCGGCTTCGGTTAGGTAAGGGTGCATGGGCAGGCTGATGACATCCAAGGCCGCAGCATCAGTGGCGGGCAAGCTGCCGCTGGCGACGACCGCAGGGTTGGGGGCCAAGAAGGCCGGTTGGCGATGCAAGGGCAGGGGATAATAGACCGCTGTCGGCACGCCCTTGGCTTTCAAATGGGCCGCCAGCCCATCGCGATTTGGGTGTTCAATCGTATATTGGGCCCAGGTGGAAATACCGCCCGCGATCACGGCGGGCACGCGGCTGACATAGGGCGCAAGCTTGGCATTATAGCGGGCGGCAATGCTGTTTCGGGCCTCGATCTCGTCAGCAAAAATCTCGAGCTTGGCCCTCAAAACCGCCGCCTGGACCGTATCGAGGCGCGAATTGAGGCCGACCCGCATATTCAGATATTTGGCTTCATGTTCAAACACATGGGCCTTTAGGTCCGCCGCCGTGGCCTTGCCGTGCACCCGGTAGGAGTCCATGGCCTCGGCCAAATCGTCGTCTTGACACAGGACCGCGCCGCCATCGCCATAACATCCTAGGGGTTTGGCGGGATAGAAGCTGGTTGTGGTCACATCGGCCCAGTGCAGCGGTTGCAGACCTTGCAGGGTACAGCCAAAGCCTTGGGCTGAATCGGCGATCAGCTTTAAGCCGTGGACAACGCAAATGGCTTTGATCGCCGGATAGTCGACGGGCTGGCCGAATAGATCCACCGCAATCACCGCTCTTGGCTTTAACTGGCCGTGGGCCAAAACCTGGTCAATGGCGGCTTGCAGCGAAGCGGGGTCGAGCGCGTAGGTCTCCCGATCAATATCGACAAAGACCGGCGTCGCGCCGCTCCACGCGATCACCTCAGCCGTCGAGGCAAAGGTGAAGGATGGGCAAAACACCGCATCGCCCGGCCCGATCTCCCACGCCATGAGCGGCAGATAGAGGGCGTCGGTGCCATTGGCGCAGGAGAGCGCGTGCTTGGCTTGGCCAAACGCCGCCAATTCGGCCTCGAAAGCCCGAACATCTGGACCCATGATGAAGGCGCCGGAATCGAGCACAGCAAGAATGGCGGTGTCGACCTTGGGGCCAAGTCTGCGACGTTGGGCGGCGAGGTCGATGAAGGCAATGGCCATGAGAAATTCCCGGCGACGGCGAAATTGTGCGAGACGGCCTGTAGCACTTTCACGACAAGGTGGGCGTCACACTCGGTTTCGCTTCATTTCAGCCTTGCCCGTGCGCTCACCAACCCTGTTCATTGGGGGGACGCACCCCGTGATAGAGCGGCCCATGGCCCTGGCCAAAACCGGGGGCCGCGCGCAAGGCTGCGTCAAGATAGCGCCGCGCCCGTGCCACCGCATCGGTTAGGTCTTGGCCCTGCGCCAAACCGGCGGCGATGGCGGAGGCCAGCGTGCAGCCTGTGCCATGGGTGTGGCGCGTAGCGACGCGTCGACCTTCAAAGCGGGTCTCGCCCGCCTGCGTCATCAAGAGATCGACAAGCGCCTCGCCGGGCAAATGGCCGCCCTTCATCAGAACGGCTTGTGCGCCTAGCCGAAGCAGGGCCTCGCCCGCCCGGCGTTGGTCGTCCAAGGTCTCGATGGCCAGACCGGTGAGCACGCTCGCCTCTGGCGCATTGGGCGTCAGAAGGGCGGCCTTTGGAATGAGCAGCTCGCGGACCGAGGCGATGGCTGAGGGGTCGAGCAGCGGCGCACCGCCCTTGGCCACCATGACCGGATCGATCACGGCGGGCAGGTGGCTGTCGCTGATGATCTCAGCGCACAGTTCCGCCGTCGCCACATCGCCTAACATGCCTGTCTTGATGATGTCGGCACCAAGGTCGTCGAGCACGGCGCGGGCCTGGGCGGCGATAAAGCCAAGCGGCACGGGATGGACGTCGAAGACGCCGAGACTGTTTTGCACCGTCAGCGCGGTTAGGGCGCAAAACCCATGGCCGCCAAGCTGGGTCACGGCTTTTAAATCCGCCTGGACGCCCGCACCGCCGCCGCTATCCGAGCCTGCTAAAATCAGCACGCGCCCCTTCATTGCTCGCGCGCCTGTGCAATCGCGGCCCAGACCTGCAGCGCCTGGCGGGTTTCGGCCACATCATGCACCCGCACCATGGCAAAACCGGCTTCGGCGGCGGTAATGGCGGCGGCCAGCGAGCCGCCAAGCCGTTGGCGGGGTTCGGGGTCTGCCCCATCAATGGCGGCGATAAACCGCTTACGGCTGGCGCCAAGCAGGCAGGGGAAGCCAAGGCCTGTAAAGCGCGGCAGGGCGGCCAGAAGCGCCAAGTTGTGCGCCAGGGTCTTGCCAAATCCAAGGCCCGGGTCGAGCCAAATGGCCTCGCGCGCCACGCCTGCCGCCAGCGCCGCTTCGGCGCGCGCGGTGAGGAAGGCGGCAACCTCTGCCACCACATCCTCATAGTGGGGCTTGGCTTGCATGGTTTGCGGTGCGCCCTGCATGTGCATGATGACCACGTCACAGCCAAGCTCTGCCGCCGTCGCCAGGGCGCCCACGCCACGCAGTCCGTTCACGTCATTCCACATACGCGCCCCCGCCGCCACAGCGGCACGCGCCACCTGCGGTTTCAGCGTATCAATCGAAATCGGCCGATCGGTCTCGCGCGCCAAGGCCGCGATCAGCGGACAAACCCTGGCAATCTCTTCCTCAGCGCTGACAGCCGACGCTCCCGGACGGGTGGACTCGCCGCCAATATCGAGCACATCGGCGCCCGCCTCGGCTAAGGCCAGGGCGTGCCGCAGCCCCGCTTCGACGCCAAACGCCTCGCCGCCATCAGAAAAACTGTCAGGCGTGACATTGACGACCCCCATGATGCGAGGTGGCGTCCGCACCCCCCTTGGCGGTGCGGGGAAATTTGTGCGCGTCATGGACCAATCAGGCCGGTTCTGGCGCAGGCCCTCCCGCCAATCCGCCAAGCGACGGTGCAGGCGCTGGCGCCGGCGTGATCGGCACGCTGACGCTAGGGGCTGGTGGGCTGCGGTCTTCCGGCTTATCGCGGACGGGCATAATGCCCTTCAAGACATTGGCGATTTCGTCACCGGACAGGGTTTCGAACTCGAGCAAGGCCTTGGCCAATCGCTCCAGATCTTCAGCCCGATCCGTCAGGACCTTTTTGGCCACGTCATAGCCCTCATGGACGAGCCGCTTGACCTCAGAATCGATCTTCCGCGCCGTCTCTTCAGAGATGTTCTGTTGCCGAGACACGCTCATGCCGAGGAACACCTCGTCCTGGTTATCACCATAGGCGACCAGCCCGAGCTCGTCGGAATAGCCCCAACGGGTCACCATCATCTTCGCCAAGCGGGTTGCCTGTTCGATATCAGACGAGGCGCCAGAGGTGATATTGTCCTTGCCGAAGACCAGCTCTTCAGCCACCCGCCCGCCCATCATGATGGCGAGACGCGAGGTCATTTGCTGGAACTTCATCGAGTAGCGGTCGCCTTCGGGCAATTGCATCACCATGCCCAGGGCCCGACCGCGCGGAATGATGGTTGCCTTGTGGACGGGGTCGGCATTGGGCACCGACATGGCGACAATGGCGTGGCCCCCCTCGTGATAGGCGGTCAGCCGCTTTTCTTCCTCATTCATGGCCATGGACTTGCGCTCAGCGCCCATCATGACCTTGTCCTTGGCGTCTTCAAAATCCGACATGGACACCATGCGGCGATTGCGTCGCGCCGCCATCAAAGCCGCTTCATTGACCAGATTGGCGAGGTCGGCGCCGGAAAAGCCCGGCGTGCCGCGCGCCAGTGTCCGCACATCAACATCGGCGGCCAAAGGCACATTGCGCATATGGACGCGCAGGATCTTTTCACGCCCGCCGACATCGGGGTTCGGCACGACGATTTGCCTGTCGAAGCGACCGGGCCGGAGGAGCGCAGGATCGAGCACGTCTGGCCGGTTTGTCGCCGCCACCAGAATAATGCCCTCATTGGCCTCAAACCCGTCCATCTCGACGAGCAGTTGGTTCAAGGTCTGTTCGCGCTCATCATTGCCGCCGCCAAGGCCTGCACCGCGATGGCGACCGACCGCGTCAATTTCGTCGATGAAGATGATGCAGGGCGCATTCTTTTTCGCCTGCTCAAACATATCCCGGACGCGGCTCGCGCCGACGCCGACAAACATCTCGACAAAGTCCGACCCAGAAATGGTGAAGAAGGGCACACCCGCTTCGCCCGCAATGGCGCGGGCCAGCAAGGTCTTACCCGTGCCCGGAGGACCGATCAGCAAGGCGCCTTTCGGAATCTTGCCACCCAGCCGCTGAAACTTGCCCGGGTCCTTCAAGAAATCGACGATCTCTTGCAGTTCTTCCTTGGCCTCATCGACGCCGGCCACATCTTCAAAGGTGACGCGGTTCTTGTTCTCGGTCAGGAGCCTTGCCTTGGACTTGCCAAAGCCCATGGCGCCTTTGCCCGCGCCTTGCATCTGGCGGAAGAAAATTACCCAGAAACCGACCAGCAACAGGATCGGCACAATCTGGGTCAGGGCTGTGACCCAGATGCTCGATTGTCCGGACTGCACGACAATATTGACCTTGTGGGCTTCCAGGTTGCGCTCCAGCTCGTTCTGGTTCGACAGGGTCGTGGCGACGAACTGATGGTTTTGACCGTCAATCGCGGTCGCGGTTTCGCCGTGCAGAATGATCTTCCTGATCTCGTCCTGGTCAATTTTCTGCATCAATTGCGAATAGCTGATATCGGTCGAGGCGACGGGCTTGCTGACCGGGTTCACCGCCGCATAGAGCGCGCCTAAGATCAAGATGATGATCCCCCAGATCACCAGGTTTCTAACGCTCATTTTCACGCCTTTATTCATCCCGTTTGCGGCGGACCCGACCAAAGGACCCTGGGTTGCTCGTCATTCGGCTCAGATATAGGGCGACGAGGTCTGGAGCGCCAATGTGAATGGCGAATCCGTGACATTTTTCTAGCTTCCGCCCGGAACGAGGGGGCGGGTGAGCGGCGACCAAGGCCAGGCGGCCAAGAGGGGTAGGAGCTTGGCGAAGGCGGCTTTGCGCGTGGGATGGGCCGCTTCAGTGCGAAATTCGCGCCATCTGGCAAACGCTGCCCGGTAGGCCCGCCACACCACAGGGGCGTCACCCCGGCGACAGGCGTCGAGCAGGATGATCGCGTTCCAAATGAGGTGATAGCCAAGCAACGGCGCGAACCAAGGTTGAGGGGTATGCTTTAAAAACAAGAAGATACGGTTTCGGTGGCCATAGAACCGGCTAAATTCCGACGCCCGTCCGACAACGCCAGAGCCCGCATGGGCAATCCGCGCCTCGGCACAGTGGAAGAGGACGCCCCCTGCTGCCCGCAGCCGAAATCCCAGGTCCACATCCTCGCAATAGCAAAAAAACCGCTCGTCAAACCCGCCAACCTCAAGGAAGGCCTCTCGGCGGTAGAGGGCTGCGGCGGCGCAGGGGGAAAAAATTTCTTGCGTGGCGGGCGCGTGCGCAGCTGGCCAGCCTTCGCCCGCGCGCCAAACGAGGCCCGCCACATGCCAAACATCGCCCACCCCGTCCAAAAGGCTCGGAGCGTCCAAGCGGATTTGCCGCGAGCCGATCCCGACCGCCTTGGGGTGCTGAGCGGCGCAATGGATCAAGGCGGCCAACCAGTCGGGCTCGGCCACCGTGTCGGGGTTGAGGAGGGCGAGAAAGGCTGCGTCTGACGACTGAGCTACCCGATTATTGGCCGCAGCGAAGCCCAGATTAGCGCCCATGGCTTCAATGCGAAACCGGGAATCGGGCAGGACGAGAGCGGCGATTGACCCGTCGGTGGAGGCATTGTCAGCGATAACAGCCTCGAACACCCCAAAGGTCTGGGCAGCCAGGGCGGCGACGCAGGCTTGCAAATAGGCGCCGGAATTATAGGCGACGATAATGACGGTCACGGTCGGCGGCGCGGGCATGGGGCTTAGTAGCGGATGCCCGCCTGCCATGCCACGCGCTTTTCGACTTCAAGTCGCGCTCTGGCCGCTCTAAGAGGCGGGGTGTGGAAAGAGCGCGAGAAGGAAGGCCGATGACGCGAGTGCTGGTGACCGGCGGAGCGGGTTATATTGGCAGCCATTGCTGCAAGGCCTTTGCCGAGGCGGGCTATGAGGTTGTGGTATTTGATAACCTCTATCGCGGCTGGCGCGATCTGGTGCGATGGGGGCGGCTGATCGAGGGCGATATTCGTGACCGCGCCGCCCTTGACGCAGCGATGGCAGAGGTCAAGCCTGACCTTGTGGCCCACTTCGCCGCCTTGACCTATGTGGCAGAAAGCGTTGCCGATCCGGCGCGCTATTATGAGAACAACACCTTCGGCGCCTTTAACCTGCTGGAAGCCATGCGCGCCCACGGCGTCTCACGATTTATCTTTTCCTCCACCGCCGCCACCTTTGGCGCACCGCAAACTACGCCCATGGACGAGACCCATCCGCAGTGGCCGATCAATCCCTATGGCTGGTCGAAACTGATGGTCGAGCGGATGCTGGCCGACTATGCCAAGGCCTATGGCCTGCGCTTTGCCAGCCTGCGCTATTTTAATGCTGCAGGGGCCGATGCGGGTGGCGAGATCGGTGAGCGCCACGAGCCGGAAACCCATCTGGTGCCGCTGGCCTTGGAGGGCGCCCTGCGGGACGACTACAGGTTCACCATTTTTGGCGACGATTTTGCCACCCGCGACGGCACATGCGTCCGCGACTATGTCCATGTGACCGACCTAGGCTCGGCGCACGCGCTGGCCGCCCGCCACCTGCTGGAAGGCGGCGAAGGCGGCTTTTTCAATTTGGGGTCTGGCGAAGGTGCAACTGTCAAAGAGGTCGCCGACGCGATTGAGACCGTCACCGGACGCCGACTTCCGCGTCACATCGGTCCGCGCCGCGAAGGCGACCCGGCGGCTTTGGTGGCCTCGAGCGCCAAGGCGCAATCGGTTCTCGGCTGGCGTCCCACCCATTCGGGCATCGCAGAGATTGTCGAAAGCGCCTATGCGTGGCGCCTGAAGGAAGGGACGCGCGAAACCTAGCCCGCAAGCCTTGGTGGCGCTCAGGGCGTATTCGCGTCAAGCTCAGCCAGCCAAGCTGCAGCGCTGGCGTCAGAGGGCATGCGCCAATCCCCCCGTGGCGACAGCGAGCCACCGGATGAGATTTTCGGACCATCCGGCAGGGCGGAGCGCTTGAATTGATTGGCGAAAAACCGAACAAGGAAGAGCCGCAGCCAGTGTTTGATCTCCGCCAGCTCATAGGCGCGGCGATCGCTTGGCGAGATATTGGCAGGCCAGGGGCTTGAACTCGCAGGGCCCCAGGCGCAGGCGGCGAGATAGGCGATTTTTGACGGCCGAAAGCCAAAGCGGGTCAAATAGTAGAGATTAAAGTCTTGCAGCGCATAGGGACCGACCTTGGCTTCGGTGGACTGCAAGACGCCATTGGCATCCGCCGGGGTCAGCTCCGGCGAAATTTCCGTCGCTAAAATGTCGCGCAGAATTGCAGCAGTCTCTGGCGAGGTCTCGGGCGCCGCAGCCACCGCGCGAATGAGGTGCTGGATCAGGGTCTTCGAGACCGATGCGTTGGGATTATAGTGCGACATGTGATCGCCCACCCCATAGGTGCACCACCCCAAGCCCAATTCGGAGAGATCACCGGTCCCAACAACCAGGGCGCCCGCCTGGTTGGCCAAGCGGAACAGATAGTCGGTGCGCAAGCCCGCCTGGATGTTTTCAAAGGTCACGTCATAGACCTTCTCGCCGGACCCCGCCGGGTGGTTGAGATCGCGCAGCATTTGGCTGGCGGCCGGGCGAATATCGATCTCGCCCCCGCGAACCTTGAGCGCTGCCATCAAGGCCAAGGCATTGGCGCGCGTGCGTTCAGAGGTGGCAAACCCCGGC
Organism: uncultured Caulobacterales bacterium; assembly: GCA_903840435.1. Taxonomy (GTDB): domain Bacteria; phylum Pseudomonadota; class Alphaproteobacteria; order Caulobacterales; family Caulobacteraceae; genus CAIMFV01. The sequence goes on from CAIMFV010000023.1 coordinate 128,920, forward strand.
AGGGTATAGGCCTCGATATTGTGGCGGGGCAGGCCAAGGTGGTCCATGGCTTGCGCCGCGACAATCAAGGCTTGCGTTGAATCCAGGCCGCCTGAAACCCCGATAACCAGTTTTGTCAGCCCTGTGCTGGCGAGGCGTTGGGCCAGACCCTGCACCTGGATCTGATAGGCTTCGGCGCAATCCTGCGCCAAGCGCTTGGGATCGGATGGCACATAGGGAAACCGCTCAAGCGGACGCAATAAGCCGCGCTCGCCCGCTGGCGGAGTAATATTGCAGGCGATAATGCGATAGGTGCTCGCCGCGTCTGGACCCAGTCCATAGGCATTTGAGCGGCGACGTTCGGCGCGTAACAGGCCGATATCGATATCGGCGAGCGCCAGACTGGCCTCGGATGCAAAGCGTTCGGTCTCAGCCAGACAGGCGCCATTTTCATAAATGACCCCATGACCGTCCCACGCAAGATCGGTGGTCGATTCCCCCGGTCCTGCCGCCGCATAGGCATAGGCGGCCGCGAGACGCAAAGACTGGGCCGAGCATAAGGTGCGCCGCGCCTCAGCCTTGCCAATGACTATATTGCTGGCCGACAGGTTGACGAGCACCTCCGCCCCAGAGACCGCCGCACGACTGGACGGAGGAACCGGTGCCCACAGGTCTTCACAAATCTCGACGTGAAAGGTGAAGTCGAGGCCGTCTGTGCTGCGAAACAACAGGTCAGTTCCAAAGGGAACCGAACGACCACCAAGCTCAATCTCGCCGGTTGTGCCAATCCCGGCCACAAACCAACGCGGTTCGTAAAATTCGCGATAATTGGGCAGGTAAGACTTTGGCATTACGCCAATAATCTCCCCGCCCTTGATCACCACGGCGCAATTATAGAGGCGTCCTCCCCGCGCCAGCGGCGCACCGACCACCATCGCAAGCGCCAGGTCCCGGCTTTGGTGGGCGAGGCCTAGGAGCGAGGCTTTTGTTGCCTCAAGCAGCGCATCCTGATGCAGCAGGTCGCCTATGGCATAGGCGCTGAGCGACAATTCTGGAAAGACCAAAAGCGAAGCGCCTTCGGCGTCGGCGCGGCGGGCCAAGGATAAAATGGCTGCGCCATTATGGGCGGGGTCGGCAGGCCGCGTCTTTGGCGTCGCCACGCCAAGGCGGATGAAGTCATGAGTGAAAGGAGACCGAAACACCGCCATTGCTTATCCCAAGAGCCCAAGGTCTGTCAGGGATGCGAAAGATCCCCTTATCGCTAAAACACACAATCGGATAATAATCCGACGAACCGTTTGGGTGTGCCGCCTCAATCGCTGGCCAGTCACCCCACGATTGAGGCGGGCTTGTCTAGCACAGGTCCGCTCTCGGCGCGAACCAAACGACGCCAGGGTTGGGCGTCGAACTTTTCGCGGCTCCAATGGGCGTCCAGGGCCTGCAGGACCTTTGGCGCATTCGCCGCCCGACTTTGGCGCAGTTGCACAGATTCGGCGGCGCGCAACTGTTGGGCTGCGTCTTCCAAATCGGGGTCGCTCCAGTCGCCTTGCCGATAGGCGCCCGACGGGTCGCGCACCGGTACTTCGGTAAAGCCCGCCAAGAAAGCGCAGTCTTCATTGAGATATTCACCTGTTGCCGAATAGGCCGTGGTCAAAACGGCGCGTCCCAAGCTAAGGGCCTCCGACATCATCAGGCCAAACCCTTCGGCGCGATGCAGGGAGATGACGAGGTCGACACTCGCCACCAAACTCGCCATGCCCGCTTCGTCGAGCAGGTCTGTCAACAAGACGATGTCGGAGCGATCCTCAATCAAGCGGCGCAATTCGGCCAAGGCGCGCGGATCCTGACCCGAAACCACCGCCTTGACCACCAGTGTCCGTCCGGCTTCTGGCCGCGGATAGGCGATGCGCCAGGCCTGAATGGCACCCATCGGGTTTTTCCGCGCATAGGCGGATCGTCCGTCAAAGGACGTCAGGGCGATAAAGTCCGTCGGGCCAAGGCCAAACCGGGCGCGGTCAGGCCTAGCAGTCATCCGCGGCGCCGGATGGGGCATGACTTTCAGTTTTTGGCTCAGCTCGCTGTGGCCTGCGGCGGAAAAGGCGCGCGCCAAGGCGTCCCTTGTAAACCGGCTCGGCGTCCAAATCTCGTGCAGCCACTTGGCTGGCGTCACCCAGGAACGCGGGGCCAGAGTGGTTTCCCAGGCCCAATATCCAATCCGGTATCGCTGCGCCCACGCCTCGGCGCGAAAGGTTTGTAACGCCACGTCACATTCTGGCGCGTTGACGTGAAGATACCACACCCCGCCGTCCCCCGGTGGCAGGCTTAGTCCGCCCAAGGGATAGTGTTGCAGGGCCGGGCGGAGATCATGCGCGATGGGATGAAGACCGGCGGCTTGAAAGCGCTCAAAGCTCATTTGGGCTGCGCGGCCGACGCCGAGCACTTCAGACATAAATCCGCTGACCAAAAGCGGGCCGGCTGTCATCTGGTCCTGCGCTTTGAAGGCTGGCCAAAACGGCGCCCGCGTTGCGCGGACCAAGGCGGTAACGGTGGCGACAGCGCGTGCCCGAAGCGGCCTTGGAATATATTTAAGCCGCGACATGGGCGTTCCCAGACCGAAGCTTACGGAAGCTGTGCCTTGGCCGCCTCCACCACGGCCTCGGCGGTAATGCCAAAGTGCCGGTAAAGCTGGTCAGCGGGCGCGCTGGCGCCGAAGCCGCTCATGCCGATAAACCGCCCCGTCTCGCCCAAAAAGGCTTCCCAGCCCATGCCGATGCCCGCCTCGACCGCCACGCGCGCGGGCGCAAGGCCAAGGACGCTGCGCCGATAGGCGGCGTCTTGCGCGAAAAAGCGATCAAACGAGGGAACCGACACCACGCGGGTGGCAACCCCGTCAGCTTCCAATAGCGACTTGGCTTTCAGGGCAATTGTCAGTTCCGTGCCCGAGGCGAACAGACTGACCTGCGCCTCGCCCGACGCTGGCGCTGCCTCGTAAGCGCCGCGCGCGCTTAGGTTTTCAGCCACAGGCTGATGCCGGGCTGGGTCGGTCTTTTGCCGCGACAGCACCATGACGCTCGGTCGTGCGGGGCCGGTGAGGGCCAATTTCCAGCATTCCGCCGTCTCCACCGCATCGGCGGGGCGATAGACCGACAGATTGGGAATTGCCCGCAAGGCGGCCACATGTTCGACCGGCTGGTGGGTCGGACCATCTTCGCCAACACCGATGGAGTCATGGGTCATCACATAGACGACCCGCACGCCCATCAAGGCGGAAAGCCGGATGGCTGGGCGGCAATAGTCAGAAAAGACCAAGAAGGTGCCCGCATAGGGGATGAGGCCACCATGCAGGGCCATGCCGTTCATCGCCGCTGCCATGCCGTGCTCGCGCACGCCGTAATAGACGTAATCGCCAGAGTAGCTTGGCCCGTCAAAGGCCTTCATGCCCGAGGTTAAGGTGTTGACCGATCCGGTCAAGTCAGCCGAGCCGCCGATCAGTTCCGGCGCATGGGGAACCACCGCCTCCAGCGCCAAGCCGGAAAAGACCCGTGTGGCATTGGCGGGGGCCTCCGTCGTCATCCGGGCGATATGCTGGTCAAGGGCGACAAGGGCGGCCTCGCTGACCTCGCCGCGCACGACGCTGGCCTCGAAGGCGGGTCTCACAGGCGATGCGGCCAGACGCGCCGCCCAGGCCTTGCGTTGCTTGGTTCCGCGTGCCCCGACAGCGCGCCAAGCCTTGGCAATGTCAGCGGGAATGTCGAAGGGCGGCGCGCTCCAGCCCATGGCCTCGCGCGCGGCGTCGGTTTGGGCCTTTGAAAGCACGCCGTGCGCCTTGTAATTGCCCTCCATCGGGCCAGCGCCCCGACCGATCTTGGTTTTCGCCGCAATCAGGGTCGGGCGATCTTGCCGCACGGCCCAATTCAGGGCGCGACGAATTTGGGCGTGGTCGTGGCCGTCAATGGACTTGACCGCCCAGCCTGCCGCAACAAATCGAGCGCGCTGATCGCCGGTCTCGGACAGGGAGGCCTTGCCATCAATCGTCGCATCATTGTCGTCCCAGATCACGGTCAGCTTCGCCAGCTTTAACCGGCCAGCGAGGCTGATTGCCTCATGGCTGATCCCTTCCATCAGACAGCCATCACCGGCGATTACCCAGGTCCGGTGGTCGACCAGATCCGCGCCGAACCGCTCAGCCAGACGTCGCTCGGCCATGGCCATGCCAACCGCCGTCGCCAAGCCCTGGCCCAAGGGACCGGTCGTGGTTTCAACGCCTGGAGTATGGCCATATTCCGGATGGCCGGGCGTCAGCGAGCCCAATTGCCGAAAGGCCTTGATCTCGTCCAGCGTCACGCTCTTCGAGCCGCAAAGATGCAACAGCCCATAGAGCAGCATGGAGCCGTGGCCCGCCGACAAAACAAATCGATCGCGATCGGGCCAGTTGGGGTCCTTGATGTCGAACTTGAGGAAGCGGCTCCACAGCACGGTGGCAATATCAGCGAGCCCCATAGGCGCGCCCGCATGCCCAGAATTGGCCTTGGCGACGGCGTCCATCGCCAGCGCGCGGATCGCATCCGCCATGCGGAGCGGGAGGGGTCGTACGGGATCGGTCATAGGGCCTCCAAATGTGTGCGGTCTATTGGCCTGCTCAAGGGCCGCTGGCAAGGCGCCCCGCGGCTTTGGCGCATCAATCCCGCTTGGGCTTGCCAATGCCGCGATAGGAGAAGCCGCGCCGCGCCATATCGTCGGCGGTGTAAATATTGCGCAGGTCGATCACCTGGTTGCCGCGCATCAGTGACTTGATGCGGTTCAAATCCAGGGCGCGGAACTGATCCCATTCGGTGATGATCAACAAGGCGTCGGCGCCGGTGGCCGCCTCATAGGCATTGTCGCGAAAGGCGATACCGTTCAGCATCTGCCGCGCCTCGCGCGCTTCAGGATCAAAGGCTTGCACCTGGGCGCCAAGGGCGGTTAGGGCCGGGATGATGTCGAGGGCGGGCGCATCGCGCATGTCGTCGGTATTTGGCTTGAAGGCGAGCCCAAGCACGCCCACCACCTTGCCCGTGAGCGGCGCATTGCCTGTAGCGATATCGGCGCCAAAGGCGTCGACCACACGCTTGGCCATGGATTTCTTCCGCGCATCATTCACCTGCACGGTGGTTTCGATCAAACGCAGCGGCGCGCCGGCGTCGGATGCGGTGCGTACCAGAGCCAGGGTATCCTTGGGAAAGCACGACCCGCCATAGCCGGGGCCAGCATTGAGAAACTTCGAGCCGATGCGGTTATCGAGCCCAATGCCGCGCGCCACCTGTTGGACATCGGCGTCAAGATTTTCACAGAGGTCAGCGATCTCGTTGATGAAGGTGATCTTCATGGCCAGGAAGGCGTTGGCGGCATATTTGATCAGCTCCGAGGTTCGACGCGAGGTGAACATCAGGGGGGATTCATTGAGCGACAGCGGACGGTAAAGCTCGCGCATCACCTCCCGGGCCTTCTCGTCCTCGGTGCCGACAACCACGCGATCTGGGCGCTTAAAATCATTGATCGCCGCCCCTTCGCGCAAGAATTCCGGATTGGAGACCACAGCGAACTGCGCCTGCGGCCGAACGCGCCGAATAATGGCCTCGATTTCGTCACCCGTGCCAACCGGGACGGTCGACTTGGTGACAATGACCGTAAAGCCTTCGATCAGTCCGGCGATTTCCTCGGCGGCGGCGTAGACATAGGAAAGGTCGGCATAACCATCGCCGCGCCGGGAAGGTGTGCCGACGGCAATAAAAACAGCATCAGCCTGGCGCACGGCGTCTGCAGCGTCGGTGCCGAAGGAGAGCCTGCCCTCAGCAACATTGTCCGCCACCAGCCGGTCTAGTCCAGGCTCGAAAATCGGGATCTCGCCGCGCTGCAGCCGGGCGATCTTTTCGGCGTCCTTATCAATGCAGGTGACGATGTGCCCAAAATCAGCGAAGCAGGCGCCGGACACCAATCCGACATAGCCCGAGCCAAGCATTACCACGCGCATTGAAAAGACCTTTTTAGGGCGGCGTTCGCCAAGGCGTCTCCTATAGCCAAGCCCGCCTTCCGGCACAATTGCGACGCCATGGGGCGAACCGCAGCAGATTGGCGAGCGCCAACAAGGCAAAGGTCGCTTCCGTGCTTGACGCACGCACGCGCTTTAGCGATGCAGGCGCATGATCCTGACCCTCTCTTGCATTGATCGCCCGGGCATTGTCGCCCGCATCTCCACCACCTTGTTCGAACAGGGCTGCAATATTCTTGACGCCCAGCAGCTCGACGATGCCGAGACCGGACGCTTTTTCATGCGCGTCGTGCTCGATCCGGGTGCGACGGACTATGACGCCTTGCACGCGGCCTTGGCAAAGCCCGCTGCAGACTTCGCCATGCAATGGAGCCTGCGTCGACGGGATGAGAAGCGCAAGGTCGTGATCTTGGCGTCAAAAGAGGACCACTGTTTGGCCGACCTTCTCTATCGGTGGCGGACGGGCGAGCTGTCGATGGACGTGGTGGCGGTAATCTCCAACCACCCCCGGGAGACCTATAATAAGGTCGATCTGGGTGCGATTCCCTTCCATTACCTGCCGGTTTCCAAGGTGACCAAGTTGGAGCAGGAGCAGGCCTTGTGGGCGCTGATCCAGGACTCTGGCGCTGAACTGGTGGTCTTGGCGCGCTACATGCAAATCCTGTCAGACGCCCTCGCCGCGAAGCTTTCTGGGCGTTGCATCAATATCCACCACTCGTTTCTGCCAGGTTTCAAGGGCGCAAAGCCCTATCATCAGGCCCATACCCGAGGCGTGAAGTTGATCGGTGCCACGGCCCATTTTGTCACCGCAGACTTGGACGAAGGTCCGATCATCGAGCAGGATGTCGAGCGCATCACTCACCGGGATACGCCCGCCGATCTGGTCCGTAAGGGACGCGATATTGAGCGCCGCGTTCTCGCCCGCGCGGTGCGCTGGACCTTGGAAGATCGTGTGCTGCTCAATGGGTCAAAGACGGTGGTGTTCACCGACTGAGATGACGGCCAAGGCATAGGCTTAAGCCTTTATCAATGCTCGGACCTAACCTGGACCCGTACCCGGGTCGTGCGTCCCGCCGCATCAATCGCCTGTAAGGTATAGAAGCCTGCCGAGGCCGGTCGCCAGATCGCGGCCCCGTCTGTCGCGCCGCGCGCCAGTTTTTGGCCTTCGACATACCAGAAAACGCCCTGCCCCCGGGCGTCGAGCGCTATGCCTTGGCTCTTGGGCCCAAAGCCTTCGGCATAGAGAACCGCACCTTCCGGTGGAAACAAAACGCGCGGTCCGTGGACAGCCCCCGGTTCGGACTTTAGGGCCGACGGTGCTGAAGCCGGGTCGCGGGCCGGGGGTCGGCCTGGAGCTCCCGCCAAGATATCAAAGACTTGGAACAGCAGGGGTAAGGCCGCCTCGCGTCCGGTCAGTCCGGGCCGCGACCCGCCATCAGGCCGACCGGTCCAGACGAGCACGCACCAGCCTTGCCCAACCCCCGCCGCCACGGCGTCGCGAAAGCTGTAGGAGGTCCCGGTCTTGAAGGCGAATTGGGGGGCGTTCGATGTTGTGCCGGTTGGAGAACGACCGTCCGGTGGTGGGGCCTCACGCAGGATGTCGAGGACCTGCCGAGCTGCCTCTTCCGACATCAACCGCCGCCCGGCCTCATGGGCTACACGCGCCGCCTCGTCCTCGGTGAAGGCGAGCGGCTTGGCGATGCCGCCATCGCCAAGGGCTGCGTAAAGCACGGCCATGTCCCGCAGCCTTATCCCATCGCCGCCAAGGGCAAGCGCCAGACCCGGGGCGGAGATGGCGTCTTTTGGCGTGCGGATGTCGACGCCTGCGCCGCGCAACCGACCTGCGAAAGCCGCTGGCCCCAACCGCTGCAATAGGGCGACGGCGGGGAGATTGAGCGAATTGGCCAGGGCCTCGCGGGCACTGACTTCGCCATGAAAGGATCGGTCGAAATTTTCCGGCTCATAGCCGTCATAGGCGGTCGGCGCGTCGGTGAGCCGGGTCTCGGGCGCCGCCAAGCCTTGTTCGAAAGCAAAGCCATAGAGGAAGGGCTTTAGCGCCGAGCCGGGCGAGCGAAAGGCGCGGGTTTCATCGATCCAGCTGCCGTCCCGTCCCGCACCTGCCGAGGAGACCAAGGCGCGCACCGAGCGATCGGCGATGTGGACGACAATAATCGCCGCCGAAGATCGGTCGCCCTGGGCGGCTGCGGTGTGCGCCGCCAAGCTTTCCAGCCGGGCTTGCAAGGCAAGGTCAAAGGTCGCCTGCACGGTCGCTGCGCTCGCCAATGTGCTGGCCTGTGCGCTCCGCGCTACGTCGCCGCTGGCGGCCCAGACCCGCACCGGAAACCCTCTTCGTCGCGGCAGGGGGGTGCGATCTGCCTCTCGTGCGGCGCTTGTGGTGATCAGGCCCTTAGCGACAAATTTCGCCAAGATCCGATGCCGTGCGCGCCTGACGGCTTCTGGATGGCGATCCGGGCGACGCGTCTCCGGGGACTGGGGCAGAGCGATGAGCAGCGCCTGTTCGGCGTCGGTCAATTGGTCGGGCTCGTGGCCGAAATAGGCGAGCGAGGCGGCGCGCACCCCCTCTAAATCGCCGCCATAGGGCGCAAGCGTCAGATAGGCCTGTAAAGTGCCCGACTTCCCCAAGCGGGCGCATAGGGCGAGCGCTCTCACCGCTTCCAGTGCCTTGGCGCGCAGGGTTCGCGGGTGGGGATCAAGGCGACGGGCCAGTTGCATGGCAAGCGTCGAGCCGCCCGACCGGATTTTCCCCGCCGTCAGGTCAGAGAGAGCGGCCCGGACCAGCGCCAAGGGATCGACGCCTGGATGAAGCCAAAATCCACGATCCTCGAGCGCCACAAGGCGCGCGACGAAAATGGGATCGGTATGCTGCAGATCGGCGCGCAGCCGCCAGCGGCCGCCGCGAACCGGCAAGGCCCTGACCCAGGCGCCCGACCGATCCACCACCACGGGAGAAGACTGCTCCAACCTGTCCATGGGCAGGGTCAAGGCCACGGCCGCCAAGGCGAAGAGCGCGCCAGCCCCTGCCAAAAGGGCGACCCTGACGCCGCGATGGCCAAACGGGCCAAGCCGCCGGACCTGCGTGTTGGCGGGATTAAGGCTCGCTTCGGTCACGAGCCGGGCGCAATCCTCAAGCGCCCTGCGGCTGTTTGGGCCGCAACCGCAGGATGGTACATGTCCTGAGCCAAGGCGCCAGGCAGGAAGAAGTCCCCCGCCGTCACCGCCCGCACCACATAGGCGAGGGTGAAGGGCACCCCGCCGCGCAGCTTCAATGCCGCCACATAGCGGTCGTCGCGCTTTTCCTGGACCGACGGCGTCGACAGCTGGCCTAAAAAGGCGAAGGGGCCTTTGGCGGCGCCCTGGCCCTGGCCCTGGCCGCCTGGCTGGGCGGCACCTTGCGCGTCTTCAGGGGTCAGGAGCTGCTCGATTTCAAATCCGCCGGGCAGGGCGTCATCGATCAAGGTCTCGACCTCCCTCTGTGAGGTGGCCCGCCCTGACAGGCGAACAATCAAGCGATCTCCGAGCTTGACGCTGTCAAGGCCCACCTGGGTCCCGGTCTCGCGGAAGTAGGTTTTGGTCAACAGCATGCCATCAGAGCGGGCCCGTGGCGGCGTTCGCATGACGCCGGTCACCGTGACGGTTCGCCATAGGCCGCTACGGCTGCGATTGGTGAAGGTGGCACCCGCGAGCCGGGAGACCATCCACCGCGCCGCCCCGGTCGGCGATGCGCCGTTTGCCTGCACCGAGATCGGTCCCGCCCGTCGCGCCATGGCTGCTGCCGCCTTGAGGAGGAAGGCCGCCTCTTGGGTATTGAGGCTGTCTGGCGCCTTAACGGCCGCGATCAATCGGTTCTGCAACCTTTGGACCCGGTCCATATCTCCCGCCTCACTGGCAAGCGCGACGAGGCCCGCCAGATCGCGTAACGGGCTTTGATAGGGGTCATAAATGTCGCGGAAGCCCAGGGCGTGCTCGGCCTGATCAAAACTGTCCTTGGCCCGGCCCTTATCGCCCATGGCGGCCAGGGCGGCGCCAATTTGCGCCCGTGCCAGGGGGGAGGGTTCTTTTTGGAAGCCGACATCATGGAACCAGCGCAGTCTGGCCAGATCGCCGTGACCGGCCTTGACCAAGTCATACAGCGCATAGGCGGTGGTGCGGCTCTGGGCGCGGTCGCGGGCGGCGCGGTCCTCGGCCGTTTCGCGTCTGCCCAGATTGCTCGGCAATTGATAGCCAAGACTGCCAAAGCCGTCGGGCCGTGCCAGGGCCTGAAGCGAGAAGACGGCGCGGCTTAACACGTCTTGAGCGGGCGAAACGCCAGCTGCCTTGGCGTCCAACAGGAAGTCGATGGCATAGGCGCCAAGCCAAGGCGGGGCCTCGCCATCGGCGATGCGCCAAAGCCCAAATGAGCCATCGAGCGCCTCTCGGTCGGATAGTTTCTCGATCTCCGCCGCCAAGGCGCGGGACGCGGCATTGCGGTCACCGCCCGATGCCAACTCAAACAGCGCTGCGCGGCCGACAGAAGACAGTTGTTCGGTGCAGCCATAGGGATAGCGCTGCAACATGGCCGCGACCGGCGCGGGGTCGAGGCCGCCAAAGGCTGAGTAGGACACCGAAACCGTGACGCCCCCGGCGGCGAAGCCCGACAGCAGACCTGGCGAAGGCGTGTAAGGCGTGTTGGGCGCCTGAAGCGCTGTCTCGACGCGGGTTTGCAGCCCCCAACCCGGACGGACCTGAACCGGATAGGTATGAGCGATGTTCAGGTTTTGGCCTGAGACCCCCAAGGCCGCCTCGCCCTGCACCGGATGGTCTGGTGCGGTGAGCAGGATCTTGCTCGCCAGCCTTTGGCCGAGGCCGAGCGACACTGTATCGTTCCAGGCGAGGCTTGGCCCATTTCGCCCGGCGAGACTGACGCGAAAGGCGCCAGCGCGCGCATCAACATTGTGCAGTTCCAAGGTCGCGAAGGCCTTGTCGCCGGGCGCGAGGAAGCGTGGCAGGGTAAGGTTCGCCGCCACTGGCTCGCGCGAGATCAAGCTGTTGATGCCCGACCCGACCGCATTTGCGGTCCAGGCCACAGCCACCAGCCGTAACTGGCCATTAAAGTCGGGCCGGGGCAGGTGGATAAGGGCGTGGCCGCCTGCATCGGTTTCCACAACGCCTGACCATAATGCCACCGTCTTTACCGGTGCGGCCGCCAGCCCTGCGCCGCCAAACTCATCCCCGCCGAAATTGACCGCCCCCGCTGCGCCAAGATTGGGATCGAGCAGGCGACCATAGTCGTCGCGATAGGTTAGGGTAAGGGCGCGCTTGCCGAAATACCACGCCGCGGGATCGGGGTTCTTGTGATGGGTCAGGCGCAATATGCCTTCATCGACAGCGGCGAGCGTCACCCGCGCCTTTTGACCAAAAGCCAACCCCTTGACCGTAATCGGAATGGCCAGGGCCTCTTGGCCCGTGACCTTGGCGGGGGAGGCGATGGCCACATCCAAGCGTCGCCCCGGCGTTTCGAGTGGCACATAGACAAGACCGAGCGCGCGCCTCGGTTTGGGACTGGCCACCGGATCGCGCGGCTGGACGACGGTTGCTAGAATATAGGCCCCCCCGCTCCATTGTGCGTCAGCCCGGAACCTGACCGTCACCCCCGATGCAGGCGCCGCCACCGACTGCATGGCAAGCACACGATCCGTCGCCACCGCGACCTGGGCCATGCCAGCAAAGGGCGCCTGGATATGCACCTCGACCCAATCGCCTGTGCGGTAATGGCTGCGGACAGGCGCGATGCGCAGTGTGTCGGGCGCGTCGATCCCTTCCGTCGGTTCACCCCATCCGGAAGACTGGCGAATAACCGTGCGGGCGCCCGATGCTGCATCGTCGAGTTCGAGCCGGTAGTCGCCCCAAGGCAGGCGCCTTTCCAGCCGCGCGGGCCCGCCCGTCCCCACAGACATCACCCCCTCGGCCACGGGAATATCGCGGCTTGAACCGCGCCATCCCCAACGCCCGTTCTGCTCGTACCAATCATAGGTCCATCTTTCAGCGATCAGCCGATAGTGCAGGTGGGCGACGGCTTTGCGGCGCCCCTCGGGATCAAGTCCAATAATCTCAAAGGTTTGCAACGGGTCAGCGCCCATGCCCGGCGTCGTTTTGACGCCAAGATAGAGGGGCTTTAGACGCACGCGCAACTGGGCCTGCTCCGTCACCGGACGCCCACCGGGCTCGAAGACCGAGGTGGTGACGAGGGCGCGTAAGGGGCGCGGATTCGCGCCGAGGCTGACCAGATTCAGCAGCGCATGGGCGTCGCCTTTTGTGTCCGTCAGATCGCCGGGGCTTTGCAGTAAGGGTTCGTCAAAGCCCGACTTTTCATCGCCAAAGCGATAGTCCTTAAATTGCGGAAACGGGTCCTTGTCGACCACGACGCGGGTTTCGGTCTGCACCTGCAGGTTCTGGGCGACGGCGCCATAGAGGAAGCGTGCATTGACGCCGATGTGACGGGTCTCGCCCGCGGTGATCGGATGATCGGCATTGGCCTCGAGGGCGACGGCGAGGCGTTGCGGAATAAAGTCTTCGACGTCGAAATGCAGTTGGCCGCCCTCGGCGTCTTCACCCTCAATCTGCAAGGTGGCGCTCCAAACCCCGCGCGCTGCACCGGCGGGAAGGTGAACGTCCTTGGCCACTTCGCCGCCGGGGGTCGCATCGAAGGTTAGCCGGGCAAACTCAAGCCCCGAGGGGCGGCGAATGACCAAGGCGCCCTTGCGCTTCGTCACCGCCATCGCCGTATGATCGCGCAGCAAGCCCACCAGATGGACGGTTTCATTCGGGCGATAGATTCCCCGGTCCGCATAAAGAAATCCGTCGACGGCGTCGGGTCCGTTCGGCGGCGTCCGCCCTGTCACATCCTCTTGGGGCAGCCGCAAAGGGGCGCGTTCTAAATCGATCAGGGTAAAATCGTCGTGCGGGCCATAGGCCATGACCCGCGCAGGCCCTGCGCCGCCCTCACCTTTCAAAAGCGCCTTTGGAAAGCGGACCCGGCCATTCGCGTCACTCTGCGCCGCGCCGAGGTCCTCGCCATCCTTGGCCACCAAGGCAAGGCGTACATTGGCCAGGGGTCGGGCGGATTTGAGCGATTGCACCGTGACGTCAAGCGCGTCAGCACCGGAATAGGCCTGCAAGGCCATGTCGGTGAACAGGATCCACCGGGAGGCTCGGGCTGGGTGAGTGTCTTCCCGAGAGTCGGGATTGGGCTTTTCCCCCTTCACGCCTGACGCATCCCGCGCCTCGACCCTATAGGCCCCAGGCTCAACCTTTTTCAGCACCGCGCCCAATGGGAAAACCGTTGTGGCCCGCTGGTCGGTTGTGCCGCGCACCGCCAGATCACCCTCCCAGACTTTGCGGCCCTGATCGCCGACGCTTTGCGGCCCGTCCTCATAGCTCCATTCGCCTTCCGCCACGGGATCGGAGGTGCGAATTTCCTTCTGCACGAGGTTGCGGTCGGGAACCCGCCAGACCGTCATGTGCAGCCGGGACACATTGACGGTTTCAAGCGCCACCCCATCGGCTTCAAGCCGTGGCAAGATCACGCCCGTTCCGGCGAAGCCGACATAGGGCGGCTTGCCAGCGGTGGCGATCGCCACCTCGACCGCCTCGGCCAGGGTGGCGCCCGACTTTGACGGTAGGCCCCGCAAAAGTGTCACGGTGCGCGGTTCGTAACCGACATCTTGTATGCAAAGCTCATCGCCGGAGACATTGACACTGACCGGGTGGGCAAGGCTTGGCGTCACCGTGACGAAATCCTCATAGCGGCGGCGCGGATCGAGCGGCTCGGTCATGCGGATACAGGCGCTGGGGGCGGCGGTGGCGGTGTCGCGGCGATTGGACCAGACCGCAAAGCCCTCGGGTCGCTGCGGCTCCGCGCGAGGGGCATCGGCTGAGCGAGGCTTGCCAAACCCTGGCCAGGGCGCGCCTTTTGAGGTTGCGCCCGCAACCACCGCGCCGACCGGGGACGGGGCGTTCAGCCGAGCAACCCCAAAGCCCGCACCAAAGGCCGCAATCAGCGCCGCGCCGACGCCCAAAGCCTTCCATGACCTAGGAAAATCGACCATCTTCGGCTCCGACGTCGCACCTTTGCGCTTGCCCGATGATGTGCACGAGATCGACGGTCGGCAAAGTCTTTTGCGCGGGGGGCACCGGGGTTTTGCGCAGAAAATTGTCGCACCCTTTTCAGGTTCGCCCTTCCCATCAACCAAGCCTGTCGCCATGATGAGGGAGCAATAGAGGCCGCAGCCGTCACGCGGTCCAGTCTAGGGATGAAGTCTATGCAGTTGGTCAGCCAAACCGCCATTGAAGGACGTGCAGGTCCGACATTTGCACCGCTCTGGCCCCATAGCTCCCAAGGCGTCTTGACCGACATCACAGCCTTCACCCAGGGCCAGCCCTATGGGGCCTACCGCAGCTTGCGCGAGACCGCGCCGGTCTCCTGGCATGAAGAGCCGTGGGGCGGGCCGGGCTTTTGGGCGGTGACCCGCTATGCCGATGTGATGGCGGTCAATGGCGATCCGACCACCTTTTCATCGCAACGCGGCGGTATCTTGATGACCCAAGGCCGGGTGGAGGAGCGCCATCCGCTGCTCTATCGCGCCTCGATGGATGCGATGATCAATCTGGACGCCGAGCCGCACCTGCAATTGCGCCGCGAACACATGCCCTATTTTACCCCGGCCTATTTGCGCAGCCTGACCGCCAAGGTCGCAGGCGAGGTGACGCGGCTATTGGACGCCATAGCTGAAACCTCAAAGGCCGGTCCCATCGACATGGTCGAGGCGTTTTCGTCGCGGCTGCCGCTGTTTACCCTGTGCGAAATCCTGGGCGTGCCCGAGGCCGACCGCAGCAAGTTCCTGCAATGGATGCACTATCTGGAGTTGGCGCAGAAACTGGCCCAGGACCGCGCCACCCACGGCATTGAGCCCAGTCTGGAGCTGATGCAGTTCATTCAGGCCTTCAATGAAAATGTCGAGGCCATGTTCGCCTATGGGCGCGACATGTTGGAAAAGCGCCGCCGCGAGCCGCAGGCCGATCTGATGAGCGCCATCGCCAATGCTGAGATTGACGGGGTCAAGCTGCCCGACGAATTCTTGGACGGCTCATGGCTCCTGATCGTCTTCGCTGGCAATGACACCACCCGCAACACCTTGTCCGGCGCCATGAAACTGTTGACCGAATTCCCGACCGAGCGGGATCGGCTGATTGCTCAGCCCGAGCTTTTGCCCAATGCCGCCAATGAATTTATCCGCATGGTCAGCCCGGTCATCTATATGCGCCGCACGGCCCTGCGCGACGCAGACATTGCCGGGCAGAAGATTGCGGAGGGCGAAAAGGTCATCATGTATTACGGGGCCGCCAATCGCGACCCGCACATGTTTGAGGCGCCCGACCAACTTGACGTCGCCCGCGCCAATGCCGACAAGCATGTGGCCTTTGGCTATGGCCCCCATGTCTGTCTTGGCAAGCGCGTGGCCCAGATTCAATTGGAAGAGGCCTATCGCCAAATCCTCGCCCGCTTTCCAAAAGCCAGCTGGACCGGCGATATCGAGATCGCCCCCAATAATTTCGTCCACGCCATCAGCCGCTTAGAAGTGGACTTTCAGTGAGGGGCCTTCGGGCTGGCCGCAACAGGGTCAGCCAGGGCGTCGATTTCGTCGGAAATTGAGGCAAACAGCGACCTTTGGCTGGGCGTCATGGACTTTGCCCGGGCCAGCAGGGCTTTGTTATAGTCAGAAAAATCGCGACTCCATTTCATGCCGGGTCTGAAGCGGGTCGAGCACTGGGTGTATCCTTCGATAAATCCCGTACGATAGGTTCCCCCAAGATTCAACCAACGCCCCATTGAACTTAGATGACCCCAAAGATCGGATTGACCTAAATGCTGTTTGTGGGTCATATTGAAAATTAAATAAAGATCGAGGAACTTTTTATTTGTATTTTTGGGATTGTAATATGTGAGGTTTATATACCTTTCTAAATAGTCTTGGCGCACTCTCTCCATTTTTTCTTTTTCTTCAAAGGTAACGGTCTCATCAGAATAGATATAATCACCCAAGTGTTTGATGATATAGACGTCAATGCCCTCCAAATAGGACAGCCGCTCGGCGTCGGGTGCGAAACGCCACCAGTTCCCGTCATAATGGTGATGGGCCGTGTCAATTTCCGCCAGCGTTGCGGCGCTCACAGCAGTCCCGCCAAGACAAAGGGCAATAAGGACAATCCCAGCAAGCCATCTCCAGAAATGTATCGAAGCAAAATTTTGGCGCGGCATCACTTTTTATCCGCCAGCGCGTCGATTTCAACACTCAGAGACCCGAAATCCATTTTACTATCGGGATTTTTAAAGGATTGATCCACAAGGTCATTTTGGTTTTGAATATAATTTAAATAGAATGATGCGTCTTTTGACCAGGTGCGCTTGGGATTGAAGCGCTTGGATGTCTGGGTATAGCCTTCCAAAAACGCGATCTGTTCCTCTCGCAGTCGGCGGTCCCATTCGACGGCAGACCGCTTATCCTCATCCAATGCATCCTGATCCATTTTGGCGAGGTGGCCTTGACAATATTTTAGATAAAGATCAATAAAATCATCATTAATATGGGCATTCTCTATATAGTAGTAATTAAAATGCATTTCCAAGCGATCTTCATCTCCATTGAAAAAATAACCGCGTTTGATATGGTTTGAAATAAATTCGTCAATACCATATATGAAGGTTTGTTTTTCCTGAGTTGTCGCGAGTTTCCACCAACGCCCATCATAATTGAAGTGGCTTTTATACAATTCATCTAGAGTCTGTCAGGATAGGACGGAAGCATATCCGGCGTGGCGAAGGTAATTCGCGCACTCTTGTGAGGTGAACGCGTCGAGCAGCGTACCGACCCGCTGCCATGTGGCCTCGACGGTTCGTTCCTCTGCCTTTCGGACGA
>CAIMFV010000024.1 GCA_903840435.1 uncultured Caulobacterales bacterium
CGCCTGCCGAAGAAGGTGCCAGCGTCGATAGCCACGCCAATGTGCGCGGTGCCCGTTACTTCCACTGAAAGGACATCCAGATATGCTACTTCACCCAACGCTTGATCTGCTCAACGAACTCGGCCTGACCGGCATGGCCAAAGGCTTCCAGAACCTCGATGCCCAGCCCGAAGCCCGCGCGCTCGATCATGCACAATGGTTGGGCTTGCTGCTCGATCAGGAAGTCACCTTGCGGCGTCAGAAGCGGTTTGAAAGTCGGACCAGGACCGCGGGGTTGCGCCATGATGCCAGTCTCGAGGATGTCGATTATCAAGCGGCTCGCGGCCTCGACCGTGGCCTCTTCCTCAAGCTCGGCTCGTGCGACTGGATCCGCTCCAAGCGAAATTTGCTCATCACCGGCCCATGTGGCGTCGGGAAAAGCTTTCTTGCCTGCGCGCTTGGCCAGAAAGCCTGCCGCGAAGATCTCTCCGTGGTCTATTACCGAGCCTCCAGATTGTTCGCCATGTTGACGCTGGGCAGAAGTGATGGACGCTATGCCAAAATGCTGCGGGCGCTGTCCCGTGCTTCGCTGCTCATCATCGACGATTGGGGCCCTGAAGCGCTCAATGCCGATCGTCGTCGCGACCTGCTCGAGATCGTCGAAGACCGATATGATCGTGGCTCAATCCTCATCACCAGCCAGGTTCCAGTGGATCGTTGGTATGAAATTATCGGAAATCCGACCCTAGCCGACGCCATCCTGGATCGCGTCGTACACAACGCTTATCGCATCGACTTGAGCGGCGAGAGCCTCCGAAAAAGACGAACCGCGCTACTCGATGCTTGACCTCAATACCAAATCAGGAAATCAACCAAGATGACCCGCACGGGCAACCCTCAAATGGCCGGCTTCGCGTCGGAATGATGGCCGGCTTCAAATCGGTACGGTGGCCGGCTTCGTGTCGGAATAAGTGGCCGGCTTCGTCGGAATACGCACTGCTGAACTAACTCGGCCAGCTTGAGGGCCGTGCCCTTTAGGTGCCCGATGTCGGCTGTTGGATTTTGCGTAGTCTTCTTGATCTTGATTACTTTGCCCATGGCGATGGTTCCTCGCGATGACGATTGCATCGGGATTCGCCGTGGGTTAGAATCACAGGTGTCTAGCCTCGCGCCCCACACGGCGCTCCCGATGGCCCCGTCGCTCCAACGGCGGGGCTGTCTTGTTTCAGCCTGGACGGGGAAGGCTGAACTCACAGAGACGGTGGATTACGGTGGCAAAAGGGTGACGGCGTCTGGAACGGCCACGTCTGGCGCTCCGGGATTATTCCGGGATTCTAGGTGCCCATTCCGGGATTTATGTACCCTTAAATGACCTTGCGGACGCATGCCATATGCGCCATCAGTAAGCATTCCATATTGATATTTAACGAAAAAAATGGTGCGCCCGGCGGGATTCGAACCCACGGCCCCCAGATTAGGAATCTGGTGCTCTATCCTGCTGAGCTACGGGCGCACGCCGCATGCCATAAGGGGGTTGTCGGCACGGCGCAACACTGTCGGGCGGGTCAGTTGGCTTTGCCGGGCGGGGCAACGGGAAACAGGATCGGGGCGATTTCGACGCCTTCTTCGAACAGCGCCTTGGCCTCTTCGGGCGTGGCCTGCCCGTGGATCGGGGCGGCCTGCGTTTCGCCATAATGCATCGCGCGGGCCTTGTCGGCAAAACGGTCGCCCACCCAGGTTGAACTTTTCAACGCCTCGGCCTGCATCAGGGCGATGGTTTTCAGCACGGCAACGGCTTCGGGCGGCAGCGGTGCATTGGCCTGCACAGCGGGCGCTGCCGGCTTTGCGGTTGCGATCTGGTTGCCCTTGCGGCCCAGATTGGGCGCACTGATTGCGCGCGTTACATCGGCGCTGGCGCACACCGGGCATGCGATCATGCCACGCGCCTGCTGATCGGCAAAATCGTCCGACGATCCGAACCAGCCTTCAAACCGGTGATCGCCCTGCCGGCAGACAAGATCAAACACAATCATGATGCCAATCGGGTGCTTTCCGGCTGTTCGCCAAGGCTTCTGCGGTTCTGCAGGCTGGGCAACTGGCGGCGCACATCGCCAAGCCGCGCCAGATCGAGCGTGGCAAAGCCCAGGCCGGGCTCGGTTCCCATGTCGAGCAGCACATCGCCCCAGGGATCGATCACCAGCGAATGGCCATAGGTATCGCGCCCGTCGGCGTGGTGGCCGGTTTGCGCAGGCGCGATGACAAAGGCGCTGGCCTCAACCGCGCGCGCGCGCTGCATCAGGTGCCAGTGCGCCTGGCCTGTGGGCACGGTAAACGCAGCCGGGATCGTGATGACATCGCAGCCACGCCGTCCCAGTTCCTCGAACAGCGCGGGAAAACGCACATCATAACAGATCGCCAGGCCAAGCCGCCCGACCGGACAATCCACCGACACCACCCGATTGCCGGGGCGATAGGCGGCGGATTCGCGCCAGCTTTCGCCGGTGGCCAGATCGACATCGAACATGTGGATCTTGTCATAGCGCGCAACGATCGCACCGGTCGGGCTGATCACAAAGGCGCGATTGGCAAAGCGGCCTTCACCATCGCCCTCGGCCAGCACCGGCAA
>CAIMFV010000025.1 GCA_903840435.1 uncultured Caulobacterales bacterium
CCCCTGGATATTATTGAGCCGCCACCTTTCCGCCGCTCCCCCCGGCGAAGGCCGGGGTCCAGGGACGGGCCCGCCGAGGTTTGCAGATGACCCTCTGGATACCGGCCTTCGCAGGTCATGCGCGGATGAAATTGAAATTCCACGCCTTTCCGCCGCGCCTCCCGGCCAAGGTCAAGCCTAGGGAAACCGGCCCTAGTAGCGATAAACCCCCGTGACGCCGACGGTGAGCGGGCGGAAGGTTCGGCTCCAGACCAGGGGCGATCCTCCAGTGATGTCTTGCCGTTGCAGTTCAGGATGTGCGTTCAGCACATTGTCGGCGAAGAGCGAAACATCCCAAGACTCGATCCGCGTTCCAAGCCGCAGCGACATGAAGTTGGTCGAGGGCGGCTTTACGAGATTGGGATCATAGGCGGAGGAATTGTTAGGGTCGGTGGTCGGCGTGTTTTTCGAGTTACGCGCCGCATATTCGTCATCGACCCGAATATAGGACTCCCGGTTCCACAGGGTGAAGCTGTATTGGACGCCCAAGGTTGCGGTCAAAGGGGCGCCGCCAATGGTTTCGCCCTTCAACGCCACCGGATCAGCGGTGGAGGTGGCGCGCCCATCCTTGGTGAAACGCGCATTGGTGTAGCCAAGCGCCAGATCGAAGGTGAGGTTTGAAGTTGCCCGCCATGCGCCCTGGAAATCAAAACCATCCGAGGCGACGGCGCCCAGATTGGTCGTGTAGTTGATGCCGCACAGGACAAGCAGGTCCTTGAATTGGATGTTTTGCCAGTCGAGATGATAGACGCTCGCCGCAATGGAAACCGACTTATCGGCGAATTTGTCCTTGGTGCCGAGCTCATAGGACCAGACGCTGTCTGAATTATAGGTCGACGGCGTGTTGGTAATATTGCGCTTTTGCAGGTCGATTGCACAGGATTGGAGGAGGCCCTCGCTCAACGGCGGATTGCCGCCGCCGACGCGATAGCCTTTGGCAATGGTGGCATAGATCATATCGTCGGGCGTGGCCTGATATGTCGCGCCGATCTTTGGCGTCACAGGCGTTTCATTTTTGGAAGAGCGCGGTCCAGCGAAGGGACCGTAGTTTTGCGGGCCGTCCGCATAGTTGATGACGTCGAAATGGGTTCTGGCCAGCCGCAGACCAGCGGTCACCTTGAGCTTTTCCGTCACGGAATAGCTCGCTTCGCCAAAGGCAGCGATTTGGCTCGTGTGACCGAGATTACGATTATAATAGTCATCGCCATTATTCATCAAAGGCTCGGACCAGCCGGTCACTACATCCTCGCCCCACAGATATTGCATCAGCTGTCCAAGCTGCGGATCATGAATTTCTTCGACACTTTCCTGACGGTTATCTTGGAAAAATACGCCAGCCGTCCAGGTAAGCGGCGATCCACTTGTATTGCTTTGCAGCCTGACTTCCTGAGTGAAGTTTTGTTGCTGATTAATAATGCTGTTCCAGGCGTGGTATTGGCCATTATTATAGGGATATCCGGGGAGAATGGCGCCTTGCGCGCTTTCCAGCGGGCTATGGCTTCCGGCGGCAAGCGCGGCTTGGTTCAAGGCGGTGCAGGCCCCAACACCCGCCACGCACGGCGTCCCCGCCGGATCGGTTGGTGGCAGGTCATTGCCTGTGCTTGCGTCCACCGGCGTGATGAAGGTGCCGCCAAAAAAGGCCAGATTATAGAGGGTGCCGTCATAGGCTTGGTTGATCGTATATTCGCGTCGGTTGAAGCCCGACGTGTCGGAAATCAGCTTGGCCTTGCCGAAGTCATATTCAACCTTGAGGGTCGCCAAGTAAAAATGGTCGGAATCGCCGGTCCGGTCAGGCTTGGCATTGACAAGGTGCGAGCCCGGATTGGACAGGGACGGATAATAGGTATCCGCATCGTTCTGGTCGCGGTTTTGGAAGGAAACGGTTGGCACGACAATGAGCTTGTCGACCGGCTGCCATTTCAGCGCCGTGCGCCAAACGAGCGTATTGGTCCAGTTCGAATGGTTCGACACGGTCGCGCCCGTATAGGGGTCGATCCGGTCGACAAAGCCGCCGTCGTGGCGATAGTCGGCGCTGATCCGAACCCCAAGAACGCCGGGGAAAATGGGGCCACCCACAGCCACACCCGCTTCATAAGATGGCGCGCCGCCCTTGGTCGTCGAAAGCTCCGTCCGACCATAGGAGGAGAACTTATCCAACGACGGTTGCGGCGTAAGGTAACGCACGGTGCCGCCTTCGGATCCCGCCCCGAAAAGGGTGCCTTGCGGACCTCGCAACACCTCGACCCGATCCAGATCGAACACGACGGGGAGGGAGTTGTTGGAGCCAAAGCCAAGATCGCGAATTTGGATCGGGGTGTCGTCGATATAGATGCCAGTGGTGGCGTCGCCCGCGTTGGAGGAAACGCCGCGAATGGCAATGTCCTTGGTGTCACTGTCAAAGGTGACGCCTGGCGTGTAGCGCGCAATCTCAGAGAAATCGCGCACCCCCTGGCGGTCCAACTTCTCTTGCGTAAAGGCGGTGACCGAGAGCGGCACTTTTGACAGGGCCTGGCTCGACCGTGTGGCGGTAACCACCACTTCTTTGATCACAGTTCCCTTATCGTCATCCGACTTGGTCGGACCCTCTGCTGCATGCGTGCTGACGGCCATCAGGCAGGAGAAAAGCGCTGTCGACTGACAAAGTCGGCGCCGAATGTTGCGGTGGGTTTGGGGCTGGGCGGTGAGCATGGTGCGACCTGTGCGCTTGGGCCAAAGGCAAGAATTCCCCAAGGTTCAAACCCTGGCGCCGACCCTGTCAAGCCTCTGTGATCACAAAACCGCCAGCTGTGGCGCCGGTCCCACTGGCTTTTGTGCGCATTTCGGGCTATGCAGATAAATGAGGCAACCAACGAGGAGCCCTGGCGTACGACGAATTTCCTGTCGTCGCCTTGCATGCGAAGTCCAGGTTTCATCACGGCCATTTTGCCAGATCGCGCTTTAGGCCTGCGGTGGCGCAGCGCATGGGGTCGTGTCGACGACCCGCCAGACGATTAGGGGCAAAGACCCCCGATTTCGTCCGTGCCTGCTTCCTGTCGTCTCATCGAAAGCCTCATCCCATGGCCAAGAAAAAAGCCTCCCTCAAGTCAGATTCTCCCCTGATCGAAACCGCCGCCGATGCCAAGGCCTGGGCCGCCGCGCGACGGGTCACCGAAATTGAATGTGTCGTGCCTGATTTAGCTGGTGTCGCGCGTGGCAAGATCATGCCTGCGTCGAAATTCTTCGACGACACGACCATGGCGCTGCCCTCATCGATCTTCATGCAGACCATCGCCGGCGAATATCCCGACGAGACGGATGAGTTTCGCTATGACCCGACCGATGGTGATATTCAGCTGCTGCCAGACTTTTCAACCCTGTGCGAAGTCCCCTGGGCCACCGACCCTACGGCTCAGGTCATCCATGATGCGGTCTATCATGATGGTCGACCGGTAGAGATTGCACCGCGTCAGGTCTTGAAGCGCGTGGTCGACCTTTACACCAAGCGTGGGCTTAAACCGGTCGTCGCGCCAGAGCTCGAATTTTACCTCGTCAAACGCAATACCGATCCGGACTATCCGCTCGAGCCGCCGATTGGCCGTTCGGGTCGCGCCGAGGCTGGACGCAGATCCTATTCCATTTCGGCGGTCAATGAGTTCGACGCGCTGTTTGAAGACATCTACGCCTTTGCCGAGGCGCAAAATCTTGAAGTCGATACCCTGATCCACGAAGAGGGGGCGGCTCAGATGGAGATCAATCTGCGCCATGGCGATCCGGTTTGGCTGGCCGATCAGGTCTTTTTGCTTAAGCGCACCATCCGCGAGGCGGCGCTGGCCCATGACATCTATGCGACCTTCATGGCCAAGCCGATTGCCAATGAACCAGGCTCGGCCATGCATATCCACCAGAGTGTGCTCGACTTGGAAACCGGGAAAAACATCTTCTCCGACGACGAGGGCAAGCCGACACCCGAATTCTTCCACTTCATTGGCGGACAACAGCGCTATGTGCCAACCGTCACCTGCATGTTGGCCCCTTATGTCAATTCCTATCGCCGCCTGGTGCAAAACTCCTCGGCGCCGGTGAATGTCCATTGGGGCTATGACAACCGCACCACCGGATTGCGCATCCCGCCGTCGAGCGCCGCGAACCGGCGGGTTGAGTGTCGCGCGCCGTCTTCGGACGCTAATCCTTATCTGGCTTTAGCGGCGACACTGGCCTGTGGTTATTTTGGTCTCGATCAGGGCCTAAACGCCAGCGAACCCCTGACGGGGGCCAGCCGCGCCGACAAGCTTGACCTGCCAAGCGGCCTTTTGGAGGCGGTGCGCTTATTTGAGGAAACCGAAGAATTGCAAGACGTCTTCGGCGCGCGCTTCGTCACCACCTTCGCCGCCGTCAAACGGGCTGAGTTCGCCACCTTCATGCGCGTGATCAGCCCGTGGGAGCGGGAGTTCTTGCTTTTGAATGTCTAGGGCATCCATCCAAACGGAGACGACCGTCGAGGCTTGGAAAAATTGATGCATATTCAAAAAGCTAGGCCTATGGCTTATTCACCATGTGAATGCGTCATAGGCCTGCGGCGCACGTCAGCCCCTGGCTGCGCTAAGCTCTACCACCTCTTCGACCGTGCGAAGTCCTGGCCTTTGGGCAGTGACCAGTACGCCCATATTGCCGGGCAGGTGGCGGTTATCGAGCATCTTTTCGTGGGCGTCGGGAATTTGGCTCCAGGGCAGGACTTCCGACAGGCAAGGATCAATGCGCCGTTCGATGACGAGTTGGTTTGCCGCAGCAGCCTGCTTTAGGTTGGCAAAGTGGCTGCCTTGCACCCGCTTTTGGCGCATCCACAAGAACCGTGCATCCATGGTCAAGTTGAAGCCAGAGGTGCCAGCACAGATCACCACCATGCCGCCGCGCTTGACGACGAAGACCGAGACCGGGAAGGTTTGTTCGCCGGGGTGTTCAAAGACGATATCGACATCGCGCCCACCGGTATGTTGCCAGAGCGCCTTCCCGAACTTACGGCTTTCCTTCATATAGTCAGAGAATTGCGGGCCATTGACGGTGGGCAATTGGCCCCAGCAGTTGAAGTCCTTGCGATTGATAACCGCCCGCGCGCCCATGGACTGGACATAGTCGATTTTCGATTCATCCGAGACTACGCCAATGGCATTGGCCCCTGAGACGGCGCAGAGTTGGGTGGCAAAGACGCCAAGACCGCCAGAGGCCCCCCAGACCAAGACATTGTCGCCTGGACGCAGCACATTGGGCTCAAATCCAAACAACATCCGATAGGCGGTCGCCAGGGTCAGGACATAACAGCCGCTTTCCTCCCAGGTCAGATGCCGGGGGCGGGGCATCAGTTGGCGCGACTGGACGCGACAGAATTGGGCGAAGGAGCCATCGGGGGTCTCATAGCCCCAGATGCGCTGGCTGGGCGAAAACATCGGATCGCCGCCATTGCATTCCTCGTCGTCGCCGTCGTCTTGATTACAGTGAACCACCACCTCGTCGCCGGGCTTCCAGCGTCGCACCTTGGCGCCGACCTTCCAGACCACGCCCGCCGCGTCGGAGCCTGCCACGTGATAGGGCTGCTTGTGTACGTCCAAGACGCTGATCGGCTCGCCCAGCGCCGCCCACACGCCGTTGAAATTGACGCCAGCCGCCATGACCAGCACCAAGACCTCGTCATCGCCGATGGCGGGCGTGTCGACCACCTCGACCTGCATGGCGGTGTTAGGGCGTCCGTGGCGTTCCTTGCGGATCGCCCAGGCATACATTTTTTCCGGCGTGTGGAAGGGCGGCGGCATTTCGCCAATCTCGTAAAGCGACTTTTCTTTCACCCCAAGGCTCATGGCCGATCCCCGCTGCGCTCAGACGTTTTTGTTGCAATGCGGTAGATTGCGCCTTTGGGCGAGACGGGGGGCCAAGGAGCTTTTCCCACCAAACTCGCCGCTAATCGTCGTTTCGTCCCGCATTCTCTTGCGCTCAGCCTGTGACAAGCTTGCCGCATTGGCAAGTGGATTTTGCATTGCAGCAATTTTTGCCAGACCGAGACTAGCCGCGCTGTCGCTTTGAGAGCTAGGGTTGTGTCTGGGAGGACACGCGAATGACCCATCATGACCCGGAACGGGCGCAAACAGACCAAACGGCAAGGCCCAAAGACCCGCCGTGGATTTTCCGAACCTATGCCGGACATTCGACGGCAGCGACCTCGAACAGGCTTTACCGCGCCAATCTCGACAAGGGTCAAACCGGCCTTTCCATTGCCTTCGATCTGCCGACCCAGACGGGCTATGATCCGGACCATCCCCTGGCGCGGGGCGAGGTGGGCAAGGTTGGCGTGCCGGTCAGCCATTTGGGCGATATGCGCGCCCTGTTTGATCAGATTCCCTTGGCGCGCATGAATACCTCGATGACGATCAACGCCACGGCGCCTTGGTTACTGGCCCTCTATGTCGCCTTGGCCGAAGAGCAGGGGGCTGACCTCGCCAGCCTGCAGGGCACGACCCAAAATGATCTGATCAAGGAATATCTATCGCGGGGCGCCTATATCTTCCCGCCTAAACCCTCGATGCGCCTGATCTCCGACATGATCCTGTGGACCTTTGAGGCAACACCCAAATTCAACCCGATGAATGTCTGCTCCTACCATTTGCAAGAAGCGGGCGCGACGCCGGAGCAGGAGCTCGCCTTCGCGCTCGCCACGGCGGTTGCGGTGTTGGACGAGGTGAAATCGGCCGCGCCGGACCGGGCGGAAGCCTTTGGCCGCATCGCGTCGCGCATTTCCTTTTTCGTCAATGCCGGCGTTCGTTTTGTCACCGAAATGTGCAAAATGCGCGCCTTTACAGAGCTTTGGGATGAAATTCTGCAAAGCCGCTATGGTGTCGAAGACAAGGCCTTGCGCCGGTTTCGCTATGGCGTTCAGGTCAATTCCTTGGGCCTGACCGAGCAACAGCCAGAGAACAATGTTTATCGCATCCTGATCGAAATGTTGGCGGTGACCCTGTCCAAGTCCGCTCGCGCCCGGGCCGTGCAATTACCAGCATGGAATGAGGCCTTAGGCCTGCCCCGTCCCTGGGATCAGCAATGGTCTCTGCGCATGCAGCAGATTTTGGCCCTCGAAACTGACCTTTTGGAGTTTGATGACCTGTTCGACGGCTCTCCCGTGGTGGCGGCCAAGGTGGAGGCGCTGAAAGCGGCCGCGCGGGCTGAATTGGCCAAGCTCGACCAGATGGGCGGCGCGGTGGCGGCTGTCGAGGCTGGGTATATGAAAGCCGCCTTGGTCATTTCCAATACCGAGCGTCTGCGCGCCATTGAAAGCGGGACACAAGTGGTGGTTGGCGTCAATCGCTATGCGACGACGGAACCCTCGCCCTTGACGGCGTCGGAAGGGTCGGTCCAAACCGTTGATCCACAGGTGGAGCGCGAGGCCGTCTTTCGACTGAACGCCTGGCGCACGGCGCGCGATGCTGATGCGGTGAAGGTGGCGTTGCAAGCGCTTGAAATGGCGGCGCGATCTGGCGAAAACATCATGCCGGTGTCTATTCGCTGCGCCAAGGCGGGTGTGACAACCGGCGAGTGGGCGCAAACCTTGCGGGGTGTGTTTGGCGAGTATCGCGCGCCGACCGGCGTGGGCGAGGGGGGCAAGGCTGTTCTAGAAGGTCAGGCCATGGAAGAGATCGCCAAGGTGCGCTCAGAGGTCGACCGCGTCTCAAAACGGCTCGGGCGGCGGCTCAAACTGCTGGTCGGCAAGCCAGGTCTTGATGGTCACTCAAACGGCGCCGAGCAGATCGCGGTCCGGGCGCGCGACTGCGGCTTTGAGGTCGTCTATGAGGGTATTCGGGTGACGCCAGCCCAAATTGCCAACACAGCCTTGGAAGAAGGGGTCCACCTGATCGGACTTTCCATCCTGTCCGGCTCCCATCTCGCCTTGGCGGAGGACGTGATCGCGGCCTTGACGGCGGCGGGAATTGCCGAGGTCCCAGTCGTGGTCGGCGGCATCATTCCCCCAGAAGATGCCCGCCACCTTCAGGCGCGCGGCATTGCCGCCGTCTATACGCCCAAGGACTTTGATCTCACCGGTATCATGGCGGATCTGGTGCGGATCATTGAGGGAAAGGTGGATTAAAAAAGGCCCGGCCGTTACCTTGATCGGTCTCAATAGGTGCACCTTGTGGCAAAATCAGAACGGTTGTAGCCTTATGGCCGTTCGTCTTTACGGCGCATAGGCTAGGGAGCCCCCATGAAAAACCTTCTCGTAAGTCTTTCCGTCATTGGCAGTCTGGCGATGGCGACTGCCGCATTGGCGGAAGGTGAGTGCGACAAATACACGACGAGCTACGATAGGACCTATTGTTTTGCGAAGCTCTTCGTGGATTCCGACCAAGAATTAAATGCGGTTTACAAGGGATTACGCGACACGCTCAAGGGCGAAATCAGAGTGCAATTGACTTCGGCGCAGCGAGATTGGCTGAAATACCGCGATAATTCCTGCTCGCAGGGCAGCGCAATCAATGTGGATTGCAACTATGAAGCTAACCGAAAGCGCGCAGAATTTCTGCGTGACCGTTTGCGTGAGTGTCGCGTCGGCACCTGCCGCAACGATGTTATTATCCAACGGAATTGGAACTAAACCGCGTTTCTGAGCCGTGGTAGAACACCGCCGATAGGCGCAGCCTTACCCCATCCCCTATCCCACCTCGACCTTTTGGTCGCCGCGGCGCAGGGGGTCGGGCAAGGGCGCGTTGTTGGCGACAAACTGTAATGAGACCGAATTGATGCAATAGCGCATGCCCGAGGGACGCGGGCCATCGGAGAAGACATGGCCTTGGTGGCTGTCGCAGCGGGCGCAGCGCGTCTCCTCTCTGACCATCCGGTGGCTGCGATCCACCACTGTGCGAATATGGTCACGGGAATAGGGCTCGTAGAAGGATGGCCAGCCAGTACCACTGTCAAATTTGGTCCGGGCGCGAAACAGGGGCAGCCCACACAGGCGGCACAGATAGACCCCATCGGTCTTATTGTTCAGCAGGCCCCCGCAAAAGGGCGCTTCGGTGCCGTGATGGAGCAGCACATCGGCTTCTTCTTCGGTGAGGGGCGCTTCAAGTTTCTTGCGTTCGAGCGGGTCCGGTGGCGTCAGATCAAAACCGGCTTCGGATCGCTTCATGACGAGGTAACTCCCGTGTGTCAGTCTTGAAATAGGTTGTCTGGCGCAAGAGCGCTAGGGCGCTTCAGTCCGCAAGGATGCTCAATTTGGTGACGACGGAAAATACCGAACGCAATCATGCCTAGCAAAAGGACGTGCACGAAATCTAAATTCATAACAAAAGCCCAATTTTTTCTTCGCTAAGGCGGAGCTTGGCCTTTGGTCGCATTTCGGAAAAACGATTGCAGGCGGGCTTGAGCCGATTTTGGCCGTCAGGCCTGTTGTCGGACGCATCTGAGGGGGACTAAGACTAGGCCAAGACATTCAGGGCTGACGGGCTCACCTTCGCCCACCTGGATCCCTCGGAGAGAGAGCGCTCGTGACAGTGAAAAGCCTCATTCGCGGATTGGAAAACCCACCCACCCGCCATCAGAAATTGATCGCTTGGGTGGCCGAAGTTGCGGCCTTGACCGAGCCGGCTCAGGTCTATTGGTGCGATGGGTCGCAAGCGGAATGGGAGAGGCTCACTGACACTCTGGTCGCCGGGGGCACCTTGCGCCGCCTCAATCCCGAGCTACGTCCAAATAGCTTCTATGCCCTGTCCGACCCAAAAGATGTGGCGCGGGTCGAAAGCCGCACCTTCATTTGCTCGGCTTCGAAGGATGACGCGGGACCGACCAATAACTGGGTCGATCCGCTCGAAATGCGCACGAAGCTTTCGGGCCTGTTTCGCGGCGCCATGCGCGGGCGAACCCTCTACGTCATCCCCTTTTGCATGGGGCCGATTGGTTCGGCCATTTCCGCCATTGGGGTTGAGCTCTCCGATTCGGCCTATGTCGCCGCCTCGATGCGCATCATGACGCGGATGGGAAGGCTGGCCTTGGATCAGTTGGGCGAGGACGGGTTTTTTGTGCCCGCCGTTCATACGGTCGGCCAGCCCCTCACTCCCGGTCAAGCTGATGTGGCGTGGCCGTGCAATGACGAGAAATATATCGTCCACTTTCCCGAAACCCGGGAAATCTGGTCCTACGGTTCCGGCTATGGCGGCAATGCGTTGCTTGGCAAGAAGTGCTTTGCCTTGCGCATTGCCTCGGTCATGGCCCGCGACGAAGGTTGGCTGGCCGAGCACATGCTGATCTTGAAACTCACCTCGCCGGAAGGCGCAAGCCACTATATCGCCGCCGCCTTTCCCTCAGCGTGCGGCAAGACCAATATGGCCATGCTGCAACCGACCTTGCCGGGTTGGAAGGCCGAGACCTTGGGCGACGACATTGCCTGGATGCGCTTTGGTGAGGATGGCAGGCTCTATGCGATCAATCCGGAAGCGGGCTTTTTCGGCGTCGCGCCCGGCACGGGCTTACAGACCAATGCCAACGCCATCGCCTCTTTGAACGCCAACTGCATCTTCACCAATGTCGCCCTGACCGACGACAATGATGTGTGGTGGGAAGGGTTGAGCGAGGCGCCGCCGCATCTTACCGACTGGCGGGGGCGTGACTGGACGCCAGCCATGAGCGAGCCCGCCGCCCACCCCAATTCGCGCTTCACCACACCGGCTCATCAGTGCCCGATCATTGCGCCTGAGTGGGAGGATCCGAACGGCGTGCCCATTTCAGCCATCCTATTCGGCGGCAGGCGCGCTTCTGCAGTGCCCCTGGTCACAGAAGCCTTTGATTGGGAGCACGGCGTCTTCCTCGCTTCAAATGTGGCGTCGGAAGGGACCGCTGCGGCAGAAAATAAGGTCGGCGAGCTACGCCGTGACCCGTTCGCCATGCTGCCCTTTTGTGGCTATCACATGGGCGACTATTTTGCCCATTGGTTACGCTTGGCTGAGGGGCGCGATCCCGCCAAACTGCCACGCCTCTATTTCGTCAACTGGTTCCGCAAGGACGAGCATGGCCGGTTCATTTGGCCAGGCTTTGGCGACAACAGCCGGGTGTTGAAATGGATTGTCGCCCGACTGGAAGGCGAGGCAGAAGCAAAAGACACACCCATTGGCCGTCTGCCCACCCGTGCGGGGCTCGATTTGACCGGCCTTAACCTCACCGATCACCAACTTGACCTGCTTTTAAATGTCGATGGCGAGGTCTGGGCTGAAGAAGCAAGCCTAATCGGCCCCGCCTACGAGAAATTCGGCGCGCGACTGCCGAAAGCCCTGTGGGACCAGTTGGCCGCGCTGCAGGCAAGACTGGCGGGGTAGGGGAGCGGGGTTTCTGTTTTAATTGAGCCCCACCTAAACACCGCTCTCCCCGGTGGGGGCCGGGAACCAGGGACGGGGCTGCTGAGGTTTGCAGATGACCCCCCTGGATACCGGCCTTCGCAGGTCGTGAGCGGAATTAATTGAGCACCACCTTTCCGCCGCTCACCTCAGCGTAGACCGGGGTCCAGGGACGGGCCCGCTGAGGTTTGTGGATGAACTCCTGGATACCGGCCTCCGCCGGTATGAGCGGAATTAATTGATATCCCACATAAAAACCGCTCACCCCGGCGCAGGCCGGGGTCCAGGGACGGGCCTGCAGACGGTTGGAGATGATCTCCTGGATACCGGCCTACGCCGGTATGAGCGGAAAATATTGAAATTCCGCGCCTTTCAGCCCCCCCCGGCACAGCCCCGCTTATTTCACTGGCTCACCGTCATCGGTGATCAGCTTCACCTCCAGGCCTAGGCTTTTCAGGCCGGGCTCGACACGCTTGCGGTCACCGACCACCAGCCAAACCATCTGGTCGGGCTTGATCACGGCCTTGGCCGCGGCATTGGCGTCCGTCGGGTCAAGGGCTTGGATGCGGCTTGCAAAGCTGTCGTAGAATGTGTCGGGCAGGTTCAACCGCACCAGATTGACCAGGGTTCCGGCGACGGACGCGTCGCGCTCCCACTCTCCGGGAAGCGAGAGGGTCATGTTGCGTTTGGCCCGGTCAAGTTCGCCGGCATCAATGGGGCGGGTGGACGTGGCCTCGGCCATTTCGCGCCGCATTTCCATCAGAGATTCCTTGGTCTTGTCGGTTTGCACCGACGCATAGGACACAAAGGCACTGGCCTCCTTGCCGGTTTCGAGCCAGCTAAAGGCGCCATAGGACCAGTGCTTGTCCTCCCGAAGGTTCATGTTCAACCGCGAGGTAAAGGCGCCGCCCAACACGGTGTTCATCGCCTCTGCTGCGACATTGCCGGTTGTCAGGCCCTTGGGCGTTGGCAGGGCGCCAAGAATAACTGATTGCTGGGCATCGGGGTGATCAACCAGATAGATGACCGGTAAGGTCTGAGGCGTGGCGGGAACGTTTGGGGCTTTTGGCGGCGGTGTCGCTTTCCAGGCCCCAAACCGTTGTTCGAGCTTGGGAATAAGGCCTGCCGGATCAATGTCGCCGACCACCACCAGGGTCGAGGCCAGCGGTGTGCGCCAGGCCTCATATTGTCGGACCACATCGTCGCGGGTCAAACTGTTGAGCGAGGCCTCGGTGGTGACGCGACCATAGGCGGAATTGGACCCATAGATGAGGTGGTTATAGAGCCGTGACGCCTCATCGCGCGGGCTGTCCTTGGCTTCTTTCAAAGCGGCCAGTTTCAACTGCCGCTCGCGCTCCAAATCGGTCGGCCGGAAGGCAGGGTGCAGGGCGGCGTCGGCAAAGAGGTCGAGCGATGCGTCAAGATTGACGCTCAAGGCGTCCATGCGCACCTCGCCCCCATCGACCCAAGACCCGGCATGGAAGGTTGCGCCGAGGTCCTCCAACCGGTCGGAAAACCGCAAGGCGTCCAAGTTTTCCGGACCATCGGCAAGCAGCGCGTTTTCAAGGCCCGTCAGCCCTTCCTTGCCCGGTGGGGATGCAGCCTCGCCGCCTTCATTGAAAAGCGTCAAGACGACCAGGGGGGCACCAGCGCGCCGTGCCATGATCACCTTTAAGCCATTGGACAAGGTTGCGCGTTGGAAGGCGAGCGGTTGCGGCGGCTTCGGCGCGCCCGGCTCCGGTGCTGTGGAGCGATCAAGCCCGGTTGTTTCGGCCTGCACCTCGGGGAAGGGCGTGACAGTCAGCACGAAAGTGCCGTCGCTTAGCCACGTCTTCGCGGTTGTGAGGATATCGGCGGGCGACGCCGCGGCCATCTGTTTGGCCATATCTTTCCAAGCCTCTGGATCGCCGCGATAGGTCTGGGCCTGCGCCACCTGGTCTGACTTGCCGTCAAAGCCGCCGACGGACTCAATGCCACGGGCGATGGCGGCGAGTTGCAGGCTTTTCGCCCGGCTGAGTTCCTCCGGCGAGATACCGTCCTTGAACAGGCGGGCCACTTCCTGGTTGATCGCGGCTTCCAAAACCTTGGGGTCGACGCCGGGCTTGCCCGTCACAGTCATCTCAAACAGCCCGCCGATTTCACGGTCGTCGACTGACACATCGGTTTGCGAGGCGATCTGATCTTGAAACACTAAGCGCCTGTAAAGCCGTGAACTTTTGCCATCGCCCAAGATGCTGCTCAGGAGGTAAAGGTTCCCCATGCTGGCGTCAGTGGTCGGCGGAACGTTCCAGACCTTATAGACGCGCGCCTGATTGACGTGGTCCTGGGCCACGGCGCGTTGTTCGCCTGTGCGCTTGGCGATCCAGACCGATTGGCGGATGACTGGCGGTCCGGGCGGAAGATCGGCAAAATAGCGCGCGACCTTAGCCTTGGCCTCGGCGGGCGTGATGTCCCCGGCAAGGACCAACACCGCATTGGTGGGGCCATAATATTTGGCGTACCAGTCCTTCACATCGGCGATGGAGGCGGCGTTCAGATCATCCATCTCCCCAATGACCGTGTGGCTATAGGGGTGGGCGGCTGGCCACACCGACTGGGTAATCACCTCGTCTGACAAGGCATAGGGTTCATTCTCGTCTTCGCGTTTCTCATTTTGCACGACGCCCCTTTGGGTGGTCAGGGTCTTTTCGTCAAAGTGATCCAACAAATGCCCCATGCGCTGCGACTCGAGGAACAGCGTCCGGTCGAGGGCAGGGGTGGGCACGCTTTCGAAAAAATTGGTGCGGTCGGAATTGGTGGTGCCGTTCAGGCGCGTGGCCCCGATCTCTTCCATGAGATCAAACCATCCCTTTTGATCGCCGTTGCGCCCGCCAAACATCAGATGTTCGAACAGGTGGGCAAAGCCGCTGCGACCCTTGGGCTCATTCTTTGAACCGACATGGTACCAAATGTTCACCGCCACGATGGGAACCTTGTGGTCTTCATGGACAATAACGGTCAGGCCATTTTTCAACACGAAGCGGGTCGTCGGTATGTCGAGGCGCGCGACCAAGGCCGCAGGTGACGCGACTGACGCGCCAAGCTCTGTGGCATGGATAGGACTGCTGAGCACGCCGAGAGCGGCTGAGAGGGCAAGAAGCGAGCGCACTTGGAACTCCACGGCTGTCAGGGTTTGGGCGGGGCTGCCTCCCAACCGCCGCCGAGCGCGCGGAAGACCGCTGTCTCCGCATCGGCACGGCTGAGGTCGGACGCCGCCAGATCGCTTTCCGCTGCCGTCAGCGATCTTTGGGTATCGAGGAGAGTGAGGAAGCTTAAACCGCCCCGCTCATACTGGACCCTAGCCAGGGCATAGGCATCCCGCAACCGGTCTCGGGCGTCGCGCAAGGCGGCGTTGCGCTGGCGCTCACCTTGCAAGGTGGCAAGCGCGGTCTCCACATCTTTCAGGCTTGCCAGCACGGCGGCGTCAAAGCTCGCCAGGGCCGCCTTAGCGCTGGCCCGCGCTTGAGCGATTTCAGTGCGCGTGACCGCAATATTTGGAAAACTCCAACTCAGCGCTGGACCAAAGCCAAACGTGACATTGCCATAATGGGTCGCGGTGGCGGGATTGGCGCCACCGGCCGAGATTTGCCCGCCCAGGGTGATGGTCGGATAGAGGGCGGCTGTCGCGACGCCAATCTGTGCCGTTTGCAGAGCAAGATTTCGCTCGGCTAAGCGTACATCCGGGCGGCGTCGAATGAGGCTGACGCCATCGCCGACGGGGATTGGCTGATCGAGTTCAGGCGGCCGAACGCAAGCGGCGGCACCTGCATCAACCGCCTCGGGCGCGCGGCCGGTCAAAACGGTCAGGGCGTAGAGTGCTGCTTTGCGCCGGGCCTCTGCCTGGAAGAGGCTGGCTTCGGCTTGGGAGATGAGAGCGTCTTGTCGCGCCACATCGAGGTCGGTCGCCGCGCCAAGGCGCAGGCGGGCGCGGGTTACGTCGCGTTCCGACCGGACGATGTCCAAACTGCTGCGCGCGGCGACTTCGGCTTCACCATAGGCGCAGGCCTCGGCATAGGCCTTGGTGGTGTCGGCGGCGACGCTGACCTTTGCTGCAGCAAGGCTTGCCTGGGCGACGCCAAGGCTGGCATGGGCCGCTTCAGCGGAGCGCCGGGCTCCGCCAAAGAGATCGAGCTCATAGGCGGCGGCAAAGCTTGCGCTGTCTGAAGTTCCGACGCGCGGAGGGGTTTTATTCAGGGCGGCGGCGAAATTCGTCAAAGCACTGCGACCGCGGGTGACGCCTGCGGCGAGGCTGGTCTCTGGGGTCTCCCAGGCGAGACGCGCTTGGTCGAGCGCGGCGCGAGCCCGGGTGAGGTTGGCTTGGGCGACTCGAAGATCGGTATTGGCGGCGAAGGCTTCACCGATCATGCGGTCGAGATTTTCGTCGTGATAAAGCCGCCACCACGCGGTCTCTACGGGACCTGAGGTCGAAAGCCCGTCGGCAGCTTCGCGAAATGCGCTGGGAGGTGCTGCGGACGGCGTGGGGCGCACATAGTCTGGCCCGGCCGCGCAAGCTGAGAGGGCGACGAGCAGGAGCAGCAAGGCGTGTCGGCTTTGCAAGCGACCGGTCATGGCCCCACCTCGCCTTGGGCTTTTGCCAGCGCTTTAGCTTTCCACGGAGGTTGCGGGATGAGATCGCTGAGCCGCCTGCAAAGCACATAGAAGGTCGGCGTAAAGGCGAGACCAAAGAGGGTGACGCCCACCATGCCGAAAAAGACCGCGACCCCCAGGGCTTGGCGCATTTCCGCTCCGGCGCCCGTGGCGAAGGCCAGTGGCGCCACGCCGAGAATAAAGGCGACCGAGGTCATGAGGATGGGCCTTAGCCGCGTGCGCGCCGCCTCGATTGCCGCTGCCCAACGGTCGAGGCCTTCGGTCTCTTCGGCAAGACGGGCAAACTCGACGATCAGAATGGCGTTCTTGGCCGCCAAACCGATCAACACCACCAAACCAATCTGGGTCAGGATATTGTTGTCGAGCCCCATCAGATTGACGCCGGTCATGGCGGCCAACAGACACATGGGCACGATCAAGATCACCGCCAGGGGCAGGGTGACACTCTCATATAGGGCGGTGAGCAGCAGGAAGACAAAGACCACGGCCAGCACGAACACCAGTCCGCCAGAATTGCCCGCCGCCTTTTGCTCATAGGCAAGCTCCGTCCATTCAAAGCTAAAGCCAGTGGGCAAGACATTGCGCGCCGTCTCCTCCATGGCCTGCATGGCTTGGCCGGTCGAATAGCCAGGCGCGGTATCGCCTTGCACCTCGGCGCTGGGGTATAGGTTGTAGCGCAGGACCCGGTAGGGGCCCGTAGTGTGGCGCAAGGTCACGACCGCGCCCAAAGGGGTCATGGCGCCGCTGGAAGACCTCGTTTGTAACAGCGGGATATCCGCCTCGCTTTGGCGATCATCCTGGTCGGCCTGGGCGATGACTTGGAACGACTTGCCAAAGAGATTGAAAGTATTGACGAAGGTCGAGCCCAGATAGGTCTGGAGGGTCGAATAGACATTGGCGGTGGGGACCCCCAAATCTTCGGCCTTTTGTCGGTCAATGTCGGCTAAGATACGCGGCGTCTTGGTATTGAAGGTGGTAAAGACGCCCGAGATGGCCGGGTTTTTGCGCGCGGCTTCAGCAAGCGCATTGGCGGCGGCTTCGAGGGCGCGCGGCCCTTGGCCGTTCTGATCCTCAATAATCATCTTAAAGCCGCCCGCCGTGCCGATGCCGCGCACAGGCGCTGGGGGGATGAGGCGCACATCGCCGCCCGTGACAGAGGCCACAGCCTTTTTTACGCCAACCATGATGCGGGTCTGGTCCAGATGTCGGGCGATCCGCTTATCGAAGTCGTCCATAATCACATACATCTGGGCGGCGTTGGAGGCGGTGGTTTGGGTCGAGGCGTCAACGCCGACATAGATGGACGCGGCCTTGATGCCGGGTGCCTGCAACATTTTTTGCACTGCGTCGCGGGTCACCGCATCGGTCCGCGCCAGCGAGGCCCCAGGGGGCAGGGTGATCGATGCGAGGAAATTGCCCTGATCCTGAACCGGAATAAAGCCCTGAGGCGTTGCCGCCAAACGCCAACCGGTGATCAACAGCAACACGCCGTAGAGCACCGCCATCAGCGCGCCCAGGCGAATGGTGCGGGCGGTAAATCGGCCGTAACGGGCGCTAATGGCGTCGAAGCCGGAATTGAAGCCGTTCGAGAAACGCGCAAAGGCTTTGGCCAGGCCGCTCCTGGCGGGCCTATGGTTATGGGGCCGCATGATCAAGGCGGCCAAGGCGGGCGACAGGGTCAAGGACACCACCAATGAGATGAGGGTGGCGGTGGCGATGGTCAGGGCAAACTGACGATAGAATTGCCCTGAAATGCCCGAAATGAAGGCTGTGGGCACAAAGACGGCGCTGAGCACCAGCGCGATGGCGATCAAGGCGCCGCCAACCTCGTCCATGGTTTTGTGGGCGGCGTCTTTTGGCGAAAGACCTGCGCGCAGGTGGCGCTCGACATTTTCCACCACCACAATGGCGTCATCCACCACAATCCCGATGGCAAGCACCAAACCAAAGAGCGACAGATTGTTCAGCGAAAAGCCGAAGGCCGCCATGACCGCAAAGGAACCGACCAAGGAAACCGGAATGGCAAGGATGGGGATCAGCGCCGCCCGCCAGCTTTGCAAAAAGACCAAGACAACGAACACAACAAGGATCAGGGCGATGACCAGGGTCTTTTGCACTTCCTCAATCGAGGCTCGCACATATTCGGTGGGGTTATAGATGATGCGATAGTCGAGGCCGGGCGGGAAGTCCTTCTTCAACTCGGCCATGGTGGCGATGATTTCGTCCGCCGTCGTCAGGGCATTGGCGCCGGGTTGGGCCTGGATGCCTTGGGCCGCCGCCGGATAGCCGCTCATATAGGCATTCACCCCATAGTCCTGAGCGGCCAACTCGACCCGCGCCACGTCACGCACCCGCACGACCGCGCCGGAAGGATCGCGGCGAATGACAATGTCGCCAAACTGCTCGGCGGTGGAAAGCCGCCCCTCGGCAGCGACGTTCAGTTGGAAGGCGGCAGTGGCATTGCCATAGGGCGGGGCGCCGACTGACCCCGTTGAGACTTGCAGATTATGCGACCGGAGCGCGGCAATAATGTCGTCGGAGGTCAGGTTGCGCGCGGTCGCCTTGTCGGGATTGATCCAGATGCGCATGGCGTAGTCGCGCACCGCGCGGCTACCAATATCGCCGACACCGTTGATGCGCAGCAGCCGGTCGCGAATGTGCAGGCCGACATAGTTGGAGATGTATTGTTGGTCGAGGGAGCCGTCTGGCGAATACATATGGACGGCCATCAAAATGTCAGGCGACGCCTTACGCACCACGACCCCCGCAGCGCGCACGGGATCGGGCAGCAGCGGCTCGGCCACCGCGACGCGGTTTTGCACCAAGACCTGGGCATTATTTGGGTCGGTGCCGAGCTTGAAGGTGACGGTGATGGTCAGCTTGCCATCGCCTGTGGCGTTTGAGGACATGTATTCCATGTTCTCAACGCCATTGATTTGCGTCTCGATGGGGGCGGCGACCGTGTCGGCCAATACCTCTGCTGTGGCGCCGGGAAAGCTTGTCGAGACAGTGACGGTTGGTGGGGCGATTTGCGGATATTGGGCCACGGGCAGGGCCGGATAGGCGATGGCGCCAATCAGCGTGATCAGGATCGCTACCACGGCGGCGAAGGCCGGTCGGTCAATGAAGAAGTGGGAAAGCCTCATCGTCCGCCCTTCACAGCCCGCCCGCGCCGCTGGCCGATTTTGGCGCGGTGGGCGGCGTTGCAGGCGGTCCGGAAGGGGGCGGAGACGGTGCAATCTTGCCAGCCACCGGCGCCACCTTGCGGCCGGCCTTGGCACGCTGGACGCCGTCAATCACCACCCGGTCGGTGGGCGTCAAGCCGGTACGAATGACCCGCAGCCCTTCATAAAGCGGCCCGGTTTCCACCAGTCTTTGGCTAACCACATTATCAGCCCCGACCACATAGACGGCTTGGCGGGATTGGTCGGTCACCACGGCCTGATCTGGGACCACGAGGGCATCATAGGCCCCTGAACCCAGAAGCCGCAGATGGCCGAACAGGCCAGGGGTCAAAAAATTATCCGGATTTGCGATCA
Organism: uncultured Caulobacterales bacterium; assembly: GCA_903840435.1. Lineage (GTDB taxonomy): Bacteria > Pseudomonadota > Alphaproteobacteria > Caulobacterales > Caulobacteraceae > CAIMFV01. The sequence goes on from CAIMFV010000025.1 coordinate 19,565, forward strand.
CCGCCCGGCCTTTGATTGTGCCAGAGGTTGGGTCGATGGCGTTGTCGACAAAGTCCATGTGGCCCTTCCAGCGGTAGTCACGCTCATCTTGCAGGCGGACAGCGACGGGATTTGCCACGACGCGGGAGGACTTGCGCGCACCCGTGCGATCTTCACGCTGGTACTTCAGATAGACGTCCTCGGCCCCGTTGAAGACAAAGCGAATGGGGTTGAGCGAAACGAGGGTGGTCAGAACGCTTTGATCGGCAGAAACAAGGTTGCCCGGCGAGACCCGCCGCGCGGAAATGCGACCTGAAATCGATGCCCGAACCTTGGTAAAGCTCAAATTGAGCTCTGCGGTCGCGAGCGCCGCCTCGGCTGCGTTCGTGTCGGCTGTGGCGGTCTGGGCGCTGGCAAGGCGCGAAATTTCATCCTGCTCGCTGATCGCCTTGGCGGCAAACAAGGCTTCGGCCCGCGCCTTCTCGGCCTGGGCATTGGCCGCAACCGCCTTGGCCCGTGTCAGTTGCGCCTTGGCGGCGTCGACTGCGGCTTGATAGGGGCGGGGATCGATTTCGAACAGCACCGCGCCTTTTTTGACAAAGTCGCCGTCCTTAAACGGGGTGGCCGACAGATAACCCGAGACACGGGGGCGGATATCGACTGCATCCACCGCTTCGAAATGGCCGACATAATCATCCCAGTCGACGATCTTTTCCGACAAGGGCGTCGCCACCACCACGGACGGCGGCGGGTCGGTCTTGACGGGCTTTGGGCCGCAACCGGTTAAGGCCAGCGCAAGCGCCGATGCAGTCGCGATCGGCAGGAAGCGTCTTATCATGCGTCGTCTCGAAACCTGGAAAATGGGGTCTAAGACGCGCGTGGTCCCAGCCGGCCCCTGGTAATGTCTATTTGGCGTCTTTTTCGCTTAGGCGCCAGAGGCAAGCGGTGTAACCCTCGACGAAAATCTGAGTTGAATCAGGCGGTCGGTGAGAGAATTTGATTTCCAGCCTGCAATATTTATCCAATCGGAGCTTCCGGAGCGACGCCGCGGGCGCCAAAGCCATGCTTTTCAAATGGCGGGGGAGGTTATAGGAGGCGTGGCGTCTGTTCTCCGCAAAGGCCAAGATCATGCCAGCACTTCGTTCTCGCCGCTCGACCCACGGCCGCAATATGGCGGGTGCACGCGGGCTTTGGCGCGCGACGGGCATGAAGGATGGTGATTTCGGCAAACCGATTATCGCCATCGCCAATTCCTTTACTCAGTTTGTTCCAGGCCATGTGCACTTAAAGGACTTGGGCCAGTTGGTGGCCCGACGTATCGAGGCGGCTGGCGCGGTGGCCAAGGAATTCAATACCATCGCCGTCGATGACGGCATCGCCATGGGGCATGATGGGATGCTCTATAGTCTGCCTTCCCGCGATCTGATCGCCGATGCCGTCGAATATATGGTCAATGCCCATTGCGCCGATGCGCTCGTCTGCATCTCCAACTGTGACAAGATCACGCCCGGCATGCTGATGGCAGCCATGCGGCTCAACATCCCGGCTGTCTTCGTCTCTGGCGGGCCGATGGAAGCGGGCAAGGTGATTTTGAATGGCAAGGAGACGGCGCTTGATCTGGTGGACGCCATGGTCGCCGCCGCCGACGATGCCGTCAGCGACGCAGATGTGGCAGCCATTGAACGCTCTGCCTGCCCGACCTGTGGCTCCTGCTCGGGCATGTTCACGGCCAATTCGATGAACTGTCTGACCGAGGCCTTGGGCCTGTCCCTGCCTGGCAATGGGACCGTCGTCGCCACCCATGCTGATCGCGAGCAATTGTTCTTGCGGGCGGGCGACCTGATCGTTGAGCTGTGCCGCAAATACTATTCCGAAGACGACGCCTCGGTCCTGCCGCGCTCCATTGCAAGCTTTGAGGCCTTCGAGAACGCCATGGCCCTCGACATCGCCATGGGCGGATCGACCAATACGGTCTTACACCTGCTGGCGGCAGCCCACGAGGCGGGCGTCGACTTCACCATGAAGGACATCGACCGCTTGTCGCGCATCGTGCCTTGCCTGTGCAAGGTCGCTCCGGCCAAGTCAGACGTCCATGTCGAGGATGTTCATCGGGCAGGCGGGGTCATGTCGATCCTTGGCGAGTTGGAGCGGGCGGGACTGATCCACGGCGCTTGCCCGACGGTGCATGCGCCAAGCCTTTCTGCCGCCCTTGATCAGTGGGACGTGACACGGAATTCCGCGGAGGAGGTGGCCGAGTTCTTCCGGGCGGCTCCCGGCGGCGTTCCGACCCAGGTGGCCTTTAGTCAAGCGCGGCGGTGGAAGGCGCTTGATCTTGATCGGCAAGCAGGCGTCATCCGCGCCAAGGCCAACGCTTTTAGCCAGGATGGCGGCTTGGCGGTTCTGTCGGGCAATCTGGCTGTCGACGGTTCGATTGTCAAAACCGCAGGCGTCGATGCCAGCATTTTGACCTTTTCAGGTCCCGCCCGGGTGTTTGAAAGCCAGGACGCCGCCGTCGACGCCATTTTGACCGGCAAGATCGCGGCGGGTGATGTGGTGGTGATCCGCTATGAAGGCCCACGCGGCGGTCCCGGCATGCAGGAAATGCTTTATCCGACCAGCTATTTAAAATCGAAGGGCCTGGGCAAGGCCTGTGCGCTCGTTACCGACGGCCGGTTTTCCGGTGGCACGTCGGGCCTCTCCATCGGCCATGTTTCGCCAGAAGCGGCGGAGGGCGGCCTGATTGCTCTGGTCGAGGACGGTGACCGCATCGAGATCGACATTCCAAATCGCAGCCTGACCCTCTGCGTCGCGGATGCGGTGCTGGAGGTGAGGCGCGCGAAAGAGATCGCGCGGGGCGATGCCGCCTTTACGCCTGCCGCGCCGAGACCCCGTGTGGTGTCAAGTGCGCTTAAGGCCTATGCCGCCATGACCACCTCAGCGGCGCGCGGTGCGGTGCGCGACGTGGATCAGATTCAGCGCCGTCCCAGCTGAACGCCAGCGGTCTTGCAATAAATTTTCGATTTTCGCCCCTTGACGGTGAAATTTGCCTGTGCGAACCAATGCCACCTCACTTCGGAGCAAAGTTCGGTGCGCAAGAGCCTAATCGTATTTGGAGCGACCTGCGGCGGGTGATCTTTAGGGTCGCCCTCTGTTTGGTCGCGCGCACAAGGCCCGAAAGGGCCTTTTTTCTTGCTCTGCGCACTGCACAGGTTTCGAAATTCTCGCTGGAAAACGTACCATGACCGTCCACCATTCTCTCTCTGCCGATCCAGCCGCCCAAGGCGGCGCTGAACGCATGACGGGCGCAGAAATGGTGGTACGTGCCCTTGTCGACCAAGGCGTCGACACCTTGTTTGGCTATCCCGGCGGGGCGGTATTGCCGATCTATGACGCGCTTTATCGCGATGAGGCTCAGCATGGTGCCCGGTTGCGCCATATTCTGGTCCGCCATGAGCAGGGCGCGGCCCACGCGGCAGAAGGCTATGCGAGATCCACCGGCAAGCCCGGCGTGGTGCTCGTCACCTCGGGTCCGGGCGCCACCAATACGGTGACCGGCATTGTCGATGCCTTGATGGATTCCATTCCCATGGTGGTGCTGACCGGCCAAGCGCCCACCCATCTGATTGGCACCGACGCCTTTCAAGAGTGCGACACCGTCGGCATTACCCGCTCGTGCACCAAGCACAATGTCCTGGTGAAGGACGTCAACAAATTGGCCGACGCGCTGCACGAGGCGTTCCAGATCGCTACCACGGGTCGGCCGGGCCCGGTTCTGGTCGATATTCCAAAGGATGTGCAGTTCGCCACCGGCAACTATCGCCCGAAACAGCCGAAAGGCGGCTATTCCCACCATTATGCCCCGACCTTGGACGGCGACGCCCGCAAGATCGCCGAGGCGGTGCACCTCTTGGCCGGTGCCCGTCGCCCCATCCTCTATACCGGCGGCGGCGTCATCAATGCCGGACCAGACGCGGCGCGCGCCTTGCGAGAGCTGGCCCAGATGACCGGCGCGCCGGTTACCTCGACCCTGATGGGGCTTGGCGCCTTTCCGGCCTCTGATCCGCAGTGGCTTGGCATGTTGGGCATGCATGGCTCCTATGAAGCCAATCAGGCCATGCATGACTGCGATGTGATGATTGCCATCGGCGCGCGGTTTGATGACCGCGTCACTGGACGGCTCGACGCCTTTTCGCCGCGCTCGAAAAAGGTCCATATCGACATCGACCCATCCTCCATCGGCAAGATCGTCCGGGCGGATATTGGCATTATCGGCGATGCGGGCCATGTGCTGCGTGCCATGATTGCAGCCTGGCGGTCGGCAGGCTTTGGCGAGGCGCGGTCGCGGCTCGACCCGTGGTGGACGCAAATTTCGGCCTGGCGGGCGCGCAAGTGCTTTGGCTATCGCCAGGCTGGCCCGCTGATCAAACCGCAATATGCGGTGGAGCGTTTGTGGGCGGCGGTGAAGGACCTTGACCCGATCATCACCACCGAAGTTGGCCAGCATCAGATGTGGGCGGCCCAGTTCATGGGCTTTGAAGCGCCGAACCGCTGGCTGACCTCGGGCGGGCTCGGCACCATGGGCTATGGCTTGCCCGCCGCAATCGGCGCCCAGCTCGCCTTTCCCGACCGCTTGGTTATCGACGTGGCGGGTGATGCGTCCATCCAGATGAACATTCAAGAGCTGTCGACGGCGGTGCAATATGGCGCCCCGGTCAAGGTCTTCATCCTGAATAATGAATGGATGGGCATGGTGCGCCAATGGCAGGAATTGCTGCACGAAGAGCGCTATGCTCACTCCTATTCCGCCGCCTTGCCCGACTTTGTTAAACTGGCGGAGGCCTATGGCGGTGTCGGAATTCGTGCCGAAAAGCCAGAAGAGCTTGACGAAGCCATCGCAGAAATGCTCCGGGTCGATAAGCCTGTGCTGTTTGATTGCCGGGTGGAGCGCGCGGAGAATTGTCTGCCCATGATCCCGTCGGGTAAGGCGCATAATGAGATGATCTTGCCAGATTTCACCGGCGATTTGTCGACGGCGATTGACGCGTCTGGCCGGGGGCTCGTCTGAGCATGGCGACCAAAGCAAAGTCCGGCCAAGGCTCGGCCTATTTCCTCGACCATGCCGCCACAGCCGAAGAGCGGGCCACCTATGCGGTGTTGGTCGACAATGAGGCCGGGGTCTTGCACCGGGTCGTCGGCCTCTTTGCCGCGCGCGGCTATAATATCGAGAGCTTGACGGTCGCCGAAACCGACCACGCCGCCCATACCTCAAGGATCACCATTGTCACGCGCGGCACGCCCGCAGCCCTGGATCAGATCCGCGCCCAGCTGGAAAAGATGGTCTGCACCCGCAAGGTGATTGATGTGGGCCGCGACGCCGACAGCCTTGAGCGCGAGCTTGCGCTGGTCAAGGTGCGCGGCACCGGCGCCGAGCGGATGGAGGCCTTGCGCATTTCCGAAATCTTCCGCGCCCGCGTGGTCGACACCTCGGAAGAGAGCTTCGTCTTTGAAGTGTCGGGCGCGCCGTCAAAGATTGATAAGTTTGAAGTGCTGATGCGCCCCCTTGGCCTTGTCGAGGTGGCGCGCACAGGCGTCCTCTCCTTTAGCCGGGGCGTTTAGGCCCCACTCCCTCACACCCCCTATTCGATCCCTTGCCCTCGGAGACTTGACCTATGCGTGTCTATTATGATCGCGACGCCGATATCAGCCGTATCCTGGAAAAGAAGGTCGCGATTGTCGGCTATGGCAGCCAAGGCCATGCCCACGCGCTGAACCTGCGCGATTCTGGCGTGAAAGAGATTGCGGTTGCTTTGCGCGAAGGCTCCGCCACCGCCAAGAAGGCGGAAGGTGAGGGGCTGAAGGTTATGACGGTGGCCGCGGCTGCGGCCTGGGCTGACGTCATTATGATTCTCGCCCCGGACGAGCATCAGCGCGACATCTATAATAAGGAGATCGCGCCCCATATTCGCGACGGCGCGGCCCTGATGTTTGCCCATGGTCTGAATGTGCATTTCGGGCTGATCGAGCCGAAAAAGACCGTCGATGTGTTGATGGTGGCGCCGAAGGGGCCCGGCCATACGGTGCGCTCAGAATATTTGAAGGGCGGCGGCGTGCCGAGCCTGATCGCCGTGCACCACGACGCCACCGGCCATGCGCTCGATATCGGCCTTGCCTATGCCAGCGCCAATGGCGGCGGCCGCGCCGGTGTGATTGAGACAAGCTTTCGCGAAGAGTGCGAAACCGACCTTTTCGGCGAACAGGCGGTCCTCTGTGGGGGCTTGGTCGAACTGATCAGGGCCGGTTTCGAAACCCTGGTCGAAGGCGGCTATGCGCCGGAAATGGCCTATTTCGAGTGCCTGCACGAGGTGAAGCTGATTGTCGACCTGATCTATGAGGGTGGCATCGCCAATATGAACTATTCGATCTCCAACACGGCCGAATATGGCGAATATGTCACCGGCCCCCGCATCATCACGCCCGAGACCAAGGCCGAGATGAAGCGCGTGCTGGCCGATATCCAAGAAGGCCGCTTTGTCCGCAACTTCATGCTGGAAAACCAAGCGGGCCAACCGGAACTGAAAGCCCGTCGCGGCCTTTTGGCCCGGCACGAGATCGAAGTGGTGGGCGAAAAACTGCGCGACATGATGCCCTGGATCGCCAAGGGCAAGCTGGTAGACAAGGCGCGGAACTAGTCTCACCCCCCAAGGCGAACACCTAAGGCGGCGGGAGCGATTCCGCCGCCTTTTTCTTAGAACCGAAGCGCCAGTCCGACGGTCGCCAAGGGATAGAGCTTAAAGTCCTTGGCGGCGTTGGAAATGGTTGTCTGTTCCGTCGCCAGATAGCTGGCGGGCACCTGAGCATTCGAGGCGGTCAGATGGGTCTGGGGCGCAGTGCCAAAAGCCGCGCCAAGATCAAACTTCACCCGGACATGGCTGGTCAGGTGCAGGCGATAGCCAATGCCCGCATAGGGATTGGCCTTGGAGAGTTGGACCTCGCCATTCAGGGTTCCCACCTGAGCGGGCGTGAAGCTCCGTCCCCCAATCACCACATTGGTCGCAGGCGTCGCCACAATCGTTGCCTTACGTTGGCTTGCCTGATACCCGCCCGTCACCACAAAGCCATTGCCGCTGCCAAAGGGATGCAGATCGACATAGGCCCCGACATCGCCAAGCTTCAACTTTCCGGAATAGGCGATCGCGTCATAGGTGATATTGCGCGATACCGACAAGGCCTCGACGCCCAGGCGAAGATCAATCGGCGCCACACCAAAGGCGCGCTCATAAGTCACATCCGCCCCCACACCCCCCGTCCCCCCCGTAACGCCCCAACTCAGCGGCGCAGCGAGGACGGGGGAGGCGAGGAGGGTGAGGATTTGCGCCCCGATCAGCATCGAAGGCAGGCGGGTTTGCGTTGGCGATTCCATCAGATATGCCTTGAATTCTGCAAGTGGTTCCAAATTGTTCTGCACACCAAAGCTTAATTGTTGAAGAACAGTTAGTCTAAAGGTGATGTTGAGTTTGAAAGGACGTTGCGCCGTTCAGCCGTTCTTGAAGCTGCGAAGATGAAGGTAGTTTCTAGGCGCCGTGTTGTTCCGCACGGTCCGGCCAAGGTGAGGCGCTTAGGGGGCTTTTCCCAATTGCTTTGCGGCGGATACAGCAAGTTTGATATCTTGGGCGCGCTCAAGTGGGAATACAACTACGCCCTCGGCCGTCGACACGACTCCGATATTGGTCAAACCAATGACCGCAACCGGTCTCCCATCTGACCAAATGAGAGAGTTTTGCGTCTCAATGTTCACGACATGGCCGTGTAGAACATTGCCTGAATCATCAAATGGGCCCCGCTTGAAGATTTCGCTCCACGAGCCGAGGTCCGCCCAACCCATCGAACACGGTGTTACGGCTGCTAGGCCTGTCTTTTCCATCACAGCAACATCTAGGGGCTCCGATGGGCATTTTGAAAAGGCGTCTGGGTCAAGTCTGAGACAGTCTCCAGTAGTCAGAGCATTGGTCAAGGCTAAGCCGGCCGTCCGGGCAATAAGGGGGGCGTGCTGTTCCATTTCCGACATCATAACCTTGGGTGAAAACAGAAATATGCCCGCGTTCCAACAATAGCCGCCTTCTGCCAAATATTCGGCCGCAAGCGAGGCGCTAGGCTTTTCGACAAATCTCTCGACGTCAAAAACGCCGTTCCCCAGAGAGATGCCCTGTTGGATGTAGCCATAGCCCGTCTCCGGTCCCTCCGGATGAACCCCAAACGTGACAATTCTAGAACCCGCGACTGCCGCAGAGTCGGCAACCGCTTTTAAGAATATATCCGGAATTTCGATAACGTGATCGGCAGGTAAAAGAAGAACGAGTGTATCGGGCCACATCTCTGTCGCGAGACGAGCGGCAATATAAGCGGCTGCGGCGGTATTTTTGCCAAATGGTTCTAGAATAATCCGGGAAGGTTTGATGTTCACTTCCCTGAGTTGCCGATCGATTTCAGGGCCATGATGGTCCGCGCAGATAACGATCGGCGGATTGAATGCAAGACCTTGGCTGCTCCCAAGACGTAGGGCTGTGTCCTGCAGGAGGGTGTGATCAGAAGCAAGCTTGTGGAACTGTTTTGGCGCGGCGTGGTGTGACAGTGGCCACAGGCGGGTTCCCGCCCCACCCGAGAGAATAACGGGCGTAATCGAAATTGTGCTCACAGTCTTAGAGCCCTCTGGTCGGCAGCTTGGGTTTCCACCTGCATAGGCAAATTTCCCTTTTGATGCGTGAATTATTTTCCGCCGTCCGCCACTAAATCAGAATCCATCGTCTGACCTAAACCGGCGCATGGGGCGGTGGCTCAATCGATCAAGCCTGTCGCCGCCGCATTGACTTGATTTTCTGCGTGCCCCGCCTGACGAGCTGGCGCGCGACAAGCGCTCCTCGATGCCGCAACACGATTGGTCTCGTCTCACCTGTTTCGTGGACCGGCTGCCATTGATAGGTATGTTCCCGCTTGACGTTTGGCGCGATGAATTTCAATTGAGTTGGTCTACCGCCACCCTAATGCGCGAAGACTTTTGCATAAGATATAGGCTCGGGATTTTTTGATGCGCGTCATGGTCACCGGAGGCGCGGGCTTTATCGGGTCCGCTCTTGTCAGGCAGCTTGTTGAGCATTCCAACCATGATGTGATGGTTGTCGACAAACTGACCTATGCGGGTTCGCTAAGCAATCTTCAAAGCGTCGCGCATGCACCCCAGTTTAGATTTATTCAAGCTGATATCTGTGATGCAATCGGCATGAGGCGCGTATTTGATGAGTTTGATCCAGACGTCATTGCTCATCTTGCCGCAGAAAGTCATGTCGATCGCTCAATAGATGGTCCTGGGCAATTTATACATACCAATATTTTTGGAACCTTCGTGCTATTGCAGGAATCGCTGCGACATTGGCGCGGACTTGGCGCACAGCGTAGCCGTTCTTTTCGTTTCCATCACATTTCGACTGATGAAGTTTTTGGCTCGCTTGGAAAATCGGGCCTCTTTACTGAAACCACCCCTTACGATCCGAGGTCGCCCTATGCTGCATCCAAAGCCTCGGCTGACCACCTTGTGTCCGCCTGGTGGCATACCTTCGGTTTGCCAATCCTAATCACGAATTGCTCAAATAATTATGGGCCCTACCATTTTCCCGAGAAATTGATTCCCTGCATGATAATCCGAGCTTTAGCTGAAAAAAGCTTACCCGTTTATGGCCGGGGTGATCAGGTCCGCGATTGGCTGCACGTCGAGGATCACGCACGGGCGCTCCAACTTGTTTTCGAGAAATCGGAGCCTGGAAAATCTTACAACATCGGCGGGTTTAACGAGCGCACGAACCTGACTGTTGTGAGGGCGATTTGTGCGGAGCTTGACGCGTTGAGGCCAAGGTCAAAGGGGCGTTACGAGGATCTTATTGCTTTCGTCGAAGACAGGCCGGGTCATGATCAAAGGTACGCGATCGACCCGTCGCGACTCGCAACCGATTTAGGATGGAAGGCGCAAATCTCCTTTGATGCAGGCTTAGCGCAAACCGTACGTTGGTATTTGGATAATGAAGTTTGGTGGAGGACGATTCAGGACCGCGGATTTGCTGGGGAACGGCTAGGTCTTGAGGGAGACGGAAATGAGGTCTGAATTTTGGACGTATTACTGACCGGCGGAGCAGGGCAGGTTGGCAGCGCATTACGCCGATTGCCCCTCCCGGAGGAATGGGTCGTGCATGCGCCATCCCGCGCAGAGCTTGACCTTTCCGATAAAGAGAGCGTGATGCGGGTCATGGCCTCACGCGACTGGGCGGCCGTCATAAACGCTGCAGCCTATACTGCCGTGGACCGTGCAGAATGTGACCCCAATTCATGCTGGACAGTGAACGCGGTCTGGCCCGCAGTGCTTGCTGAGTATGCTGCTAAGGCGTCTGTGCCGATTGTCCACCTGTCTACCGATTATGTTTTTTCAGGCGACAAGGACGCTCCCTATCTCGAAACAGATGCAATCGGACCTTTGGGAGTTTATGGCGCGTCGAAGGCCGCAGGCGAGTTGGCGATCCAGGCGTCTGGCGCCCGCGCGGTCATATTGCGGACATCCTGGGTAGTTAGCCCGTTTGGTCAGAACTTTCTCAAGACCATGCTGCGTCTGGCCTCAGAAGGAGTCGAAATCAAGGTTGTCGCGGATCAACACGGTACGCCGACATCTGCAGCCGATTTGGCCAGGGTGATCGTTCGGGTCCTTGAACGGATGTTGAAAGATTTATCGCTGTCTTCGGGTGTTTACCATGTGGCCAGTGCGGGCGAGACGACGTGGTTCGGATTGGCTGAAGAAATATTTATGAACACACAGCTAAAGTGTGACAGACCAAAACTGCGCGCCATCCTTACAAAGGACTACCCCACACTTGCCCGAAGGCCCAAGAATTCGAGATTAGCTACGGACAAAATTAAATGCGATTTTGATATCGCCCTGCCAGACTGGCGAGTCGCGATCTTACAGGTCCTGAAGGATACCATTGTATGACAAGCGGATATTTGATGTGAAGGGAATTATACTGGCAGGTGGTAGTGGAACGCGATTGCATCCAGCTACAATGGCAATCAATAAGCAATTGATGCCAATATATGATAAGCCGATGATATATTATCCTATGTCAACATTAATGTTGGCAGGGATAAGTGAAATACTAATTATATCCTCTCCGGAATATATTGAAAACTACAGGCGACTCTTTTCGGACGGGTCGCGCCTTGGCCTGTCCATAAGCTATACCGTTCAACCCCGTCCAGAAGGGTTAGCTCAGGCTTTCACCCTCGGTCGCGATTTTGTTGGTGATGACAAGGTTGCCCTAGTCTTAGGCGACAACATATTTTTTGGTGCTGGCCTAGCGTCCTTGCTACGTAAAGTCGCTGACCGCCAGTCGGGCGCGACGATATTCGCCTATCAGGTCGACGACCCGGATCGATATGGGGTCGTTGAACTCGACGGGAAGGGCATGGCGCTTTCAATTGAGGAAAAGCCACGTTCCCCAAAATCCAATCTCGTTGTGACTGGCCTCTATTTCTACGACAACCGGGTTTTGGAAATTGCCGCCAATATCAAACCCTCAAGTCGAGGCGAATTCGAGATTACAGACGTAAACCGCGCCTATATGGAACTTGGCGAACTGCATGTCGAACGGCTCTCCCGGGGGTATGCTTGGCTCGATACGGGGACACATGACAGCCTGCTTGAAGCTAGCGAATTCGTGCGCACAATTCAGCATCGGCAAGGGTTGCATATCGCCTGCCTAGAGGAAATCGCGTTCTTAAACGGATTAATTGATGAGGCAGCCCTCGAGGCCGCCGGGCGCGCCATGGCAACATCCGAATACGGCCGTAATCTGCTTCGGATTTTGAACCAACACCGGGGTGGGCCAGGAGGGGGTGTGGTGCAGGACATCAATCGCTATCCCTAGCGAGCAAAACCTCCGCAAGGTGGCAGGCCGGTGGCCCCATCGCCTCTCAGCCGCAGAGGCCGTCCACCCCCGATTAGACATCTTCACCCGCAAAGACCCCTGTACCCCTTCTGCGGAGGCCGCCTTTCTTTGAAGCCCGGCGCGGTGAAGGAGTGCTGGTATGACCGCTTTTATGAGTGGTCATAGGAGTGCTCCATGGCCCAAGGGATATTGATCAGCGGAAGATTGCGCCGGCGAAGCTGGTCGGCGGATGAGCGGCGGCGGATTTTGGAAGCGGCGTTCGGCGGCGGCGCGGAGTGCGTGCCAGCTGAGGTCGCCAGGCGACACGATATTTCGACTAGGCAGCTCTACACTTGGAGAAAGCGGGCGCTGGAAGCGGCCGGTCTGTCGCAAGCGAGCGAACCACAGTTCGTTCCGGCTATCGTTACGCCGGGCCCGTCTTCAGAGCCCGTGACGGAGCCTATCAGCGCGGCGACGCCTTCCGTCCCGGTCCCGGCTATCGAGATTGAGTTGAAGAAGAGCGTGAAGGTGCGCATTGAGGCTGGAGTTCCCGCCCAGGTCATCGCAGCGACGTTGAGGGCGTTGCGATGATCCCTGTTAGGTCTGATGTGAAGGTCTGGATCTCGACCGGCCACATAGACATGAGGAAGGGCATGGTGGGCCTTGCTTTGCTCGTGCAGGAAGGCCTCAGGCGCGATCCTCTCTCCGGAGACCTTTTTTCTTCCGCGGCCGAGCGGGCGATCTTCTGAAGATCTTGTGGCACGACGGCGTCGGGCTTTCCCTCTACGCCAAAGGCCTGGATCGCGGGCGCTTCATCTGGCCGTCTGCCTCGAACGGCGCGGTCTCCATCTCCCCAGCCCAGATGGCTTTCATGCTGGAGGGGATAGACTGGCGTAACCCACAGACAACCTGGCAACCGGGGTCAGCGGGACCCTTCAATTAACCTTGCGATTTGCCACTCATTGGCCAAGGCTCAGCCGATCTGGGCGTGAAGTGACGCGCGACATTGTCCGCCGTCATCTAGAATGGCCGCATGACGACAACTATGATGGCCGGTTCGTGAAGCGTGTTTCAGCATGCCTCCCTGCGATCGCAGGGAGGCATGCTGATGCCGGGCTTATGGCTCACG
>CAIMFV010000026.1 GCA_903840435.1 uncultured Caulobacterales bacterium
GGACGAGTTGGCGATGGAGAGCGCCTGAATGCCAAGCTGTTGCTTGGTTTGCAGGGCGGTCAACTGGGCGCTGACCTTGGCCACGTCCGCATCCACCAGATTGCCGACGCCGGCGCTCAAGGTGTCTTGCAGGGTGGAGATAAAGTTCAAGTGGGTGGTAAGCGCGTTCGACGCCGTACCGAGCTTTGCAGTGACGGAGTTGACATTGGTAATTGAGGTATTGACCAATGATAACAGAACGTTGGCCGACGTTGCCGTGGTGAAGGAGGCATTGGCGGTGAAGGTGACATTGGCCCCACCGACCTGCAAGCTCGCCGCCGCAACGGTGAACTTAGAGCCAGTGGTATTGGCCAAGGCCTGAAGCGTCGTGCCGCCGGTCTTGATCAGGTTGACGTTGTTGAAGGTGGCGTTGGCGACGATCTTGATGACCTGCTGGACCAAGGCCTGGGTGGTCTGGCTGAGCGAGGTGCGGCTGGTGGTGTCGAGCGAGGTATCGGTTCCGGCCAGCACATTGGTTTTAATTTGGTTCAACAGGTCCGAAATGGTCTGACCGGCCGAGACCGCCACCGAAACCGTCGATTGCGCCCGCTGGAGTGACGTTTTGACCGAGTCCAGAGCATTGACGGTGGCGCGGCTATTTTGGGCGATATTCCAAACTGAGCCGTTGTCCGTGGCATTGGCGACCGCCAAGCCCGTCGAAATCTGGTTTTGGGTTTGTGCGAGCTGGGTCGCGGTGGTGTTCAGGTTTTGTAGCGCGACGAGTGCGCCGACGTTTGTATTAATACTATTGTTAGCCACGTGAGGATTCCTTCTGATCCGATCGCCGCCATTCTTGGCGGCTTTATCTGTCTTTCGACGGGGCTAAATTTGAATAGTAGGGTTAATTAGGTGTAAAAATGAGTTTAGAGCCTTATTGAATTGAATATAAACCTGCGACAAAAAGCATTACTAAGAGAATATTTTACTTGTTAACCTTGATTAATATGAAGGCTCCGCGTCGAATTCGGCAGTGTCAAAGCGACCGGGGTCGGAGATGCCTAAATTCGCCAAATTAATTTTGAGGAATTTTATCACGCAAGGACTTAAGCTCTGCCTGCGATAATTTCTGGGAAATGATGTCGATAAGATGTGACAAAAACTCACGTATCTGAGCTTTTAATCTCGCGAGGCATTTGGCCTTCGAGGCCAGCGCAGTAACCACACAGCCCAAATTGGGCGATTGCGTGAAGCCGGACCGCCGGTTAAGCCATTGGGACGAGCCTTCACTGTTGCAGGAAAGGGCGGGAATGACGGACAGGTTGCGGCGGCGCGCGCTTTTCCAGCTGACGGCGGTCCTTTCCGGCATGGCGACCGCAGGACCTGGTCTGGCGCGACCGTCCTTTGCCGCCCGTGGGCCCAGCCAGGATTGGAATGGTCGGGTGGCCGTTCCTGGCGGCACGGTGGCGTGGAAGCGGGTGGGCGGCGGCGCCAAGACCCCGCTGCTTGTCCTGCATGGTGGACCCGGTGCAGGCCACAACTATCTTCTGCCCTTGGCGGCGCTCGGCGATGAGCGCCCGGTGATCTTTTACGACCAACTGGGCTGTGGCGGGTCGGATGCGCCGCGCGATGCGGCCCTTTATACCATCCAAAGGTCGGTGGAGGAGCTTGCGGCGGTGCGCCGCGCCTTGGGTCTCGAACGGATGATCCTGTTCGGCAATGCCTGGGGCGGCATGCTGGCGATTGAATATCTTTGCCAGACCGGGTGTGAGGGGGTCGAAAAACTGATCTTAAGCGGTACGCCGCCCAGCCTTAGGCAGGCGCTCGCTGGACAACAAAGGTTGCTCGACGCCCTGCCCGACGATGCCGGCGCCAAGATGCAAGCTCTGGAAGCGCTTGGTCGCACCGACAGTGACGACTATCAGGACCTGGTGCTTGATTTTTACCGCCGCCATGTTTGCCGGGTCTATCCCTGGCCCAAGCCGGTGCAGGACTCGATTGAGGTGGTCAGCCGCGCGATTGCCTATCAGGTGATGAACGGACCGAACGAGTTCACCATTACCGGCACGCTGAAGGGCTGGGACCGCAGTGCCGATCTCAACCGCATTACTGCGCCGACCTTGATCACCACGGGCGAGTATGACGAGGTGACGCGCGACTGCGCCGAGACCTTACGCGCCGGGATCAAGGGCGCGGAGATGACCGTGTTTGCCAATCTGTCCCACATGACCATGGACGAGGCGCCCGACCTCTATTGCGCCGCCTTGCGTAAGTTCATCACTTAAACCTTTGGCGGATCCTCCTGGGCGGGCAGGAGCCGCCAGCTGCGGGAGGCTTCGCGAAGGCGGAAGTGGAAATAGATCAGCGCGCCGACGAACAGGCTGGCCAACAGGATGGCGCTTGGCCGGCCGGCGTCGGGGTCCATCAGGTCCGCCATAATACAGGCCGCCGTGACCAAGAGCCCGAAGATGGGCACCAGCGGATGGGCGGGCGCGCGAAAGTCCTTGCCCGTGCGACCGGTACGCCGGCCGATCAAAATGGCGAGCGAAATCAAGAGATAGTCCGCCACATTGCCGGAGATCAGGATGAGCAAGAAGCGCTCGCCTAAAAAGACCGCCGCCGCCGCCAGTGCCGCCACCACCAAGGTGGCGCGAACCGGTGCGCCATTTTGCGGATGGACATGGGCGAGCGCCCGATTGAGGCGATCCGACCACAGCCCATCACGGGCCGTGGAAAAGATGTAGCGGCCATAGGCCATCAGGCTGACCACCAGACAGTTGAAATTGGCCGCAATGACCCCAAGGCTGACGGCGGCGGCAACGCCGGGGCCTGCCCTTTGGCGCAAGAAATCTGCCAGTGGCGAGGGGGCGCTGAGCAGGGTCTTCACATCGGGCGCGCTCGTCAGGGTCAAGGCCATGGGAAGGGCGATGGCGCAGGCGGCGAGCGCCCCTGTCCAAGCAATGACCCGGCCGATCTTCTGGCGCGCCTCGTGCATTTCCTCGGCAAAATAGAGCGCCCAATTTGACCCGGCTGTGGCCCAGAGGCCAGAGACGGCAGCCAGCGCCAGCGTCGCGGGCGGGGTTGGGATCAACCGCCCCTGGTCGAGCATCACCGGATGGATCAGCACCCCAACCAAGGGCCGCACCGGGTGCAAGGCTGCGATCCCGGCCAAAAGCGCCAGAGCCGCAGCCTCGACGGCGAGGAAAAGCCCGGTGATCCAGGAACTGGTGCGGATGCTCAACACTGCAATCCCGGTGGCGAGCCCAAGGCTTGCCAGTGTCACAGCGATGCGCGGCTCACCCGGCCACAGCACGGCCAAATAGTCCGTCAGCCCAAGCGCGATAAAGGCCGTGCCGGCAAAGGCCACCGGCGCCAGCAAGATCACATAGGGAAAGGCCAGCATCTGGCCAAGCGCGCCAGCAAGGCTTGGATAGACGCCGCCAGCCCCTGGAAAGGCTGCCCCTACCTCGGCGAACAGCAATGCCAAAATGGCCGAGCCAAGGCCTCCGGCCAAATAGGCAAGGCCCGCGCCGGTTCCGGCCAGACGCAGCACGGTGTCGCCGGCAATATAGAAGGAAAAGGCCGGCGAGAGGGCCGACAGGGTCAAGAGCATGACGCCAAAGGGGCCAAGACTGCGCCTCAAGCGCCCGCCAGCAGTTGTGGTCATGCCATCTCACATTCGCTCTCGGCCAGAGCGGGCGAGTGGAAACCGGAACGGCGCCGAACTCAACCCCAATCGACAGCCGCGCTGACGAAAGCGGAAGGGTCGGCGCGTCGGCCTTACGCCGCGTGGGCGGTGCTGCGGGGGGCTTCGCTGACCGAAAACCGCCCGACCAGGGAGACGAGTTTTTGCGCTTCTTCCGCCAAGCGATGGGAGGCGGAGGATGATTCTTCCGCCACCGCGGCATTTTGTTGGGTGACGGTGTCGAGGCGCGACACGGCTTGGTTGACTTCGGAAAGGGCGGTCGCCTCTTCCGAGGACGAGGTGGCGATTTGGCGAACACAATCGGCAATGGCCGAAACTTCGTCGGCAATGACGGTCAAGGTGGTGCCCGTGGCGTCAACCAGCTTGACGCCTTGGCCCACGGCGCGCTCGGCCTCGGTGATCAGGTTGCGAATTTCCTTTGCCGCGTCGGAGGAGCGCTGCGCCAAGGCCCGCACCTCTTGCGCCACCACGGCAAAGCCGCGACCGGCATCGCCCGCCCGGGCCGCTTCCACCCCGGCATTGAGGGCCAAGAGATTGGTTTGGAAGGCGATTTCATCAATGACGCCGATGATTTGCGAAATTTCGCGCGACGAGCGCTCAATCGACCGGATCGCCTCTACCGTATCTGTCACCACTTGCCGCGAGCCCTCGGCCCGTGACTGGGCGTTCGAGACCCGCACCGCCGCGTCGGCGGCAAAGCGTTGGGTTTGATTGACGGTGGCGGTAATTTGATCGTGGGCGGCGGCGGTTTCTTCCAAGGTAGCGGCCTGCACCTCGGCGCGGCGAGCCAGTTCCGAAGCGCCCTGGCCCATTTGCTGGGCGGCAGCGGCGACGGTTTCACTGGATTCGCGGATCTCGACCATGGCGCTGCACAGCTCTTCCACGGCGAGGTTAAAGTCGCGGCTCAGGCGGCGATACTCTTCGGGGAAGGTGTCGTCGATGCGCAGCGCCAGATTGCCGGACGCCAAATCGTTCAAACGGTTGGCCAGACTGTCCACCACGCCCTGTTGCTCGGCGGCAGCGACACTGGCCTTTTGCGCCTGTTCGGTGCGATAGGCCTCTTCGGCGGCGCGGGCGGCATTGGCTTCCAGCGCCCGATTGCGGAACACTTCGATGGCGGCGGCCATGGCCCCCACCTCGTCCTTGCGGTCGGCATGGGCGGCGCGGACGCTCAAATCGCCATCGGCGAGCGCTGAGATGACCGTGGTGATGTCGGCGACCGGCGTAATGGCGCTGTTGCGGAAATCGGCGAGACCCCGCAGCAAGAAGACCAACAGGCCAGCCGAGCTTAACAGCACCAGACCAAAGGCGATCCAGGTCAAGGTGGCGGCGTCATGCTCCATCTTGTCGGAAAAGGCGTTAGACGCGGTGACCAACTGGTCAATCACCGCCCGATGGCGGCGATAGGCGCCCGACAATTCTTCATAGGCAAGCTTGGTATTGGCCTGGTCGCCGCTCTTCAAGGCCGGGATCAGCTTACTATTCAGTACCCGCCAAAAGGTCTGCACCTCGGCGTCGGACTGGACGATCAACAGGTCTTTAATGTCTTGCGGCAGCCCCGACTTGGTCCAATAGGCCTTGCGATCATCATAATCATGATGCAGCGATTCCAGCCGCTTGACCCTTTGGTTCACCGTATCGGGCTCGTTCACCGCCAAGGTCGCTTCGAGATAGGCCTCAAGCACATATTCCGGCGGCGGAAGAATATCGCCAATCAAGTCTTTCGACAGCACAATGCGATCATAGATCGGCCCATTCACCCGCAGAACGACAGTCGCCGCCACACTGACAACCAGAGCAAGGGCGACACCTGCAATAATCAGGGTGCCAAAACGATTGAGCCGATCTTTAAGTGACATGGGCTTGTCTCTTTACGCGGGCCTAGCGAATTCCAGGCGGAACTGAACGTGCAAACGATTTGACCTTGAGGTGATTAAAAAAGTGAAAAGGCCAAAGCCCGTTATTCCGAATTTCAACGGCTGTTCAATTTAAAGCTGGGGATGGTGGGAGATGGGGCGGAAATGGCGGTGGTGATTGAACGGGGGTTCAATGGGGGTGCGGCTGGTGCCGGGGCTATCGTGCTCTTTGCGGCAGGCGTTTTCAGCGCCTCAGCCCGACTTACGCCGCTCTGAGGGCGGCGTAGCGTCCGTCGCCGAGATCGGTGATGTCGCCATATTTGGCCAACACTTGCAGCACTGAGACGATCCGCTGGGCACGGGCCTTGGGCGGGCCTTTAAACATCCGTGACAGGGCTTGCGCATCGATCGGCGCTTCGGCGCGGGCCAGTAAGGCCTTGACCGCCAGGGGTTGCTCGTAGCGATCTTTGGGAAAGACGGGCAGGCCCGCCGCAGTCTCCGCGTCGGAAATCCCGAGGTCGAGTTCGGCGGTGTCGACCTTGGCGCCCTTGGCAAAGCGTGGGATTTGATAGTCAGGCCGCAGCCACCGCACCCGGCCCGCCGCCTCTTCCCGTGCCCGCTCAGCATTGAGCGCCACCAGCCGGGCGAGAATTTCCCGATCCGAAAGATCGTGCGGCCAGCCATAGGCGTCAGCTGTGGCGCGGTCGATTTGGTCGTGCAAATCCTTTAAAATCACTACCAGCCCACGGTGCTTGACGTCCTCGTCTTGGGGCGTGAGGTCCGTGCCGGATTTCAGCTTTTCCAACACATTGTAGAGGCCGGTCAGGGTGAGATCCGCGTGGTCGGCCAGCACCCGCTTACGGGTCGCGTCGAGCTCCTCGCCAAGCGCGCGAAGACGTGACTTCTGGGATTCGGTGGGGTCCGGGAAGGGAAAGGGATCGAAGCATCGGGATTTTACGTACACAGGGTCATTCCCAAAACCCAACCAACCGCCCGCCGCGAGTGACCAATGAACATGCAAGTTCGAATTAAGTATAGATAAAATAAAAGAATCATCACTGGCTATTAATACCAATTTATTGTCTGGTAAAATATCGTCACCCAAAAATTGGAAAATCCGATGTTTAGATGTTTCAGGTGTTGCAATATACCTTTTTATATATTTTAAAGCACGACGCGTTTCTGGATTATTTTCGCCGAAAAGCCACCAATTTTCTCTCCGGTAAGTCCGAGCATTGTGATCTCGTTCTGGTTTCACCGTTTCATATAAATGTTGGTAGATTGAAGTAAATTTTGCACGAACAGTTTGAATATCAAAACCATATAAATCTATTGCATATACATTTCTATTTTTGCCCGATAAATCTTTACCATTTCTATATTTTCTAATAATGTTTTCTGATTCTGGAATTTTCCCAAGTCCTAATTCCAACGCTTTATAGTGAGAAACAATAAATCCCGAACCATGTAAAACAACACCACGAGAACAAACTCCCAAGTTCGATTTTAATTCTAACGCGCTAGTCAAATCAAGTCCAACGGTTAAGTCTGAATTAATTCTTTCCTCAGTCCTCGAGTATGCCAGCTTCGGCGTGTCGGAATCTAAACCCTCCTCCGACACTAATTCCAGTAATGCGCCTTCGTGGTCACCTGCCTGAGCCACCGTCATCGCGATGCGCACAGCGGCGCTGTCGGCTGTCACCTTGGTCCAAGGGTGATCGGCCACAGCGAAAACGAGGCTCAAGGGGTTTTTGGCGGTTAGATGACGCTCAAGGGTTTTGCGCTGGAAAACCTGGGTGATCGAATTGGTTGTGATAAAGCCGAACCTTCGGGTCGGTGACTTTCGTCGCAATAAAATTTCCGCCGCGCGATCCCACCAATACATGACGAAATCGGCGCTATTGTTCATTTTGGGGTGAGCCTTCCACAAGGCTTCGGCATAGGCCCCACCCAATTCTGCGCGAATATCCTTACCACCAATAAAGGGCGGGTTGCCGACGATGAACTCCGCTATTGGCCAATCGGGAATGCGTGGATTGGTATAGGGCTCGGGCGCCTGCCAATCCCAGGCCAGCACCGCGTCGAAGCCGTCCTTCTTACCGCCATTGATATTGTTGAAGGCGCGCAGGATCGGCTCGGCCGGATGGGTGGAGCGGGTGCGATAATGCTGTTGCAGATAGCCGATCCAAACCACCAACTCGGCAATGGCGGCGGCGCGCGGGTTTAGCTCAAGGCCAAGAAACTGGTGGGGATCGACTGTATCGAGGCCAAGGGTTTCGGTTTCGCCGAGGCTGGCCAATTCTTCCAGCACGTCGCCTTCCAGCGCCTTCATCAATTCCAGCGCCACATATAGAAAATTACCTGTGCCGCAGGCCGGATCGAGGACGCGGGTTTGGCAAAGTTTTTTGTGAAAGTCGCGGGCAAAGGCCTTGGCCTGGCTCGGCTCGCCCGCCTCCACCGCCGCCTCCATCTTGGTGCGGACATTGCGCCAGTCTTCGCGCAAAGGCTCCATCACCGTCACCTCGACCAAGCGCTGGACATAGGCGCGCGGTGTATAGTGGGCGCCCAGTTTTCGGCGCTCTGCCGGATCGAGCGCATGTTCTAAGAGCGAGCCGAAAATGGCCGGGTCCACTTGGCGCCAATCGGCCTTGGCGGCGGCCAACAATTCGCCGATCTCCTCGCGGTCCAGGGGAAAGGCCTTGGCGTCTTTAAAGAGATTGCCGTTGAAATATTTCAGATGTTGGCCGAACAGCGAATAAAATCGTTTCTCATGATCTGGTTCGTCGAGCTTTGACCACAGGTCGAGGATCAAGTTCTTAAAGCTTTGTGGAGCGTTGACGCAGCCTTCGAGCATCTCGGTGAACTTGCCCTTGGGCAATAGATCGACGTCTTCGGCGAACATGGTGAAGATGCAGCGCATCAGGAAATGCGCCACCTCTTCCGGCTTGTGGCGCTTGTCTTCCAAGGCCTTGCTGACCTCGGCCAAGCGGTCGGCGATTTTGCGCGTCACCCGCGCGGTTTCGCGCGCCGGGTTGAGGCTTAAAGGGTCGGTCCAGACCGCTGCCAGCCGGGCGCGGATTGCTGGATCGCGCAACTCCTCCAGATAGATGCGATAGGTCTGGCGGTCCGGGAATTTCGTATAGGCGCGACCCGTGCCGGAAAAATCAGCATAGAGCTCCAAACAATGGCCAACGTCGCAGACCATCAAAAAGGGCGGCGCGGGATGATCCTTGTCGAGGCGAAACACATAGCCTTCGGCTTGGCTAAGTGCCTCCTTCATCTTCACGTCCCAGTTTTTCGCCACTGAGCGGCGCCCCAACTGCACGGGCTCGAATCCAGGCAGGGTGATTTGTTCAATCTCACCGCGCTTTTTCGACTGCTTGGCCTCCAAAATGAAGGCGCCTTTTTTGTAGAGGTCGATGCGCAGACTGGAATTGAGGGTTTCGCTCTCGCGCCGTCGGACGGCGCGCTCAAACACATAATCGTTTTTCACCCGGTCGCTGACGGCGGGGTCGGGACACGGGACCTCAAGCACGTCGCAGAGTTCGGTGAGGAACATCTGGTAATTGGCCCGCTCGGCTCCGCCTTCGGAGCGCGTCCATTTGTCGAGAAAGCTTTCCAGGTCCATCGGGTATGCGCGTATCGTTTCCTGGTTTTAAGGCTGACAGAACCATCTCTTCAAAAAATTGAAAAGCTTAATCTTTCAAGCACCCGCTTCCCCCTCACCCGACGAAAAACGCCTCATCGACGCTTTTCAGTTCGATGACGTCGCGCACGCGTACGCCGACGCGATAGCGGGCCATCAGTTCGGCGAGGCCTGGGCCGTCTATGGCAACCACATGGACCGATGAGGCGGCCACATGGTCCTTGGCCTGTTTGGTAAAGCTGGACGCGGTGACAAACAGGCCCTTATTGGCCTTTTTCACATTCAGCGCGCCGATGAAGCTATTGATCTCGCCCGGCCCGACCGTATTGCCGTCCTTATAGCGTTTGGCCTGAATATAGACCCGGTCCAGGCCCAGCGGGTCTTGATGCACCACGCCGTCAACGCCGCCATCGCCGGAGCCACCCAGGGCCTTGGCCATTTCCGCCCGCCCTTGGCCATAGCCCATCTGCACCAAGAGATGGATGATCAGGTTTTCAAAGTCCGCGGGGTCCATTTGCCGCACCCGGTCCAATAGGTCGGCCTTCAGGCTGGCGTCGAGTTCGCGCCTTGCCGCCTCGATGCGTTCCTCTGGCGTCGCCTTGGCCTCGACCCCGATCAAGGCTGTGGGAGGGGCGTCTTCGCCGCCTTGTAAGCTTTCGCCCGCCTTCCATTCCTTAAAGGCGGGCAGGGTGGCGAGAAAGGCCGTGTCCACCGTCGCCGGGCCTTGCTTCAACAGGTTGCGGCCGGCCTCGGTCAGCTGAAACCGGCCGCGCTTGGTGCTTTCTAACAGCCCTGCACGGGTCAAATAATGTTTGGCCCAGCCCAAGCGATTATGAAACGCGCCCTGGGCACCGGATGGCAGGCGCTCGGCCAGTTGAGCCTCGGTCAGGCCCATGGCCTGGGCAACCTGCGGCAGGGCTTCGAGGATGCTAAGTGGCCCGGTCGCCCTCTGGGCACAGGTCAGGAGCGGCAGCATGACCTCTTGGTAGGTCGGCAGTTCAGAGCGCATGGCGTCCCGCAGGCTCAGAGGGATATGGGCGGGGCGCAGCGCCCCGGAGCTCAACGCTTAATCTGTACTGACATGTCAAACGGTGATGGTGCCCAGGAGAGGACTCGAACCTCCACGACCTTTCGATCACTGGCACCTGAAGCCAGCGCGTCTACCAATTCCGCCACCTGGGCCTTCGTCCTGTGCGGGGGCCCTGATGAGATGAGAGGGGCGCACGGGCGAGAGGGGGAGTTCCTTAAGCCGCGCTTGTTCTGCGGTCAACGGTTTCGTGGCTTAAATCCTCTGCGCATTTTTGGGGGTGTGGAATCTTGGGGGGTGTATGCAAGGTTTGTGCTCGTGGCTCTGGTTCCCGGCCTCCGCCGGGACGAGCGGTTTTTAGGTGGTTTTTCAATTTCATCCGCTCATGACCTGCGAAGGCCGGTATCCA
>CAIMFV010000027.1 GCA_903840435.1 uncultured Caulobacterales bacterium
CCTGCGTTTCTCTTTCCTATCCACAATGTCAAAGACCAAAGCTCCAGCTAGAAACCAGAACTTCTCAATCAAACCTACCCATATGAGTAAGCCCAAAAATCGGAGTGCGCCGTGTAGGCAACACACCAAAACATGTCAACCTGAAATCCGAAGATTATCAGGCCCTCCCTCCTCACCGTCGAAACGGCTTTGACCGCAAACTCCGCGCTGCCCAAATCCGAGATTGCCCGACGGGCAAAACCGATTTAGCGGCATGCGGTGTTTGCAAAACACAAAGCGAACAAGACCCTAAGGACGCGAGGCGCGTCCAGAAAGACCCATGCCCGATTCGGTTGAGAGCGTGGAAGCTACAACTTTTCCCCAAAAAAGCAACCAATTTCTTGCTTGCCATTTCCGAGGTCAGCGTCGCCGCTTCACGGAGGGCGTCTTCTAGCCATCCTCCCCAGGGGACGCAACAAAAATGTGCAGGGTCGGGAGCATTTTGATCACCCGGCGGCGATATAGGCTTTCAGGTGCTGGGCTTCGGCTTCTGCGCTGGCGATCTTGGCCTTGACCAAGTCGCCTATCGACAAGATCCCGACCAGTCGGTCGCCGGACATGACCGGCAAATGGCGAATCCGACGATCGGTCATCCGCGCCAGCAACTGGTCCACAGTCTCTTGTGGCGTGGCGAAGACAACGTCCTTGCTCATGAACTGACTAACCGGCGCCGTCATGCAACTCGCGCCGGTTTGGGCAACCAAGCGGACAATGTCGCGCTCGGAGAGAATTCCGACCACGCGCTCCTGGTCGGTCACCACCATAGCGCCTACCCGGCGGGCGTGGAGCATGGCGGCGGCGCCTTGCAAGGTTTCATGAGGAGATGCCGTAAAGACCGCATCACCCTTTGACTTTAGCAGTTCGGAAATTTTCATCTTGACCTCCCACGGACTCTGGCGGCTCCAGAGATGATTTCTTGGGAGAAGGCTCTCGCAAAACTCTAAGCCGCGCAACCATTTCAGAGCCTAGCGCCCAGGACTTCACGCGAATGGGAAGTCAGATGCGTCTGACCTGCGGCGATACCGGCACAGTTGCCCCTCACGCCTCGGTTTGCACTGCAATGCCAAGCCGGCGCGAAACCGGCGCGATTAGAAAAAGCCCGGCTGCATAGCCCGCCAGATGGGCTTGCCACGCAATCGATCCCCCTTGGCCCAGCGGCGCGATTCCCGCCACGCCGATCACGAGGTTCCCGACAAGCCAGGCGGCGGCCATGCCAACGACGGTTGGGCTGCTAAACCTTGCCAGCGCCCCCCTTGGGCGCCCGCCCATCAGCCGAGACGCAGCCCCCATCAAGCCGGAGACACCGCCCGACGCGCCGACGAGGGAGAAGCCGTCAGCATGCGGGGCGAGCGCAAAGCCCAGATTACCCACCACACCCGTGACAATAAAAAAGGCGAAAAACGCCAAACCGCCCTTGGCGTCGAGGCCAAAGCGTCGCGACACAGGCGCACCGAAGGCCAGCGCGAAGCCCGAATTGAAGAGAACATGGGCCCACCCGCCGTGGAGAAAGAGGGATGTCAAAAGCCCGAACCAATTTGCCGGCCCAAGCGACAAAACCACGGGCATGAAGCCGAAGTCCTCAATGGCTGCGTCATTTAAATGAAGGCCCATTAAGAGGCCAAACACGCCGATGAGCAGACCCGCGAGCAAGAGCGGTGGCCACGGCGCCGTCAGGATCGGTTCAGACGCTCGCGACACGGGATATGGCTGGCCGCTCCCCTCGCCCATTTCTGGCTCATCTTCCTGCGTCATCAGATACATCTCAAGCGTGGAGCGAGCCCGTGCGTCGTGCGCGTCGCAGACTGGCCGCCAAAGCTCGGTCCGATCTGCTTACAGCTTCGTTAACCCTGAAGTGGTTTCAATGCAGGCCTTGCGCAAGCCATGACATGGGGCTTTGGCCAAGTTCAACCTGAGTAGAGATTTGTCGTGAGCGTTTCACATTCCCACCGCCGACCTCAGGCGCTAGGCAAGATTGGGTGGCCTGTGATCGCGGTTGGGCTGGTTTGGACGGTGTCGAGCCCCTGTGGCGCCCAGACCATGAATGCCTCGCCGTCAGCCTATGCGACCGGTTACGGCGCCTCGCTCTCGGCGCTATCGGGAGCCGTGAACACCTCTTTGAAGGATTCAAACGGCAACCTCATCATTCTTGACGGCGTCATCAAATCTGGCAACGGCGCGAAGCTGTTAGGCCTTGATGCGCAAACAGGCGTTCAAAGCCAAGGGTCTGGTGTGGGCGTTTCGGGCACGTCCGGCGCGTCTGCCTCTGCCCTCGCCATTGGCAACAATGTCACGGTCACAACGACTGGCAGCAACAATACGGTCATTGTCAACGCCGTCCAAACCAATACAGGCCCGGTCCAGGCAACCATTGTTCTGAACGGCCAACTCAACCTCAGCACTGGCGGATAAAAGATGGCGCGTGCAACATCCGCCCTCTTGATTTCCGCCATTGGGGCTTTGGCCCTGTCGGGGTGCGCCACGCCGATCGCCAGTCGCCAAGGCGCCTATGCGCGCCCAATTGGTGATGCCCCAGTGATTTCGAACGATACGCCCTATTCCAAGGCGCTGATTTGTTTGGCCTCCTATGCGCGCATGTATCATGTCAAAGCGCCAAGACTGGCGGTTGGGCGCATTGCTGACTATACGGGCAAGGCCGAAGACAATGGTGGTCGCCTGATCACCCAAGGCGCGTCCCTCATGGCCATTTCTGCACTGGCCAAGGCAGGCGTCCCGCTTGTGGAGCGTTATGATACAAGCGTCTCGGAGCTTGAGCTCAAATACGCCAATAATAAGCTGATCGCCGACGCCCCGCCGCCGGCCCCGGGCGCCGGTGCGCCCTATCGCAAGATCCTCTCAGGCCAAATTCCCGGTTCAGACTTTTACGTGGTCGGGGGGATCACCGAACTCAATTATAATATCCGCTCAACTGGCCTTGATGTGGCAGGCGGAAAACAGGTCGCGACCAAGGGCACAGGCCAAATTACCGGCTCGCTCTATGTAATGAACGTCGCGGTTGACCTTCGACTGGTCGAGACCAAGACCCAAGAAGTGGTCGATGTCGTCTCCTATCAAAAGCAAATCATCGGTCGCCAGGTCGGATTGGGTCTATTCAAATTCTTTGGGTCTAACGTCATCGACGCCTCAGCCGGAGAAGGCGCATTAGAACCGATGCAGCTCGCCGTCCGCTCATTGATCGAGCGCGGTATGGTGGAAATGGTGGCAAATTTGTACGGCGCGCCTGGGCCCCGTTCTTGCATGGCGGAGGATCCCTTGGGCACCACAGGGCCCACCGGGGGGTATGTGCCCGCTTACAACAATCTGGACCAGAACAATGGCCAAACGAGATCCGATCCTTCACGCTGGGATAGCGCTCGCGATCCTGGCCTCAATCCCCACACCCGGTACTAGCCAAGAGGTCAGCGCCCAGGTGCAATTGGGCGACGTCTTTTCCGAGCAAAGCCTGAACGTCAAGACCTCATCAAGCCGGGTCGAGGTCGACAGCCAAGCGTCTGGAACGGAAACCAAGCTCGTGGAAGCGCCAAAAACGGCGACCTCAGCGAGCCAAACCGATGCAGGAAATATTTCCGCCCTGACTTCGGTTGCGGTGACGCAGGGCGCTCCAGAGGGATTGTCGACCTCAGCCACGGCGCAAAGCAATGGCTTAACCGCCGAAATCGCGCCAAGCCCGGCCAAGACCGATATCCGCCAAACCGTGACGGCGTCGGGCGCGGCGAATGCGGATCTTTATGTCGGGACCAGCGGTGGCCCCACGCGCGACCTGGCAGCCTCTGCGACAGCGACCGGCAACACCCAAACGCTCTCGGGAAGTCCGGCGAGCGCGACCCTGACGCAAAGTAATTCTGGCGCAACCCACGCCTATCTTCAGGCCAACCTGTGCTGTGTCGCGGGCGCCGCCACCTATAGCGCAAAGGCTGCCGCCAACGAGATCACGCTGGACGGAAGCGGCATCGGCGGCTCGACCGTGATCAGCCAATCGCGCGACACAGCCCCAACGGACGCCACGGTCACAGGCGGCCAACAATCGGGCTCCACGATAGAGTTGCAGTCGTCCGCCGACGGCAATTCCGCCACCCTGACACCGTCAAGTGGCCCGGCGCCAACCCAGCTCAACCAGTCCAACAGCGCGAACGCCACGGCGCTGGCCGACTTCAGCGCCGGGGGCTCTGACTCCCAGTCAAACTTGTCGGCCGATTCCTCCGGCAACACCGCCACGCTCTCGACCTATAGTCCGGCGAGCACCAGCGACCTCTCTCAGTCCAATTCCGGAACGGTGAGCGCCGACGTCAAGTTCACCAATCCAACCGGAGGGGTCGGCAGCGGCGCGTCAATGGCAACAGGCGATAGCGCAAGCGTACAAACCTGTGTTGGGTGCAACACATCGCTCAGCCTCTCCATGACCCAGAGTAATACGGGCGCAGTCCGCGCGAGTTCGGGTGCGAGCGGTGCGCTTGGGCAAACCTCCATCACCGCCCAGGCGACCGGCAACAGCTTGAGTGTTGTCACGCGCTAAATCTGCGGGCTGACAAATTTCGCCTCGTTTTGATCTTGATCGGGCGCTATCGGTCGTCTCGCGCACATCGTCTGCACAGCAAGGATGCTTTATGAGATCGACGCCTCTGGCCCGGGCCACCCTCGCCGCCCTTGCTGGCCTTTGTCTCTTCGCGCCAAGTCAGGGTTTGGCCGCGCAGCCCACGGCCATCGCAGCTGCCGAGGCGCTCCGACCCGACCCGCGCCTCGTCCAAGGCGTCCTGCCAAACGGCATGCACTATCTTTTGATGAAAAACGCCACGCCAAAGGGTCAAGCCTCGCTGCGGCTGCGGATTGGCGCGGGCTCGCTGCAAGAAGCCGATGACCAACAGGGCCTTGCCCATGTCCTGGAACATATGGCGTTCAAGGGATCAACCCATGTTCCCAATGGCGAGATGATCAAACTCTTGGAGCGTCAAGGGCTAGCCTTTGGACCCGACACCAATGCTTTCACCGCCTGGACCCAGACCGTCTATATGCTCGACGTGCCCGAGACCTCGGGCGCCGGTGTCGACACCGCCCTGATGCTGCTGCGCGAGACGGCTGGCGAGCTCACCCTCGCGCCCGAAGCGCTTGAACCCGAACGGGGCGTCGTCTTATCGGAGGAGCGGCTACGCGACACGCCGGAATATCGCGCCTCAATCGGCAAGTTGAAGCTGCAATTGGCAGGCCGCTTGGCGGCAGAACGTTTGCCCATCGGCAAGGTAGAGGTGATTCGTAACGCGCCCGCCTCCCGCCTCGCCGCCTATTACCACGACAATTACCGTCCAGAGACGGCCGCCCTGATCGCCGTCGGCGACTTCGATCTCAAGGCCATGGAGGCCAAGATCAAGGACCTGTTCTCAAACTGGACCGACGCCGCGCCCGCCAAACCGGCGCCCGATCTCGGCGTCGTGGCGCCCTCCGGCCTGAAAACCCAACTGGCGATCATTCCAGGCGCCTCGACCCGGATTGAGATCAGTTGGCTGCGCCCTTTCGACGCGTCACCGGATTCGGTCGCGCGCCGTCGGCGTGAAACTGTGGAGCAGTTGGCGCTTGCCGTCCTTAATCGCCGGTTCGAGCGCTTGGCCCAATCGCCGACACCGCCTTTCCTCGCGGCCGAATCGGGCGCCTCGTCGCTATTTCGCTCAGCCCAGATCACCGCTTTGACCGCCGTTTCCGCGCCGGACCATTGGCGCGCTGCACTCTCGACCTTGGAACAGGAAGGGCGCCGCTTGGCGCAATTTGGCGTGACCGCCGACGAGCTCAGCCGCGAAGAGGTCAATCAGCGGACCCAGCTCGTCAACGCGGTTGCGGGCGAGGCCACAAGGCCGACGCCGGAACTCGCCAGCCAGTTAGTCGAGGCACAAGACGACCAAAGCGTTTTCACCTCGCCTGCCGACGACCTTGCCCTGTTCGACGCCACCGTGGCCCACCTGACGCCCGACGAGGTCACCGCCGCCGCCCGCCAGCTGTTGAGCGGCTCTGGCCCCTTTATGCAGATCAGTACGCCCGAAGCGATTGAGGGGGGTGAAACCAAGGTGGCCGAGGTGTTCAAGGCCTCGCTCACCACCGCCGTGACCGGACCCATTCAGCAGGCCCAAAAGGTTTGGCCCTATTCAGACTTCGGCGCTCCCGGCGCCGTGGTGTCGCGTACCGAGATCGCCGATCTTGGCCTGACGCGCGTCGTCTTTGCCAATGGCGTCAAGCTCCTGGTAAAAAAGACCAATTTCCAAGCCGACCAGGTCTTGGTTCAGGTGCGGTTTCCCGGCGGGCGCGCCGCCCTAAAGCCAGACACCGCTCCAGCGACTTGGGCGACCAGCGCCTTCGCGCTTGGCGGACTCACCAAGCTGAGCTTCGATGACCTACAACAGGTGTTGAACGGTCGCACCTATGCCATGCAAGCTGATTTTGGCGACGAGGCCTTGCTGCTGCGCGGCCAGACCAAGCCCGCCGACCTCGCTGTGCAAATGCAGGTGCTGGCCGCCTATGCCAAGGACCCCGCCTATCGGCCTGACGCCTTTGAGCGCTTACGCGTTGCGATGGCGACGGCGCTGCGCCAGATGGATGCAACGGCCATGGGCGTCTTTTCGCGCGACGGCCATAGTCTGATTGCCAATGGCGACCTAAGATTCGCCTATCCTGACGTGGACGCTTTGAAGCGAGCGACGCCGGAAGATTTGAAGCGCGTTTTGCAACAGGATCTCCGCGCTGGTCCGGCAGAGGTCGTGATCGTCGGCGATGTCGCGGTCGAAAATGCGATCAAAGCTGTCGCTGATACCTTTGGCGCGGGCAGTTTCACGCTGCAAGCTACACAAAGCGCGCCGTTCACGCCTGTCGCCTTCCACCCGCCTGGCGAAACGGACGAGGTCCACCATGGGCGGCCAGATCAGGCGGCGGTGCTGGTCGGTTGGCCGATTTGCGATTTCCGCACCAACCCGCAGGCCGCTCGCGCCGCGATCATTCTGGGGGAGGTGATGAAAAACCGGGTGATTGACGAGGTGCGGATCAGCCAAGGGGCCACCTATTCGCCCATGGGCCGGGCCGAGCCGTCAGAGACCTTTAAAGGTTTCGGCTCGCTGATCACCATGATCGAGACGACGCCAGACAAGGTCGCCCCGTTCCGCCAGACCGTCGGCGCTATCGCAGACGCCTTGACTAAAGCCCCGCCAACGGCAGACGAACTGTTGCGCGCCGTCAAACCGCATCAAGAACAGATTTTGAAGGCCCAACAGACCAACGGCTATTGGCTCGCCCGGCTTGATGGCGCGTCGGATGACGCGGGCCGACTGGACCTGATCCGAACCTCGGTTTCGGGTTATGGCGCGGTCACACCCGCAGACATCCAAGCCGCCGCGAAGGCCTATTTGGTTCCGGAAAAGGCCTGGACCCTGATCATCAAGCCGCCAGTTGGGCCCTAAGCTGGAAGCGCACCGGCTATCTGCCGAAATAGACCTGTCTCAGCGTCTTGTTGGTATAGACGCAGACGTGAAACGCCGCGAACAAAATGGCGGCGAGGCCGAAAATCGCCTGTAGGGGCCAGCCGAGTGTGGCGCTGAAGGGTTCAAGCGCCAGATAGGTCGAGGCTCCGAAGATGATCGGATAAAGCGTTGTGCCATAATAGAGCGCATAATGGGGAATATTATTCACAAGCCTGCGCCTTAGGGCTGAGTTCCTATCAATTCTCGCCGATTGCCAGACAGTTTTCTTTGGCGGAAATGCCGATGTCACCGTAACCATGACGATCATGATGACAGTTGTGACGACGAAGTCTCCGATGATCTTCTGCATAACGACGTCAAACACAACCCTGCCCTTTCGGCACATCGCTCATTCACTGGCTTGAGCCCATTTTGTCTAATAGGTGGCAAATGTAAAGCCGGTGGCTTTCCAGCCAGGGCCTGAGCCAAGTTGGAACAATGAGGCGCTCAACTGTGCGGCGCCGATCTTGCTTCTTGGGGTTTCGACGCAATTTGGCCGTCGCAAGCTGCTACAGGTCGATCCCATGTTTCACGCGCATATTGGCAAGCTGATCCGTATTTGGCGCGACGAAAAAGGCATGCAAACCGCCCCGACGCGCGGCAGCCTCAGCCCCGTTGCCTTTGGTGCCTTGATGTCGCAACTCTTTATGTTGGGCGCCGAAACCAAGGGCGACGCGCGCTTTCGCGTGGCCGGGGCCCTGGCCAATGATCTGCACGGCGAAAACCTGACCGGCCGCAGTTTTATCAGCCTGTTCCGCCCCTATGACCGCCCGCGCATCCTGGCCGCCATGCAAGAGGCCCGTGCCCGCTGCGCTCCCTTGGTGATTAAGGCGAGCGGCGTCGCCGCCTCGGGTGAGAGCATCGGCCTGGAAATCGGCCTCGTTCCCATTCTTGGCGACGCCGGCGTGGTTGAACGCTTGATGGGCCTCTATCAGCCGGTCTCGGCCACAGCCCGGCTCTCCGGCGAAACCTTGAGCGAACTGCACTTGCGCGAAATCGTCATTGTTGAAGATGTGGCGCGCGCGCCCCGCCCCATGCTGCGGCTTGTGGTGGACAATACCCGCCAAGTTGCCTGAGCCCGCTGCCGGTTCAACCTAGAGCTTGCGGACAAATTCGGCGCGCAGGACGAGCCCCTTGATCGCCGCGTGTCGGCAGTCGATTTCCTGGGAGTCGCCGGTCAGGCGTATCGACTTGATCACGGTTCCGCGCTTTAGCACCTGGTTTGCGCCCTTGACCTTTAAGTCCTTGACCAAGGCCACGCTGTCACCATCGGCCAAAAGGTTGCCGACCGCATCACGAACCTCGGGTTGATGCGATGCAGCTAAGGTTGCAGCCGCGGTTGTCGGATCAATCCACTCTCCCGTGGCTTCATCATAAACAAAGTCAGTTGCCTCAGTGTCGGTCATATCGTCCTTGTCGTGCGGCGAAGGCGGCTTGGGTATATCGGATACTCCAAATGCTCCGGAAACTCTAGCGCGTCACTGACGCGGCGGGAATTGATTGAATTTCCTTTCCGCTCAATCCTGGGCAGGCCGGGAACCAGTGACAGGCCCGCAGACGGTTGGGATGATCTCCTGGATACCGGCCTTCGCAGGTCATGAGCGAAAATTATTGAAATCACCCACTTTTTCGCCGCTCACCCCGGCGAAGGCCGGGGTCTAGGGGGTGGCCTGCAGACGGTTGTGGAGGATCTCCTGGATACCGGCCTTCGCCGGTATGAGCGGATTTAATTGAGAACATACCTTTCAGCCGCTCCCCCCGGCGTAGGCCGGGGTCCAGGGACGGGTCGGCTGAGGCGACCGTGGGCGTGCATCTGCAAGTCCTGCCCGCACATGTCACACGGCCGCCATGTCTAACGCCGGTCTTGGCTTCACCGATCTTAATCGTGTGAAACCCTCCCGGTTTGTGCGACAAAAACCTTTGCTGGAACGGCAGGGACGCCAAGGTGTCGCAGCCTCGGCCTCAGTCTTGACAGGTGGCAACCAAAATAGCCGAATGGCCAAGTCGACAGCTGAGCGGGCCTCAGCGTCGACACTTTCTTGTGCGGAAACTCTCCATGCTTCGGATCGCCCCTCCTCTGATCATGCGTCTGTGCATCGCGCTCGCAGCGACACTGCCAACTGGCGCTCTCGCATGCGCCGAAATTGGCTGCACGGCGCACTGGACGCTGAACCAAGTCGAGTATGGCGAGTGTAACAATCTGCCCTTCTTCAGTCCCGGCAACGACACCCGGGTCAATTTGCAGTTTTTGATGCAGGACTTAAGCCCCCGGAAAACCAATCCGGAGGGGATGGCGAAACTCAGTCAAACTGCCGACATCACCATGGCCCTGATGTCGCTCGAGGACCTAAACAGCGCGCTCAACCCCAAATGGGGGCCGCTGCCCGCAGCAAAGCCCGCAACCGCGGCCCCCTCGGCGGTCGATGACGGAGCGCACGCGTTTGCCGCTGGCGAAGGCAGCCGGTGCCTTTCCAACACCCAAGGCAAGGCCGCCTTCCTCGCTGCGCTGAAGGCAGCCCCCGGCCTTTCCGCCACCGATCGCGCCCAACTCGCCAAGCTGCGCGAGGCCTGGACACCGGATTGCACTGGCGCAGGCGCCAAGGCGATTGAGCCAGGGCTCGCCCCTGTGACATCGCGGGCGGCCCAGCCCTTCGCTACCTATCTCCGCGCCGCGGCGGCATTTTATGATGGCGAATTTGATCGCGCCCTCGGCCTGTTTCAAAGCCTGACCTCGACGACGGATCCTTGGCTCGGGGAAAGTGCCCGCTACATGATCGGGCGCACGCTGCTGAACAAGGCGCAAGTCGGCGCCTTTGGTGCCGAGGACGGGCAGGCCCTGCCAAAGGTAAAGGACACAGCGGCTTTGAAGGACGCCCAAGCGGCTCTCGTTAGCTATCTGAGGACCTATCCCAAGGGTCTTTATAGCGCCTCAGCCCGAGGACTGATCCGGCGGCTCTTTTGGCTCAGCGGCGATACGGCCAAGTTAACGGCAGAATATGGCTGGCTGCTGCGTCACGGCTCCGATCCGCAGAACAATGTTGACGGTCCAGACCTCGCCGCCGAAATCGACAGCAAATTTTTCAGCACCAGCGAGCCCAAGACCCACACTGCTGAACTTTTGGCAGTGCTCGACCTTTTGCAAATGCGCACCCTTGAAGCGAACAAGCCTCCCCTCTTCCCGTCGGAGAAGCTCGACGCCCAAGCCGCGGACTTTAAAGGACGAGAGGACCTCTTTGCCTATCTCAAGGCGGCGCGCAGCTTTTATGTCGACAAAGACCCCCGGGCGACCCTATCCGCGCTCGGCCCAGAGCGGCCTGGGGCCTTGACCAGCTATCTCGACTTCAGCCGGGAGGTGCTGCGGGGTGAGGCCCTGAGCCAGATGAAGGATCCGGGCGCCAGCACTTTTTGGATTGGGCTGATCCCGAGGGGAAGCCAACCTTGGCAAAGGGAAACGGCGGAGTTGGGCCTTGCAATGACCTACCAACAGGAGGCGACGATCAACAAGGTCTTTGCCCCGCAGTCCCCGGTCCGTTCGCCGCGTATACGCGAGATTCTGTTGCGGAATCTGGCGGGCCCGATCTTGCTACGACAAGCGGCTGAGGCCTCCGACAACACCCCCCGAGAGCGCGATCTCGCCCGCTTCGTACTCCTCTATAAGGAGGCGACGCGGGGCCATTATGCTGGGTTCTTGAAGGATTTCCGACCGGCGACACCGCCAAAACCCGATCAAGGTTTTTACCTGGGCGAGAAGATTCAGCTGGGCGTGTTTAGTTGGGCGGGACAGGCAGGGCCATTTGCCTGCGACAGCTTGAAAGCGACCATCGCCGCCCTCGCCACCAATCCGAAAAGCCCAAGCGCCCTGCTTTGCCTGAGCGATTTCGTCCGAGTGAATGGGTTTGACAGGCCTGAACTCGACATCCCGCCACCGGAGCAGGAATTGGGCGGCGGCAAGTCAATCTTTCCGGGAGGGGCCTTCTCGCGCGGTGAAATTTACAAGGCGCTGATCGCCGATCCCGCCACACCCGCCAACGAAAAGGCCTATGCACTTTATCGCGCCATCAACTGCTATGGCCCGAGCGGTTATAATGGTTGCGGTGGCGTTGATGTAGATACGAAGCAGCGCAAGGTCTGGTTCCAGATGCTGAAATCAACTTACGGCGACAGCGCCTATGCAAAGGCTCTGAAATACTACTGGTGATGCGGCGGGTCCTGCTTTGCCTCGTCCTCTGCCTCGCCACAGGCGCCCTGGCGCAAAGCGCGCCGGTGCGCAGCGGTGATTATGACGCCTTTTGGCTGTGGGCCGGAGTGGCAGGCAGGCCTGAGCTCGACAAGGCGGCCTGCCTCTATCTGTTGCAAGGCGAAATTTCGCCGCCTCGACCCCAAGGAACGCCGGCGGTGCTCCACGCCATGTCGGGTGCGAGCCCGGGCCCCCACCAAGCGCCGATCTATCTTGTCTATCGCGTCCGGACGCTCGATTGGTCGCCTGTCATCATGGCGCAGATCAAGGCGCGGCTTGAGCATTGGCACAGCCAGCCTGGAGCCATCATCGGGTTGCAACTCGACTTCGACGCCGGAACCAAGCACCTCGAGCCCTACAGGTCCTTCCTCGCACGGGTGCGCGGTGACCTTCCAAGCCAATATCGGCTCAGCATCACCGGCCTGATGGATTGGGCGTCCCAGGCCAGATTGGAAGATTTGGAGGCCCTTTCCGGCGTCGTGGACGAAATCGTCTTCCAAACCTATCGCGGTCGCGCCACGGTTGCGGATATCGACGCCTATCTTGCCCGCCTCGACCGTCTGACCATCCCCTTTAAACTCGGCCTTGCAGAAGGCGCCGAGTGGAACCCCTCCCCAACCTTGGCGGGGAAGCCAAATTTTAAGGGCTATGTCGTGTTCCTGCGAAATTGAGCTGTCGGCGGTCGCAACGCTCAGGCCAGCCAGTGGTGAACGGCGGCGGCGGTGAGGATGGCAATGATCAGGCCCCAGCCAAATGAGGCCATGGTGCCGATGATGATATATTCGGTGTTCTCGCGCTTGCTGGCGTCGGTGATGTCGCCAAAGCGGAAGATCGACTTGGCGGTGAGCAGGAAGCCGACCCCTTCAGGATGGCCATAG
The DNA here is from genome assembly GCA_903840435.1 of uncultured Caulobacterales bacterium. GTDB lineage: Bacteria > Pseudomonadota > Alphaproteobacteria > Caulobacterales > Caulobacteraceae > CAIMFV01. The sequence continues at coordinate 12,663 of CAIMFV010000027.1, forward strand.
AGCACAAAGAGGAAGGTCAGGCCGCGCTCAAGCCAGCCGATATAGCGCCCGCCCATGTCGAGGCCGCCAATCGGCGCGCGCGGCGCAATTGGGGCGGTGACCAACTTCATCACCCGACCACCGGTATGCACCGCCAAGCTGGCACCCGAGACCGCCGCCATGCCCGCCCAGATATAGGCTTGGACCGGCGCGGACAGATGCCCCCAAATGCCTTGGGCCGCCGCATCGGGGCGCCAGCTGACCAAGACTGCTAGGATTGCCAGACGCAGAGCTTGCTCGAGACTAAAGGCGCTAAGCCCGGAAAGGCGGGTCTTTTCGGGCCATCTCGACTTGGCCGTCTCCACGGTCAGATGGCTGAGCACCAACAGGGTCAGCAGCGGCAGGTCGAGCTCGCCCAAGGCCAGCCCTGCCCAGCTCGCGACATTGGCCATCGATAGGGCGAGCCCCCAAGGCCTGGTTTTATCGGCCAGCAGCCAATGGGATGCGTTGATCCCATCGGAGAAGAGATGGGCGCACAACAGGGCTATCGCGGTCTCGAACACGCTGAACCCCCTGTGGCTGCACAATAGACTTCACTTGTATCGGTAAAATACAAATGGATTAGGTTGTCATTCTGGGCCATCAGGTGAGCCCCCCCCGCCCCGTTGCCAATCAAAGGCCTCGGCGAAGCGCAGCGTTTGCTCAATCGCGAACCAGCCTGCCGAGGCCAGGGCTGCCGACACGCCTTGCTGGCTAATGCCAAGGTCGCGGGCGATTTCGCGCTGGGGCGGCGCACTTGGCGCCAAGGCCGCGCAGACGGTGGCTGCCTGTCGGGGCTTTAACCGACCAATGACCTGATCACACAGATCAAGCACCGGCTCGACCCAGCCGGTTCTCGGCTTCAGCCAGTCCGGCGCGTCGAAGCGAAAACCCGGCGCGCTGCCCATCTGATCAAGCTTGTGGCCGGACAGGGTAAAGCCCTCGCCAATCGATAGGGATATCTGACGGTCATCAATCTTTTCAATCTGCCCAAGGCCAATGGCCATACGGGTATCCCAAAACCGATGCTGACGCAGCGTGGTGCGGAGAAAGAGGGCGACGCGGAAAAATAGCTTCGGGTCGGTAATCAATAACTGCCACGCATCGCCGCGATAGAATTCCACATCCCCGACCACCAGCCCTTCCCGCCAGGCGCGTATCTTGGCGACTGCCTCGGTCAGGCTTTGGCGCAAGGTGTCGAGCTCATTGGCGGCCAGATCGCTCGACCCGACCAGATCCCCCGTCAGAACGGCATAGAGGGCGGCCATCAGAATTTCGCCCTATCGACCGCGCTGGCACAGGACCAAGCTTCGGGGCCGGGCGCCGGGGCTTGCGGCTTCGACGTGCGGATCAAGGATAGCCGCCCATCATAGCGATTGACGACGCCAGACCATCCCTCGGCGACCAGCCTGTAGGTGGTGGGCGTGCGTTCAAGCCGTCCTCCTGGCGCGCCATCGGCACTGACCAGGGCGAAACGCTGGGTTCCCGTATCGAGCTGAAGCACCATGGCCGCCGCATCCGGGCGGGTACAGGTCAACAGAAACCGACTGGGCGGTGTGGCGTCATAGGTTTGCGGGCCACAGGCCACCAGCCCAAGCACCAGTGGCACGACACCGAAGGCGGCAATCCTCTGCGCGGCTCTAAGGAAGGTCCAATCCATAGCCAACCGTATCACAAGTTTTTTAACTTGTATATGGAATTTACAAGCAAAATAACTTGTGCGGACGCGGTGCCCTCAGGCCACGGCCCGCTCATCCCTGGGTAAGGGCGCCCTGCCCCGGATTTGATCGGCGATCTTCTCAGCGATCATGATGGTCGGCGCATTGGTATTGCCGCCAATGAGGGTGGGCATGACAGAGGCATCGACGACGCGCAGGCCTTCCAGCCCAAAGACCTTCAGGTCCTTATCAACCACGGCGGTTTCATCGCCAGCCACCCCCATCTTACAGGTGCCGACCGGATGGTAGATGGTCTCGCCCTTGGCGCGGATAAAGGCGTCGATCTCGGCGTCGGTGCGCACACTCTCGCCGGGCGCGATTTCGGCCCCGCGATAAGGCTTGAGCGCGTCTTGCGCCACAATGTCCCTGGCCATTTTGACCCCTTCACGCACGGCGCGGCGGTCCTCCTCTGTGGAGAGGAAGTTCGACAAGATGGCGGGATCGGCTTCGGGGTCGGCGCTGCGTAAATCAACACGCCCTCGGCTTTCCGGGCGCAATTGGCAGACGTGCAGGGTAAAGCCGTCTTCTTTGAACTGCACCTTGGCGTGCTCCTGCATCAGGGCGAGCACGAAGTGGTATTGCAGGTCTGGACGGTCCAGATCGGGACGCGACTTCAAAAACGCCCCCGACTCCAGGCCGTTTTGCCGACCCGGCCCCTTGCCGGTCAGCATGTATTGCAGACCGACCGCCAACTGCTTCAAGCCCTTGGTTTGCGAATAAAGCGTGATGGGCTGGGTGCATTTCCAGTTCAGCGTCACATCCAGGTGGTCTTGCAAATTGGCACCCACACCCGGCAGAGCGTGAACAGCCTTGACGCCCGACTGCGCCAGGCGGTCTGGGTCGCCAATCCCGGACAGGTTGAGGATTTGCGGCGATTGGAAGGCACCGGCGCACAACAGAACCTCGCGCTCGGCATGGGCCGTCTGCATGTCTGTCGACCCCGCAATGCGGTAATCGACGCCGACCGCCCGGCCCTTTTCAAGGCGGATCTTATGGGTGCGCGCGCCCAGGGCGACGGTCAAATTGGGGCGACTTTTCAGGATCGGGTTCAAATAGCCCTCCGCCGCGCTCCAGCGACGCCCGTCCTTGATGGTCAATTGGTAGCGGCCAAAGCCCTCTTGCGCCGCGCCGTTAAAGTCTTGCGTCACCGCATAGCCCGCCTGCCGTCCGGCCTCGATGACGCCGGTATAGAGGGGGTGACTGGACCGCTCGCCCCAACTGACGCTCAAAGGGCCATCGGCGCCGTGATAATCATTGGCGCCGTCTTGGAAGCTTTCGGCCTTTTTGAAATAGGGCAGCGCATCGGCATAGGACCAGCCTTCCAGGCCCATTTGCCGCCATTGATCATAGTCGCTGGCATGGCCGCGAATATAGATCATGCCATTGATGGCCGAGGAGCCGCCAAGCCCCCGACCTCTGGGGTGCCAGAGCTTGCGCCCCTCCATATGGGGCTCAGGCTCGCTCCAAAAGCCCCAATTAAAATCGCTCTTTTGCTTGATCAGCGTGCCAACGCCTGCGGGCATACGGACCAGGATCGAGGTGTTCTTGCCACCCGCTTCAAGCAGCAGCACCTTCACATCCGGGTCCTCCGTCAGACGCGCTGCCAAGACCGACCCGGCGCTGCCGCCCCCAATGATGACATAGTCGTAGCGCGACCCAGCCATGACGCTCTCCGTCCCTTAGACCCGCCTGACTTATCGGCGTTTAGTCGATCTTGGCCACAGACGCGCCGCAAAGCAAGCTGCAAGGCGGGCGGGTAAAAAATTGGGCAGCGGCGGCAGACCTCCGCCATGCGATCCCCATTGGCGAACCCAAAGTGCCTCGCTATAAGGGCCGGATAAGCGGGCGTGGCGAAATCGGTAGACGCAACAGACTTAGACAATCTTGAGTGCGCCTTGGGAAACCTTGGACGTAGAACTGCTCAAATTCGGGGAAACCTTGACTGGCAATCCCGAGCCAAGCCGTCCGGTGCATACGCGCCCGGCGGAAGGTGTAGAGACTAGACGGGCAGCACCTAAAAACGCGAAGGCGTCACGGTGAAGGGATAGTCCAGACCCCAAACCGCCCCAAGGGGCAGGCGGCGAAAGCCGTAGCGGGTACGAAAATCTGTCGGGGGAAACCCCATGCCGGTTCAAGTCCGGCCGCCCGCACCAACCTTTCAGAGCCGCTGCGCGACGCGGATGACAACAGACTCCCAAAAAACTTGACGGACATTGTCAAATATGACAACAAAAACTCGTGTCCGTGACACTCGGAAAATCAGCTGGATCGCGGCGGCTCGGAAGGATTTCACTGACTTCCCACCCAAAGCACAGCACCGTGCCGCTGAGGCCCTAACGCTCGTTGCGGATGGAGCGACACCTGATATTGCAAAGCCCCTCACAAATCTTGGATCGGGCGTTTGGGAGCTGGCGATCAAAGACCGTGGCGACGCCTATCGCGTCGTCTATGCGCTCCACATCGGCGATGAGGTTTGGGTGGTTCACGCCTTCCAGAAGAAATCAAAGACTGGCATCGCGACACCGAGGACGGAGATCAATTTGGTGCGTGAACGAATCAAGCGTTTGAAGGAAGCACTGGCATGAGCAAGGAAACGCTAGAAATCATCGAAGGTAGCGGCAATGTATTTCGCGACCTCGGTATGGAAGATGCGGATCTGCGCCAGTTGAAGACTTTGCTTGCTGCAGAGATCATCAAAATACTTGATGAACACGAACTAACCGTTCGCGAAGCGGCCGTTCGCACCGGCTTTGCAGCTGCTGATTTTTCACGACTTCGCAACGTAAAACTCGACCGCTTTACTGTTGATCGGCTCATGACGATGGTGAACAAACTCGGACAGGACGTGAGCGTTCAACTGTCTTTTCGACCCCGCCAAGAGCAGGCTGCGAACGCCCACATTTGATTGAACGGAAAGCGGCTCCAACTCTTTGAAAGCTACCGACACGCTACGAAAACGTCTCACAGGATGTTTCATAGTTTGCCAAGCCTCAGCAAGGTTCCGAGGCCCCTCATGAAGTTTCCTCGACTGGTTTGTCGGGAAAGAGGCCCGGCATCCAGCGCGATGCGAGGGCTGCGGGAAAACCTAAGCGAAGCGGGGAACGTGCGCTTTCCGAGACAATGACGTCCCGCTCCGCCAGCCTATTGACGATGCGGCGGGCTTGCCGATCAACCACACCCAGCATCGGCGCGATCTCCGCTCGGCGCACCTCACCTCGATGCAACAGCGCTTCAAGCAGGGTCAGTGCCTGATGCGGCAGTTTGCCGAGTCGCTTTTCTTCTTCGGCCCAAAGCATGACCCGCACGCGCAGCCGGTCAGGCTGCATCATGGTCTCCATAAAATTCACCTGATCGAGACTGAGGCGCAGATAGAATTCAGTGAATTCGACCAGCGCTGCTTCGCTTAGCGTTCCTCGACCATCAAGATCATTTCGGCGGAGCTGATCACAATTGGCAAGGTGCATCTTGTAATCGCGCGCATGACGGCCCAGCCCACGGGCGATGGACCAGAGCCCGCCTGTGTCGAGCAGATCAAGATAAAGCGCGTGCGACATGAGGCGGGTGACACGGCCATTGCCATCCAAAAAGGGGTGAATCCACGCCAACCTGTGGTGGGCGGCGGCGGCGGCCACGATCAGTCCAGCCTTGCCTTGCTGGGCAAATGCAGCTTCGAATCGTTGCAGGAAGCGCGGAACCGCGCCTGGGCTTATGCCGTCATGTTTGCCTATACGCACGTCACGATGGCGCAGCCTGCCAGGAATAATCCGGACGCGTTCGCCACTCACCCGGTTGGTCGCCCAACAAAGAGCGTCTGGCAGGTTTTCGTAAAAGCGTCGGTGGATCTCGCAGATCCCGTCCACCGACAGCGACCTTCGTGCGAGCGCGCCGCCATCAATCCAGGTTTGCACAGCGATATGCGCCTTCGCTTCAATCTGCAGGTCGCGCTTTTTTGGATCGGCGCTGTAGTCGTTCTTAAGCGCCCGCTCGATATCGATGGGATGGGTGTCATGGCCTTCGATGAGATTACTGTAATAGCAATTCATCGAGCGCACTAAACTCGCAAGCGATGGGACGAGACTTGGCGGCAAGCTACGGCGGAATCCAGCCGACTTCTGCCCCAGTTCAAAAGCGAGATCATTCAGCAGGCCGCGACTGCGGCAATCCTCAGCCAGCACCACTGGCTCCATCAATCCAAGGGATTCTCCCCGGTCGACGACCGCCGAAATGTCCGCTTCTATGTCCGGTTCGCTTTCCATGGTTTTTTCATTATAACAGAAACTTATTAAACTTACAGCCAAGCTTTGCGCGACAAAAATGTCCGCATATGATTCCGCTGCTGGCGGTGAATTGCAAGCTGTCTTCCGGCGTTAGGAAAGGAACTCAGCGCAGAGGGACGTGGCGCGCGGTTTCGATCTCGACCTGCAAACCAGAAACTGCATTTTGGAATTGGTTTTTGATGCTAAATCCTCGGGGCGTCGCACGCTTGGGGATTTTGCCGTCCTTGCGAATTAAGACGTCCCTGCACCCGGTGCGGAGGTTCGATCCTGAGGGAGACACGCGTTGACATCGCACATTTCGTTGGCCCGCATTGGCGCGGTTGTTTCAGCCTTCGCGCTCACAACATTTGGCGCAGCGTCTGTTACTGCGGCCCAGAGCGCGCCGGGGACTGAGGCTTTTACGGCGCGGGACATGGTGAAGTTGGAGCGGATTTCCGACGCGCATGTCTCGCCCGACGGCAGCCTGATTGTCTATGACCAGCGCAGCGTCGATTTCGCTGCCAATGCCAGCCATCACGCCCTGTGGTTGGTGGAGGCCAAGCCCGGCGCGACGCCGCATCGTCTCGCCGCCTCTGACCCCGATGCCACCCACCCGCGCTGGTCGGCGGACGGAAAGGCCCTCTATTTCCTCTCCAATCGCTCTGGCTCAGCCCAGGTCTGGCGGACGGACGTCAGCGGCGCGACAGCGGTGCAGGTAACCAAGCTGCCGCTCGATGTGGCGGAATTTCGCCTCGCGCCCGACATGAAGACGCTGGTGGTGGCGCTGGCTGTGCGGCCCGACTGCCCTGACCTCGCCTGCACAGTCGCGGCGGCAAAGAAGCCCGCCGACCAAAAGGCCAGCGGCGTTGTTTATGATCATCTTTTTGTCCGCCATTGGGATAGTTGGGCCGATGGGACGCGCAATCACCTGTTTGCGCTCGCTCTCACGACAAGTGGCGAGGTCGACGGTACGCCGCGGGACCTAATGCCTGGCTTTGACGGGGATAGCCCCGGCAAGCCGTTTGGCGGCGACGCCGACTTCGTGATTTCTCCCGATGGCGCAACCTTGGTGTTTTCCGCCCGCCTTGCCGGTCGCACCGAGCCGTGGAGTACGAATTTCGACCTTTACAGCACAAGCTTGCGCGCCCCCGGCCCCTTGACCAATTTAACCGCTGCAAATCTCGCCGAAGACATCGCGCCGAGCTTTTCGCCAGATGGCGGCAAGCTCGCTTGGCTTGCCATGAAACGCCCTACCTTCGAGGCTGATCGCCTTGGCATCATGGTCCGCGACTTGAAATCGGGCGACACCCGCGAAGTCGATGCAAACTTTGATCGGTCCGCCGAGAAGATCGCCTGGGACGCAGATGGCAAGGGCCTGTTGCTGACCACAGAAGATGTCGGGCAGGTGCGGCTCTTCCACCTCGACCTCGCCAGCGGCGCGACGAAAGCTCTAACCGATCAAGGCCACGTGGCGGACTTTGATCGCGCAGGCAAGACCTTGGTGATCGCCAAGGATGATCTACAACATCCCGACGATCTTTATCTGCGTGACGCGAAAGGCCTCTGGACGCAATTGACCTTTGTCAATGCCGACACCTTAAAGCCGCTGGCTTTCAGTGCGGCTGAGCAGTTCACCTTCCAGGGCTGGAACGGTGAAACCGTGCATGGCTATGTGGTCAAGCCCAAGGACTTCCAAGCGGGAAAGCGCTATCCCACCGCCTTTCTCATTCACGGCGGACCGCAAGGCTCGTTCGGCAATAGCTGGAGCTATCGCTGGAACCCGCAAACCTATGCCAGTCGCGGTTACGCAGTGGTGATGATCGATTTCCACGGCTCCACCGGCTATGGTCAGGCTTTTACCGATGCCATCAGTGGCCATTGGGGCGACCGCCCCCTCGAGGACCTGCAAAAGGGCTGGGCAGCGGCGCAAGTCCGCTATCCCTTCATCGACGCCGACCGGGCCTGTGCCTTGGGCGCCTCCTATGGCGGGTTCATGATCTATTGGATTGCTGGCAATTGGTCCAAGCCCTGGAAGTGCTTGGTTGATCATGATGGCGTGTTCGATAACCGCATGATGGGCTATTCAACTGAAGAGCTCTGGTTTTCCGAATGGGAAAATGGCCATGCCACGCCTTGGGCTGATCCGGCGGCCTATGAGCGCTTTAACCCGATCACCCATGTGGCCGACTGGGATAAGCCCATGTTGGTCATCCACTCCGCCAAGGATTACCGCATCCCGCTTGAACAGGGCTTGGCCGCCTTCACCGCCCTGCAACGTAAGGGAATAGAAAGCCGCTTCCTGACCTTCCCCGATGAAAACCACTGGGTGCTGAAGCCGCAAAATTCGGTCATCTGGCACGATACGGTCGAGGGCTGGCTGGCCAAATGGATCGGAACCGAGCCGCATTAGGCGCAAACTCGCGCCACCCTCTGCCTCCTGACCTGCGCCGAGGGGAGTGGTTTTTATGTGCGTTTTCAATATCTTCCGCTCATACCGGCGAAGGCCGGTATCCAGGGGTCATCCACCAACCTCAGCAGGCCCGTCCCTGGACCCCGGCCTACGCCGGGGGGAGCGGGGGTTAGGTGGTGCTCAATTTCTTCCGCTCATACCTGCGAAGGCCGGTATCCAGGGGATCATCCCCAACCCTCGGCGGGCCCTTCCCTGATTCCCGGCCTCGGCCAGGACGAGCGGTTTTTATGTTGAATATCAATTACATCCGCTCATACCGGCGAAGGCCGGTATCCAGGAGATCATCCCAACCGTCTGCAGGCCCGTCCCTGGACCCCGGCCTCCGCCGGGGGGAGCGGGGGAAAGGTGGTCCTCAACAATATCCGCTCATACCGGCGAAGGCCGGTATCCAGGGGATCATCCACAAACGTCTGCAGGCCCGTCCCTGGACGCCGGCCTACGCCGGGGGGAGCGGTTTTTATGTGGAATATCAATCATATCCGCTCATACCTGCGAAGGCCGGTATCCAGGAGATCATCCACAAACGTCTGCGGGCCCGTCCCTGGACCCCGGCCTACGCCGGGGTGAGCGGCGGAAAATTTTTGGTTTTCAATAACCTAAAGAATTTTCCGCATCAGCACCGCCAAATACCCGTTCATACAGCGCCCGGACCATGCCTGCCGTGGCGCCCCAGATCAACGGGCCGTCATGGGGCATGGCGTAGTAGCGCCGCGCCTCCCCTTCTGCCGTGGTCCAGGTGCGCTGCTCATGATTAGTCGGGTCCATGAGAAAGGAAAACGGCGTCTCGAAGACCTCGGCCACCTCAGACGGGTCGGGCTTGGCGATGAAGTCGGGCGGAATGAAACCAACCACCGGTGTAATCAGATAGCCTGTTCCGGTCGCATAAAGATCACCAAGACCGAGCAACTGGACGCAGGCCGGATCGAGGCCAATTTCCTCCTGCGCCTCGCGAAGCGCCGTCGTCCAGGGCGTTTCCCCTGGCTCGGCCCGACCGCCCGGAAAGGCCACCTGACCAGAATGGTGGCGTAAAGACTCTGACCGCCGTGTGAGCAGTACGCTTACCCCCGCTTCGCGGACAATCAACGGCGTCAAGACCGCCGCAGGCTTTAAGTCACTTAAGCCCCAATCCCGCAGGCGCGGATCGACTTCCTCAGCATTGAGATGCAGATGCATGCGGGCTGGGTCATAGGTTTCGATAGGGTGCAGGCGTCGGCGCAGATGGGCTTCCAGCTGCAAAACGGGCGCGTCCGGACCGATCACGAAGCGACCGCCTGGGAAAGGCCCAAGGGAAACCAGACCCCGTTCGACATGACGCCAAGGACCTCGCCATCTGGCGTTGGCCGCCAGTGGGCCAACTCGACCAGCTCATAAAAAACCGCCCGCGTCAGGCGGGCTTCCAGTCCCCGCCGAACATGCAGATAGGGCCTTGGCTCCTCAGTCTCAGGATCAATCTCAACGCGCAATTGGTGGTCCGGTCCAGCCTCGACCCGGTCGCCGACATTGGTGTGAAAGACGAGGGTCTCCCCCTCGCGGTCGACGCGCACCGCCAGGAACGGTGCATCCTCCACCTGAATCTTCATCTTCTCAACCGGCGTGACAAGATAGAAGCCGTCCTCATCTCGCCGCAGGATGGAGGCGAAGAGGCGCACCAAGGCTTCACGCCCGATCGGGGTTTTTTCGTGCCGCCACTCGCCAGAGCGGGTGATGACAATATCAATCTCGCCGCAAGACGCAGGGTTCCACAAATGTACCGGCGGCAACCCGCGATGGGCGCCAGCTTCGGCGGCAATCCGATCAAGGCCTCCCTGAGCAGGAGGCGGAGGTGAAGCGCGGCTCATTCTTTTCAGTTAGGCGTCGTCGGGCGAGATGGAAAGAGCGGCGCTCAACTCCGGTCTCCGAACTCGCCAATTACCACAGCGGACGGCGCCAACTGCGCCCCTAGGGTCTCAAACAAAGCGTTCTGGGACGCAATGATTTCTGGTGCTGTTCGCCCACCGGAATCCCAAGTCGAGTGAGCGTCTGACACCACGACCACTTCCAAGCCTGCCTCTAAAGCGCCAGACAGAGTGGCCGCGACGCAGAAGTCGCTTTGGGCGCCACAAAGTATAACCCGGTGGCAACCCCTGTTCCGGACCCAGGCACCAAGTTCAGGGTTCGAAAAGGCGTCACCAAGCGTTTTAGCGAAGACAGGGTCAGCTTCAGATTGGCTCAAGTCGGGCCAAATTGGCCAGCCGGGAGTGCCAGGGGCCAAGGGGTGACCCGGCGGGTCGCCGTCGTGGCGGATGAAAGCGATGGGGGCGCCGGCTCTCCTCGCGCCTGCCACAAGATCACGAACCACCCCGGCCAAGCGATCCGCGCCAAAAATGGGAGGAATCTGGCGACCCGCAAACATGGCCGTTTGCAGATCGATGACCAACAAGGCCGCAGGTTTCTCGCTCATTACCCGCTTCAAATCACATTCACCGCCAAACACCCCGCTTGGATCAAATTCCGTTACACTGGTCGCAGGTAAATTGAGATTCGCAACCCTTCTTTTGACCGCACAAGGAGGCCTGATGAGCGCCGCCGCAGTTGCTACACCGCCTCAGCACAGTCCAGAACTCGCCTCTGACCCGGTCGAGAATTTTCGCCTGCGCGGCTATCACCCCTTCGCCCGACCGGTGGATGTGGCGGCGTCGGCAAAGCTCTTGGCGCGGGCGCGAGCAACCCGGGCCTTCGATGAGAGCCTTTTTCTTTCAGAGGCCGAATTTGACGCCAACCCGACCTATAAGGGCGTCAATCCCATCCCGGGCCGCAACCTCCTCGATCAGTTCAGCGACGATCTTGGCTTTGTTGAACAGGACCCGATGCTTGTTGAAGGGCTCAGCGCCCTGCTCGGACCCGACTTCGAAATTCTCAATCGCAAGTTCGTCTGTGGCATGCCGCAAGACCTCATTCCGGCCTGGGTGCGCCAAAGACTACTCGGCAATCCGGTCAATAATCTCGGCGCCTATATCCGACCCGAATATCGCGACATCACCTATTTCTATGGCATCGACTTTCATCAAGATGTGATCGACTTCCCCGAGCGACCGGCGGACATGATTACGCTTTATGTTTATCTGCATGACGTCACGATGCACGATGCCCCCCTCTATCTGCTGGAAAACAGCCATCTGCTCGGCGCGACGGTCTTCCCCCACACTGTCGTTCGCTCGGTTGAAGGCAGTTGGACCTATTCGGCACCTGGCCGGGGCGAAGTGTCTTGCAGACAAATTATCCTCACAGGTGGCGCAGGCTATACCGCCATGTGGGGCGGCTGCACCCTGCATGGCACGCAACCGGATCGCGGCGACCGCGAGCGGCTCTCTTTGCGCTACTTGATTGTGCCCAAGCCCGGGACAAGCTGCCCGCTCGATGCGCTCAATGCCGAATTGGGCTATCCGGTCATCTTGCGCCAAACCCGCGCCGATCTTGACGCCGCGGGCAAGGCGGTGATCAAGTCCAACAGCGTCAATCAGGCCTGAGGTCTTGAGGGGTCTGCCACATGGGTGTCTCGCCGGAGCGCGCCACGGAACTGGCGCTTGATTTCGAGGGCGTCAGCTCAGCCCCGCATTTTGACCGGGTCAGTTTTCGCACAACCCGGCGCATCTACGCGACCCTGAAGGCAGAGGCTCAAGACCTCAATCTGATGTTCACCCCCGACCTGCGCGACCACTATTGCGAAATGGCCCCGAAGGCCATGGCGCCTGTACCCGGCGGCTGGGGCGTCCGTGGCGCGACCCGGTGTGATCTTGCCCTGATCGAGGAAGACGTGTTGCGCTCAGCCCTTGCGGCCGCCTATGCGCTGGCCCTCCCGGCCCCGCCGAAGCTGAAGCGCGGACGTTCAGACTAAAGCAACGGCTCTCGGACCTGTTCCGTCGCGGCGGCCAGTCGCGTCAAGGTCTCAGCATGGCCTGCACGCGTGATCTTGTAGCCCAGCGCCAAGAGCACGCCGATGCCGAATACGACGGCAAGAACTGGGCAATAGACCTCGCCGAGGCGCGCCAAGGTCTCCGGCGCGACCTCCGATGGCGCCATGCCGGGCTTCAGCTTAACGAACTCGATCACCGCCGCGCCGCCCAACAGGCCAAGACCGGAAACCGCCTTTTGCCCAAACGCGGCGGCGGCGAAGAACAGCCCCTCGTCGCGACGACCCGTTTCCAGCTCCGAGGCCTCAACCACGTCTGCGATCATGGAATTGGTCATGGTCATGCCAATAATGGCGCAGGTGACGCCTGAGATGGAAGTGCCGATCAAGATGGCGAGGACCTGCGGGCTGTGGTTGGGCGGAAAGAGGCCGGCGAGGCGCAATAAGATGGGTGCAAGGCCAAGTGCGGTCGCAAGCACCGTCGCGCCGATAAAGGTGGCGCGCTTGCCAAACCGGCGCGAGGCGCGTGGACCGAGCCCGAGCGCCGCAAACGCTGCCGCAAAGACCGACAGGGTCAGAATGGCAAGGTCGCGGCTCGAAAACCCCCAAAAATAGGTGTTGAAATAGGTGTTCAGCGAGGCGGTCAGACCAAGCCCCAGAGCGATGGCGACATTCGAGGCCATGACGAACAAAAACGACCGGTTGGACAGGGTCTGTTGCGCCTCCGCGAACGCCCTTTTCCATCCCCCCGCTGCGCGCTTCGGCGGTTTGGCAAGGCTTGGGATGAGGTTGTGGGTGCCCAACGCCGAAACGACAATAGCGACGAAGATGACGCCTGCGGCGAAGGCGCCGTAACGGGCATAGCCTTCGGGATTCAACTGGCCGACCGGGTGACGCACATCGCTAGCCAAAAAGACCGCAAAGGCCAGCGCCTGCACGGTCAACCCACCAACCCAACCAAAAAAGAAACGATAGCTGAGCAGGGTTGAACGTTCGTCATAATCCTGGCTGAGCTCGGCGGCGAGGGCCGAGCTTGGCACCTCATAGACCGAGATGAAGGTGCGCACGATCAAGGTTAGCACCACCAGATAGGCGAATTGTCCAACCTGGCCAATGTGCGGTGGGGACCACAGGGCGAAATAGGCGACCGTTACCGGAACTGCAGCGGCATACATAAAGGGGTGGCGGCGCCCGAGCGGCGAGTGCAAGCGGTCTGATGCCGCGCCGATTAACGGATCAATGATGGCATCAAAGGCCAAGGCCCCGAGGAGTGCCACTCCGACCCAGGTCGCGGGCAGGCCCACCACCTGATTATAGAAGATCAACAGCAGGTAGCTGTAGCCATTGTCTTTGACGCCGAACGCGACAGACCCGAGGCCGTAAAACAGCTTGGTCGACATTTTAAGGCGTGGTGACGCCTTTGAATGTGCCGTATCGCTGGCCACGCCCCTTCCCCTCCGCCAATGGACGCTGCCGCGCCCGTCGCAACGAGGCTTAGCCCATCCCTGAGCGAGAGGCTATCAAAGGCCATCAATTTATGGCGCATCCACACATGCGTCTCGTCGCGCCGACTGGTATGGGTCGGTAACTCCCCTGCGGCGCCAAGGCTAAGCTCCCGTGTTTTCAACGCAACATTCCAAAGCCGTCATGGTCTGCGCCTTGGGCGTGGCCCTGTACTCGGTGATGGATGCGCTGATGAAGGGGCTTTCCATCGCCATTGGCGCCTATGATGCGGCCCTTTGGCGGTCGGTGGCCGGGATTGGCATGACCGGGCTACTCTATGGTCTGAGAAAACCCAGATGGCCGCCGCGGCCGGTGCTGAAGATCCATCTGATCCGGGGGTCTGTGGCGGCTTTGTTGGTCTATTTGTTTTTCTGGGGCGTGGCCCGACTGCCGCTCGCCGAGGGCATTGCGCTATCCTTTATCGCCCCGCTTCTCACCCTCTATTTGGCCGCCGTCCTGTTGGGCGAGCGGGTGGGGGTGAAGCAGATCGGCTATTCGGTCATGGGACTAGCAGGGGTTGCGGTCATTTTGGCCGGTCGCTTGGGCGGCCCCCACAGTCGCGACGCGGTTTGGGGCGCAGGTGCGGTGCTGTTGTCAGCGCTCGCCTATAGCTACAATCTCATCTTGCAACGCCAACAAGCGCAGCTTGCCAGTCCCGAGGAGAGTGCGTTTTTTGGCGCAAGCGTCATGGGTGCGGTGCTGGCCCTGGCAGCGCCTTGGCAAGCCCATCTGCCGCCGGTCAATCAGTGGGCGGCCATATTCGGCAGTGCCGTCTTTGCCTCTTGCGCCTTTTTGCTCTTGTCCTGGGCCTATGCCCGGGCAGAGGCCAAGGTCTTGGTCAATCTAGAATATACGGCCTTCATCTGGGCAGCGATCCTCGGCTTTTTGATTTTCCATGAACCCTTAAGCCCGACGACCCTGCTCGGCGCGGGTCTGATCGTCTTGGGATGCGGCCTTGCGGCGCGACGCGAAAAGTCCGAGCCCATTGCCGCCTAAGCGCTTTAAGGTCTTGGGCCAAAGAAAAAGGGGCGAGACAGGCTCGCCCCTGAGTTTGGGGGACTTCAACTTTCTTGGAGACCGCTTGGAGGGTCCCGTAAACCTAATCAGCGGAACAGCGACAGCAGCCCGTATTTCGAAGAATTAGCGATGGACAGCGCTTGAATGCCAAGTTGTTGCTTGGTTTGCAGCGCGGTCAACTGAGCGCTCTCCTTGGCCACATCGGCATCGACGAGGTTACCGACGCCAGCGCTCAAGGTGTCTTGCAGGTTTGAAATAAAGGTCAGGTGGGTCGTCACGGCGTTTGAGGCGGTGCCGAGCTTTGACGTCGCCGAGTTGACATTGGTGATCGATGTATTGACCAAGGAAAGCAGCGTATTCGCTGTCGTTGCGGAGGTGAATGACGCATTGGCCGTGAAGGTGATATTGGCACCACCCACCTGAAGGCTGACCGCCGCAACGGTAAACTTCGATCCGGTCGTATTGGCCAGCGCTTGCAAGGTTGTGCCGCCGGTCTTGATCAGATTGATATTGTTGAAGGTCGCATTGGTGACAATACGGTTGATTTGAGCCACCAAGGCCGTGGTCGTGTTGCTCAAAGCCGTCCGGCTGGTCGTATCGAGTGAGGTATCGGTACCGGCAAGCACGTTGGTCTTGATCTGGTTCAACAGGTCGGAGATGGTTTGTCCGGCGGTCACAGCCACAGAAACCGTCGATTGAGCCCGTTGCAACGAGGACTTGACCGAGTCCAGCGCATTGACCGTCGCCCGGCTATTTTGGGCGATGTTCCAGATGGACCCGTTGTCGGTCGCATTGGCCACGGCCAGACCCGTCGAGATTTGACTTTGAGCCTGCTGGAGCTGATTAACAGTTGCCCCCAGATTTTGAAGCGCAACAAGCGCGCCAACATTTGTATTTATACTGTTGATCGCCATGACATACTGCCCCTAAAGAGTAAACTGGCCGCGTTCGACGCCCAGGTGTCAAACTGAATTATCGATAACATAGTCTAACTATCTAAATATTTCGCAAAATTTTGATTTGCTTATTTTTTACTATATTTTATTCAAATTTGACGCGAATTAACCACCTTCACTTACCTTTCACTTTGAAGGCAAGTTTGAAGATTGGGTTAAGGCGGAATTATCGTTATTCATTCTGGGTTGAGGCGCGAAGCCTGGATACACTTTCCGCTCTACACGAAACGGAACAGCCAATTGAAATGGCAAATATCAGGCCTTAACCGGCCCCTTAGTGTAGATTAAGGTGAACAGCAGGCGGAATTTGAGATAAAAAAATCCATCTATTTTATGGTATTTTATTTAAAATCAGCTTTTCATTAAAAGTATTCTTAAGCGCGATTTGCGGCAACCAAAATCCAATTGCGCGTCACCTGATCCAAGAGATCGAGCGGCAGACGTCCTGATCCCAAAACTGCATCATGAAAGGCGCGAATGTCGAAGCCCTTGCCTAAGCGCGCTTGCGCCTCGGCGCGCAACGCCGTGATGCGGGTATGTCCGAGCTTATAGCTACAGGCCTGGCCGGGCGTGGCACAGTAGCGCTCAATTTCGCGCGCTGCGAAGCCCGGCGCCTCGCCCTCTTGGTCAACCAGATAGGCGATGGCCTTTTCCCGCGACCAGCGCAGATGGTGCAGGCCCGTATCGACCACGCAGCGATTGGCGCGAAACAGCATGAACTTTAGATAGCCGAACCGCCCAAGCGGATCGTCGTCATACATGCCAAGCTCGTCGGCCAATTGTTCGGCATAGAGGGCCCACCCCTCGCCATAACCTGAAAAGGCCCCGCTCATCTTGCGGATCAGCGGCAGGTTTGCATTGCCGAGCGCGAGACCGCCTTCGAGCTGGTGCCCGGGCAGGCCTTCGTGAAACACTGTGGTGGCGAGACAGAATTTCGGCCATTCGGCGCTGTCATGCAGATTAAAATAGACCAGCCCAGGCCGTGAACCGTCTGGGGCCGGGGCTTGCGAAAAGGCCGAGGCCGCGCCCGCTTCCGTCGCCACCGGCACGCGCCGCACCTCAAAGCGATAGCTGGGCAGGTGGGAAAAGACGGCGGGCAGCCTGGGGCGGATGGCGTCGAGGCGCGCGTTACAATAGGCGATGGCTGCGACCTTGCCCGCATCCGTATTATCGTAAAGAAGGCTTGGGTCCTTATAGAGCCCCGCCATCCGCGCGCCCACCGTCCCGACGCTCAGGCCATAGGCACGCAAGGCCTGATCGAGGCGGGCTGAGATCTGGGCGGCTTGGTCCAAGCCGATCTGGTGCACCTCTTCTGGGCTAAGGCGCGTCGTGGTCGTGGTGTGGAGGGCGGCGCGATAAAAGGCCTCGCCATCGCGAAAGCGCCAGACGCCGGCCTCAGGCGTGGCGCGGGCCCGCAGCGCTTCCGTCGCTGCGATTTGGCGAGCAAGGGCGGGTCCGACTTCCTTGGTATAGATGCGCGTCGCATCCTTGGCATAGCGATCAGAAAAGCCTTTCGCCGCCGCGCGCCGGGCCAAGCTGCGCACCACCAGAGCGTCTTCGGGCTGGGCCTCACTTTTGCGCATCTGCACCAAGGCCAAGTCTAACAAGAAGTCGGGCGGAATAACCCCTTGGTCGGCGTCGGCGGCCATCTGTGCCGTATTGTCATCAAGTTGGCGGCCATAGGCGGAAAGCCGCGCCAGATAGGCGGCTGCGTCATCCTCGGTTTCAATCCGATGGTTGGTGTCCAGAAAATCCGGCGTCGCTTGATAGGCGCCCGTCAACTGGCTGACCACATAGGGCGAGGGTCCATAGGAGGCGCCACCGAACGAGAAGGCTTGGATCGCCGCCTGGGATTCCTTGGCATAGAGAACGACTTTTAGGTTCAGCAGATCAGCGCTGTTCAGCTTGGTCGTGTCGATGGCCTTCAGCCGCGAAATTTGGTCGGCTGTTACATCGCGGTCGCGCTGGCGTCCTCCGACAGAAACATCGCTCAACCGTCCAGTCAGGTCGGCGAAGGCGCCCCGATCCATGCCAAGACGAGTTGCCGATTCCGGGCGAAGCCGCAAATTTTCGCCCACAAGTGCGTCGAAAAGCCTTTGCAGCGCCAGGTCTTGTGCCGAGCCGGGTCTTGCCGTCTCCACCCCAGCCAAGGCCTTGGGCGCGGTCAAAGCGAGCGCTGCCGCCGCTGACGTGGTCAAAAGCTCACGACGCGTGGTCATGGCGCAAACCTCCAGCTTGAATTCCGCCCGACCCTACCCATCCCTCGCGCGGCTGTCTTGTGGAAACGCCGCCGAACTGGACAGGGGCCACTGGTGAGCGCTATCTCGCCCTTTCGCAGGGACATGGTTTTCGATTGAGCGCGCAACTTCCCACCTATCTCTATGGCGCGCCTTCACCGGACCTGGTTGCGTGGCCGCACGAGGCGATCCAGGTTTCGCCTTTGGCACCCGGCGCGGTGGACCTAGCCACGCTGGCGCCCAGGAGTGCTGCACGCATCGTCATGCTCGCCCCCGCAGGCGCTACCGAGCGAAGCTATGCTGTGGCGCTCGCCTTGCGCGCCCTGGCAAGCCAAGGCGAGCTTGTGGTGCTGGCGCCCAAGGATCGCGGGGGGGCGAGGCTGGCAAAAGAGCTCAGCGGCTTTGGCTGTACCTTTGAAGAGACGAGCCGTCGTCACCATCGCATCTGTCGCCTGATCACCTCCGGCCCGCTTGACGGGCTTGACGCGGCCTTAGCGGAAGGCGGGCCGCGCAAGCTTCCAGACTTGCAACTCTGGAGCCAGCCTGGCGTTTTTAGCTGGGATCGCCTGGATCCGGGGACGGCCTTCCTGATCAGCCATTTGCCAAGTCTGTCAGGCCTGGGCGCCGATTTTGGCTGTGGCATTGGCGTGCTGGCCAAGGCGGTGCTTGCATCTGCCACAGTGACGGGACTTGAGCTGATCGATATAGACCGGCGCGCCATTGCGGCGGCGGCGCGCAATCTGGACGACCCGCGCGTGCGCTTGCATTGGGCCGATGTGCGCACCGGCCCTTCGCTGTCAAACCTCGATTTCGTCGTCTGTAACCCGCCCTTCCATGCTGCGGGCGCAGAAGACCGAGCCCTGGGCCAAGCCTTTATCCGCCGGGCCCACAGCGTCTTAAAACCCGGCGGGGTGCTTTGGCTGGTGGCCAATCGCCACCTCCCCTATGAACAGGTCTTGCGCGACGCCTTTGCCCAGACCCACCCGCGCGGCGAGGCCAAGGGCTTTAAGATCTACGAGGCCAGCAAATGAGCGCCAAGCCCCTCCCCGCCCTGCGGCTTGACCGGCTCTTGTCCAATATGGGCTATGGGTCGCGGCGTGAGGTGCAGGGCCTGATCGATGCCGAGTTGGTCAGCCTCGACGGCACAGTGATCACCCGGGCGGAGGCGAAAATCTCGATCTCCGCCGATCTTTCGGAACGGATGCGGGTGCGAGGGGCTAAGCTCGACCCGCCGCCGGGCTTTATCGTCCTGCTCCACAAGCCGCTCGGCGTCACCTGCTCGCATAAGGATGCAGGGCCCTTGGTCTATTCGCTTTTCCCGCCGCGTTGGGGCCGCCGCGAGCCGCCTTTGTCGACGGTGGGGCGGCTGGATAAAGACACGTCGGGCCTCCTCCTCCTCACTGATGACGGGGATTTGCTGCACCGGATTATTTCGCCACGTAAGAAAGTGACCAAGCGCTACCGCGCCGGGCTCGCTCGGCCGCTAACCGGCGAAGAGGCGGCCATTTTCGCCTCCGGCGCTCTGTTGCTCGAGGGGGATGACAAGCCTGTCAGTCCCGCCCTTCTAGAACCGCTCGGCCCGCGCGAGGCCTGGCTGACCGTAACCGAGGGGCGCTATCATCTGGTGCGCCGGATGTTTGCCGCCGTTGGCAACCATGTGGAAAGCTTGCATCGCGACCGCATTGGCGGGCTGGAGCTGCCGCACGACCTGGCAGCTGGCCAATATCGGCGGCTGAGCCCGGCCGAGATCGCCTGCATCTTCGAGGCTGAGGCCTCGCCGGGCTAAGGCCCCCTTGTCCCGCCTGCCAAATCGCGAAACCTTGGCTTCACCTTTGTTGAGGTTTGGAGCCGTTCCATGACCGACCTGCCCGGCCCCGCCGCCAACAGCCCCTATGAGCAGCACCGCACCATCTTGCCCCATGTGCTGAACGCGCGCGGCTTGCTGGGTGAAGGGGTTGAGGTTGGCGTGTTGCGCGCCGATTTTTCCGCCCACATCCTCACCCATTGGCAAGGTCAAAGGCTTTGGCTGGTCGATGCCTGGCGCGACCATGAGGCCTATGAAGAAGGACACCACACCCACGACCAAAACCGCTTTCAGGCCCATATCAAGATGATGGCCTTTCCAGATCGCTACGAGATCTTGGAAATGTTTTCGCTGGAGGCGGCAGCGACCTTTGCCGATGAGAGCCTCGATTTCATCTATCTGGACGCCGACCACAGCTATGAAGCGGTGCGCGCCGATCTGATGGCCTGGTATCCGAAGCTCAAGCCCGGCGGTCTGATAGCTGGCGACGACTATGGGGCCCTGCCGGTGCATGCGGTCAATTTCGGCCATGGGGATTTAAGCTTTGGCGTCAAACAGGCGGTGGACGAATTTTGTCTCGCCCACAAAAAAAACGTCTCCATCGACTGGCTGGGCGATTGGTGGTTCCCGTCCGAGCTCGGCACGATCCGGTCACGAAACTGGTATTTCATTAAATAGAGGTGGCCGCCAAGCGAGGCGGAACGTCAGGGCATGCCAGACCTTGCGCGACGCCAGTCAAAATGGCGGCGGCGGCTCCCATGCCAGTGCAATGGCAGTCGGCCGCTCAATTTCGCCCTCGATGCGCACCCGCCACACGCGGCCATGGTCAAGCCCGCTGGCGAGTTCCCAGGCGCCCGACCGACCCTCCCGCGAGATCACGGCCAGATGGTCCAAAGGTACTCGCGCCAAGGCCTTGGCAAAAGGTCCGGCACAGGCCGCCGGATTACCCGGAGCGCGGCAAGAGACGGCGTTGCCTGTAAGCGCTAGAGATTCAGGCGCGCCTTGCCATTTGGCCATGGCGCGCAAGAGCCGCGCGGCCTCGTCGAATGAGGCCGGAAAATTGATGGCGGCATAGGGCTGGTCTTTGTCATCGCAACGCTTCGACCAAGCAATTTGCGTGCTCTGCACTCTAGCTTCAACGGCCAGCGAACGCTTCGCCAAAGCCGCCGGGTCCTGCGGGGCCTGGGGGGCGAAGGACACATAGATCGCCTCCCTTTGACAAATATGCTCCCCGGCAACCCGCCCCTGTAAGAAGAACTGAACCCCTAAAGGCGCAGACCCCGGCGCGCCGGACGCCGATATGTCATGAAGAACTACACCCGCCGCATCCGTCGGCGATAGAAGCTCAGCCGCAAGTTCCGCCGTCGTGCGTTTTGACAAATCCTCCACGCGCAAGGGCTGCGGCGCCCCAGCCGCAAAACACCGTCCCGCCAACATAAGCCCGAGGCCGAACACCCACAAGAATGGCTTCGCCATGTTCCAGACCTCCGACTCGTGCCATTCGTCAATAAGGCAATCCTGCACAGATTTGATCCCACCAATCGAAAACACGGTTGGGAGACATCCCTGTAAAACGCTAATGAGATAAAAATTTGGCAGTATAGCACTAAAGCAGCAAAACTTCGTATCAAAGGACCTGATTTTGCCAAGCCTTTCGCATCAAGATGCAATGCTTATATATCTAATTATTCCATTCGCTGTTGGATTAATTTTTTGCACCTTAAATATAACGCTCGGTGTTATTTTAGGCTTTTTATTCAGAATTAAATGGATTATTGGGAAAGCGATATTAATATCATTTAATTTTATGTACATTTTAATCGGGCCATTTATAATATTTCTACTATGTCAGACTGTTTTTATTGCTTTTTCGATGATACTATTTTCAGTGTTTGCGCAAGCACCTGGAGAAATATTCACAAATTCTGGAAGACTCATGTTAGATAACTTGGGTCAGACCGCCCTTACTGCGTTGGTAATTTGCACAGGATTAGGCCTCGGTGTTTTGAATTATTCTCGGATTTCCCTCAAATTACAAGGCTCAGCCGTAAACCGCGTCGAACTGAGGCGGCAGAGATCGCAACACAGCACCTCTGACGGTATCGCGAAAAACGAAAGGAAATTTTGGTGACAAAGCAGGAGCTTGGCCGTCCCCTGAACGGATTGAACGGAGTGAGGTCGCGTCTCAGCTGAAGGCTGCACGCGCCTCTGTGCCCATCCACAAAGGCCCGACCGAGAGACACCTTTCAGCCAAAATCACACCGCACGATTCCGTCGCCGGGGCGGCGCTTTCAGATCAGGTTCGCTACCCCCTAATCGAGATAGCTGTCGGGCGCCTTCCCGCTCGATTAAAGCTCTGAGAGCTTCATCCACCAAGCTGGAGGTGTCCGTGGTGCCCGTCAGGCCTTGAGCCTGGGCGAGAAGCGCGTCGTCCAAAGAAAGCGTCGTTCGCGTCTTGTGCATCGCACAGCCTCCGATGTCCTAGAATCGGGAAATGTCCAACTCGCCGCCGGGGAAGGTGCGCAAATAGGCGGCGAGGCTCGGTCGCCGCGTTTCAAGCGCTTTGCGCGTTATTTCTGCCGCTTCCACGGAAATAAGCACCGCAGCAGCTTTGCCGTGGCGCGTGATCGTCACAAACTCGCCCTGGCTAGCCTTCTCGACCAGGGCAGAGAAATCAGCTTTCGCCACACGCAGACTGAATGTCGACACGATAGGCCTCCAGGATTGGGAGCGCATATGACTTTGACATGCGGTTCACATCTTCCGCCCGATCCGAAGCGAACCATGCCCCCTAACCGCCGCGCAACCGATTTCGGCGAGCCGCGACAATATTGCGCTGAATTGGGATACGGCCTTCGGGTATAGCGGGTGCGCTATCGCGTCAAATCTCCCCCCTATTGCAGACACCCTTTGATAGTCCGAGCGTAACCCACTTCGAGGATCGCGTGATGGCACAGGCGAAGGATGGAAACTCCACAAAGGTGAAGGTTCAAGAACACCGAGACCGGTTGCGCACCCAGGCCTTGCGGCTAATTGAGGTTTGGGCGCCAGACGTCCGGTCGCCGTCCTTCAGAGCAGCGGCGCACCGTCAGTCAGCAGCAGTGGCGGCAAGCGACCACGCGACGGAAGATCAGGCCTTCATCGAGGCGGTCGCCGACTGGAACGATGACTGAAGAGGGGCGTCGGCGACATCAAGTGTTCAGAGCGGTATCCCGATGCCCTGTTCCCGACTGAAATGGCGGTGAGAGAGGGATTCGAACCCTCGATAGAGTTTCCCCTATACACGCGTTCCAGGCGTGCGCCTTCAACCACTCGGCCACCTCACCCACAAGAGCCCTGGAATGGGGGATGCGCGTGGTTCATCTCCCGGGTGGGCTCGTGGCCGCTTGGGCTCTGCCCAGCGGAGGGCGGACTATACTGATGTCGGCGCGGTGGGCAAGGCGCCCGCGCGGGTTTTTTGCTGTCGGTTTGCGCAGGCGGTGGCTTGTGGGGCTCGCGCAGGGGGGGATGAGCCCCTATCTTATCGGAAAGGCTCAAAGCAATAGGACGCCCGCCATGTTCTTCAAACGCCCCGCCACCTTGCCGACCGCCACTGAGGCCCTACCGGGGCGGGCCAAGCCGTTTGAGACGCCGCCGGAGCATTTTGTCTTTCATAGGCCCTTGGTTGGACCCTGGCCGGAAGGGCTGGAGGTCGCCTATGTGGCCATGGGGTGTTTCTGGGGCGTTGAGCGGATTTTTTGGCGCTTGCCGGGGGTCTATTCGACCTCGGTCGGCTATATGGCGGGGCTGACGCCGCACCCGACCTATGAGGAGGTGTGTTCGGGCCGGACAGGCCATACCGAGGCGGTTGAGATCGTTTTCGATCCCAAGGTCCTGCCCTATGGCCAACTGCTCAAGGTGTTTTGGGAAAACCACGACCCGACCCAAGGCATGCGGCAAGGCAATGACCAGGGCACCCAATATCGCTCCGGTCTCTACACCCAATCAGAAGCGCAAAGTGCTGCGGCAGCGGCATCAAAGGTTGCCTATCAATCGGCCTTGTCGGCCAAGGGCATGGGGGCCATCACCACGGAAATCCTACCGGCTGGGCCCTATTATTTGGCCGAAGCCTATCACCAGCAATATCTGGCCAAAAACCCCAATGGCTATTGCGGCATTGGCGGAACGGGCGTGGTGTGTCCGCTGCCGACCGGCGTTTCGGCATAGGGCGGGACCGAGGCGTGCTCCATATGATCAAGGAGCCGCCGCGCCTCTTGGATGCCCTTGGCGGCAGGTGAGGCCAGCTGGCGCCAAATCAACAGCGCCGCCACGCTGAGGCTCGCCACCGCAAAGGCAATTGGTCCCACCAACCAGACCCCGGCGACAGCGGCGAAATAGTAGCCGCGCACGCCAGAATTAAAGCTGTTCAAGGCGCCTTCAAAGATTTGGCTGGCCGCACCTGCAAAGGCGTCGAGTTGGTCAAGGTCGCCCTGATAGGGTGCCGCACCCGTCAGGGCCAGGCTGTAGTTCAACTGGCGGATGGACCAGATAAAGTCCATCAACCCGCCCGCCAGACAGACCAGGATTAGTCCGAGCTTGGCCATGAAGAACAGATGCGGCGCATGGCTCATGATCGGTACGTCTTCAATCGAGCGATAGGCCCGCTCCCCGCCAAACAAGGCGCCGCCCACGGCCGCCAACAGGATGAGATTGGTCGAGGCAAAGAAGGAGGCGGTCGACAGGGTGTGACCGATCAGATTGGCGTCGAGCAGCCGGGCTTCCGGGCGCCGCGACATACCGCGCATCCAGGTGGCGCGAATATGGGCCATGTCGAGATTGATCGACCCGAAGCGGCGGCTAAGCGCGCGCATGGCATAGGGATAGACGCGCCAGATGATCAAGAAGATCGCTACCGCCACCCCGTCAACCCAGGTTGCGTGGGTCTCGTTGATCACCGTTTCGGCGACGCGGTGAACGGCGGGCAGAGCTTCTGGGGCCGTGATCACACAGGTCTCCTCACCTTGGGAGGCGACAGCCTAGCTGATTTGACCTTCGGCTAATAGTCGCCAAGGCCATCTGATTTTCTTGCGCTTTTATGTCATTTGCCGCGCTTAGCCGCGTCCACGCTCCGACACTCGCGACAGCACCGCCGCCGCCCGCTGCGAGGCGGCAAAGGATTCAGGCTCGACCATGGCCATGGCGTGGAAGCGCATATTGCCACAATGGCGACAGATGAGCAGATAGGCGGGCACGACGCTGGCCACATCGCTCACCATGTCCTTTTGGATCGGCAAGGCGACCGCGAGGCCTGAATCGGGCTGGGCCATGGTCCAGGTGCTGCGACGACAAACCTCACAGACAAATTGGGCGCCGACGGCTTTAAGAAATTTGGAAAGGGTGCGGGGATCTTGCACGCGAGCCTCTAGCGAAAGTGTTCCTCCCGCCAAGGTGTAACCTGTCGTTGTAAATTGTTTGATAAAATTACGCTAGAAGTTGCACATTTTCCTAGGCGAGGCTTTTCAGCGTTTCGAGCAGGCGATCCACCTGCTCGGCTGTGGTGGCCCAAGAGCACATGAAGCGCACGCTGCCATCGGTGAAACGGTAGACAAAGGTCCCCGCCCGGCGCAAGGCGTCGAGCGGCGCGTCCGCCATGTCGACAAAAACGCCATTGGCTTCAACAGGATGCAGGATTTTGAATGGCATGCCTGCTGCCAGACGTTTGGCCATGGCATTGGCATGGGCCGCATGACGAACAAAGGCCCCATCGGCCAGCATGCCAATCCAGGGGGCCGCGAAATAGCGCCCCTTAGACGGCAGTTGTCCCGCCTGCTTCAACCGTGCGTCGAAACGACGCGACAGCTTTGGGTTGAAAATCGCAATGGCTTCGGTGGGCGTCATGCCGCATTTGGTCCCGCCGAGAATGGCAATGTCGAGGCCAAGCGCTTTCAAGGTTTTGGGCGCAAAACCCGATGCAAACGCATTGGCAATCCGCGCCCCGTCCAGGTGAATGCCAAGGCCCGCAACCTGGGCAAGCTCGGTCAATCGGGCAAGCTCGTCAGCCCGATAGACGGTTCCATATTCGGTGGCTTGGGTCAGGCTGAGCGCGGCGGGCGACTGGCGATAACTGGATTCCGGCATGGCGAGGGCGTCTTGCAGGCTTGCTGGCGCGATGCGCCCCGACACTCCTTCCAGCGGCGGCAGGCCGAGGCCCTGGCCAAAATATCCCGGCGCGCCGGTTTCATCGGTGCGGATATGGGCGTCGCGATGGGCGAGCACCGCCTCGAACGGCCGACAGAGCGCTGCAAGGCTCAGGGCATTGGCCGCCGTACCCGAGCCAACAAAGCGCACATCTACATCGGCGTCCAACAGGGCGCGCACCTTATCTGCGGCCTCAGCCGTCACATGGTCGGTGCCATAGCCCGAGGCATAGCCTTGGTTGCAGGCGATCAGGGCTTCTAAGGCCTCGGGTGCGGCGGGCGCGGTATTGTCAGAGGCGAAGGCGTAGGAATCGGTCATGGGCGCTTTTCAGGTTGGCCGTCGAGGTCGCGGGCAAAGGCTTGGATATCGGCGATGAAGGCCTTGGGCTCTTCCATACAGGCAAAATGCCCACCGGCGGCCATATCTGTCCACCGCACCACATTATAGGCCTTCTCGGCATAGGTTCGCGGCGGGTTGCGATAGATGGCCTCGCCGGGGAAGTTCGCAAACGCGGTTGGCGCCTCGACGCGCACGCCCTTGGGCAGGACGGCGCCGCCCTCCTCAAACAAGGCGCGATAGTACCAAACGCTGGTGGCAAAAGCGTTTGGCGCCACATAGAGCATGATGTTGGTCAAGAGCTGGTCAAAGCTATAGACCGCCTCGAAGCTCTTGACCCGCAGGTCCGACCAGTCGTGGAAGCGCTCCAAGATCCAGGCCGCCTGACCTACAGGCGTGTCGGAGAGGGCAAGCCCCAGGCTTTGGGGTTTGGAGGCTTGCAGCATGAAATACCCGCCATAGGCCTGCATGGCGAGCCGCCCCTGCTCGGCCCAGGCCTTTTCATCGGCAGTTTCCGGCGGATCGGCCGGACGCAGACCGAGCATATTGATATGGACCCCACGGACATGAGCAGCGTGGTCAAAGCCTAACCAGCCCGTGACCAGACCGCCCCAGTCACCGCCTTGCGCCAGATAGGTCTCGTAGCCAAAGCCTTCGCGCATCAGCCTATCGAACAAGGACGCGGTCGCCCTTTGGCCGATGGGACGCTTGGGTGGGCTGGAATAGCCAAAGCCTGGCAGGCTCGGCAAAACCAGGTCAAAGGCGTCAGCCGGATCGCCGCCAAAGCGACTCGGATAGGCCAAGGGTTCAATCGCATCCCAAAACTCAAACACCGAACCCGGCCAACCGTGGGTCAGAAGGAGGGGCCGCTTTCCTTGCGCCTCGCCCACCACGTGGACGACATGCAGGACCTGATCGCCCACCTGCGCCAAATATTGCGGGTAGAGGTTGAGCCGCGCCTGGGCCGCATCGAAATCATACCCTTCGGCCCAATAGGCAGTGATGCGCTGCAAATAGTCGACGTCGCAGCCATAGGCCCATCCGCCGCCTTCCGGCGTCGGCGCCGGTTTAAAGGCCAATAGCCTTTGGCGCAGCGCAGCAATTTGCGCGTCGGACCAGTGGACGGTGAAGGGCGTCAGGGCAAGGCTCATGGCTAGACCGGATCATAGGGAAAGACCGAGGTCGTGGCGCCGAGATCCGCATAGGCGGCGCGCATGGACGGGAAGGCCTGCGCAATCAGGCTCTCCGGCGTCCAGCCTTCCAGCCGGGAAACCGAGCGCACGGGCCTGGGCTGATCGAACAACACGACCTCATTGCCGCGCACCGCAAAGATCTGGCCGCTGGTCTCGGCGCTGGGCGCCGCCAAGGCCACGGCCACCTGTGCCACCTGATCGGCGCGCATGCCGTTCTTCATCCGCTCGACCCGGGCGGCGGCGGCCTCGTCCTTGATCGGAATAGAGGCGATCATCCGCGTCCAGGCAAAAGGCGCAATGATGTTTGAGCGCACATTCTTGGCCGCACCTTCCATGGCGATAATACGCGATAGGCCCATGACGCCTAGCTTCGCTGCGGCATAATTGGCCTGACCGATATTGCCGATCAGTCCGGAGGTCGAGGTAAACAGCACATAGGCCCCCTCCTCCTGCTTGCGGAAATGCTCGATGGTCGCACGGGTGACATTATAGGCGCCGCGCAAATGCACGGCAATGACCGCATCCCAATCGTCGTCCGGCATCTTGTGGAACATCCCATCGCGCAGGATGCCGGCAGGATTGATCACGGCATGCAAGCCGCCAAACACATCCATGGCCTGCTCGACCATGCCCTTGACAGCGGCCATGGAGGCGACGCTTTCGGAATTGGCGACCGCCTCGCCCCCGGCACGCTTGATATCGTTGACGGTTTCTTGCGCCGGATCGCTTGAACCCTCGTCTGCACCTGCAACGCCCGCGCCCAAATCATTGGCGATGACCTTCGCGCCTGCCTTGGCGGCAAGGATGGCACATTCGCGCCCAATGCCGCGCCCAGCGCCGGTTACCAACACCACCTTGCCGTCCAGTACGCCCATAGTTTCCGCTCCCTGAGGGTGATTTTTCTGCTTGCTTCAGGCTTAAGGGTTGGACCGCTTCAGCGTCAATCCGAAGCGGCGTCATTGCCGATCAAGCTATCGGCGCGGCGCAATTCTGGAAAGAGTTTGGCCCAGACGCCTGTGACGAGGACCGCGCCCACGCCGCCGAGCAGGGCCGCGAGGACGGGGCCAAGCAAGCGGGCCGCCACGCCGGACTCAAACTCACCCAATTCGTTCGAGGCGCCGATGAAGACGCCAGAAACAGCCGCAACGCGCCCGCGCATGGCGTCGGGCGTCGTCGCCTGGACCAAGGTCTGACGGACATAGACGCTGACCATGTCAGCCCCGCCCAGAACTGCCAGGGCGAGAAGCGATACGGCTAAGATGCGCGACGCCGCAAAAAGGATGGTTGCCAAGCCAAAGACGGCCACGGCTGAAAACATCCAAATGCCAGCCTTTCGGCGCAAGGGTCTGCGTCCCAAAGCAAAGGCCATGGTAGCCGCGCCGATCGCCGGCGCTGAGCGCAGCAGGCCAAAGCCTTGCGAGCCCACATGCAAGATGTCGCGGGCGAAAACCGGCAAGAGCGCCGTCGCCCCGCCTAAAAGCACGGCGAACAGGTCAAGCGAAATGGCACCCAGCACCAGCCGGTTCTGAAACACATAGATCAGCCCTTCCTTGACCGCAGCCAAATTGGCGCCGCGGCCGGGGGTGCGGACGCGCGGCGGTCCGGTAAAGCTCAAGGCAGTGAGCGAGACGAGGTAGCAGACCCCTGCACCGCCATAAGACGTGGCCGACGAAAAGCCGCACAGGGCGCCCCCAAGCCAGGGCCCGAAAATCGCGCCGACCTGCCAGGTCAAGGAACTCATGGCAATGGCGCGCGGCAAGACCTCTGGAGGCACCAAAGATGGCCCGAGCGCGGAAAGGGCTGGACCTTGAAAGGCCCTTACCGCGCCAAATCCCGCCGCCACGGCAAAGATCAAGCCAAGCTCAGGGTGCGGCGTCTTGGCAATTTGGAACAGCACAAAGACGAGGCCGATTTCGGTAACGGCGCAGATCTGACCAATGCGGCGGCGGTCGAAATGATCCGCCACAGCGCCTGCGACCAGGGTCAACAGAAACAGGGGCGCGAATTGCACGAGGCCGACCATGCCAACCAAAAAGGCGCTGCGTTCAACCGTCTCGGTGGCGCGGGCGACCAGATAGACCTGCCAGCCAAGGGTCACCGCCTCGACCATGACGGCAAGGGTGGCAAAGAGCCGGGCGGTGAGAAAGAAGGCGTAACTCGGATGGTCGAGCAGCCGAAAGGGCGCGGGGGCGGTCTGGGAAAGACTCATGGCCCAAACACGATGCGGCGCCGAGGCCCGGCAATCAATGGCAGAACCGAATTTCCATTTGGCCCTAATCGTCGACCGACCCGCCCGGCCAAATCCTGACGAAACCAAAAATGCCTTTGACCCTGGAAGAGGAGGCGCCTAAAGCCGACCCGCATGGACGCAATGCTTAAACCAGATCCAGCCGAAGAGGGGCTCGTCTGTCACATCGACTGTGAGCATCTTGCTGTGCGCGCGCAACGGATAGAGGCCGATGCGGTCGACCGGTTGATCAATGACGCCTTTGGGCCGGGGCGCTATGCCAAGACGGCTGAGCGGTTGCGCGAGGGGAATCTGGCCGTTCCCGAGCTTTCGCTGGTGGCGCTTGCGGGTGAGGTGCTGTTGGGCGCGGTCCGTGTCTGGCCAATTCAAATCGGCGCCAGCTTCGGTTATTTTCTCGGCCCCATCGCCGTGGTCCCGTCGGCCAGGCGCCACGGCGTTGGCCAAGCCCTGGTGCGCGAAGCCTTGACCCGTGCAACCCAGCTCGGCCAGGGCGCAAGCTTTATGTTGCTCGTCGGAGAAGGGTCATTTTTTGGTCCGCTCGGCTTTAAAGCCGTGCCTGCGGAGATCACCCTGCCGGGCCCTGTGCCGGCGCACCGGGTGTTTTGGACACAGCTTACGACGGACGACAGCAACACCCTAAAGGGCCAAGTGCGGGCTAGACCGGGCGAAACGGTATGATCGCCAAACGGACCAGCTACCCTGTCTCAAATTGAGACGCGGCTTCTCAGATTGCGACCTCATTTTGGCCGAATTGAAAATGGCCAAAAACTTGCATGCCAAACGCCGATACCGCGCGCCCCGACATAGAAATCGATTTTCTTAAGCAATTACAGCATATTATAGCGGAGAAATTCTGTGATTGTGCGTTTGGCGCAATTTCCGCCGACTGGCACGAGACTTGAAGTACGCCTCCCGACCGGAATCAGCCGGTATTTGGAGAGTACCATGAAAAAGCACCTCATCATGGGCGCCGCGCTGGCCGTCCTTGCTGCCGCTTCCGCCGCGTCTGCGGGCGATACCGTGATTGACGCCTCGGGCGATGTGAACAACGTTCAAAACAGTGTCGGCCACGAATATTCCAACGTGACCAACAACATTACCGACATCAATGGCAAGGTCACCCAGACCTCTGCCGCCATCGGCAACTCCTTCACGGTCTCGGGCACCGGCTCTGACGGCGGGATTGACCCGAACTCAGTTGCTGGCGTCATCACCAACACCCAAGAAACCACCAAAGGCATTGGCGCCAATATCGGCACGGCCAGCACCCCCGTCACCATCGACACTGTGACCGGCGATGTAACGCAAACCGCCGCCGCCATTGGCAACTCAGCGACGATCACGGTCGGCAAGGCTGGGACGGTCGACAATTATCAAGGCACGAACAACCAAGACCCTGCGGCCCTTGTGAATTCGAACATCGGTTCGCTTGACCACAGCGTCTTTGGCAATGTGAGTGTTACGGCTGCCGCGATTGGTAACAGCTTGTCTGTCACCGCTCCAGATTCGACCGGCATCATCAGCACCATCAATAACAATAACGCTGGCCCAGACGGCTCTGGACAGGTGAACTCTGCACCGATCAACGCGACTGTGGAATCGACCATTACCTCGGTTCAAGGTTCGGTCAGCGAAACAGCAGCAGCGATCGGTAACTCATTCTCTTCTCGCGCTGGCAGCCTTGGCAACGCCACGAGCGTCCAGACCAACACAGGTCCGATTTCCGCCAATGTCGATAAGGATGTCGGTGAAATTAATTGGTTGGGCGCTACGGGTCAAACCGTCACCCAGACCGCGGCGGCCATCGGCAACTCCACGAGCTTCTTCGGCAATACCACCACGACTGGCGGCTTCGACAACACCCAAACCAATTCTGGTGATATTACAGCGTCGGTGACCTCGAACGTCGGTCAAGCTTCGGAGTCTGTCACAGCCAAGGTCACGCAAACGGCTGCCTCAATCGGTAACTCCTTCTCAGCCTCGAACACCGGTTCTGACGGCGGCACAGACCTTCAATCGGTCGCCAATGTCATGACAAACGTGCAGTCGAACTCGGGCGCCATCAACGCAGACGTTGGCACCTGGTCAGCACCTAAAACGGTGACCGAAGTGACAGGAGATGTCTCGGTGACTGCCGCTGCGATCGGCAACTCCGCGACGGACAATTTCGGCCAAGTCTCCAACGTCAACAATAGCCAAACCAATACGGGTGAACTCAACTCGTTGGTGAATGAAAACATCAATTATGTCACAGGCTCGGTGACTGCAACTTCGGCAACCATCGGCAACAGCCTATCTGTTACGGGTGCGAACGGCGCCGGAAACTTCAGCAATGTGACGGGTGGCGGGGCGACCCCTGGCCAGTTGAATACTGCCAAGCTCACCTCAGACGTGAACACCAACCTGCACGATGTGACGGGATCGGTGAGCGAAACTGCGGCCACTATCGGCAACTCCGCCTCAGTGACGTCTGAAAATATGGGCACCTTCTCTAACAAGCAAACGAATACCGGCGATCTGACGTCTACCGTCAATAGCTATGTTTACAATGTCAACACCGATGCCCAGGCGAGCGTGACGGCTACGTTCACCTCGGCCACCATCGGCAACAGCTTGAGCTTTACCGGCACCAATGGCGGCGCCGGCGCCCTGGCGAACTCGCAGTACAACAGCGGCTGGTTGACGGCCAATGTGACGAGCAACGTGAGTCAGGTGAACGGGGCGGTCACTGCGACCGCCGCCGCCATCGGCAACAGCTACAGCGTCACTGTGAAGTAAGACAAACCCAAGACCTGGGAGGGCTGGCTTTTGTCAGCCCTCCTATTTCTTTTTCTCGAAAAAGGATCATTCCCATGACCGCTCGCATTGTTCAGCTCAGCTCTTTAGGCCTCGCACTCGCGCTTGTCGGCGGAGCAGCGGCGGTCGCGCAAACCACCACCTCCGCCCCGTCCTGGACAACTGGCGGATATAATGGCGCCTCCAGCGTCACCAGCAGCCCGTACCAGCCGCAAACCCAGACCCTGGGATCGGCTGGCGATATCATCGCCCTGAACGGCAACATGCACATGGCCTCCTCAGTCGTCCAAGCCAATGGCTTTTCCGGCGGCGGTGCAGGCAATGCCAGCACCGGGGCTGGCGGCAACACCGCTTCAGCTATCGGCAACATGATCAACGTTCAAGTAACCGGTTCAGGCGATACTATCGTCATCAACGCGAACCAGAACAATTCGGCTGGCGTCAGCGCGAACGTCTCGCGCTAAGCCCCGCAGCAGCTCTCAGGAGACATCCATGTCACAGTTTGGAAAGCGCGCGGCCCGCCTCGCCAAGGCCATCAGCCTCGCAGCCCTTTGCGGCGCAGCCCTTGCCGGGTGCGCCTCGACCTCGGCCAACCCCCATACAGGCCTCTATGCCAAGCCGATCGGTAATGCGCCAGCCACCCGTGACGATACGCCCTATTCAAGCTCGCTCACCTGCTTGGCCAACTATGCGAGGTCCTACAACCTCGTCGCCCCTCGCATCGCCGTTGGCCGCATCGTCGACATGACCGGCGCAGCCAACCAGGTCACGGGCTCGCAACTGTCGCAAGGCGCGTCCATGTTTGCCATGACCGCGCTCGGCAAGGCTGGTGCAAGGCTGGTTGAGCGCTATGACACCACGGTTCCGGAAATCGAGCTGAAATACGCTCAATCCAAGCTCATCTCCGATACGCCAGAACGGGCCGGCCACGACCCGAACAATTTCCGCCGCATCTATATCGGCGAGATCGCCGGTTCTGAATACTATATTGTCGGCGGCATCACCGAGTTGAACAGCAACATTATGTCGACCGGCTTTAGCCACCAGGTCGGCGGCGCCAATGCCCAGGCGGCTTCAGCCTCCTTGCTTGGCCAGACCTATGTGATGAACATCGCCATGGATATCCGCTTGGTCAACTCAAAGACCCAAGAAGTGATCGACATGGTCTCCTACCAAAAGCAGGTCGTCGGTCGTCAGATTGGCGCGCAAGCCTTTGACTTCTTCCACGGCACGGTGCTGAACCTTTCCGCAGGCGGCGCGGCGATGGAACCCGCTCACCTGGCGGTGCGCACCCTTGTCGAACGGGCCATGTTTGAGTTCATGTCGAAGTTTTACGGCCTCGGCAATCAAGGCTTTTGCCTGACCCCTGACCGCGATGTCCTGGCTCAGAACTACTAAACACCCTATTTAGGCCTTTAGATCAGCGCCCAGCCCAGGCTGGGCGCTGTTTTTATGCGCGTTTCACGGATGTGACTGGCGCCACGGGCCGGGCGCCCATAGTCTGCCCTCTGAAATTTTCAGTTTCGCCTGAAAGGGCCAGAATGCAGCTGAAAGCCTTTTTTCTTGCACTTGGCATTGGCTGTGCAGTCCTTGGCGGGATCAGCGCGGCACAAAGCCCATTTCAGCCGCCTCGGGACGGGGCCACTGACCCTTTTGCCTATCTTGAAGATATCCACAGCGAACGGGCGCTCGCCTGGGTCGCCCACCAAAATGCGCGCACCGAGGCCCGGCTCGAAAAAGACCCGCGCTTTGAGCCGCTGCGCGCCGCGGCCTTGGCCATTTTGACCTCAAAAGACCGGCTCGCCATGCCCCACTATCTGGGCCGCAAACTTCAGTCTTTTTGGCAGGATCAATCCCATATCAAGGGCATTTGGCGGGTCACAACGCCGACAAACTTTGCCACCGCCACTCCCCATTGGCGCCCACTTATCGATTTTGATCGCCTGTCAAAAGTCGAGGGGAAAAACTGGATTTTCAAGGGCGCGACCTGTTTAGCGCCCGATGACCGGTTGTGCTTGGTCGAGATGTCGGACGGCGGGGGCGATGCTGTCGAGTTGCGAGAGTTTGACACCCGCAAACGGGCCTTCGTCCCAGGCGGCTTTCGCCTGCCAAGCGGCAAACAGTCGGTGGCTTGGCTCGACCAGAACACGCTGCTTGTGGCGCGCGATTTTGGCCAAGGCACACTGACCCGCTCCGGCTACGCCATGACGGTTCGGAAACTGTCGCGCGGAGCAAGTCTTACCCAAGCCAAGGAGGTCTTCCGAGGCGAGCCCACCGATGTTCAAGTGTCTGCGCGGGTTCTGCGCGACGGTCGGGGGCGCGTGCTGGATGTTTTGATCGACCGAGGGGTGGCGTTCTTCTCCAGCCAATGGCTGCAGCTTCAACAAGACGGCTCGGCTCAGCCTCTTGATTTACCTCATAAAATATCGGTCCATGGTCAAATCGGATCGGAACTGATCATCGGCCTCAATGAAGGCTGGACCCGAAAGCCTGCCCTCAGCGCTTTTGCTGCAGGGGATTTGATTGCCTATAAGTGGCGAACCGGGGCGGCCACGCTTATCGCCCGGCCGGGCCCAAGCCAAACCTTTGACGATGTGGCGGTCACCAAATCGAGCGTGCTGGTCAAATACCTCGACAATGTGAATGGCGCGCTCGCCATCTATCACAAGCACGGGCATGGCTGGTCGTCGAAAGCGGTACCTTTGCCAAAGGGTCTGGCGGTGCAAATCCGCGCTGCGAGCGACGCGTCAGACCTCGCCTATGTGTCAACAGAAGGGTTTTTAGACCCAACCACCCTATTGACCTTAGAGACCACGTCTGGACGGCTCGCGCGTTTGAGAGCCTTGAAACCGCTGTTCAACAGCGCTCGCGATACGGTTGAGCAACACTTTGCCACCTCCGCCGACGGAACGAAAATTCCCTATTTCCTCGTTCGACCTAAAAACGCGCCCAATGACGGTACGACGCCCGTACAAATGTTTGGCTATGGCGGCTTTTTGATTTCAGAAACGCCGAGCTACCGACCCGAACTTGGCAAGCTGTGGCTTGAACGCGGCGGTGCCTATGTGCTGGCCAATATTCGCGGTGGCGGCGAATTTGGGCCCGGCTGGCATGATGCGGCGCTGCGCGAACACCGCCAGCGCGCCTTTGACGATTTCGCCGCCGTCGCCCAGGATCTGATCGCCAGCAAGCTGACTTCAGCACGACACTTGGCCATCTATGGCCGCTCAAATGGCGGTGTCTTGACCAGCGTCTCGATGACGCAGCACCCAGAGCTGTTCAATGGCGTTGTCATCGAGAGCCCCTTGATCGACATGTTGCGTTATAGCCATTTGTCGGCAGGCGCATCGTGGGTTGCAGAATATGGCGACCCGGACCAGCCGGAAGATCGGGCCTTTATTAGCGCCTATTCCGCCTATACGCGGCTTGATGGCGCGACGACCTATCCCGAACCCTATATAACCACCAACACCGAGGATGATCGGGTTCACCCAGGACATGCGCGCAAATTCGCCGCTGCACTGGAAGCGCTTGGCAAGCCTTACCTCTATTATGAAAATACGTTCGGCGGCCACGCGAATGACGCCGATCCGGAATTGAACGCACGACGATGGGCGCGTCATTACGTCTATCTCACTGAAAAATTGATGGATTAGGCGGAAGTTATGACTCTTTTTTCGTCAGGCGGCGGCCATTCCCTCCGGTGGGGGGCGGCCCTGATCGCGCTGAGCGCCTGGGCGGGAACCTTCCTGCACCTACAACTGATGATCGACCGCACCCATGGGGATGTGATGGCGGCGATCTGGCATCAAGCTGACTTTTTTAGTGAAACCACCAATCTCTATGCGGCGATTGTATTTTCACTTGCGGCCCTGCGCGTCATTCACATTGTCGACCGACGATTGCTCGGCGGGATTGCGCTGGCGGAATTTCTGGTCATGTCGCTCTACTGGACCTTGCTTTATGCCCGCAGTCCGCCGCCGCCCGAAGGCGTCCTTTCCAACCTCATGGTTCACCTCATCACGCCTTTGAGCGTCTGCATCTACATTGTCGCCGCCGCGCGACCGGGCCGCACCCTATGGACCGATCCGTTTAGCTGGGCGATTTATCCGCTTTGCTACTTGATCTATGCCGAGGTGCGCGGCGCGCTCGACGGTCACTATCCGTATTATTTCATCGATGCAGGCAAGCTTGGCATTGCTGGCGTTGTGGCCGTGACCCTTGCTATCAGCATAGGCTTTTTGGCCGCAGGTCTTGCTGTGACGGCTTTTGACCGGCGCGGTCGGTCGCGGGCCTCGGCTCTGGCGCGATAAGCGTCTCACCTCTTGCATCTGGCCAGATTTGGCGCCACCTCCCACAAGGTCATGACCGAACCCGCCCCCCTCCCGATCCGGGCCATTGTCGCGCCCGTCACGCCCTTGCAGCAGAATTGCACCTTGGTTTGGTGCGTCGCCACGCGCAAAGCCGCTATCATCGATCCCGGCGGCGACCTTGACCGTGTGCTGAAGCCCGTCCTCGACCATGGTCTGACAGTGGAAAAGATCTGGATCACCCACGGCCATATGGACCATGCAGGCGGCACGGCAGAATTAAAGCGTCGCACCGGCGCGATGATTGAGGGGCCGCACCCCGATGACCAGTTTCTGATCGACCAAATTGAAGCCGATGGCCGCAAATACGGGGTGGCTGGCGCCGAAAGCTTTACCCCTGATCGTTGGCTGCATAATGGCGACGAGGTGACGCTAGGCGAAACGCGTTTCGTGGTTCGCCATTGCCCCGGTCACACCCCTGGCCATGTGGTGTTCGTCCATCCTGAGGCCAATTTCGCCCAGGTGGGTGATGTGCTGTTTCAAGGCTCCATCGGCCGCACCGATTTTCCGCGTGGCAACCACGCAGACCTGATCGCCTCCATTACCGAGCGGTTATGGCCCTTTGGCGACGATATCGCCTTTGTCCCCGGTCACGGGCCCATGTCGACCTTTGGTCGCGAGCGCAAGACCAATCCTTTCGTAGCTGACGTGGTGCTTGGTTCGGGAGCTTCGCCACAGTGAGCGCGGTGCCACAGCTTCTCCTTTTGGATGGCGGGGCGGGTCGGGAATTGGCCCGCATGGGTGCGCCGTTTCGCCAGCCAGAATGGTCAGCCCTGGCGCTGCTCGAGGGTCCGGATTTTGTCCAGGACATGCACGCCCGCTTCATCGCCTCGGGCGCGGACATTGTTACGACTAACAGCTATGCCGTCGTTCCGTTTCACCTCGGCGAAGACCGCTTTGCCGCGCGCGGCCTGGAGCTGGCGGCGCTGGCGGGTCGTTTGGCGCGACAGGCTGCAGCCAACGCCGCGCGACCGGTGGCGGTTGCGGGGTCCTTGCCGCCCATTGGCGGATCCTATCGCGCTGATCTTTTTGACGCTGCCAAGGCCCGCGAAGTTTTGAAGGTTCTGGTGCAGGGCTTGTCGCCCCATGTCGACCAATGGCAGGCAGAAACCTTAAGCCTGATTGCCGAGGCCGAGGTGGTGAGGTCGGTGCTGGGCGATGATCCCCGTCCGCTCTTCTTGTCCTTCACCTTGAAAGACGATCAGCCAGACCTTGCTCATCCTGCCCTGCGGGGCGGCGAGAGCGTCGCTGCAGCAACCCAGGCGGCGGTTCGCCTCGGCGCCACGGCGATCCTGTTCAATTGCAGCCGGCCTGAAGTGATGGAAGGCGCGGTTCAGGCCGCATCCGACACTTTGAAAGACGTGAACGCACCCTTGGCCATTGGCGTTTATGCCAATGCCTTTCCGCCGCAATCGGAAGCGGCTGAGGCCAATGCGACGCTCTGCGACATTCGCCAAGACTTGACGCCGCAGGGCTACCTTGCCTTCGCCAAATCCTGGCGGGCGCGGGGCGCGACCATCATCGGTGGGTGCTGCGGCATCGGTCCAGAACACATCGCCGCCTTACGGGCAGCGCTTTAAGGCGATGCCGAGATGGCGAGGTCGCGCTGATCTGGACGCCCGAGGCTGACAAGCCCCGGCGCTTGCGCCTGCATAGCCTCAAAGTCCTGACGGGAAGTGAGCCCACGCCAGCCGCTCAAGATCAAAGACTGGGCTGTCGCTCCGCCGAGCGTGGTGCCGGGGCCGGTGACGATGAAGATATCCGGCGCAAATTCCCGCGCGGCAACCCGGATGGCGTGGGTAAAATCATAAGGCTCAACCACCTGATGGCCGAGCGTATAGCCATAGAGGGCGTCGATATTGGTGGCGTGAGGACTCCAGATGACCCCTCGGCCGTCAATCAGCGGCAAGCCCGGTGACGTGAAGAGCGAGGCTGGCAATTCCGCCCTGCCCGCCTGCGCCACCGGCGCCTGCAAATCCGTGTGAAAGGCGGCGTGATTGGCGAGCCGCATCGGAAACCGGCCTTGAAGCGACTCGGCCCGCTGTTCAAAGGCCGCCAGACCCGGCGCATCGCCCGCCAAGACCAACATGCCGCCCAGATCGATAGAAAGGCGTAGCACGCAATTCGGCTGGGCGTCGATTTCCGCGACCCAGCCCAGAATTTCCGCCTTTCGGGCAGGGTTTGGTCGCCATGTCTCATCCATGACCGGGTAGATGATCTGCCCGCCGATCAGGTGATGCTGCATCAGCGTACCCATTCGATTGGCGAGGTGAAATCCGTTCTCCGGGCTCAAGGCGCCAGCACAGGCCAGGGCGGAATACCAGCCCATCGAATTACCCGTGACCGCCACAACTTGGATGCGCGCTCTATCTATGGCCTGAAAATCCGCCAGCGAGGCAGCAAAGATCAGCGCTGAGGCATTGTCACCGCGCGTATGGCGGGCTGGCGCGAAGGTCGCTGCGCCGTCAAGTGCTTGCAGCGTCTCCTGGCCTGCGGTGCTGCGTTGGGCATCAAAGCGGTCAAACATCTCGCGACCTGTGCCATGGTGCGCGGCGAGATAGCCCAACTCGGTGCGGTTATAGACCCCGCGTCCTGGGCAAACGACGACTGCGGTCTTCATGGTTTCACACTGACAAGGGCGAGCGCGGCCGCGACAATCTGGTCCGTCGACGGCAGGGTCGCGGCATAGGCTGGGCCCGTGGCGATAAAGCTATCTTCGGCGGCGATACGCGCCAGCCTGCGATGACGCTGGCCTTGGAGTAACGTCATCAGACCTTCAGACGGACCGCCAGTCCGGCGGCACTCGTCCACCACCAGCACCGCACCGCTCGCTGCGGTCTCCCGCAGGATCGCAGCTTCCGGCAAGGGGCTTAGCCAGCGTAGATCGATGATCTTGACCTTGACCCCCTGGGCGAGCAGCTGAGGCAAGGCTTGTCGCGCGAGGTAATGGCCATTGCCATAGGTGAGGATGGCAAGATCCTCGCCCTCGCCGAAGACACCCACCTCGCCTAAGCTGATCGTCTCTCCCACCGCAGGATAGACGCCAAGCCAGCCGCCATCCTTGTCGTCGAAGAGGTCGCGCATGGGATAGAGGGCAATGGGTTCGAGAAAGACCACAACCCGCTGCTCTTCGCGCGCCAGACGGACGCACTCGCGTAACATCTTAACCGCGTCTGGCCCATTCGATGGACAGGCGAGGATCAGGCCCGGAATGTCTCTCAGCACCGCCACCGAATTGTCATTGTGGAAATGGCCGCCAAAACCCTTTTGATAGCCAAGCCCGGCAATGCGGATGACCATCGGATTGGTGAACTGGCCATTGGAGAAAAACGGCAAGGTGGCAGCTTCGCCCCGTACCTGATCTTCGGCATTATGTAAATAGGCGAGGAATTGAATCTCGGGGATCGGAATAAAGCCGTTGTGCGCTAGGCCAATGGCCAGCCCAAGTATGGACTGCTCGTCAAGCAAGGTATCGATTACCCGATCCGGGCCAAAGCGCGCCTGGAGCTTTTGGGTTACGCCATAGACACCGCCCTTGCGGCCAATATCCTCGCCCATCATCACAAGTTCGCCATGGGCAAGCATGAGGTCGGTCAAAGCCCAATTGATCAAGCGCGAGAGGGGTTGAGGCTCATTGAAATTGCGCCAATCGGCGCCAAACACCTCGGCGCGCGTCTCGAGGCTGGGTTCGACCGTCGCCGCGCAAGACCGTTTGGGGGTTATAAGGCTCGCCATGACGTCGGAAGCGGTCTTCAGCCTTGGCCGACGCACCGCCTCATCGGCAATCCGGCTGACCCGGTCGAGCGTCTCGCGGTAGATGTCGAGCGCGGCCTTCGGCGACAGCGCATTGGCCTCTCGCAACAGGCGCACCGTGTTGATCAGCGGGTCGCGCGCCTCTTCCGCCTCGACATCTTCTTTGGGGAGATAGGTAGTAGGCATATCCGCCCCAGCATGGCCGTAGAGCCGCACCATATTTAGGTGCAGAAAAGCAGGCTTGCGCGCGGTGCGGACAAAGGCCTGCGCCTCCGAAGTCACCCGATAGGTTTCGTAAATGTCGAGCCCGTCGGCGCTGAAATAGGCAAGCCCTGGGCGATGCTGAAAGCTGGCGGCGATCCAGCCTTTCGGCGTCTTGGTCGAGATGCCGATGCCATTGTCTTCACAGACACATAATAGCGGCAAAGGCGAGCCTTGATAAGCGGTCCAGCCTGCGGTGTTAAACGCGCCTTGCGCCGTGGAATGGTTGGCCGAGGCGTCGCCAAAGGTTGCCACCACAAGGCCATCTGCTGCGAGGACACGGTGCTCGGGCGCATGACGCCGCGCCAGCCCGATCGAAAAGGCCGCTCCAACCGCCTTGGGCAGGTGGCTTGCAATGGTCGAGGTTTGCGGCGGGATGAACAGCGCCTTGGAGCCCAAAACCTTGTGGCGGCCGCCCGAAATCGGATCGTCTGAGGAAGCCGCGAACGATAACAGCATGTCATAGGCGATGGTCTGGCCTTCGACCTGTCCCGCGCGCGCAATCTGAAAGGCAGCGTCCCGATAATGCAAAAACGCCATGTCGGTGGGACGAAGGGCATGGGCGACGGCGGCCATGCCCTCATGGCCTGAGGAGCCGATGGTGTAGAAGCCTTGACCGCGCTTTTGCATGGCGCGGCTGGTCAAGTCGAGCGCGCGGCTAAGGCAAGCGGCGGAAAACAGCGATACGGCCTCTGTCGCCGGCAAGGGGCCTGACGGCGGCGAGCCGTGGCCCAAATCCTCGACGGCGACGCGGCGCAAAAAATTATGGTGCACGATCTCGGCGCGATCCATCAGAGCCCGTCCTTCCGCAATCCTGCGCCGGCAATTCCGCGCGGCGGAGGCGTGTTCGCCTTGGCGCAGTCCCGCGCCTTATTTTTGCGACGGGTTTAACGAGAAGTCCGCCGGATATCCAGCCTCGCCCGCGACGTCAAAGCGACACAAAGAGTTCACCTCACTGCAACGCCAACGTCGCCCAAGGTTCAAAATCTCACCCTATCAGTCCCGCCTCACGCTGACCTGTCGTTTTGGGGGATTCTATGGCCAGAAGTTTTCGGGCGTCGCGGACCGCGGCGCTACTGACCTCGTGCGCGATTGCGGCGCTTTGTTCCTTACGTCCTGCCTTGGCTGACGAGACCTCCTCCCCCGTCCAAGCGGCAGCGACGGCAGCGGACGACACAGTTTCGGCGGTTGTCGTCACCATCGCCAAGACCACCCGCTCGGCGGTGCAGTTGGACACGGTGGAGACCCAAAAACTTCTCCCCGGCATGAACCCTTTGAAGGCCATTCAAACCCTGCCGGGCGTGCTGTTTGAAACCGCCGACCCCTGGGGGAATAACGAACAGAACGAAGAGCTGTTCGTGCACGGCTTTTCCACCCAACAGTTGGGCTACACCTTGGACGGCGTGCCTTTGGGCGACCAACAATATGGCAACTACAATGGATTGAGCATTTCCCGGGCCGTGACCAGCGAAAATGTCGGCCGGGTCAGCCTGTCCTCGGGCGCGGGCGCGCTCGGTGTCGCTTCGACCAGCAATCTTGGCGGCGCCATCGAAACCGTCTCCTCCGACCCGACCAAAACACGCGGCCTCGATGTCCGCGAAACGCTGGGGAGCTATGGCACGAACCGCACCTTCGTACGGCTTGACACCGGCGCCCTGGGCCAGGACGGCCAAGCCTATATTTCCTACCTGCATCAAGATGCCCGGGCCTGGGATTTCGACGGCCATCAGAAGGGCGATCAGGTCAATGTCAAATATGTGCACAATGACACGAAGGGGAAGCTGACCCTCTATGGCGACTGGCAAGCCAAGGTCGAACCGAACGAAGACGCCATCCAACAAGGAACCGGCGTCGGGGCCAGCTACTATCCCTATACTCGCCCCTTTCTCTATCCAGATTATGGCAGGGGCCTTGCCTATCTAACCTCAGGCCTGGCTGGATCACCACCAGCGCAATACGGCACCAATTTTTCCAACTATTTCAGCGCCGCCCAGCGCGCTGACATCTTGTCCTATGCCAAATACGAAGCCAATTTGACCCCAGACATCACCTGGTCCAACCAAGCCTATTACCACTATGATTATGGTCGCGGCATTGTCGCGGGGCCGATTAATCAGGCAGGCCTGCCGGGACTGTTCGGATCCTATTTTCCAAATTTGGTGGTCGGGTCAACCACATCAGCGACGAGCCTCGCCAATCTCGCCCAATTGTTTGGCGGGACCGGCTATGAGGTGCGGACAACCGAATACCGAATCAACCGCGATGGCCTTATCTCGACGCTCCTCTGGAACCTCGGCCCGCACGCCATCGAAGCTGGCCTTTGGTACGAGCATAATGAATCGGCCACCCACCGGGTCTGGTATCCATTCTCGGCGGCCAATAACGACCTGACGCCCTACGACATCCCGTCGGGCAAGTCGGTGCTGACCCAGTACTATATCCAAATGACCACGGATGATGTGCAGTTGCACCTACAGGACCAGTGGCGCGTGACACCGACCCTCCTGCTGCAGGCGGGCATCAAATCCAGTCTCCAGACCGCGTCCAGCCAAGTGCCGATCGAGCAGGTCAATCTTCCGACCGCCAATCCGCCAACCGTCTATCCCGTGGGGTCGATCACCTCGAATGAATGGTTCTTGCCGCAGTTCGGCGGCGTATGGGACATCAATGAACAGGACCAAGCCTTCTTCAACATCCAGAAGAATTTGCGCCAGTTCATCCCCTATGGCGCTGGATCGAACTTCTTCGGCGCCTCACCTTGGAGCCTTGGTAGCCAGGCTGCCTTTGAACAGTTCAAGGCCACAGCCCATCCTGAATCGGCTTGGACCTATGAAGGCGGGGTTCGCGGTAAGCTCAACGTCAATATCGGCCCGCTGACCTCAGTCGAGGGCCAGGTCAGCGCCTACCATGTCGATTTTTCAAACCGGCTGTTGAACATCGCCGCCTATAACTTCATCAATCCAGGTGCCTCGATCCTGGTCAATGTCGGTGGCGTGACCACAAATGGCGCCGACCTCGCGACGACCTTCAATTTCGGCTCGCATTTCCACCTCTACAATGCGCTCTCCTACAATTCGTCCAAATATAATAGCAACTACTCTACAGCAGCGAAGGTCAGCGGGGTTCTGACCAATGTCACGGTTCCCATTTCCGGAAAACAAGTGCCCGCCACGCCCGATTGGCTCGACAAGACCATTCTTAGCGCCAATTTCGGGCCCTTTGACGGTCAGGTAACCGGCGACTTTATTGGTCGGCGCTACACCACCTATCTCAACGACCTCAAGGTTGCCTCTCCCTACATCATTGGTCTTGAGGCAGGCTATAGGTTGCCGATTTCGGACAATCAGTTTGTCCGCAGCGCGCGGCTCAGCCTGAACGTGACCAATATCGCTGACCGCAAGGGCGTCTCAACAATCAGCATTACGGCGGCCTCAGGCACCTACCAAGAATACCCTGTTGAGCCACGGATGGTGTTTGTGACTCTCCAAGCGAAGTTCTAGGCCCCGCCCCGTCCGATACTGGTCGACTCTCACGCTATAAAGTCCAGAAAACATAAACACTTTTTCTGCACAGGAATCGCGCGATAGTGCCTCCAGTATCGGGTGGAAGGCGAGTGTCTTGAACCTCAAATTAGCCTACTCAAACGTGCGGCGGCGGGACACCTTGTCGTCGGGATCGACCTATTTGCCAGTCGATCGACCGAGAGGCGATCATCTGGCCGGAACCAGCCGGCGGATCTCGCGGCGTAAGCTTGATCCAAGTCTGGAAGTGGCGGCCATGCTTGTACGCGATGTCGCCCATCCAAGGCTGGCGGTCGCGTTGCTGACGGCGGCAATCGCGCTTTCCTATGTTGCGCCGTTGCACATCCTCGCCTGGGTTGGCTTGGTCTGTCTTTGCGAGATTTGG
The DNA here is from genome assembly GCA_903840435.1 of uncultured Caulobacterales bacterium. Lineage (GTDB taxonomy): Bacteria > Pseudomonadota > Alphaproteobacteria > Caulobacterales > Caulobacteraceae > CAIMFV01. Next base: position 57,571 of record CAIMFV010000027.1, read on the forward strand.
AGCTATTATGGCAGCCGCCCTTTGGGTCCCGAAGGCTTTCTCACCCAGGCCCAGAGAGTAAATTTCATTGCGAGTACGATTGCGATTAACGCCTATTGGCTCGCGATTTCAGCAATATTGATCAGCCTGCATTCCATGGCTGGCGATGTCTGTGGTCTCGTGATCGTCGCCTTTATCACTACCCATCTGGTGCTGTTGTTTCACGCCTCGCCGGTTGTCTATGTGGCGACGGGGGCCGCGCCGTGTGCTGTCGCGCTGGGCGTTGTTTTCACCTGGCTGCATACCCCGTTCATTGATGCGGCCTTGATCTGGGTGACGCTCATCCTGGGAACCTTTTATATTGTTGGCCGCTCGTTTGGCATCCCCTCCGCCCAACAACAAAAGGATTGGCTCGAGGGGACATTGGGCGATTACGCCGTCATTCTCGAAAACATTCAGGACATCATTATTCATTCAGACGCCCAGGGACGCTGCCTCTATGCCTCCCCCTCCGTCGTCACCATGATGAATATTCGTCCTGAAGAGATGATTGGCCGCAAACTCGATAGTTTGACCGATGCGGAGGGTCACGCTGCGATGAAGGCGGCGTTTGGGCGCGTGATTTCTGGCCAGTCAGTAACCGAAGATCTGACTATCAGGGCGCCTGCAACGGCGGACGGCGCGCCACGCTGGTGTGAGGTCAATCTTCGCCGCCTGATGGTCGAGGCGGATCAACCGAGTGTCCTGTTCGTTTGCCGGGAGGTGACGGCCCGCGTGGCGGCTGACCAGGCCCTGCGCGACGCCAAGCGGGAAGCCGAAGCTGCGAACCTCGCCAAGGCGACCGTGATGGCCAATGTCAGCCATGAAATCCGCACCCCGATGAATGCCGTCTTGGGCGCGCTGCGCCTTATCGAAGGCGAACCCCTCTCTCCTGAAGGGGCCCAGCTGGTCCGACGGGCCATTGAATCGGGTAAGATGTTGTCGCAACTGCTAAACGATGTGCTCGACTTTTCGCGCATTGAGGCAGGCCAGCTGGAATTGGCGCCTGAGGCGATCAACCTTGCCGACATGGTGTCGACGGTTACGGGCCTGCTCGCCCCCTCGGCCAAGGCCAAAGCATTGGCCTTTGATGAGCCGGCCCTGCCCGCTGACCTGTGGATCGAGGCGGATCCGTTTCGCTTGCAACAGGTGCTGTTTAATCTGGTTGGCAATGCGGTAAAGTTCACGGAACGGGGCGGGATCGCGGTTCAGGTGGTGATCGAGGATCGCGCCGCAGATCGGCTTCTCATCCAGATCTCCATCACTGACACCGGCCCCGGCATGTCGGAAGAGACCCAGGGCCAGGTGTTTGAGCGCTTTCGCCAGGCTGAAGATGGACCGGCCCGTCGCTATGGCGGCGCAGGTCTTGGCCTCGCCATTTCTCGCGCCTTGATGGAGCGCATGGGCGGTGAGCTTGGCTTTGACAGCCTGCTCGGGAAGGGCTCGACCTTTTGGTTTCGGTTCGAGGCGCCCAGAGCCGCATCGGGGACGCAAACTGACAGCGATACCGGCGCGCTGACCGGATTGAAAATCCTGCTGGCCGACGACAATCCGACCAATCGCTTGGTGGCGAGCACCATTCTGCGACGCTTGGGTGCCGACGTGATCGAGGCGGAGGACGGCTTGGAAGCCCTCAATGCCGCCCGGGCGTGCGAGCCTGATCTGATCTTAATGGATATCCAAATGCCACACATGGATGGCCTGGAAGCCGCCCGGGCTATCCGCGCCCTGGCTCAGCCCATTTCGACGGTGCCGATCATTGCCCTAACCGCCAATGCGATGGCCCATCAACGTCAGACCTATGAGGCGGCAGGCATGTCCGGTCTGGTGGCCAAACCGATTTCACCTGAAGGTCTCGTCTTAGAAATCTATAGGGTCTTCGCCCAGGATCAGGCCGCGTCTGAAATGCCTAAGGAGATTTCGGCCCAGACTTGAGGCCTGCAATATAGGCGCGGACAAGCTCAAGCCCCTCGCGATGCACCAGGCTACGGCCCAGTTGCGGCATCATGACGCCCGGCTCGGTCGAGGCCACGCGATAGGCGAGGATGGAATGGTCAGGGTCGCCCGGCGCAATCGCGACCTCAAGCCCGCCCGACCCCCGGCCTGCAGCGATGGGGCGTTTGCCGACCCCTAAGGCGGCGAGATTGTCCTCTTCATAGGTGAGAAAAAGCCCACTATTCGACGCAAAGCCCAGACGATTATGGCAGTGGGCACAGTTGACATCGAGATAGGCGCGCGCCCGAGGACCGATGGCTTCGCGTGGGTCATCCCATTTGGGCAGGCGAGGGACGTCGCGGCGTGCTGGCGTCCCGGTGAGCCAGCCGCTTTGCGACCAGAGGCTGAGTTGGTTTTCTGCCTCCCTGCCACCAAGCGAGGGCCCACCCACCGCTGGGCCATTGAGATTGCGCGCCTTTGGGCCGATCGGGGTCACCTCCCCGTCGCGGGCGTGGCATTGCTTGCACTGATTGACGTTCGGCACGCGATAGGCAATGGCGACCGACCTTCCCCCATCGGACCCAACCGAAAGCTCAAGACCAAGACCGGCGCGCTTCAAATCGGCGTCAGTCCCGTCCGCATTCCACACATAGGTATTGGCGACCCAGCCGTCAGCGTGACGAATGAGAAGGCGGGTTTCAATGCGGCGAAGCGCCTGACCCGGGCGAGTAAAGCTGGCCGGATAGGCGAAGGTTTTGATCAGGGCCGCCCCCACCGGAAACTCAAGCACACCAGTGGCGCGATAGGCCATGGCGGTTCCGGGCGGCAGATAGATGTAGCGCTGTTTCTCGGCATAGTCGGTGAACAGCGGCGTATTCAGCTGGTAGGGGATAAGGTCTGGACTGGGGCTGGCATTTGCTCCAGCTGTGTAGATCCCATAGTCCGAAAGGTGGGCGGGCGGCGTGGCCGCAAGGAGCGCCTGAAGCGAGATGGGGGCAGGCTTGGGTGCAGCGCCGAGGGCCGTCAATCCCGCGAGCGCAAGACCCAAAGCCCTGAGCCTACCCGAACTCACGGCGCCTTGCTCGCCTGCCCGTCAAGCGTGACCGGCGCAGGCTCTGGCAAGGCCGCCCCCTCAAGATGTGCGATCAGCTTGGGATTGGCCTTGGTCAAGGGTGTGCCTTGCTCGCCGAGGTCGAGGCTGAGGATCGGGCCATCCTGCACAACGAGATGCAGCGCCATTGACACCCGTGTCCCGCCCGGCGGCACATAGGAAGTCACTCCGTCCCATAGCACCGGCGGCACAGCGCCGCCAAAGGCCTTTGCCAAAAGGCTGCCGCCTTCAAAAGCGGGCGCAAAACCGTTCTTGCCGATGTGGTTGTCATGCACAAAAACGTCACGCGGCAAGGGATTATAGCTCGCATCGGTGAAGGCGTTTAAATAGGCGGCGAGCAGCACAGCGGCGCTACCATTGCCATCGATTTGGTTGTCGAACACATGCACATCGCGATTGGCCATGACCATCACGCCCGTGCCTGTCGGAACATTGGCGACAATATTGCCACGCGGGGCAAAATTGGGCGTGTCATTGTTCAAGACGGCATTGTGATAGACGCGCACGCTGTGGCCGCCCATCTGCGGCAGTCCCGGCAGGTCAAACACCAAAATGCCGCCAGCATTATGGGTGGCAAGGTTGTCATGGACATCGGCATTGTAGCAGTTCTCGATCTCGATCCCCGCCACATTGAAAGCCGCCTTACTGTTCTCGATGATGACGAAGCGCGACTGTCCAACATAGATGCCTGCGTCCGAGGCCCCCTTGACCTCAACGCCGTCGATCAGGACGTGGCTTGAGGCGACCGGATAAACGCCATAGGCGCCGTTGGTTTCTTTCGGCCCCCCGGTCCATTCGACGCGCACCCGGCGAAAGGTGATGTCGTCGACACCCTTCGACTTAATCCCGTTGCCGCGCGCATTCTCCACCGCCAGGTCTTCGATCACTACATGGTTAGAGGTAATAAGGAGGCCATCGGACCCGGCCTTTTGCCCATCAAAAGCCAAGATGGTACGTCCAGGTCCCTCCCCGCGCACCACCACATTGGCGACGTCCAATGAAAGACTATCCGGCGCCTCAAAGCGTCCGGCGGCCAGATGGATGATATCGCCGGGCTGCGCCTCTATCAGCGCCGATTGCAACCGCTCGCCCGAACCGGGACCCGCGGCGACTTCAATGACGCCAGGCGCAACCTCAAGGGTTTTGGCGAGGCCTGAGGTTGAGAGCGTCAGACCCGCAGTCAGGCTCACAATCGCGAGCAACAGTTTGGCCATGACGATCTCCCCAAGGTTTTCTTATCGCCAACCTAGCCCCTGTTCGCGGCCTCCGCCAAGGCCTCACCGGTGCTGCGCGGTCCAAATACCCCAACAGCTCCCGCAGCCACCGCCATGGCGAGCGCGATAAAGCCAAAGACACCCAACGCGCCGGAGCTCAACAGCAGGGCGCCGATGACATAGCTCGACGCCACGGTCGACAAACGGCTGAAAGCATAGACAAAGCCCACGGCCGAGGCGCGCATCGCTGTTGGATAAAGTTCAGCCTGATAGGCGTGATAGCCATAGGACAACAGATTATTGGAAAAGGTCAGGGCGACGCCTAAGGCAATAATCGCCCAAGGCGTCACCTGTTGTGACAGCGCAAGGCCCAAGGTCGCCGTACCAAAGGCCGCCAGGATAATCTGATGCTTACGCTCCAAGCGATCTGCGACCAGCGCGCACAGGACCGGGCCAACCGGATAGGCGAGCGCGATGGCAAACGCATAGCCAAGACCTTGGGTGACCGAATGCCCCTGACCCGCGATCAGTGACGGCGCCCAATTGCCAAAACCATAAAACCCAATGGCTTGCGCAATGTTGAACACCACCAACATGAGCGTGACGCGCAGATAAGGGGGCCGAAACGCAGCCGCGAGGCCCGTTGGCGGGCAAGCCTGTGGCACAAAAGCGCGCGCCTCGTCTCCCTGGCGCGGTGGCGCAGCTTCCCTGCCCTCCAGAGCTCGTACAATTGCGTCCGCTTCCCGCCACCGCCCTTGGGCCGCGAGCCAGCGCGGACTTTCTGGCAAGCGGGCGCGGATCAGCCAAACCCCCACCGCACCGCTGGCGCCGATCAACATCACCCAACGCCACCCTGCGACACCAAACGGACTGAGCGGCGTCAAGGTCCAGGCGATCAAGGCCACCAAGGGCACGGCAACAAATTGGATCGCCTGGTTGACAGCAAACGCGCGGCCTCTCAGCCGGGCCGGAGCAATCTCGGCGACATAGGCGTCAATGGTGACGAGTTCGACCCCAATGCCAATTCCTGAAATCAACCGCAGGAGATCAAGCTGCCAAGCTTCCGCGCAAAAGGCCATGGCAAGGGTTGCCAGGGCGTACCAAATCAAGGCGGCGGTGAAGATGGCGCGGCGACCAAACCGGTCCGCCAAGCGCGAAAACGCGATGGCGCCGATGAACAGCCCTAAAAAAGTCGCCGCAGCGAAACTTGCCTGATCACTTTGCCCAAACAATCCCTTGGGGCCTTGGTGAAACACGCCCGCCTTGACCAGGCCCGGCGCCACATAGGCGGTCATCATCAGATCATAAAATTCAAATACGCCACCCAGCGACACGAGGCCAATCAACCGCCAGGCTGGCGCTGCGTCTGCCAAGCGATCAATGCGCCCGCCAATGTCCATGCTCTCATCCATGGGCAGGAAGGTGACCGAAATCTGCGCCACACGAAAGGCCTCACCCGCTCCCCATGCACCAGGGTGTCGGGTAAAGCGAGGTGGAAAGGGTTCGGTCTATGGGCAGGCGTTCAGGAGGTCCAAATGCTCGACCTCGCGAAGGTAGATCGGCTCGATTCGCCACGTTTCTGTTGGGCTAGATTTCCACCTCACTTTTCCCCGGAGGTTATTGCCCAGGATTTTGCCCGTAAACACGACACTCTGACCGTTAGCGTCAGCTACAAACCGCAACTCACCAGACCGCGGATCTAAAGTGACTGCGGACGCAGGAACCGGCCCCATCAATGGCCCCTCCCCGCCCCAACTAAAGCTGACGGAGGGGCGGGGCGTAGACCGTCTGATGACGATTTGATAGCCGGCCACGTCGCCACTTTCGACTTCGCCACAAAGGCTTGAAAATATTGCAATTTTTGGCTCAGCCTGCGCACACGCTGTCGCCGCGTGTGCCGTTACCGAGACGAGCGCCAAAACGAACGGGCGAGAGAAATTGCACTTCATTTTCCCAGACGGAACGATCCGCCTCCCCTTCCTCAGTGGCCGAGCATCTTCCCCAACATCGTCGCCAGGGGGGGGACTGCTGCGGCCTTGGCCAGCAGGCCTAGACCCGAAATGCCGAGCAACAGAAACGTTACCTTACGGAAGTTGATGTCAGAAATGCGCCGGTAAAGGTTCACGCCCATTAGGGTTCCCGGCAAGACCACGGGCACCGTGAAGATCAACAGGGCCCAAAAATTTTTGCCAAAGGTTTCAGGGTGCTGCACCGCCAAGAGGGCGAGTGAAATCAGCTGCAGGCCTAAAATATAGGGCTGTACGATGGAACGCGATTCCCGTTTGGGCAGTCGCCGCAAGCCGCTCCACACCACCACAGCAGCCCCTGGAAAGGCGGTAAACCCACCAATGACACCACCGATCATCCCGACAAAGGCGGAGATCAACGGGGTCTCCTTGACCTCCACATGCACGCGATCCGGCTTCAAGATTGAATAGGCGGCATAGGCGACGAGGAAGCCGCCAAACACCAGCATCAAGACCCCTGTCGGCAGGCCATGCAAAATCGACAATCCCACTGGCACGCCAATGACCCCCCCCAAAAGGTAGGGAGTCGGACCGTCGGGCCACCACTCCTTCCAGGGTTTCAGGTCGGCCTTAAGCTGACGCAATGACATCAATTGATTGGCGGTGGATAAGCTCATCAGCAAGGGCACGCCGAGCTTCGGCGGTAGGAGCCAAAGGCAAAGTGCGCCAATGGCGGAGAAACCAAAACCGGACAGCCCGCTCATCAATCCCGACACAAGAAGAATAAGCGCCAATCCAATCAACACGTTCGGCGGATAGGCGTGGGTCAAAGTCAACAGAAAATCCAAGATCGCAAATCCTCAGAAGAAAAAGAAAGGACAGATCGCGACAGCCATCGCTGCGGCGTTTTAACTTGACTGGGTGTGATGCGGAACGCCTTAAGGCCAAACCCCGTCGTGGGGTGCGAAAGTCTGCGTCTGGACTTCAGCCAAATGTCGCTGTGATCGGCGCCAATCCGCACGCGCGTTGGGCGCGCGCGCCCACTCGGACTTTACCTTTTGCATGACTCTCCTGGCCTCCGAGAGATTCAGCTGACACCCATGGTTTCGCACGCGAACCCGCGCCGAAACCCCTGAACAGGGCCTTTAAACCCATCTGCCACATATTGAGACACGGTTGGGAGAAATTGAACAGTTCTAAAACTCGGCGATCACAAAAGCGGCGCCCAAGGCCCAGCCCGCTCGAATTCGCGTCATTTCGGACCGCGCCCTGTCATGCCCACCTGACCTGAGGCCGTTTGCAACCCCGCTCCTTTGGTCTACACCGAGGCGGGTCATTTTGACGGACCTTCTGAAAGTCAAGGAACGCCATGCCCCTCTTCGCGCGCATCGCTCGCAGTGTTTTGGTCACGGCGACCCTCCTGGCTGCCGGGGCGCTGGTCTATGGGGTATTGGATGGCAAAGCCGCTCCGAGGCATGCAGATATGCGCGAGATCGCGCGGCGCGCAGCCCTTTATTCCCCGCGCATCCGCCGCGACACATTCGGCGTGCCACACATTTTAGGCAGCACCGACGCCGATGTGACCTTTGGCCTGGCCTATGCCCATTGCGAGGATGACTTCGCCACCATTCAAGATGTGATGATGGCATCCCGCGGCGAACTGGCAGCGGATAAGGGGGCGTCGGCAGCACAGATTGATTATTTTGTGCGTTGGATGCGGGTCTGGCCAGATGTCGAGGCCCACTATGCGGCCTTGCCGACCGATGTGCGACGGGTGCTAGAGGCCTATGCCGATGGCATCAACCTCTATGCCAGCCAACACCCCAAGCAAACGGTCGCCCACTTCTTACCGGTCACCGGCAAGGATGTCGTGGCGGGCTTTGTCTTGAAAACGCCAATGTTTTACGGCTTTCCAGATCGTGTTGGCGAGGTGATCAGCGCCAAGGCGCCCTTGAAAGCCTCCCCCATTGGGTCGAATGGCGTGGCGGTTGCGCCCTCCCGCTCGGCTGACGGCGCGACGCGACTGCTGGTCAATTCTCACCAACCCTATACGGGGGCTGTCGCCTGGTATGAGGCGGTGCTGGACTCAAGGGAAGGCTTGCACGTCGCAGGCGGCTTTTTCCCCGGCTCGCCTTTTATGCTGCACGGCCATAACGCCAATCTGGGCTGGGCCAATACGGTCAACAAGCCGCAACTGGTCGACGTCTATCGTCTGACCCTCAATCCCAACAACAAAAACCAATACCTGTTGGATGGCGCGTGGCGGGACTTCACCACCGGCGACGCCGCGCTCAAGGTGCGCCTCTTTGGACCCTTGCATGTGCTTGTCCATAAGCCGCTCCTCTGGTCGGAGCACGGACCGGTGATGCGCACGCCCCATGGCGTCTATGCCTTCCGCTACGCTGGAATGGGCGAGACGCGACAGGCTCTGCAATATTACCGCTTAGACAAGGCCAAAACTCAGGCAGAATGGCTGGACGCCATGCGTCTCCAGGCCCTGCCAAGCATCAACTATATCTATGCCGACCAGACGGGTCAGATTGGCTATGTCTATAATGGCCAATATCCCATGCGGAAGGACGGAGTGGACGCGGCCAAGATCGAGCCCGGCGACCGCTCGGATCTGATCTGGCGCGCCTATCGCCCCTTTTCCCAAACCCCGCAAATTTGGCGGCCACATTCCGGCTATGTGTTCAATTCCAACAACACGCCCTTTGCCGCCACCGGCGCCGAAGACGCCCTCAAGCCCGCCGATTTTCCCGCCTCCATGGGCCTAGAGCGCGGCATGACCAATCGCGCCTTGCGGGCTCAGGAAACCTTCGGCGCTGATACCCAGATTTCTGAGGCGAGCTTCCGCAAATATAAGTTCGATGTCAGCTATAGTAGGCGCTCGGACATGGCCAAGCTGATGCGCGCCATTGCTGGGCTCGACCCAAAGGGGGACCGGGACCTCGCCGCCGCAAAGGCGGTGCTGGCGGGCTGGAATCTGAGCGCCGACAAGGAAAATCGCAGCGCCGCTCTGGCGATCCTGACCTTTATGCCCCTCGAAGACGCCCTGGCCAAGGGCGAGGCCGTCGATCCAAAACCCGCCCTGCGCGCGGCCGTCAGTGTCTTGCGCAAGCGCTATGGCCGCCTCGATCCCGCCTGGGGGCAGGTCAATCGCATCTTGCGCGGCACCGTGGATCTGCCGCTCGATGGAGGGCCTGACACCTTCCGCGCCGTCTATGGCGACCTACAAAAGGACGCCCGATTGAAAGCCAAGGCGGGCGACACCTTTATTATGTTCGTCACCTGGGACCGGCAGGGCCGGCTATCGAGCGAAAGCATCCACCAATTCGGCACCGCGACCCTTGACGCAACCTCTCCCCACTATGCCGACCAAACCCCGCTGTTTGCCGATATGAAGGTGAAGCCGGTCTATTTCACGGAAGATCAACTTCGCCCCCACATCAAAGAGGACTACACCCCGCAAACGCCGGACCGATAAGGAGCGCAGCGGGTCAGGTGGAATTTCAGGTCTCGTTCCCAAGCCGAGATCAGAATCGCCGCTTCCCTTCCTCAGGGTCAGCCTTCTAAACTCTTCTCAAACGTCAGACACCTGATCGGCGAAGAGGAAGCCCCCCATGACTGAGGCCTGGATTATCGATGCATGCCGCACCCCACGCGGCGTTGGCAAGGTGGGCAAGGGGGCCTTGGCCCACATGCATCCGCAACATCTGGCAGCGACAGTTCTAAAGGCGCTGGCCGAGCGCAACGCCATCAACACCGCCGAGGTCGATGACATCATCTGGGGCACCTCGACCCAGGTGGGTATGCAAGGTGCCGATATGGGCCGCATGGCAGCGCTGGATGCGGGCTATGACGTCAAAGCAAGCGGCGTTACGCTTGACCGCTTCTGCGGCTCTGGCATCACCACGGTCAATCTGGCCGCCGCGACCATCATGTCTGGCCAACAGGACCTCGTCATCGCCGGCGGCTGCGAGATGATGAGCTATACCGCCCAGCTGCCCCCCGTCGGTCCGATCGGCATGGACAAGGGCAACCTGCGCTTGCGCGCTCGTCACCCGCAAAGCCACCAAGGGGTTTGCGCCGACGCGATTGCCTCGATGGAAGGCATTAGCCGCGAGGCCGTCGATGCCCTCGCCCTGGAAAGCCAACGCCGCGCGGCAGTCGCCATTGCCGAAGGCCGGTTCGAAAAGTCTTTGGTTCCGGTCTATAATGTCGATGGCAGTCTTGCCCTCGACAAGGAAGAGTTCCCTAGGCCCCAGACCACGGCGGAAGGGCTCGCGGGCCTAAAACCCTCCTTCACCCAGATCGCCGACATGCCGTTGGATGAGGAAGGGACCACCTTCCGCAAGCTGATCAACCAAGCCTATCCGGACCTGAAGATCGAACACATCCACCATGCGGGCAATTCGTCCGGTGTGGTGGACGGTGCTGGCGCCATCCTCCTGGCCTCGCCGGACTACGCCAAAAAGCAAGGCTGGACGCCACGGGCAAAGATTGTCGCCGCGGTCAATATGGGCGACTGCCCGACCCTGATGCTGAACGCACCGGTACCGGCGGCGAAGAAGGCCCTGGCCCGGGCCGGTCTCACCGTTGACGACATCGATCTGTGGGAGATCAACGAGGCCTTTGCCGTGGTGGCGGAGAAATTCATTCGCGATCTGAAGCTCGACCGCGAAAAGGTCAACGTCAATGGCGGGGCCATGGCGCTCGGCCACCCCATCGGCGCGACCGGGGCATTGTTGATCGGCACCCTGCTCGATGAGCTGGAGCGTCGCGACCTGAAGCGTGGTCTTGTCACCATGTGTGCCGCTGGCGGCATGGCGCCCGCCATCATCATCGAACGGATGTGATTGCGGCCCTATGGCACAGGTAAACGCGCCGCTCGCCTTCACCCACGGACCCAGCATGAAGAACCGCTTCATGTTGGCCCCCCTGACCAATACCCAGAGCCATGCGGATGGGCGCTTGTCCGACGCGGAGCGCAATTGGCTGACCTTGCGCGCCAAGGGCGGCTTTGGTCTGACCATGACCTGCGCCGCGCATGTGCAACAGCACGGCCAAGGCTTTCCAGGCCAGTTGGGGATCTGGTCCGACACCCATCTTGAAGGCCTGACCCGTCTGGCAACGGATATCAAAGCGGCGGGCAGCCTGTCAGCGGTACAGTTGCACCACGCGGGCATGCGCTCGCCCAAGGACCTGGTCGGCCAACCGGTTGCGCCGTCTGACGACCCCGACACAGGCGCGCGCAGCCTGAGTGAGGCCGAGGTAGAGGCCTTGATCGCCGACTTTGTCGCCGCAGCCGTCCGGGCGGAAAAGGCGGGCTTTGATGGTGTCGAAATCCACGGCGCTCACGGCTATATATTGGCGCAGTTTTTGTCGGCAGACACTAACCGCCGCACCGACCGCTTTGGCGGTTCGCTGGCCAATCGCGCCTCCGTTATCTTTGAAATTCTGGACGGCGTGCGTAAATCCTGTGGGCCCACCTTCCAGCTTGGGCTTCGGCTCTCGCCCGAGCGGTTTGGCTTGCAGCTGGACGAGATGGTCGATCTGGTCCGCGAAGTGCTGCATCGCCAGCAACTGGACTATCTCGACATGTCACTCTGGGACGTGACCAAGGAACCCGAGGACCCGAAGTTCAAGGGCAAGACCTTGATGTCCTATTTCACCGCCTTGGACCGGGGTGCGACGAGGCTAGGCGTGGCGGGCAAGATCACCTCAGCACGGCGGGCGCAAGCCATGCTCGATCACGGCGCCGATTTCGTGCTGCTCGGCCGCGCCGCCATCCTGCACCATGATTTCCCCATGCGGGCCTTGGCGGACCCTGAGTTTGTCCAAACCGCCCTGCCCGTCAGCGCCGCCTATCTGGCCAAGGAGGGCCTCGGCGACAGCTTCATCACCTATATGCGGGCCTGGAAGGGATTTGTGGCGGAGGACGCCTAGCCCACCCCTCTGCCCGCTCCAGACGCGTCGAACCGGCGCAATAAAAATGGAGGAAACCAATGGCGAGCGCCTTTCGCGACGATCTGCTCGTGGGCAAGACGGCCTTTATCGCCGGGGGGACCAGCGGCATTAATCTGGGCATTGCCAAGCGATATGCCCAACTGGGGGCCAAGGTCTGCGTCGTCGGTCGCAATCCGGAAAAGGCTGAAAAAGCCGCGCAGAGCATCGGATCGGACGCGCTGGGGCTTTCGGCCGACGTGCGCGACTACGCCGCCATTCGCAGCGCCTTGCAAACCGCCCATAACCAGCTTGGCGCGTTTGATATTGTTGTCTCCGGCGCGGCGGGAAACTTTCTTGCGCCCGTACTTGGCATGTCGGCCAACGCCTTTCGCACTGTGGTCGATATTGACCTCAACGGCACCTTCAACGTCTTCCGCGCCGCCTTCGACCTTTTACGAACACCGGGGGCCAGCCTGATCGCCATCACCGCAGGCCAGGCGGTCAATCCCATGATGCTGCAAGCCCATGCCTGCGCCGCCAAGGCAGGCATCAATCAGCTGATCCGCGTGCTCGCCTTGGAATGGGGACCTGAAGGTGTCCGGGTCAATGGTATCTCGCCGGGGCCCATCGCCAATACCGAGGGCATGGCCCGCCTCGCCCCTTCGGAAGAAACGCGGAAAGGCCATTATGACCGCATCGCGCTCGGCCGCTGGGGCGAGATCGAAGAAGTGGCGGAAAGTGCAGTATTTTTGTCCAGTCCCTCGGCAGCCTATATTACCGGCACCATCCTTGATTGTGACGGCGGCTCGCAATTGGGCGACGCCACCCGCCGCGACCTCAGCCGAGGATTGGCCTAGCACTGCACCTCACCAAGCCCTGATCTTAGCGCCGCGCTCGCCCATCCATCGCGGCGCATTAATTCAAAGGGAAGCTGATGACCGACTATCCCCTGCCCAATATTTCCGTCGATCTTCAAGGTCAGACGGCGCTGGTGACCGGCGCCTCCTCCGGACTTGGCTTGCGGTTTGCGAAGGTCCTGGCGGCGAGCGGGGCCCGCGTCGCGCTCGCCGCCCGGCGCGTGGAGCGGCTAGAGGCCGTCCAGGCAGAGATCAGCGCCAGCGGCGGTTTCGCTCAGGCCTTTGCCCTTGACGTAGCCGATACTGACCAACTGACGCGGATTGTGCCTGCCGTTGAAGCCGCTCTCGGTCCTGTGACAATCCTGGTCAATAATGCTGGCATTCCTGACGCCCAACGCGCCACCAAGATGAGCGTCGACCTGATCAACCAGGTCATCGATGTTAATCTGCGCGCGCCCTATATTCTCTCTTGCGAAGTGGCGCGGCGGTTGATGGAGCTGAAATCGCCAGGTCGCATCATCAATATCGCCTCGATGGCAGCTTTCGACTATGGCGGCCATGGCGCTGCGCTTTATTCTACCACCAAGGCAGGCGTGGTGCGGTTGACCGAAGCCCTGGCCGTGGAATGGGCGAAGTTCAACATCAATGTCAACGCCATCGCACCCGGCGCTTTTTCCTCCGAAATGATGGATGGGATGGTGGCGCGCATGGGCGACATCGCGGCCCATTTCCCCAGAAAGCGCCTGGGCGACCCGGCCCAGATGGACTCAACCCTGCTCTTCCTAGCCTCGCCCGCCTCCGACGCCGTGACCGGCGCCGTGATCAAAATCGACGACGGCCAGCACGGACGGTAGGGGGTGGCCGACCTTACCGCCTAGACCACGCACGCCACATCGGTGAGCGAGAAATCCAAGCCTTTGAACAGCAGAGGCTCCGCCTCGGGTTCGCGATACAGAACCGCGATCAGCGCGGAGGTGACTAGGATCATCGCGACAAACCGTTTTCGTCGTACAAGACCTCGACATGATCACGATGGGGACCTTTCAGTTGCGCGGCCGCGCGGTCCGCAATCGCCAGTAATTCGTCCAGGCTAGCCTTTCCCTTACTCCGTTCGATCTTCTCCCATCGATCCTGAAGCGCTTGGATTACAACCCGTGTCATACTCTGGCCGGTCGCGTCTGCGACGGCTTGAGCTAATCTGTGCGCTTCCGGATCTTTGATATTGAGGCTCATGCGACGTCCGTCTGTAAAAACCCCTCGCCTTCTACCATGCGCCCCCCTCGCGTGAAAGCAGGATCAACGGAGCGCCTCACCCGGCCCCGAGCTCGCCCGCAAATCTTAGCGGAACAGGCCGAGCAGGGCTGACTTGGACGAGTTGGCGATGGCGAGCGACTGGATGCCAAGCTGTTGCTTGGTTTGCAAAGCGGTCAACTGAGCGCTGACCTTGGCCACGTCTGCATCGACCAGATTGCCGACGCCCGCTGTCAGGGTGTCTTGCAGGGTCGAGATGAAGTTTAAGTGGGTGGTCAGGGCGTTGGACGCCGTGCCGAACTTGGCCGTCGCGGCATTGACGTTGGTGATCGAGGTGTTGACCAAAGATAACAAGGTGTTGGCCGTGGTCGCCGTGGTGAAGGAGGCGTTGGCGGTGAAGGTGATATTGGCTCCGCCGACCTGCAAGCTGGCTGCCGCAACGGTGAACTTAGAGCCTGTGGTATTGGCGAGCGCCTGAAGCGTCGTACCACCGGTCTTAATCAGATTGACGTTGTTGAAGGTAGCGTTTGAAACAATCTTCACCACCTGCTGAACCAGGGCCTGGGTGGTTTGATTGAGTGAACTGCGGCTGGTGGTGTCGAGCGAGGTGTCGGTTCCGGCCAGCACATTGGTCTTGATCTGGTTCAACAGGTCCGAGATGGTCTGACCGGCAGAGACAGCGACCGAAACCGTCGATTGGGCCCGCTGGAGCGAGGACTTCACTGAGTCCAGAGCGCTGACGGTCGCCCGGCTATTCTGAGCGATGTTCCAAACCGCGCCATTATCTGTGGCATTGGCCACCGCTAAACCGGTCGAAATCTGGTTTTGGGTTTGGGCCAATGTGGCGGCGGTGGTGTTTAGGTTTTGCAGCGCGACCAGTGCGCCGATATTTGTATTGATACTGTTGTTAGCCAACTGAAATTTCCTTCTGGCAGGAAAGCGCCTTTCTTGACGCCTGAAGTTGCATTTACAAATAATGTAGTAAATGAGCTTGCTTAAATTCGCGTAAATCGCACTTTTTCACTATTTATACATATATTTTAATCGCATTTCCAAAATATTGTATGAATTTATTGTTTGATTTCAGTATATACATATTTATAATTATTTAATTGAATGATTTCTTAAAATTATACATTAATATATCTTCGATTTGAAATATATATTTGTCCTCCGGGCCAAGGATCCAAATTAAAGGCGAGTTCGACCAAATTAATTTGAGAAATTGCTCTATATGATTGCTCAATGAGCCTTTGCGCACCTCGACCCGCGCGACCGCTTCGTCCTCGCGGGCAAACCGTCTCGGCGACCGGGCAATCCCGCACCCTGGCGCAGACCGGGGCCCAGGGTGCCCGATCAATGAAAATTCCGCGCCTTTTGCCGCAAGCGCTTCAAAGACATGTCTGGACTGTAGAGATCGCGCGGCGCGGGCCCGGGCGTCTCGGCTTGGCCCAAACTGTCAAGCGCATCCGTCAGGTCATGAACCTGATAGACGATGAGATGCGCCACCTCGCCTTCGCGTTGCAATCGCCCGTCGACCGCCATCAGGCGACTGGTCAAGATCACCCGACGCAGCTTTTCAAACAGCTTTGGCCAGACCACCAGATTGGCGACACCGGTTTCGTCCTCCAAGGTGATGAACATGACGCCATTGGCCGACCCTGGCTTCTGACGCACCAGCACCAGACCTGCGACCGACAATAGCGCCCCGTCGCGCCGGGTGGTCGTCTCCGCACAGGGTTTAAAGCCCTGCTTCGCCAGTCGCGTGCGCAAAAAGGCCAAGGGGTGACGGCGCAGGGTCAAGCCCAGATGGGCATAGTCCTCCACCACTTCGCGCCCCTCGCTCATCGGGCGTAAGCGTGGCGCGTCTTCTGGCGGTGCGGCGGCATCGGCGGCATCGAACAAGGGCAAGGGCTGGTCATTCAGCGCCTTGATGGCCCACAAGGCCTCGCGCCGGGCCAGACCGAATGGCTCTAAAAACCCGTCAGCTTCAGCGATCTTGACCAGTGCCGCCGCCCGGACGCCTGATCTGCGCCAAACATCTGAAACGGAGGAAAATGCGCGCCCCCCCTCCCGTCCATCGCCTCTGGCCGCGATGATTTTGGCCGCATCGGCATTGGCAAGGCCGCGCACCTGACGAAACCCCAGCCGCACCGCCCTCTGGTTTGGGGCCCGCCCCGCCTCCAGCGTACAATCCCAGCGCGAGGCCAGCACCGAGACCGGGCGCACCTCCACCCCATGTTCCCGGGCGTCACGAACAATCTGGGCCGGCGCATAAAAGCCCATGGGCTGGGCGTTCAACAGAGCGGCGCAAAAGACATCGGGATAGTGGCGCTTTACCCAAGAGCTGGCATAGGCGATCAGGGCAAAACTCGCCGCATGGCTTTCTGGAAAGCCATAGGAGCCAAACCCCTCAAGCTGACGAAAGGTGCGCTCGGCAAAGTCTTGGGTATAGCCGCGCGCTGTCATGCCCGAAATCAGCTTGTCCCGGAACGGCCCAACCCCGCCCGTATGCTTAAAGGTCGCCATGGCGCGGCGCAGCTGGTCGGCTTCTGAGGGCGTAAAGCCAGCACATTCAATGACCACCCGCATGGCCTGTTCTTGAAACAGCGGTACGCCCAGTGTGCGGCCTAAGACCCGCTCTAACTCCGGCGAAGGATAGCTCGGTCGCTCCTTACCCTCGCGCCGCAGCAGATAGGGATGGACCATGTCGCCCTGGATCGGGCCGGGTCGAACAATGGCGACCTCGATCACCAGGTCATAGAAGGTGCGGGGCTTGATGCGCGGTAGCATGGCCATCTGGGCCCGGCTCTCAATTTGAAACACGCCCAAGGTGTCGGCCCGGCGGATCATCGCATAGGTGGCCGGGTCCTCCTGAGGGATGTCGGCCAGATCAAGCTCTCGATCATAGTGTTGGGCGATCAGATCAAAGCTCCTTTTCATGCAGCTCAACATGCCAAGCGCCAGACAGTCGACCTTCATGAACTTCAAGATATCGATATCGTCCTTGTCCCACTCGATCACTTGACGGTCTGACATGGCGGCGGGCTCGATGGGCACGAGCTCGTCCAGCCGATCCTCGGTCAAGACAAAGCCCCCTGGGTGCTGAGACAGGTGGCGCGGCGTCCCCATCAGCCGCCGGGCCAAGTCAAGCGTCAGCATCAGCCGCGCATCCTGCGGATTGAGGTTCAGACTTTGCAGATGAATGGCCTCGACGCCCTCCCGGCTCCAGGCCCAGACCTGGGAGGACAGAAGCCGGATCAGATCCTCTGGCAAGCCGAGCGCCTTGCCCACATCGCGCAGGGCGCCGCGCGCCCGATAGCGGATGACGGTGGAGCACAGCGCGGCATGGGTACGGCCATAGGTTTCAAACACCCACTGCATGACGGTCTCGCGCCGCTCATGCTCGAAATCCACATCGATGTCCGGCGGCTCCTTGCGCTCCTGGCTGATAAAGCGCTCGAACAAGAGCTCGTGTTTTTCCGGATCAATGGCGGTGATCCCGAGCACGTAACACACCGCCGAATTGGCCGCCGAGCCGCGCCCCTGGCACAAAATCCCCTGACTGCGGGCAAAGCGGACAATGGCGTTGACGGTCAAAAAATAGGGCGCATAGGCCATCTGGCCGATCAGGGCGAGCTCATGGGCCAAGGCCTTTTTGACCTTCTCGGGAACACCGTCCGGATAGCGCCCCTTTGCCCCTTCCTGCACCAGATCACACAGGGTCTCTTGCGGCGTACGGCCCGCGGTGACTTCTTCCAGCGGATACTGATAGGCAAGCTCGTCGAGTGAGAATCGACAGGCCTCGGCAATGCGTCCGCTCATCTCCACTGCATCTGGCCAGGCGGCGAACAGGCGGCGCATCTCAGCCTCAGACTTCAGATGCCGGTCAGCGCTGCGTTCGCGACGCAGGCCAAGCTCCTCAATGCGGCAATTGTGGCGGATGGCGCTCATCACCTCTTGCAGGATGCGTTGGTCGGGGTGGTGATAGAGCACGTCATTGACGGCCACACAGGCAATGCCCAGGCTGTCGGCTAGGGCCTTCAGCCTATGCAGCCGAAGCGCATCCTTGGGCCTGCGCTTCAAGGATAGGGCGAGATAGCAGCCGGTTGAAAAGATCGCCTGCGCACGGGTCAGCCGCGCCGCGCAGGCGGGGTCAGCCTTTTCCGCCACCAAGACCGCGATCAGGCCTTCGGCATAGGGCCCAAGATCGTCCCAGCCAAGATCACAACGCCCCTTGCCCGCCCGCGCCTTGCCCAAGGATAACAGCCGACAGAGCCGCCCATAGGCCGCGCGGTCGGTGGGATAGACGAGCAGTGTCGCCCCCTCATTCAGCTCCAGCCGACAGCCGACAATCAGCCGCACGCCGGTCTCCCGCGCTGCCTGATGGGCGCGCACCATGCCCGAAAGCGTGTTGTGGTCGGTGAGAGCGAGCGCCTTTAAGCCGAGCTCTGCGGCGCGAGCAAACAACTGCTCGCAGGACGAGGCGGCGCGCAAAAATGAAAAGTGCGAGGCGACCTGTAATTCGACATAGCTCATCCGAACAGCCCGTGCAGGAACCAGTTTTGCGGCCCGGTCTGGGGGCGCTCGCCGTCGCCGAGCCGGAATACCCAAAACCGGGCGCCGGTTTCGTCCTCCAACTGAAAATAGTCGCGCACACTGTCGCGCTCGGCAGTGCGTCGCCACCACTCGCCATAGAGCCGCTCTGGCCCATCGGCGGCGCGTACCCGTCGGCGCACACCGCGCCAGGTAAAGGCGGCAGGCGGATAGTCCGGCAGGGCGGCAAGGGTCTCAATCGGCTCGGGTGGGTTCAACAGTCGGGCGGGTCTTGGCCAATCCTCGCGCCACACCGCGCGCCAGTCGAGCTCGCCCACCGGCTGCAGTGGTGCCACGCGAGCTTCGCAACGCTCCGGCATGTCGCTGACCAAGGGCTCAACTCGATAGACCCGGCCTGTGCCCAACCGATTTTCAAGCGCGTCCACCAGAGGGGCCAAGCCTTGCCCGTCAGGCGGTTGTGGGCCGGTTGCGGTGAGATCGGACCCAGGCGGACGCCAGTCGAGGGGTTCAATGCGGGTGGCGCTGAGCCGCAAGGCCTCTAAGCCAAAGCCCGGATCAATCTGGGCGATCTTTTCGCCCAACAGCCGGATGAGGCGCGCGGGCGTGCGTGTCGCCTGGGCAAGGCCGATCTCCACCGTCTCGACACGGGCATCAAGCCGCAGACCGCTCAGCCGCAGCCGCCGCACGCCAAAGCCATGCTGTTCCAGGTCAGCACACAAAGCCTCCACCAAGCGCGCCATATGACGGCTCAAGGTTTCCGGCGCACTGATCGGTTCTGGGAAGCGCGCCTCACGCATATGGGCGGTGGGCGGGACCACAGCGACAATCGGTTCGGCAAGACGGCCATAGGCCTGATCGAGACGGCGGATCAGGTCTTGACCATAGCGCAGGGCGAGCGGCGCTGCGGGTCGCCCCGCCAGATCGCCAATCGTCTCCAAGCCCACGCGGGAAAGTGCAGCCACCGTCTCTGGCGCCAAGCGCAAGGCCGCGACCGGCAGATCGGCGAGGTCGGCAAAGCCATGGCTCACCAGCCCCTGCCCTGGACGCGCGGCGAACCTCGCCAGCGCAGACGCCGCGCCCCATGTGTCGGCGAGCGCTGCGGCTCCGGTGACGCCAAAAGCCTGCAGGCGCGCCAGCAAATCGGCGATCAGGCCCTGCTCACCGCCAAACCGGTGTGCGCCGCCCGCCACCTCCAAAACAAGCCCATCTGGCGGATCGACACAGACGCTGGGCGAATAGCGCCGATAGGCCCATAGGGCCAGACGCTCCAACGCCTGGGCATCGCCTGCCAAGTCCGCCTCTTGCAGCAAAAGCTCAGCGCTCAAGGCGCTGGCCTGGGCGGCGGGCATGTGTTTGCGCACCCCAAGCGCCAAGGCCTGTGGCTCTGCCGCCCAGACCAGACGTCGCGGTCCCACCTTAGCCGTCAGCGCCAAGGGGCCGTCTGGCTGCGGGCCCGCAATGTCAGCTTGCGGCCTGGAGCGGAGCGTGCGCCGCCGCCGATCCGTCGGCCAGAAGGGCAGGAAGAGCGAGACGACCCTCGCCATCACAGGCCTCCACCGCGAGCGAAAACCCCTCCCCGCCCCGACAGCGCGTCAGGTCGAGCCGCCAGAGCGGACGGCCAAGGCCAGCAATCAAGCGCCCATCGACCTGAAGCGGCGTCGCAGGCAAGGGCGCGATCCGCCAGCGCGTGGCCGCCGCATTGGGTGTCTCCATCGCCGCTGGGCGTGACCTGCGCCAGCGCCGCACGATCAGGCCAAGCGCGCCGGTCGACTCGGCCGCCAGATGCAGCCGTCGCGACGCAGTCATGCCAAGGTCGCTCAATTCCGCCGCCGCCCCGCCCAGACCGGGATGGCGCAAAGCCTCTTCGAAGGCCGCCAAGACGCCCGCCTCGTCCCCCGCCTCGACAAAGATTACCCGCTCGGGGGTAAGCCCCGCCTGGGCCAAGGCCGGAGCAAAGAGGTCGCGCCGCTTCACACACCATAGAACTGCGCCTTCCGTTCGGGCGAGCACGCCAGCCGCAAACAGGGTCGCGGCCGCCCCATCCCCCGCCTCTGGCCCCGCCTCTGGCCCCGCGCCCGCCACCTCATGCAAGGCCCCCCGCGCCAACCCGCCGCCGGGCAGCCTTTGATCCAGGCTTGCGAGCCCAAACGGCAAGACGCCAAAGCCCCGCCGCCCCGGCGTCTCCATCTCGGCGACCCGCACACGCAAAGCCTGTAAAGCCGACCGGGACCGGTCATCGGACATGGACCCCTCGCTAAATGTTCCTATTTTGTTCTAGTTTTGGCGCGCGGGAGAGTCAAGCGAGGGGAAGGAAGGCCTAACGGCCGCATTGTGGGGATCAGAGCATTGCCCAACGAAAGGAAGCACGCCAAAATGGAGGCGTAAGCGTAGCCTTCCAAGAAGAGGCAACCCCAAAAAATAAGGGGGCCAACCCGAAAGTTTAGCCCCCTTTTCCGCAGCGCGAGACTTGCGGGTGGATGATTTTGTTTATGGAACAGCGGTGAATAAGTCAAGGGAAATCCATGCCAAAAGTTCGAATATACATTGATGGATTCAACATTTATCACGCCATAGACCCAATCGGAGACCCTAAACTAAAATGGCTCAACTATTGGACGCTTTCAAAAGGGTTTCTTCGTGATGGAGAGATTCTCGATGAAGTCAATTTTTTCACCGCAGTTCAAAATTTTGACGCCGACAAAAGAAAGCGTCATATAAATTATATTTCTGCACTTCGCGCAGTGGGCGTCCAAGTTCACGAATCTAATTTTAAAAAGGCGAAAAAATACTGTAGATCACAAACTCGCTATTGCGACTTTCATGAAGAAAAACAAACGGACGTCGCCATCGCGGTCAAGATGGTATCGGACGCGCTTCGCGGGGAGGTAAGCCGCGCGATCCTACTGACTGCAGACAGTGATCAAATCCCTGCGGTTAAGTTTTTAAACACGCTACCGACTGTGAAGGTCACGCTTATCTACCCGCCGGGTCGCGCATCTCAAGCGCGCGATCTAGGCAATCAGGTTCCAGATCGAAGGGAACTCACTATCGGCAGACTTTTGACATGCCTCCTGCCCCGAACGGTTTATGATCAGGCGGGTCACGCTGTGGCCTTCATGCCCGCGGCCTACGGATCATAAATACTTTTAAATCAATATTTTAGATTATCCACCCTACCAAATAGCGCCACCCCCTCACACTCCGCCCCCCGCCGTCATGGCGCGCTGACCGTCGGCGCCTTCGGCCCACAGCTCCGCCTGATCGCCGTCGAGGCGGCCACAGAGAAAAAACGGCGCCGTATCAAAAAGCGGGCTCAGGGCCCGGAAGTGGAAGGTTTTGGGGCTGCGGCCTGAGTGCCTGAAAAGCGCCTCAAGCAATAAAAGCGCCACCAAAGGCCCGTGGACGACGAGGCCAGGATAGAATTCCACCCTTTGGGCATAGTCACGGTCATAATGGATGCGGTGGGCGTTAAAGGTGGCGGCGGAGAAGCGGAAGAGCATCACCGGATCGGGATGGATCGCCTCGCGCCAATCGGCCTTGACGTCACCGGGCGCGGGGGCAACCTCCTGCACGGCTGGACCTTGGGCCGCTTGGCGATAAACGAGGGTCTGGGTTTCTGAGAGGCGCAACTGACCATATTGGAAAAACAGCCGCTCGAGTTCAACGAAGGCCAGCCTGCCTGTTCGCCCGATTTTCTCTTGAACGGAGATAATCCGTTCCTCAACCTCTGTTGGCGCGTCGATCAAGAGGTCGCTGATCAAGCGCATAGACGCGCCAGCAAACATACGACGCGGCAGGCCAAGCTCGGGCAAAAAATCGCCACGCTGGGGGTGGCCATCCTCGCCCATATCCGCCGCGCGCGGGACCTCATTTAAGCTTGCCCATTGCCAGCCTAAGGGAAGCCGGTCGGGCAGGGATGGGCGGCCTAGAACAGCGGCCAGCCTCGCAAGATCGGCTGACGCCAGACGACCTCGCCGCACCCGCGTGCGACCAACAGCAGGCTCCACCGTCACACGCGGCAAAGGTGTGAGCGGGTGAGAAACCGAAGCTCGCGGCCATTGTCGAGAGAGAACATGCCGCCACGGCCTGGCACCACATCAATAATCAGATCCGTCCCTTCCCATGCCTTGGCCTGAGAACCGCTGATGTAAAAGGGATGGCCGTCAATCTCGCCCCACTGGACGTCGGCGTCGCCAATCAGAAACTCACCGCGCGGATAGCACATGGGAGACGAGCCATCGCAACAGCCGCCCGACTGGTGAAACAAGACAGGCCCGTGGTCGGCGACAATGGCGCGCAACAGGGCCAAGGCCTCCGGCGTGGCGCGGACCTTGGAAAGAGCCGACATCTGAACCTCCGCATAAGCCGCTATGATGGCGCAAAGGTCGAGATATCGCCAGAGTTTTGCACCGAAGCCGACTTAAACTTCCGATCCCCCCGAGTTGGCAATCTGCTAAAAATCAACCGTTGCAAGCTTGATAATTATCGTTTTAACCGATAAATTGATCTTTGCAAATAATCGGTTTTTGCGATAATAAAGCATGAAGACAATCAGCTACTCCGCCGCAGCCGATAAGTTTCTCGCCCAGGCTGCTCCGCTAGAGCGCACCCGGATTGAAGCTGCGATTGAGCGCTATGCGATGACCGGTGAGGGCGACGCGATCATTATGGAAGGCGTTCCGGCTCGCCGCATGCGAATTGGGCGGCGCTGGCGGGTAGTTTTTATCGAGACCCCAGACCAGATCATCGTGATCAAGGTGGGCAATCGCGCAGACATCTACGAGTAGGAGAGAGTGATGAGTATCCACGCCCCACCCACATTCACGGTCGCTGAACAAGACTTCGTTGTGATCCCTAAGGCCGAGTATGAGCGCCTCGTCGCCATCGCAGACGCGGCAGAGGACGCCGATGAAGAGGCTTGGGCGCGCCAAGCCTATGGCGAATACTTGGAGGCGGAAACAGAGAGGCGACATCTGGCCATGCCGAAAGCGGAATGGGGGCGAATTCGCGCGGGCGAGTCCCCCATCAAGGTTATTCGGCAATTCCGAAAGTTATCGCAAATCGACTTGGCCAAGGCGGCTCAATTGAGCCAAGCGCAGATTTCGGCGCTGGAGTCCGGCAAGGCCGAAGGTCGCCCTTCGACGCTGCGCACCCTGGCTAAAGCCCTCCAATGTCCGCTCGATGTCCTCATTGCGGCCGCCGGCAAAACAGAGGGGGCATTAGGCAATGAGATTCCAAGCTCGCAGGAGGCCCAAGCTTAACGCCGAGATGAGCGGAAGCCTAGGCCGCAGCCTCGCCTCCGCTCACACCGATGGGCTTTTGGGGCCTTGCCCTAGAAGAAGCCCAGCTTTTTAGGGCTATAGCTGACCAGCATGTTTTTGGTCTGCTGATAGTGGTCGAGCATCATGCGGTGATTTTCCCGACCAATGCCCGATTGCTTATAGCCGCCAAAGGCCGCATGCGCCGGATAGGCGTGGTAGCAATTGGTCCAGACCCGTCCGGCCTGGATGCCGCGTCCCATGCGGTAGGCGCGGTTGGCATCGCGGGTCCAGACGCCAGCCCCGAGGCCATAGAGGGTGTCATTGGCGATGGCGAGCGCCTCTTCGTCCGTCTTGAAGGTCGTGACCGACACAACCGGACCAAAGATCTCCTCTTGGAAGACGCGCATCTTGTTATGGCCCTTCAAGACGGTCGGCTTGACATAGAAGCCGCCGGCCAAATCGCCCGCCAGTTCGGCACGCGCGCCGCCGGTCAGCACTTCGGCACCTTCTTGCCGACCAATGTCGAGATAGGAGAGAATCTTCTCCAACTGCTCAGACGAGGCCTGGGCGCCGATCATGGTGGCAGGATCTAGCGGGTCACCCTGGACAATGGCCTCGACCCGCTTGATCGCCTTGGCCATGAAGGCCTCATAGATGTCTTCGTGGATCAGCGCCCGGCTCGGGCAGGTGCAGACCTCGCCCTGGTTGAGCGCGAACATGGTGAAGCCTTCGAGCGCCTTATCGAGGAAGTCGTCATCCTCGGCCATGACGTCTTTGAAGAAGATATTGGGCGACTTGCCGCCCAGCTCGAGCGTCACCGGGATCAGGTTTTGACTGGCATACTGCATGATCAGCCGACCTGTGGTGGTCTCGCCGGTAAAGGCGATCTTGGCGATGCGGCTCGACGAGGCGAGCGGCTTACCCGCCTCTAAGCCAAAACCGTTGACGATGTTGAGGACCCCTGGCGGAATGAGATCGCCGATCAGGTCGATCAACACCATGATCGAGGCTGGCGTCTGTTCGGCAGGCTTTAAGACGACGCAATTGCCCGCCGCCAGGGCTGGTGCCAGCTTCCAGACCGCCATCAATAGCGGGAAGTTCCACGGGATGATTTGCCCGACCACACCCAAGGGCTCATGAAAATGATAGGCGATGGTGTCGTGGTCAATTTCGGAAATGCCGCCTTCTTGCGCCCGCACAGCTCCTGCGAAATAGCGGAAATGATCAATGGCCAGCGGCAGGTCGGCGGCGGTAGTTTCGCGGATCGGCTTGCCATTGTCCCAGGTCTCAGCCTCGGCCAAGCTTGCCAGATTGTCCTCCATACGCTGCGCAATGGCGATCAGCATATTGGCCCGCTCGGTCGTGCTGGTGCGGCCCCAAGCGTCCTTGGCGGCGTGGGCGGCATCGAGGGCCTTTTCAATATCGGTGGCGTCGGAGCGTGCGATCTCGCACAAGACCTGCCCCGTCACCGGAGAGGTATTTTCGAAATAGCGTCCAGCGCTCGGCGCGACCCATTGGCCGCCAATATAGTTGTCGTAACGGGGTTTGAATTTCGGCGTGGTGGCACGGACAAATTGTGGCTTGGTCATGGTCGTCTCCCTGCAAGGCTCTGGGCGTCCGTTCATGTCGGACGTCGGCTTCAGCTGTGGGAATTCTTTCAGGCACCAAGCAAAAAATCGAGGCGCGTCCAGTCGCGCGACAGGCCCCAGTGTCGCAGGACTGCGACAGTTTTCAGGCCCGACCGTCGCTGTGCAGACCCAATCGGTTCATTTTGCGATGCAGCGTGGCGCGGCTGACGCCCAGTGCACGCGCCGCCGCCGTGACATTGCCTTCGGACCGGGCGAGCGCGCGGCGCACGGCACCCCGTTCGGCTTCATACAGGTCTTCGCTCGCCGTAGCTCCGCGCGTTTCGCTAAAGTGCATCTGCCCCGCTTCCAGCACGTCCGAGGCTGGGCGTTGGGCGGCGATGCAGGCATCTGTCACGCCCAAGGCGACCCGCGCCGCGCGGGTGGCGCCGATGATCAGATCATCGCGGTCGACGGCCAAGAGCGCTGTTCCCGTGCGCTCGCACTCCGGCGCCAAGACGATACGGGCATGACTGAAGGTGTGGCGAAAGTGTTGGGCTTCAATGGCCCGCGCCGCATCGATCACCGCACTCGTTATCAAGGGCAACATGGCTTCGGTCAGATCCGTGCGACAAGACGAGACGTCCAGCGCCGCCGCCAAGCGCCCTTGATGGTCGAAGATCGGCGCGACAGTGCAACTCATGCCGATATTGCGGCTGTGAAAATGCTGGTCACGGTGGATGGTTAGGGGGCGGCCTTCGGCGAGGCAGGTGCCAATGCCGTTTGTCCCTTCGCGCGCCTCGCTCCAATCGGCCCCCACCCAAAGACCCCAGCGGTGGAAGACCTCGTCATCGGCGCTATGACCTCGGCGCTCGACAGGCGCGCCGTCGCGATTGGTCAAAAGCACGCAGCAGCCCGAACTGCCGACCGCCGCATAGAGCCTGTCGAGTGTCGCCTGAGCCGCATGGATCAACCCACCCATTTCCTCCCGCGCTGATTTGAGCTTGGCCTCCGACAAGGTGTCTGGAGGTCGGTGATCTTCCGGATCAAGACCATAGAGGGTCAAAGAGCGACGCCACGAGGCTGCAACCGCAGACCGCGCAGGCGCAAGTCCATCATTCAAGACCGATAAGATCTTCTCCGCATGGGCGCTGGTTGCGGACATGTCCTCCCTCGACTTCCCCCTCTTGGCCACGCCTGTGGCGGGTCAGGTTTTTAAGCGAGGTTTGTATTAAGCGCGCGAAATCTGCGCTTGGCAATCCGGCGGGCCCGCCGTCCCAAGGTTATTCAATATTGCAATGTTGTTAATACTGATTACAAATGCAGCCACACGGGAAAAATCTGTGTTGCGGGAGTGATCATGCGTAAAATTCTGTCTATCGGCCTGATGTTTACAGTTATGGCGTTCGCGGCTTCGGTCGACGCCAAGCCCCGGTGTAAGGACGCAAAGGGCCACTTCACCGCCTGCCCAGCGGCGGCGACCACGCCAGCGGCAACCACGCCAGCGCCAGCGACCACACCTGCTGCTCCGCCAGCAAAAGCCAAAAAGGCGACGAAGGCCGCCAAGGCCGCAGCCACGCCTGCGGCGACACCTGCCGCGCCTGCAACGGCCGCCCCAGCAGCGAAGCCCGCTGCCCCGGCCCCCGCTGCGGCACCTGCTGCTGCAACCCCGGCTGCTGCCACCACCGCCAAGCCAGACGGCGCGACGGCACAGTGCAAGGACGGCACCTATAGCAAGTCCAAAACCCATTCCGGCGCCTGCTCGCACCATGGCGGCGTGGCCAAGTGGCTGTAATTTTTTAAGGTTTAGGCCAGGGCCGATCTTGACCGCGAAGCGGCTGAGATTGACTCTGGCCTTTCCTTTTCGCGTCGCCTGGGCGCGCTACTAAACACCTGTCCAAAAACCTCGCCGGGACCTTCGCCATGCATGTTCGTGAACCCAGGGTTATACCCACGCCCCTGGCCGACCTGCGCCCCACCCAAATCACGGTGGGCATGCGCGAGGTGCAGGAAAAGCGCAAACGCTGGCGTCAGCAAAAGGCTGCGGATGCCGATGTGTTTCTCGGCGACCACATGATCCCGGTGCTACTCGGCCCCAAGGGGCGACCCTATGTGATCGACCACCACCATCTTGCCCGCGCGCTGATTGAGGAGGGCGTCAAGGAGGTCCTCACCTCGGTTGTTGCCGATCTTTCCAATTTGAAGCGCGAGGAGTTTTGGGTGATGGCCGATAATCGCGGCTGGTGTCACCCCTATGACGCGGACGGGGTGCGGCGCAGCTTCGCCGACATTCCGCAATCCATCGCCAAGTTGCAGGACGACCCCTATCGGAGCCTGGCCGGCGAACTGCGGCGCGCCGGTGGCTATGCCAAAGAAACCGTACCCTTCTCCGAATTCATCTGGGCCGACTTTTTGCGACGACGGATCAAGACCAAGACCGTGGTGGAGACGTTCGACCAAGCCTTACAGCGCGCCCTGACCCTCGCCAAGTCGAAGGACGCCGCCCACCTTCCCGGTTGGTGCGGTCCCGTCTAACAGGCGCCCCGGCCTCTCGCCTAGGGCTTCGATTTCAAATAGGTATCGAACCAGTCGAGCTCGGCGGCATTGAGTTGGCGCAGATGTTCGGGCTTGCGAATGCCATGCCCCTCGCCATCAAACACGATCAGCTTGGTCTTGACGCCCACCGCCTTCAATCCCCGCCAAAACTCGAAGGATTGGGGTGCTGGACATTCGACGTCGCGCTCGCCGACATAGATCAGGGTTGGCGTCGTGGCGGCCTTGATGGTCTCCAGCGGCGAGAGCTTGCGATAGATGGCTGGGTCATCATAGGCAGACGCGCCAAAAAACGGGATCATCCAAGCGTCGATGCCGTTTTCGCCATAATAGCTGATCCAGTTGGCAATGCCGGCCCCCGCCACGGCCGCGGCGAAGCGATGGCTGTGGGTGACCGTCCACATGGTCATGAACCCGCCATAGGAATGGCCAAGCATACCGAGGCGCGCGTCATCGACCGGAGCAATTTTTTCCACCGCGTCAATGCCCGTCAAAATATCGGAAAGGTCACCCCCGCCGAAATCGCGGACATTGGCACGGGTAAAGGCTTCTCCTTGACCATAGCTTCCCCGCGGATTGGGCAGGAAAACATAATAGCCATGTTCCAAGAGCCGCCGGGTCCCGCCGCGCAAGCCGCCACCGGGAAAGGTCGGCTGATAGGCGGCACTGGGTCCGCCGTGGACGATAACGACCATCGGTGCCTTGCCGCTGACCGGCGTTCCAGCGGGCGACAAGAGCCAGCCTTGCAGGGCCCGGCCGTCATTGGTCCACGAAACGCTTTGCGCCGAACCGATGGGCGACACGAGCGCGTTTTCGTGGGTGATGCGCTGGGCAAGGCCGAAGGTCTTCACGGTCCCAAGGCTGATTTCCGCCGGATGGGTGAAGTCCTGGCTGACCGCTGCAATGTGGCGGGCTTGGGCGTCGAGCGCCACCTCGGCGTCACCGGCGGAAAGAGAGATGGGTTCAGCCCACAAGACCTGCATGGCGCCTGTGGTCGGATCGAGCTTAATGAGCTCAGTCTTGTCGCTGACAAGGGCCGTAGCGAACAGGCCTGCCTTCGACCAGAGGATGGAGGTGAAGCTGCCCTTGAACCCCTCGGACAGATTGCGTGGGGCCCCGCCCCCATAGGGCGCGACAAACAGGTCGCCACCCACCGCGCCGAAATCGCTCATCAGGCCGCCAATAAAGGCGACGCTTTTCCCGTCCGGAGACGCAGTTGGAAAATTCAACTGGTCCTTAGGCTGTAAGATTTGTCGCACCGCGCCGCTCATCGCGTCGATGGCGGTTAGGTCGGCCACCCACCAATTAGCATCCCCATCGCCCTTGGCGGAGGTGGCGACAAAGCCCTTGCTGTCGGGTGTCCAGCCAAATTCGTAGATAAATCGATCTCCGGGAGACACAGGTTTCAGCACCCCACCCGCAACCGGAATAATTTCAATGCGTTGCTCGTCGACGCTTTCGCCAATCTCCCCCACCTGCGGCGCGGCGGCCTGGGTGGCGCCGACATCCTTATGGGCCCCCTCGACCGCCAAAACCGCCAAGGTGGCATCGTCCGGCGAGAAGCGCGGCCTTTGCATGACGCCTGTCACCTGGGCGAGGGTGACGACGGTCGCAGGCGTGGCGAGATCGCGGACAAGAAAAAGGGTCGCGGTCCCGGCGGCGCGATCCCGGCCAATAAAGGCCAAGCTCTTGCCATTGGCTGAAAAGGTCGGATCGCGATAAGCGCATGTTGGACAGGGATCGATGACGGCGACCCGTTCACCCGTTGGCGCACGCAGCACCACCGCGCCATGAGGATCTTGCACGGCATCTTCAGCCTCGTCGCTTTCGACATCGGCTAACAGCGTGGCCTGGGGACTGAGCGCCAGCGCCCCAAAGGTGTGCCGATGCGGCGTCATCTTGGTCGGTTGGGCTTGCGTCGTCGTCAGGGCGAGACCAAGCGCGGCGGCGATCAGAACCATAGGGACCTCAGAAAAGCGACGCGCACTGCGAAGCCTAGGGTGCCTATCAAGGCGCGCGCGCCCGGCGAGGGCAAGTCTTAAATCGCGACTTGCCAGCCATTAAGGCAAAATCGACCCGACTATCGCTGGCAAACCTTGGCGATTGCGGCGCGCGCGGGCGTCTAGCTGTCGAGGAAGCTGCGCAATTTCCGACTGCGGCTCGGATGCTTGAGCTTGCGCAGAGCCTTGGCTTCGATCTGACGAATCCGCTCGCGGGTGACGCTGAACTGCTGGCCGACCTCTTCAAGCGTATGGTCGGTATTCATGCCGATGCCGAAACGCATGCGCAGCACCCGCTCTTCGCGCGGCGTCAAGGAGGCGAGCACGCGAGTCGTGGTTTCGCGCAGGTTGGATTGGATCGCCGCATCAATCGGCAGGACAGCGTTTTTGTCCTCGATGAAGTCGCCGAGATGGCTGTCTTCCTCGTCGCCAATCGGGGTTTCAAGGCTGATCGGCTCCTTGGCGATTTTGAGCACCTTACGCACTTTTTCGAGTGGCATGGCGAGCTTTTCGGCCAATTCCTCCGGCGTTGGCTCGCGACCAATTTCGTGCAGCATCTGACGCGAGGTGCGGACGATCTTGTTGATCGTCTCGATCATATGCACGGGGATGCGGATGGTTCGGGCTTGGTCGGCGATGGACCGCGTAATGGCTTGGCGAATCCACCAGGTGGCATAGGTGGAGAACTTATAGCCGCGCCGATACTCAAACTTATCCACCGCCTTCATCAGGCCGATATTGCCTTCTTGAATGAGGTCGAGGAATTGC
This sequence comes from uncultured Caulobacterales bacterium, assembly GCA_903840435.1. Taxonomy (GTDB): domain Bacteria; phylum Pseudomonadota; class Alphaproteobacteria; order Caulobacterales; family Caulobacteraceae; genus CAIMFV01. Next base: position 88,577 of record CAIMFV010000027.1, read on the forward strand.
AAGCCGCGATTGGTATATTTCTTAGCAATGGAGATGACGAGCCGCAGATTGGCTTCAACCATTTCCTTCTTGGCCTGGCGGGCTTCGCGTTCACCCTTTTGCACCGTCTGGACGATACGGCGGTAGTCATCAATGGGCACGCCGGTTTCGGTGGCCAGGGCAGCGACATCACTGCGAATTTCGGTGATCTGGGCGTTTTCGTTCTCACCAAACCGGCTCCAACGGACACCCAGCGCGCGAACCTTTTCCAGCCAATCCGGATCGAGCTCCGAACTGAAATAGGCACGCAGGAATTCGGTGCGCGAAATTCCGTAGCTTTCGGCTAAGCGCAATAAACGCCCTTCAAGACCCACCAGCCGCTTATTAATCGCATAAAGCTGGTCAACCAGAGCTTCGATCCGATTGTTGTTCAGCTTCAGGGTTTTCAGGTGCAGCGTGATGGTTTGAGCGAGGCCGTCATAGGCGCCGCGATCTTCGTCCGTCAGATCCGCACCGCGTAAGCGCTGCTCGACCAAGCGATCCTGCAGCTTGCGAAATGCCTCAAATTCGGAGGCAATCGCGTCCAAGGTGGCCATCACCCCGTCGCGCAATTCGGCTTCCATGGCCGAGACAGACGGGCCCGCGCCATCGTCAAAATCATCTTCGGAATCGAGATCAGGGTCGACCTCGGCCTCGCCTTCGGCCGCAGCGGGCGCGGGCTCTCCATCGGGCGCGGGCGCAACTGCCGGTGCGCCGTCCTCTGGCGTGGCGGGCACAGGCGCACCGGTCGGCGTTTGACCGCCATAGGTCTGTTCCAGATCAATGATTTCGCGCAGCAGGATGCGGCCAGACCGCAACTCGTCACGCCACACCATAATGGCTTCAAAGGTCAGCGCGCTTTCACACAGACCGCGGATCATTGTGTCGCGGCCTGCCTCGATACGCTTGGCGATGGCAATTTCGCCTTCACGTGACAGAAGCTCGACCGAGCCCATCTCGCGCAGATACATCCGCACGGGATCGTCAGTGCGGTCATAGGTTTCGGACTTTGGCGTTTCAACAAGGGCGCTGTCTTCGCGCACCGCCACTTCGCCGCCTTCGGCTTCGGCCTCTTCCGCCTCAATGACGTTGACGCCCATCTCCGACAGCATGGCCAGCGTGTCTTCGATCTGCTCAGAGGTGAACTCTTCCGATGGCAGGAGCTTATTCAGCTCGTCCATCGTCACATAGCCGCGCGCCTTGGCCTGCTTGATGAACTTCTTGACGCCAGCGTCAGTCAGGTCGAGCAAAGGACCGTCGTGGGTGGTTTCGGTCTCTGTCGTCTCGGCCGTATTGGTCGTCATTCCTGCCTCCGTCCGCGCCGGCCGCCCTTCGCCGTCGCAGAAAATTCGTCACATGTTTGAACCGAAAGGCCTGATCAGGCCTCCGGTTCGGCAAAAAGCGACCCATCGCTCAACGCGCGTTCGAGCACCATTTGGCGACTGCGAAGCATCCTTTGATGGGTTGCATCCAGCGTGCGGGCCATGTCTTCCTTCGCCGCCGCCAGGGCGGCCTCGACTTGTGCAAGCTCGATCAACGCGTCGAAGGCGCGAGACCAGATCCTGCGGGCTTCAACAGGCGACCGTTCAGGGTCGAGAAAGGGCGCTTTCGATTCCCGCGCCGCTTTTTCTAGACTTACTAAAAGATCGCCTAGTCCGCTGCTCGCGAGATGGCCTGTCAATCGCTCCGTGTCAAGGCCGACCGGGTCGACAAAAGCGTCACCGATCCGCTTGGCGAGCAGATCAAGCGCATGGTCATGGAAGCCGACCTCCATCAAGGCTTCTATATAGGGATCAAGCGCGTCCGGATGAAGGACCCCGTACCAAGCAACTGCGGCGGGAATTAAGCGCAACTTCTTGGGCAGGTTCTCGGCTGCCGCGCGGGCCTGAAGGGTGGCCGTGGTCGGATAGGCGGGGCGCGGGTCAAATCCCCGTCGCCCACGCTGCGGACGCGGCTCCGAACTCCACGCCCTTACCGGCGTAGCACGCGGGGCCGAGGCCTCCAGCCGCGCCAACAGATCGTCCCGATAGGCGCTCGCCACATCCTTATCGGCAATCTCCTGGCTGAGCGCCCGCAGCCGCGCCTTCAGCCCGGCCCGCCGCTCAGGCGTATCAAGGGGCTCGCGCGCCGCCTCGCGCTCAAATAATTGCTGCACAAAGGGACGGGTCGCCGCCAATTGGGCCTTGAGGGCCGCTGCCCCCTGCTCGCGGAGCACGTCGTCCGGGTCCTTCCCCCCTGACGGCACCGCAAAAGCGAAGCTCTTGCCCGGACGCAATTTCGGCAGGGCGCGATCCATGGCCCGTGAGGCGGCGCGTTGGCCCGCGCCATCACCGTCGAAGCACAGGGTTGGCTCGGGATGCAGACGCCACAGCGCGTCGATCTGGTCCTCGGTCAGCGCTGTGCCCAGGGGCGCGACAGCGGCGATACCCGCGCGCTGAGACGCGATCACATCCATATAGCCCTCGACCACGGCCAAGCTTGGGCGTGGGCCCGTTGGCACCTCGCGCTCGGCCAAGAGAAGTAACTTCTTTGCTTCGAACAGACCATAAAGGGTCGCTCCCTTGTGGAACAGCGGCGATTCGGGTCCGTTGAGATATTTGGCCTTGGCCTGCGGATCGAGCGCCCGTCCGCCGAACGAGATCACCCGCCCGCGCATATCGGTGATCGGAAAGATGATCCGGTCGCGGAACCGATCATAGGGCGCCCCGCCATCTTCCGGCGCGATGGCGACGCCACAGGCAATCAGGTCTGCAGGTCTGGCGCCCTTGGCGATCAGATAGTCTTTCAGGGCGGTGCGGCCTGGAGGAGCATAACCCAAACGAAACCGTCCCCATTCCGCCTCCGGCAGCGCCCTGCCCTCCAGATAGGCGCGGGCAGTGGCGCCTGCGGGGCGGCGAAGCTCGGCTTCAAACCACCGCGCTGCCAGTTCAAGAAAATCGCCTAAGCCTTGGCGAACCTTCTCCGCCGCCTGATCCTTTGGGTCGGGCGAGGGCATGGGAACCCCGGCTTCAGCGGCTAAGCGCTCGACGGCTTCTGGAAAGCTCAGCCGCTCGGTTTCTTGCAGAAAGCTCAACAGATCGCCGTGCTTGCCGGACGAAAAGTCGTGGTAAAAGCCCTTCTCGTCATTGACGTAGAAGGATGGCGTCTTTTCCTTCGAAAAGGGCGACAGACCCACCCATTCCCGTCCCGCACGGCGAAGTTTCACCGACCGCCCGATCACATCGGACAATTTCAATCGGGACTTCACCTCGTCCAGAAACCGTTCGTCAAATCGCATCGCGGTCTAGGTCAGACTTTCAAAGTTCGCAGGCGCGCAGGGCTAGGCCTCGCCAAAACCGGCGCCGGGGGCGAAGGGAAAGAAGCGGATCAATCGGCTGTCGAGCACCGCCGCCTGCCGGTGTTTCACATATTCCTTATAGTCCGGATCGCGCACCATTTCAGCAAAGGCGAGCGCATTTGGATAGGCGGCGATAAAGGCAATGTCCCAGTGTTCGTCATCGGGGCCGGTCAGCACAACTTCTGGACGCCCGGCCCAAACCTGGCGCCCGCCGACACGTGCAAAAATCGCAGCCGTCGTCGCGCCATAGGCCCGGTAGGCCTCAAGCCCGCTCATCGCCTTGCCGTGGTTTTCGTGTCCCTCGGGATAGAGCGCCAAGGGGCGCAACCGAATGAGGTTGAGCATGTGAATGGGCGTATCTTGGGGGCGCGTCATAAAGGCTTTGAACTTTTCCCGCGTCGGGTCCACTGAGCCCGTCTTCAGCAGGCCATCTTCTGGCGTCATGGCGATCTCCCAATTTGCGGCTAAGCTAAGCCTTAGCCGACGAGTTGCAAGTCAACCCTTCCCGTCCCTGCGCTTTCACGGCTAGGATTAAGGTTCGAGCGGGAGGCGTATGCCCCCACTTTACGCCAGGCTATAATAGCAAGAGATCAAGGGAGACGCCGAACATGGCCAGAGAAATCGCCTATGCCGAGATTGCCAGCCTCGTTGGACAGGAGGTCGGCGTTTCCGATTGGGTCGACGTGACCCAAGAGCGCGTCAATCAATTCGCCGACGCCACAGGCGATCACCAATGGATTCATGTCGATATTGAGCGCGCGACCCGCGAAATGGGCGGTCCCATCGCCCACGGCTATTTGACCCTGTCCTTAATTCCCATGCTCGGCGCCAGCGTCTTGCGGGTCACGGGCGTGACGCGCGGCATCAATTACGGCTGTAACAAGGTGCGCTTCACCAACATGGTCCGGGTGGGCAAGCGCGTGCGCCTGCGCCAAAAGCTCTTGGCCGCCGAGGCAAAATCGGGCGGCATGCAATTGACCAACGAATGTACCATTGAGATTGAAGGCGAGGAGCGGCCCGCCTGTGTCGCCGAAACGATCAGCCTGATATTCGCTTAATGCCTTTATCGAATTCGGCCAGACGGCGAATTTAAGGTGAAACCTTTGGGGGGCGCCTGACGTATAGGGGTTGACGCGAGGCTGTTTGCGTCTTCCCCCCTTCGTGAGCGAGGCCAGGATGTTTTTCCAAGCGAGCTTCCCCTACCAACTTCCCGATGACACCTGGCGGCAACGCCTGTCGGGCCCCTCCTATGCGGTGTTGCGCCAAGCCGGAACGGAGCGCCCGTGGACAAGCCCGCTGTTGAACGAGCATCGCCAAGGCCGCTTTGTCTGTGCGGGCTGCGCCTTCCCGTTGTTTTCCTCCAAGACCAAGTTTGACAGCGGCACGGGCTGGCCATCCTTCTACGCGCCCCTGACGCCGAAGTCGGTGGCGACCAAATCCGACACCACCTTCTTTATGGTGCGGGTCGAGGTGCTCTGCCCGAATTGCGGCGGCCATCTTGGCCATGTATTCAATGACGGTCCGCCGCCCACCGGTTTGCGCTATTGCATGAACGGCGTCGCACTCGCCTTTCGCCCAGGGGCCGCTTAGAGGCGGATCTGGGCCACCTCGGAAAGCCAAGTTGGGAATGACAATTTCGCCGCCTCACCCGGAATCCAGGCCACTCACCCTGACGCAACTCGGCCGGACGCGCACCGATGAGTTTGCCTGGATGAAGGATGAGGCGTGGCAGGACTTGTTTCGCAATCCAAGCGTGCTGCGTCCAGATATCCGCGCCCACCTCGAGGCCGAGAACGCCTATTGTGCGGAGGTGTTGCGCGAAACCGAGCCGTTGCAGGCGCAATTGGTCAGCGAGATGCGGGCCCGCATCCAAGAAGACGATGCCTCCATTCCAACCGTGGATGGTCCCTATGCCTATGCTTCCCGTTACCGGACAGGCGGCCAGCACCCGATATTTGTGCGCCATGCGCTTGCTACGCCAGCGGTTGAGGAGGTCTTGCTTGACGCCGATGCGCTGGCCGCCGCCAGCGCCTATTTTGATTTAGCGACCGTAGAGCACAGTGCCGATCATCAAAGCCTTGTCTATGCGACAGACCTTCAAGGGTCTGAATATTATGAAATTTTTGTGCGAAACCTCGTCAGCGGCGAGACGAAGACCACGGGCGTGACCAGCTCCACGGGCGACTTTGTCATTAGCCCAGATAGTCAGTGGCTATTTTGGGTCCACAGAAATGAAAACGGCCGCTCGTCCCACATCTACCGCCGCGCCTTGCAGGCGGGGCCAGGCACAGATGTCCTCGTCTATGACGAGGCCGATGAGGGCATGTTCCTCGGTCTCGACGTCACCCAATCTCGCGCATACCTCACACTGACCGCCTCTAACCATGATTTGACCGAGGTGCGGCTCATACCGGCGGCGACTCCTTGCGCGCCACCCCAGCTGATCGAAGCGCGCAGGTCAGGCCTTCGCTATCAGGTCGAACACTGGCCAACTGAAGGGCAGCCTGACCGTCTGGTGATTATCAATAATGGCGATGGCGCCGTTGACTTCAAAATCTCCACTGTCTCGGCAAGCGCACCGGAAGCGGCCAATTGGCGCGACCTCGTCCCCCACACGCCGGGCCGATATATTGTCGCGGCGGCACCCTTGCGGGACTATTTGATCCGCTTGGAGCGGTATGAGGCCAATAGCCAAATTGTTGTGCGCCCAAGCGTCGGTCCAGAAAGCCTAATCGCCTTTGATGAGCCTGCCTATACGGCCAGTTTTGAAACGGGCTATCGTTTCGACGCCTCGACAATCCGCATTGTCTATCACTCGCCGACCACGCCGCGCACCTGGTCCGAGGTGGGTTTGATCAGCGGCGCACGCCGTCACCTCAAAACCCAAGCTGTGCCGTCTGGCCATGACCCGGCGCAATATGAGACCCAACGGCTCTATGCCACCGCGCCAGATGGGGCCCAGGTCCCGATCACGCTCTTGATGCAGCGCGGACAAACGCGCGAGGGCCCGGCCCCGCTCCTACTTTATGGTTATGGCGCTTACGGCATATCCATCGATCCCGGCTTTTCCATCCGCGCCTTGAGCCTCGTCGATCGCGGCGTGATCTATGCCATTGCCCATGTGCGTGGCGGGGCCGAAAAGGGATGGGGCTGGTTCCTGCAAGGACGTGGAGCGGCCAAGCCCAACACCTTTACCGATTTCATCGCCTGCGCCGAAACGCTGATTGAAGCCCAGTTCACGACCAAGGGCCAGATCGTCGCCATGGGGGGATCGGCGGGCGGCATGTTGATTGGCGCAGTGGCCAATCTGCGCCCGGATCTGTTCGCCGGACTGGTGGCGCAGGTGCCCTTTGTCGATGTGCTCAATACGATGAGCGACGCATCCCTCCCCCTCACCCCGCCCGAGTGGCCTGAATGGGGCGATCCGCTGACCTCCGAAAGCGCCTATGATCTGATTGCCGGCTACGCGCCTTACGAAAATGTCGCCGCCCGTCCCTACCCGCCGATTCTCGCCACCGGCGGATTATCCGACCCCCGCGTCACCTATTGGGAGCCAGCGAAATGGATTGCACGGCTTCGCGCGCGGAGTACGTCCGGATCTCCGGCCCTGTTGAAGATAAATATGGACGCCGGACACGCCGGCGCCTCCGGCCGATTTGACAGTTTGAAAGAGACCGCGCTCGATTATGCCTTTGCCCTCTGGGCCTTGCGGCGCGCGCGAAATGTCCCGACCGAGACGTAAAACTTAAATTGGCACACCGGTGTCGTAACTATTTTTCAAGCGATTAATAAAAATTTTTAACGTTTAAAACGCGCTGCAAGGGGGCTAAAGCGTTTCATTAAACTTGCTTACATCAATATATTTCTTCGATTTTAGAGAAAACAAATCCCACGCTCCTACAATATAACCTGAAAATTCATGTGCCTTTTCGCTTAAATTGCAAATAAGACTTTAATTTTCCCAATATTACGGAAGTAAAATATCGATAAACACCCGTCTCGACCGGAAAATTTTTTTACCCTTCAACCATTCGAGGTGGAGATTGAGGCTTTAAGTCGCTCCGATCAATGATTTTTGTGTAGCCTCAATGAACAAAAATGTTATCTAGTTTCAATTCGCCTGAGATTCCGTTCCGCGAGGACCTTGATGCCACTTTCCCTTGGGGACCCCAACCCACACCCCCTCGATATAGCCTTGGGACGGAATATCCGTCTTCGTCGTAAGTCTTTAGGGATGTCACAGTCGGCGCTCGGCGAGGCTGTGGGCCTAACCTTTCAACAAGTGCAGAAATATGAGCGCGGCAAGAACCGCGTTAGCTTTTCCAAGCTCGCAGGCATCGCCACCGCATTGCAGTGCAAAATCAGCGACCTGATTGAAGGACTTGAGGACGGCGAAGACACCTCGGATGGGCACGAGAAATCGACCCTGCTCGGGGAAACCGGCGCGCTCGAACTGCTGCAAACCTACGCGGCGGTGAAATCCCCGAGACTTCGACGCGCTATCATCTCATTGGCCAAAGGCCTGTCCGACAATCCCGACGAAAGTCTGATTGAAGAGGGGTCGGCGGCGGTGCCACGTCCGGCGCGGGAAGCGCGGACCCGTTGGCGTCGAAGGGGACAGGCTTAAGGATAGCCGCCTTCTGGCCTGGGGCCGAGGCGAGGATTGGAGCCTTGCCCCCGGTAGAAGGTTAGGATTTGGTGGCGCGGGCGAGAAACGCCGGTTGGCGTCCATCTGCCGAGGTCTGATAAACTACGGCGTAGCGACCAATCGCGCGGGCCCAGTCGGCAGCGCTGGCTCGGGTCTCAAACGCGCTAAACCCGCACCGCACCATGGCGAAGGCTTGGTCGAGCAACACATCGCCAACCGCCCGCACCTCGCCTAAAAATCCGTATCTCTGGCGCAGCAGCACCGCGGACGTAAAGGCGCGACCGTCACGAAATTTGGGAAACTCCAAGGCCACGACGGCAAGGCGCGGCAGATCATAGGCGAGGTCCTCAACCTTGTCGTCGGCAGCGAGCCGCACGCCGAGTTCAAACCCCTCACTCCACAGCCGCTCCGCGTCCGCTTCAAACCTGGCCCGGCTGAGAATAACCGGTCGGGCACGCCCCGCCCCCTCCTCGTCGCCAAGCACAGTAAAGCGATCCTCAACGGCGCGAACGCCGCCGTCCTCAGACAGTATCAGCATGTTCATAGACCGCCGCTTTGAAGGGGGTTGGGCCAAGACGTCTGACCGTATCCAAGAAACGCTCTTCGGGCTGACGAACCTCAAGGTAGCGTCGGGCCAGTGCTTCGACCGCGTCCGCAACATCGCCTGCCGCAACAGCTGGGCCGAGGACCGCTCCGATGGCCGCATCCTCCGCCCCCGACCCGCCAAGGGTGAGTTGGTAATATTCCTCGCCCTTCTTATCGACCCCCAAAATGCCAATATGGCCCAGATGGTGGTGGCCGCAGGCGTTGATACAGCCGGAGATTTTGACCTGCAGCTCGCCCACTGCCTCCTCAAAGATTGGATCTTCAAACCGTCGCGCAATCGCTTGAGCAATGGGAATGGCCCGCGCATTGGCCAGAGCACAATAGTCGAGGCCCGGGCAGGCAATGATGTCGGATGCCAAATTGATATTGGCGCTGGCAAGGCCGATGGCCCGCAGCCCTTCGAACAGAGCCAAGGCATCGTCCAAAGCCACATTGGGCAGAACAAGATTTTGGGCGTGGGTCACCCTGATTTCGCTCTGGCTGTAACTCTCTGCGAGGTCGGCGATCGCCTCCATCTGATCGGCCGTGCAATCGCCGGGCGTGTCGCCAATGCCTTTCAATGAAATGGTCACAATGCCATAGCCCTGCACCTTGTGAGGCGCGATATTGTTGCGGGCAAAGCGGGCAAAATCCTCGCGGGTGCGGGCCGCTTCAAAACCCCGCGAAACAGCGGGCCTTGGGTCAAGCTTGGCAAGGGCGAACTGACCGCGAATGCGGGCAAGCTCTGTACCTAGAATGTCGATCTCGGTGGGGTCGAGCGCCGCCCACTCCTGTTCAACCTTCTCGGCAAAGGCGGCCAGACCAAGCTCGGAGACCAAGATCTTAATCCGTGCCTTATACAGATTGTCCCGTCGGCCTTCTCGGTTATAGACCCGCAAGATCGCCGTCAGAAAGCTTAGCAGCCGATCCGCTGGCAGGTCCTTTTTCACCAGCGCCCCAATGTGCGGCGTCCGACCAAGTCCGCCGCCGACCAAGACCTCAAACACCAAGCGCCCCTCAGCGTCTCGACCAAGCCGCAAACCAATATCATGCGCCTTGATCGCCGCCCGATCCTTGGCCGAGGCGGTCACTGCGATTTTGAATTTTCGCGGCAGATAGCTGAATTCGGGGTGCAGGGTTGACCACTGGCGGATGACTTCGCACCACACCCGCGGATCGTCGGCCTCATCCCGTGCAGCCCCCGCAAAGGGATCAGTGGTGGTGTTGCGGATGCAATTGCCGCTGGTCTGAATGGCGTGCAAGTCGTGCTCGGCGAGATAGGCCAAGATATCGGGCGTCTCGGACAGCTTGACCCAATGAAATTGCAGGTTTTGGCGGGTGGTGAAGTGGCCGTAGCCCCGATCCCACCGCCGCGCCACATGGGCAAGCGCGCGCAGCTTGGCGCTCGACAGCACCCCGTAGGGAATAGCGACCCGCAGCATATAGCCGTGGAGTTGCAGATAGAGGCCATTCATCAGGCGCAGCGGCTTGAACTGCTCCTCGGACAGCGAACCCGCCAAACGGCGCGCCACTTGGTCGCGAAACTCGTCGACCCGATCTCGCACAAGGCTGCGATCTAGCCCATCATAGGCGTACATTACCGTCTCCTAATCAGGCGAATACGGCCACTCGAGCGGGCAGCACTATCGGCTGCCTGCAAGGCTTCTACCACCCGTCCTCCGCGCGCCTGGGGCCCTAACTGCGGTTCGGTGGTAGGACCGAGCGCGCGTATTCGCTCGCGCAAGCTCAGCGGCGTCCACACCCCGGCACTATTATCGAGCGCGATCAGATAGGCGTCCACCACCTTAAAGTCTGAGGCGGCGGCCGCCGACAGGGCTGCTTCTGCGGCGACGTCACTGTCGAAAATGGCCGCGTCCTCAAAACGCGCCGTCCAGGCACTGGGGGAGCTGGATGCGAGAAACACCACCTCCCCGCCACCTAATGCATTAGCCGTGACCGCAGTGGCGCGATCTGTCCGAACACCAGAGGTCACGCCGCATCCTCCGCCCGGACCCTAGGCGGCGGCAGGACCGCCTCGGCCATTCCCTGCTGAGCCGCCAGACCGGCGACCTCGCCAATCAGCACCACAGTTGGCCCGGCGCACCTTAAGGACGCCTCTGCTAAGCCGCCCAGGTCAGACAGATGGATCCGTTCCTCAGGAAGGCTTGCATTTTCGATCAGAGCGATGGGCGTATCGGGGACGCGCCCGGCGTCCAACAACTGGACGGCGATTTGGGCCGCCGCGCTCAGGCCCATATAGATAACCACGGTTTGGTTCGGACGGGCCAAGGCCTGCCAGTCGAGATCAAGCTTTCCCTCCGGGGTCGCGTGACCGGTAACAAATGTGACGGCCTGGGCGATGTGGCGATGGGTGAGTGGGATCTGGGCCGCCGCCGCAGCCGCCACCCCGGAACTGACGCCCGGCACGATCTCACACGCGACACCCGCCGCCCGCGCCGCCAGCATCTCTTCGCCACCGCGACCGAAGATGAACGGATCGCCGCCTTTGAGGCGCACGACGGTCAAGCCCTGCTTAGCCAATGCGACGAGCAGTCGGTTGACCTCCGCCTGCGGGACACTGTGATAGGACTTACGCTTGCCAACATAGAGCTTGCGCGCGGTCGGCGGAATGAGCGCAAGAATGCCCTCGCCGACCAGCCGATCATAGACCACCACGTCTGCGCTCGCGATCCGCTTGGCGGCCTTGAAGGTTAGGAGCTCTGGATCACCGGGCCCCGCGCCCAGAAGCGAGATGCACCCTTGCGCACGCGCCTGCCTCGGCGGTGGGGCCGACTGCGACCCGCCGTCCAGCGCCAAAAGATCGCTCGGGCGCACGCCATCGGACAATCGGTTCACTGCATCCATCCTTCAGGGACTTGCTCCCATCGTCAGCGCGGCCTGGCCGCGATAGTCGGGAGATGGGGATGGCCGACGCGCGACCATCCCCGCCGTTCCTGCATCGAAAAGGGCCGTTAACGACGAAGGACAGTTGCTTTTTGTCGCCAATCGCCCCACCTCGCAAGGGAGCTCTTCTCTGAGGGAGTATAGAAAAACTAATGGACCGGCGGCGACTCCCCCCTCTTAACGCACTTCGCGCCTTCGAATCGGCCGCGCGGCATATGAATTTCACCCGGGCTGCAGAGGAACTCTCGGTCACGCCCGGCGCAATAAGTCAACAAATTCAAAATCTTGAGTCCTATGTTGGCGAAGACCTCTTTAAGCGGAGCTCAAAAGGCCTTTTGCTCACCGATGCGGCGCAAACCGCGCTCCCGGCCCTGCGCGAAGCCTTTGACCGTTTGCAGGAAGCTGCCGAATTGCTGACAGCCGCGATTGACGGGCGGCGGGTGACGGTTTCTGCCGCGCCTTCGTTTGCCGCCAAGTGGCTGGTGCCGCGACTGGGGCGATTTGAGGCCGCCCACCCCGAGGTTGATGTTTGGCTGTCCGCCGGGATTGAGTTGGTCGATTTCAGCTCTGGCGAGGTCGATATTGCCATTCGTTACGGGTCGGGTCGGTATCCGGGCTTAGAAGTCATCCGTTTGATGGGCGAAACGGTCATTCCCGTTGCCTCGCCGGAGCTTTTAGCCCAGCGACCTTTGGACAGCCTCGACGATTTGGCGGGCCACACCCTGCTGCACGACGGCAGCCCAGACGCCGACGACAGTTGTCCCGACTGGACCATGTGGCTGGCGGCACGGGGCGTGAAGACCATCGACGGCGCGCGGGGTCCGCGTTTCAATCAATCGAGTCTCGTGATCGAAGCGGCGATGAACGGCCGAGGTGTTGCCCTTGCAAAACGGGCGCTGGCGCAAACCGATCTTGACCTTGGCCGGTTGGTCGCGCCGCTCGCCATCGCAACCGCGGTTGATTTCGCCTATTTCGTCGTCCACCCCAAGCCCAAGGGGCGACTGGCGCAGGTCAAGGCGTTCGTCAACTGGTTGAAAACCGAGGCCGAGGCCCATGATGAGGCCATCCGCACCCTTGATGTCGGCGCGGGCATCTAGCCCCAACCAGACTGACAAAAGGGCATGATGGCGCTTAAGGGTGCGCGACATTGCGCCATCGACTTTCTGGCACCAGCACCCCATAATCCTTATGATTCGTAAGATTGATTCGTCAGAACCGGGCGGGGAGCCGTGGCGCAAGCCAATGCGTAAGGCCATCACCATCTTGCTGAGCGGGGGATACCTCTTTCTCGCCACAGCCTTGGCCGCGCTGTTTTGGCGAGCCGATGCGGGCTGGGGCGCAGGGGCCGCTGCGCTCATCGCTGCCCTTGGCCTGTTTTTCAGCCTGCATAATCTGATCGCCCGGGGCATTGGCGTGGACCAGCTGAAGCAGGAACTGGAAGGCTTACGCGACGCCCATGGCCTGCTCACCGACCAGCTCGAACGGACCCAGGCCGCGCTCGATAGCCTGTCCGATGGCCTGCACCGGGAAACGGAGAGCCGCGCCCAGGCCCTGACCTCTGAGGTTCGGATGCTTGAGGATCTGGTGGCCCGGCTGGGCGAAAATTTGGAAGACGACTTGGCGCGCGGTCGAGGCGCGGGCTATTCCGACCCTTACAATAGTTACGAGGCCAGAGCTGTGGGGCTGATGCACGAGGTGCGCCAGGCCTTGGAGGATAATCGCGTCGACCTCTTCTTGCAGCCTGTGGTCAATTTGCCTCAGCGTCGGACGGTCTTTTATGAAAGTTTCACCCGGCTGCGCGACCCCTCCGGCAGGATGATCATGCCGGTTGAATATTTGTCGGTGGCCGAGCCTGCGGGCTTGATGTCGGCGATTGATAACCTCTTGCTGTTCCGTTGCGTCCAGATCGTCCGCAAGCTCGCCCGCCAGGACCGAAAGGTCGGAATTTTCTGCAATATTTCGCTGGCGAGCCTCGGCGATGAAACCTTCTTTCCGCAGTTCTTGGAGTTTATGGCTGCCAATCGCGACATTGCCAGTTCAGTGATTTTTGAACTGGGCCAGGACGCTTTTGAGCAGCGTTCAGCCCTTGAAAGCCGCAATATGGGCAAGCTTGCCAGGTTGGGCGCGCGCTTCTCTCTCGATAAGGTGACGGCGCTTGATTTTGATTTTGCAGACCTCAATCGTTCGGAGGTCAAGTTCGTCAAGGTAGGCGCTGATCTCCTCTTGCGGCAACTTACCGAGGATATTGACAGCCGGGGATCGTCCACCTTCCGCGATCTGCATGCGGCCGACTATGCCGCCCTCACCCGACGTTATGGGGTCGAGGTCATCGCCGAAAAGGTTGAGCGCGAACGCCAAGTGGTCGATGTGCTTGAGTTGGATGTTGGCTTTGCCCAAGGGCATCTGTTTGGCGAACCGCGCGCCATTCGCGACGCCTTTCTATCGGAACCGTCATCCGCATCGGAACGGATGGAGGCACCGGCGCCGCAAGCCGCCCCGCGCAAGACAGACCGTCAAAGAGCGCTTGGCCTCTAGGTTTAAATCATCGATTGCCTAAGCCGAGCCTTGGTGGCGCAGGAACCTACTGCGCCGCGACCTTCATTTTCATGCGCGGATGGATGCCGCAAATGACCGTGTAGCTGCCCGAAGCCGGGAAGCCGATCTTGGTGGTTTCGCCGGGCTTGTCGAGGCCGAGGTCAGTCACCGACCCATCCGGCGCCACCACCTTGAGGTTGTGATTGACGTCGTCCATATTCATAAATTCGACCGCCGCGCCGGGCGCGACCTTGATCGTGTTGGGATCAAAGGTTTGTTTGATTTGCAGCACCTGGGGCTCAGACGCCTGTTCGGACGGGTCTGGTGCGCTGAAAGCGGCCAAGAGCAAACTGACGAGAGCAATACGGCGCATGGCGACAACTCCCTTTGAATGAATGCGACGTGCTCATTTTAGGCGCAGAACCTTAACGAGTCCTAACCTCCCTTGCTTTGACGTTAGAAAAATTTACCGGATGGGTGAGACAGGGAAGCCTCTGGGTCGGCCCAAAAAACACCGGCGCAATGGGTTTGGTCGCTTCGGAAAATAGTGTAGCCAAGCGCATGCCTCACGCCGCCCTCCCCGCTCGTTTCATCTCCGGCCTTGCCGAGATCGCGCCCCGCTATGATGTGCTTCTGTGCGACGTCTGGGGCGTCATCCATAATGGCCGCGAAAGCTTCCCCCTGGCCGTCGCGGCCTTGGAGTCTTTTGGCCAACAGATGGGCAAGCCCGTTGTGTTGATTTCGAACGCACCGCGTCCCTCATTCGACGTCCGACCACAGTTACGGGCGTTGAAGGTTCCCGACACAGCCTTCTCCGGCTTTGTTACGTCCGGTGACGCCACACGCGCCGAACTCGCCCGCCGGGCGCCCGGCCCCGCATGGGCGATTGGCCCCGAACGCGATGGACCGCTTTATGAGGGCCTTGATCTGACATTCGCAGGCCCAGATCGCGCCGCCTTCATTTCTGCCACCGGATTGATCGACGACGAGACGGAAACGCCGGAAACCTATCGCGCGGATTTGCAGATCGCTGCCGCGCGCGGCTTGACCCTGGTATGTGCCAATCCCGACCGGGTGGTCCATCGCGGCGAAAAGCTGATCTATTGCGCCGGTGCCCTTGCCGATCTCTATGAAGGTCTCGGCGGTCAGGTGGTCATGGCGGGCAAGCCCTATGCCCCCATCTATGACCTCGCTCTGATCGAGGCTGAAGGTTTGCTTGGAGAACCGGTCCGCCGGGAGCGCGTGCTCGCCATCGGCGACGGCGGCCCAACCGATGTGGCGGGCGCAAATCTCCAAGGTCTTGATTGCCTATTTATCGCGGGCGGAATCCATCAGCAGGCAGTCTCCGCCCCGGATGGTGCCATTGATGAAGCCCTGACGCGGCAATTCCTCAGCCAAGCCGGGTTGACCTCTACCTATGTCCTGCCCCATCTGAGATGGTGATGGGTCCACGCGACCCTGTGGTGCGAAAAGAAAGTTTCCGAGGCCCTTTGATGTCGACTGGCTTCTGTTTTGAAGATCTGAGCGTCGGACAGTCCGCTAGCGCGATCCATGTGGTGTCTGACGCCGATATTCGCGCCTTTGCGGATGTGTCGGGGGACCATAACCCTGTCCACCTCGATCAGAGCTTTGCCGAGACGACGCCCTTTAAGGGGCGTATCGCCCACGGCATGCTGGCGGGCGCCTATATTTCCGCCCTCATCGCCTCAAAGCTGCCGGGACCCGGCGCAATCTATATCAGCCAAAACCTCTCCTTTCGCCGGCCGGTCCGCATCGACGACGCCTTAGAGGTTGTCGCAACGATAACCCACCTTGATGAAGCCAAGGCGCGCGTGACGCTCGCAACCGTGGCGACGGTGGCGGGAAAGACCGTGGTCGAGGGGGAAGCCGTCATTATGGCGCCCCGTCGCCCGGCAACGGTTTGAGCCCTGGGGTGGGGTGGAGTGGAGTGGGACGAGGCCACGTGATCATAATTGAACGATGGCGTGACCTGCCTGACAGTTTGACCGGCGCGTCGGTCGCCATGGGAAATTTCGACGGCGTCCACCTTGGCCACGCCCACGTCATCGACCATGCCCGTCAGAGCGCCGAGGCCTTGGGCGTGCCACTTGGCGTCGTGACTTTCGAACCGCATCCGCGTCGGTTTCTAAATCCTGCGGGCGCGCCGTTCGCCTTGAGTTCGCAGGCGCAAAGAGGCGAGGCTTTTTCAGCCCTGGGCGTTCAGCGCCTTTACCAAATTCCCTTCACCGCAGATCTGGCCGCAATGTCAGCAGACGCCTTTGTGCGCGACGTCCTGCACCTCGGCTTGCAGGTCAGGTCCGTCAGCGTCGGGTTCGATTTCAATTTTGGCCAAGGTCGCAGCGGGAGTGCTGCAAGCTTAAAATTCGATGCTGAGGCCCTGGGCATCGCCGTCTCCATTGCCGATCCGGTGGTGGGCCTGACAGACGCGAAATGCTCGTCCAGCGCCATTCGACGCGCGGTCCACGAGGGCCGACCGGAGGAAGCCGCCGCTATGTTGGGTCGCCCCTTTGCCATTCGTGGCGAGGTTGTGCATGGCGAGAAGATCGGCCGCACCATCGGGTTTCCAACCGCCAATATTCAATTCGGCGACTATGTCCGTCCCGCAGAAGGCATTTACGCCGCCAAGGCCACCTTGCCAGACGGTCGCCGATTTGATGCGGCCGCCTATGTCGGACGAAGACCAACGATCAACGGCCTAGACCAGCGGCTTGAAGTCAATCTGTTTGATTTTGACGAAGATCTCTATGGCCAAGAGCTCGATATTCAGTTCATTGCGTTTCTGCGCGGCGACATGAAGTTTGACTCGTTGGAAGCGCTGAAAAGCCAAATCGGCTCAGACTGTGCCGAGGCGCGCCGCGTGCTCGCCCAAGGTTCCTGATAGAGCGTCTGAGGGCGTTAGGCCTTAAGCGACTGTAGGGCGCGCTCATGGCGCCACGCAGCGATATCGCCGAGCGCCAGATCAAGTTGAAACCGAATCTGATCCAGTAAAGCCGCCCGTGCGCCGAGCGACGCGCCGCGCGCGGCTTCGGCGTCAGCACACACCTTGGCCAGATCTTGAGCGCCAATACCGAGGGCTGCGCCCTTTAGGGTGTGAGCCGCATCGCGCCAACCGTCCGCATCTGAATCCGGCGCCAACAAGCGCAGCCAGAGCTCGCTTTGCTGGGTGAAGATACCAAGCACCTCGTCCATCAAGGCGGCATCATTGGCCGTGTAGTCAGCCAAGTAGCTGAAATTGACGGCGCCTGTCAGGTCGCGGCGGGCCATGCTCGGTTAGCTCCTATTGGGCCTGAGGCGGCGTGCGAACCTGATCAGAAAAAGTCGCAGTCGCCGACCACGGGCTGAACCGCTTCGACGCCGGAGCCCGAAAGTCTTTGCGCCACCCGTGACAGGAGTACGAGGTCAGCGGCGGCGCGCGGATCGACGCGCCAGCTCGTTTCGATCACCGGTCCCAAGGCGTCGAGGAAGGTCTCAAGCGCTTGCAGCCTTTGCACCAAGGCGTCGAGCACTTGGCCCTGTTCCAGCTGTTCCGGCGTCACCATGGCAAAGGGATCGCAAAGAAAACCGCCGACAAGATGTTGCAAGCTATCCGCCGACTTGGCGAGCTCGCCAACTTCTGCGGCGATGGCCTGGACGACCGACGCAATCGGGGCGCCCGACGGCGCGATATCGTCGAATTGCGAAGAGATGGAAGCCGTTGCGGGTCCAGCCATGTCAGAAAAGCTCCACAGCGCCAGAACTTACAGGAGGAGCCGGCGCAGGACGCTTGCGCTCGGTCTCGAAAAGGGTGTCGGTGCTCTTCTCGACAAAGAGCTGCCTTACGCGGCCGGAAACGGGCCAAAACTGAATGCGGCGCGCCTGTTCGCCGCCAAGGCTTGAATTCAGAATAGGAATCTTTTCGCGCTGCAGAAACCGCTCGGCGAAAAGGCCGTTTTGCCGGCCGACATCGGTGAGGCCCGAAACCATGCGGGCCCCGCCAAATATCTTCGCTTCCAGACGGTCACGGCGCGCGCCTCGGCTCAAAAGCCCATTGACCAAAAGCTCCATGGCGTGGACGCCGTGGCTCATCTGTCCTGATCGGTTGTCATCGCCCGGCAATAAGAAGTGATTGAGGCCACCGACCCCGGCGACGGGATCGCGCATGCAGGCCGCGACACAGCTGCCGAGCAAGGTGGTCAAGATGGCATTGGGGTCATCGCTGACCACATATTCCCCTTGAATAACGAGAATACGATACTCGCCAGAGGGGGTGTTTGTGTCAGATCTGGCGAGGGAATCTCTCACGTAAGCGCGCCCGTGACCGACTCGATCTTTTCCTTCAGCGTCGCAACGGTGAAAGGTTTGACGAGGTAATTGTTGACGCCGAATTGCACTGCCCTCTGCACCAATTCCTTATCGGCACGACCGGTCAGCATGATCACCCCAATTTTGGAGATGGGAGGGTGAGCGCGGATGGCCCGCAACAGCCCAAGACCGTCGAGGCGCGGCATGTTAAAGTCGGTTATCACCAGATTGGTGGGTCGGGTGATCAGAGCCTTAAGCCCTGCCTCACCATCAGCAGCCTCTTCAATCTGAGTGAATCCAAGCTGTTGCAAACCAGACCGCACAAGTGACCTTATGGTCATCTGGTCATCAACCACCAAAACGCTGATCGACGATGCAGCGGGCATCAGTGGGCCTCCGCCGTATTAAGGTTGCAAACTGACAGGATGGTCGCGGCCATCCGCTCCAGCGGCGCTTGCTTTTGGGCCGCGCCAATCTCTACAGCCGCCTTGGGCATGCCATAGACGACACAGGTCGCCTCATCTTGCGCCACGGTCGCCGCCCCGGCCTCGCGCATGGCCAAAAGTCCCCGCGCCCCGTCGCGCCCCATGCCGGTGAGAATGGCGCCAATCGCGCGTGCGCCAGCGGTCTTGGCCACCGAATGGAACAAGACATCGACCGAGGGACGATGGCCGTTAACCGGATCGGTGTCGATCAACCGACAGCGCATCTGGCCACCGCCAGTGATTTCCAAATGGGTCGCGCCGCCTGGGGCCAGATAGACGCGGCCAGTCTCTAAGGGCGCCCCGTCAGTGGCTTCACTCACCTGGGCGAGCGATGCCCGGTTTAGCCGCTCCGCAAAGCTGCGGGTAAAGGTTGCCGGCATGTGCTGGGTAATGACCGTCGGCGGGCAGTTGGCCGGAAACCGCGAAATGACGCTCAACAGGGCTTCGACACCGCCTGTCGAGGCGCCCAAGGCGATCACGCGTCCATCGGAACGGAAATTCGCGGTGCCTGGGCCCTGCACGGGCGCCGCAGAGCGACCGGGTGCTGCCGCCGCACCCAAGGGCCGCAGTTTGGCGCGTGCCGCCGCCTTGACCTTCTCTGGCAGGCCCGCAAAGGCCTGAATGGCTTCCCCGACACTGCCCGTTGGCTTGGCGACGCAGTCCACCGCGCCAAACTCCAACGCGGTCAAGGTCGCAACGGCTCCGGCCTTGGTCAGGGTCGAGACCATGATCACCGGCGTCGGCCGCAGGCGCATGATCTTTTCCAGAAAATCGAGGCCGTTCATGTTGGGCATCTCGATATCGAGCGTCACCACATCTGGATTGAGCGACTTGATCGCTTCCCGGGCTTCCAAAGGATCGCCCGCCTGTCCGACCACTTCGATTTCGGGGTCCTGTTGCAACGCCGCAGAGATCAGCCCGCGCATGGTGGCACTGTCGTCAACGATCAGGGTGCGAATGCGCTTCATGTTTAGACGCCTCCCTTGAACTTGTAGGTGGTGAGGCCATCCGGCGATAACCGCGCAACCGCAGGCCCGGTCACCCGTTCCGAGTGTCCAATATAGAGCCGCGCGTCTGGGTTCATCAGCGGAACAAAGCGCCCCCAAATTCGGGACTGGGTCGCCTCTTCAAAATAGATCACCACGTTTCGGCAAAAAATCGCGTCAAACCGGCCCTTCATCGGCCAGTCGCCGATCAGGTTGAGCTCGCGGAAGGCCACCAGCTTGCGCATAGTGTCTTTGACCGACCAAGCCTTGCCACCGCGCTCTGCTGTCACTGGATCAAAATAGGCGCGCAACTGGTCGGGCTCGACACCCACCACCAGTTCATCGCCATAGATGCCTTCCCGGCCAAAGGCGACGACGTTTGGATCAATGTCGGTCGCCAAGATCTTGATATCCATATCGGCCGCATTTGGCGCCATGGCCAAAAGGGTCATGGCGATGGAATAGGGCTCCTGGCCGCTGGAACAGGCCGCCGACCACAGCCGAACCTTGCCACCCCGGCGCGCGGATTCGAGGAGTTTCGGCAGCACCTCATTGCGCAAATGCTCAAAATGATGCGGCTCGCGGAAAAAGCGGGTGACGTTGGTCGTCAGGGAGGCCAGCATCTTTTGCCGCTCATCGCCACCATCGGAACTGGCGACGAGTGCGCAATACTCAGCAAAGCTTTCCAGGCCAAGGACGCGCAGGCGCTTGGCCAAGCGCGAATAGACCAAGGTTGCCTTAGATTCCGTCAAGGCGATCCCAGCGTCGGAATGGATCATTCCGGCGATGGCGCGAAAGTCCTCCAGCGTGAAGTGAAACTCACCTTCCACGATGGCGGGCGTCGCCCGGTGGCGATCAAGAGCGGCTGCTGACACCACGACTAGGCCGCCATATTCGCGTGATCGTCGGTCTCGCCGTCGTCCAGCGCTTCCGGCAGGACGTGGTCAAGGGAAATCAGGCTGATCATCCGTCCATCAAGGGTCAGAAGACCTTTGACAAAAACCTTGACGGTCTCACAGGCCACATCCGGCGTTTCTTGAACCGTGGCCTCGCCCGGCATGATGATGTCGCAAACCGCATCAACCAGGAGGCCCACCTGCTGTTCCTTAATCCGGGTCACGATGATGACGTGCCTGTCGGAGGGGTCGGTGGTCTCCAAGCCCATGCGCGCACCAAGATCGACGATGGGCAGGACCGCGCCGCGCAGATTGATGACGCCCTTGATGAAGTTGGGCGTCTGGGGAAGCATGGTGGCGGCGGTCCAGCCACGAATTTCACGCACCGCCATGACGTCCACGCAAAACTCCTGATCGCCGATCAAAAACGAGATCAGCTCATTGCGATTTTTCGCTTCGGTACGGGCGGATTTTTGGGCTTTCGCGTCAGTCATCGGGTCACCCTGCCTTGAGGAGGGACGGCGCAGGCGCCGCAAGTTCGGTTTGCGCCGAGGGTCCAGAGGCGGCTCTTTCAAGCGGCTTCGGCACCATCACCGCATCGACATCGAGGATCAGCGCCACACGCCCATCGCCAAGGATGGTGGCGGCTGCAATGCCCGGCACGGGACGGTAATTGGCTTCGAGGCTCTTGATCACCACTTGGCGCTGGCCTTGGATCGCATCGACGAGCAAGGCCGCGCGTGCGCCTCCCTCGCCTTCCACCAACAGCGCCACACTTTCCGTCGGCGAGGGGCTGTTTTGGCGATAGCCGAGGGCGCGGCCAATATCGATCAAGGGCACATGGGTGTCGCGGATTGCGATCACCGAAGCGTTTGGCCCCAATTGGCGCACATCCCCAGACTTGGGCTGCAGGCTTTCGATAATGGCGGTCAAAGGCGCCACCAGGGTTTGGCCCGCCACCGTCACCACCATGCCGTCGAGAACGGCCAGGGTCAGCGGCAAGGACAGGGTAAAGGTCGAGCCTTGACCGGGCCGCGAGGAAATCGTGATCCGACCGCCGAGGGACTGGATCGAACGGCGCACCACATCCATGCCGACGCCGCGCCCGGAAATGTCGGAAATGGTCGTAGCGGTCGAGAAGCCGGGCATGAAGATCAGGTTGTCGATTTCATCATCCGACATATTGGCTTCAGCCGAGATCAAGCCCTTGTCGATAGCAATTTGCCGCACCTTTGGACGGTTGATGCCGCGTCCATCATCGACAATCTCGATCACAATGCGACCCGAACGATGCAGCGCCGCCAATCGAACCAGACCTTCGCGGGGCTTGCCCGCCGCCACCCGTTCTTCCGGCGTTTCCAGGCCATGGTCGATGGCGTTGCGGATCATGTGGGTCAGCGGATCGCTGAGCCGCTCGATGACGGTCTTGTCGACCTCGGTGCCTTCGCCGTCCATGACAAGGCGGACTTCCTTGCCCGTCATGGCGGCAATTTCGCGCACCAAACGCGGCATGCGTTGGAAGACCGACTTCACCGGCTGGGCGCGAATGGCCATAACGCTGTCTTGGATTTCGCGGGTCAGGTGTTCGAGGTCGTCAAGGCCCATGGCGACCGAAGAGGCGCGCTGTAAGCCACATTCGGCGACGCGCTGGGCCAACATGGCTTGGTTGATAACCAATTCGCCGACCAGATCGATCAGCCGATCAACCCGCTCAAGATCGACCCGAATGGTTTGCGGCGACCCGCCCGCTTCGCGTGTGGCGGCCTGTGCCTTGGCGTCGAGCGCCACTTCCTTAGCCTTTGAGGCGTCAGGGCTCGCAGCCTTTGCGGGCTCAAGACTGGCAGGCGCCGGGGCCGCAGCTTGGGGAATGACCGCTTCTTGCGCTTGCCGGATCAGGGCCATGACGTCGACCTCGGGCTGAGTGGCGTCAATTTCCGGCGCGGCTGTCGCAGCGGCGGCGGATTGGGCCGCGGGCTCGACAATATCAAGGTAGCAATCGCCCTCGACCCATTCGAACACTTCGCGCACGGCGGCGATATCAGCCTTGGGCGCGGTCAGGGTGACCCGCCAGCCGAGATAGGCGTCTTCGGGGTTCATTTCCGCCAAATTGGGCAGGCCTGATCCATCGACCTCGACGGCCACCTCACCCAGACGCGCCAATTCGCGGATCAACAAGCCCGGCTCATTGGCCTTTTGGTACAGCGCGGCTTGCGGATAAAAGCGGATAATAAAGCTACGCCCACTGGGCTCAGGCGCGACCTCAGCGACAGGCGCTTCCGTTGCCGGCGCCTCGCTTGCCGGCGCCTCATCAAAGCTGACCATCAGGGGCTTGAAATCGAAATCGCCAAAGCCGTCATCGGCTTCAGCTGCAGACCCGCCGCCCTCGCCGCCGCCAGCCAGGGCTTCGAGCTCTTCGGCCATGGCATGGGAGCGGGCTTCGTCCACCTCGCCACCATCGCGCGCCGCACGAACATGGTCGGCCAGAATATCCGCCGAGCGCAACAGGAGCTTCAGCACATCCTGATCCGGCGTGATCGCGCCGCCGCGCACCAGGTCGAGCGCGGTCTCAAAAACGTGGCTGAACCGGACGAGGGCCTCGAGACTAAACGCCCCAGCTCCGCCCTTGATTGAGTGGACCGCCCGAAAGACGGCATTGACGATCTCGGAGTCGGTATCGCCTGCCTCCATGGCCAACAGCCCGCTCTCCAGCTCGGCGAGCTGCTCCTCACACTCCTGAAAGAAGGTGACCTTGATGGCGGCGAGAGGATCCATGGCGACGTCCAAACTCAAGCGGAGACGGTTAGATTAGGCAGCGACGCGGCGAATGGCGTCGATCAACTTGTCCGGATTGAAGGGTTTGACGATCCAGCCTGTGGCACCAGCATCCCGTGCACGCTGCTTTTTCGCCGCGTCGCTTTCGGTGGTCAGCACCAGGATCGGCGTGGCGCGGTGCTTTTCATTGCCGCGCACACCTTCAATAAAACCAAAGCCGTCGAGCCTTGGCATATTGATGTCGGTAATGATGATGTCGGCCTGCGCCTTGTCGAGCGCTTCTAGGCCATCCAGCCCATCCACGGCCTGGACCACGCGGAAACCAGCCTCGGTCAAGGCCAGATGCAGCATGTCACGCATGGTTCGGCTGTCATCGACAGTCAAAATAGTCTTTGTCACGGACGAGGCTCCTCGAGTGCGGCGGCTTCTAGGTGCGGTGCGCCGAAAAGTTGCAGGGCTTTCAGAAAATCTTCCGAAGGTTCGACAATACGAAAATCATTGGCGTCAGAGCGCCATGTGGATTTGGCCGACATCAAGACTTGCAGGCCAAGCCCGCCAAGCCGCGTCACATCGCGCGCATCGACATCCAAAGGCCGCCCACGCACCGCCAAAAACTCGGCCTGCAAGGCGCCAACCGCTTTCAGATCAACCACAGACGGGAGGCGGACCACCGCACACTCGGCGTCAGTACTCATTAACACCCCCTGTAAACTCCACTGCAGCGACCCTAGCCTTATGAAGGTTAATAAAGTTTTCGCGACCAACCGGTTTGGAGACCGCAAGGACTGGACATCGCCCCACTGAACAAATCTATGAACTGTGGAACCAACGACCGTCGCCCTTGACGACTTCAGTTGCGCTTATCGTGACAACCGACCATGAACGCCCGGTTACTTCTGAGGCCGTTAAACCCTAAAGGCGCCTGAATTTTTTGAGCGGGCCGTGTACGCCCGCGACCGAGCGCTTCAAAACCGGCCGAGCGATCCCAATGACGGCGAAGGCCCGCTGCGTCCGGTTTTTCCTTGCATCGCGCCCCATTACCCTATAATTCCGCCGCTTCCTTGCTGCGGGCCTCGGCGCGCACCAAGACGGGTGCATAGCTCAGTTGGTAGAGCAGCTGACTCTTAATCAGCGGGTCGTAGGTTCGAATCCTACTGCACCCACCATTTTGTTTTCATCAAACAATTGAGTGGTTTTGGTCTCAGGAATTGAGGCCGACACCAACGGTGTCTCCGTCACGCCCGTCTGGCACGGCAGAGCCCCATCAGCGTCCCTCCACCGGATCGCCGAACATGGCCCGCCATTGGGGAACGTAGCGAGGATCGTGGGTGGTGATGGCGTGGAACGGGTTAGACGCGTTGGCGCCTCTGGCCTGCATCGGCAGATCGTGTTGGAAGACGAAGATGTGGTCGCGAGGGATGTTGAGCGCCTGATAGGCGTTGGCGATTAGTCGAGCGGTGTTTTCCCGTTCATGATACTCAGCAAACCACCGGTCTCGAGGTGTTTGGCTCGGCTCATAGAGCCAGGGCGCTGGATGTTGATCTTGGCCCGTGGTGTCCCAGGGACTGGAAAACAGGACGACCCGATCTACCGGATGGCGATGGGCGAGATAGGCCGCCATGCCAGCGCCTTGCGAAAGACCGGAAAGCACCAAGCGCGGCCAGTTCGGATCTCCATTGACAAGGTATTGGTCCCAGCCTGCGTCTGGATAGTGTCGGCCAAGCCAGGTGAGCGCCGCGCGCAATCTCGGGACAATGGCTTCGGCGGGGGGATTGGTTTCCTGATCAAACCCGCCCTCTCCCGTGGTACGCATCTCGCGAAATCGCTGCGAGCAGTTGGGATCTGGGTCGCGTGGGCAGACCTGAGAAATCGACGGCTTGTCATTATAGGTCAGAACTAGCGCCCGATAGCCAAGGCGGGCGACAAAGTTTCCTATAATGCTCGTGGGGCTTGGCGTGCCGGCTGTTCCTGGCAGATAGACCACCAAGGGCGTCGATTTGGGCGCCGCCGGATTTAAGATGGCGTAGCTCGGTTGATCATAGTTCCGCACGCGGCTGTCGGCTTGCGACGGGATTACTGCATAGACTTGCAAGTCTGAATTGCCGTTTTCGGCGGAGAAGGACGGCGCAGCGCGGGCGGCCTGTAATAGGCTTGTCGTTGATGCCAAGACCGCAACCACAAGACCAAGCCTGAAAGCCCTCGCCGTGGCGCGGCGGCGCGCGTCCCGCATCGATGCTGCCATTCGGAAAAAACGCGGACCCAACACTGTCATCTTCGCAACTCCGCTTCGCCGCGCTTCAGACCACGCATTGACGGGTTGGCTAGTCGCCGCGCTGTGAATGCCGCATGAACATCGGAAAAAGTCGCTGGGGCCACCCCTCGCTTTTAGGGACTTATGTGCGCATGCTAGATGGGCACAACATCAAGAAGGGTGTCGCAGCAAACACGCCGACCGGTGAATCGGTCAGCGACGCGGCGTTACGGGGAGAGAGCGCGATGCTGAGTTTGGCCATTCGCAATGCGAACCTTGTTGACGGGACGGGGGCTGCGCCTGTTCGCGCCGATGTCGGCGTGGTGGGGGACCGGATTGTCAGCATAGGTCGGGTCGAGGGCGTAGCCACCGTCGAAATTGATGCCGCTGGCCAGACCTTATCGCCCGGCTTTATCGATATTCACACCCACTATGATCCGCAACTGTGCTGGGACCGTTACGCCACGCCGACGCCAGAGCATGGCGTCACCTCTCTGGTCATGGGCAATTGCTCGATCAGTCTGTCGCCGGTCCGGGCCAAGGACCGCCAGCGCGCCATCCATTTGTTCGGCTCGGTTGAGGATATGGAGGGACGGCTGCTTGAGGCGACGGTGCCGTTTTCGTGGGAAACCGCGCCTGAATATCTTGCCTATCTGAAACAGGGCCTCGGCCCCAATGTCGCCTCCCTGGTCGGCCACGCCATGGTGCGGCTCTATGTGATGGGCGATGCGGCCCAGGCGCGGGCGGCCACCGAGACAGAGGTCGCGCAAATGTGCGCCATCATGGCCGAAGCCATGACCGCAGGCGCGCTTGGCCTTTCCTTCACCTTCAACCATTTTGACGAACGCGGCAGGCCCCTGCCCAGCCACTATTCGGACCGGCAAGAGAGGTTGCGGCTCTTGCAGACGCTTGCGAAGTCTGGCCGGGGCGTCGTCGAGGTGGCGCCGAATTTTTTCCGCAAAGGTTTGGGCCTGGAAGAGATCGACTTTTGGGGTGAGCTGGCGCTGGAGACCGGCGTCACCACCTCGCTCTCTCCCATCCTGGTCATGCCCAATATGGAGGGGGCGTGGCAGATCATCCTGGAGCGTTTCGAGCACTGGCGGGCTCGCGGCGCGCCGCTGTTTGGCCAGACCCAGGTCCGGCCGCTCGATATGACGCTGCAACTTTCTAAAGGCTCAGCCATTCTGTCCAAGGCGACGACGTGGCGCGAAAGCTTTGAACTGCCGCACGACCAGCGCCTTAGCTTCTATGGCGACCCCACCACCCGAGCCCAATTGGTGGCCGAAGGTGAAAGGCTGAAGGCGGCCATGCAGGCCTTGACCGTCAAGCGGGGTCGCAGCCCGGCGACGGTAGGTTTGGAGGGCCGCAAACTCACTGAGATTGCCGCAGAACGGGCCGAGCCCTTCACCGAAACCATGCTCGACATCGCCATTGCCGATGACCTCGAAACCGAGTTTGCGCTGGACGGCTTTTTGCATAGCGACGAGGACAAGGTCGCCCACCTGTTGAAGAGCCCGGCTGTCCATATCGGCTCCGGTGATGCGGGCGCCCATATCAGCCAATTCGCCGGCGCGGGCGACACCTCCTATCTGTTCGAGCGCTTTGTTCGCCAGCGCGGCGATCTCAGCCTTCCCGAGGCGGTACGCCGCCTGACATCGGAACTCGCCGACCACTGGGGCTTTCAAGACCGGGGCCGCATTGTACCAGGCGCTTTTGCCGACCTGACACTTTTTGATCCTAAAACCATTGCGCGCGGTGACGAGACCTGGGTTGATGATGTTCCCGGCGGGCAGGGCCGCTATATTCGCCGCCCGACAGGGATATCGCGGGTCATTGTCAATGGCGAGGTCCTCGTCGCTGACGGCGCCTATGCGCAAAGCCACCCCGGACGCTTGATCTAGGTTGGCGCCGGACGGGACTTAACTGCACCCTGCCCTTGCGCTCGCTCAATTCGAACCGATCTATGGGGTTCAGGCGGCAGGAGGGATCCGATGATCGACCTTACACCGGCAGAACGTCTCGTCATTCGCCGACGGGTCGACTTTGTCGGCCGCCTTTCGGATAATCTTATTCATCTCGGCCCGTTCAGCCTTGGTCTTGACGGTGTCTTGAGCTGGGTCCCGGGATTGGGCGAGGTCTATAGCGTCGTGGCCGGCGTCTATATTCTGGTGCAAGGCGTGCGTGCGGGCGTTCCGCCCGGCGTCTTGGTGGCCGCTGGCCTGATCTTGGGGCTTCGTAGTCTGGCAACCGTGGTCCCGATCGCAGGCGCTGCCTTTTCCGACGTGTTCACAGCGCATAAATGGGCGGCGGCAATGATCGTTCGCGCGATTGACCAACAGGTCGAACGGGATGCGGCAAGGTCCAGCCAAGCGGCCTATGGCGCGCGCGTTGTGGTCTAGACCAAGGCCCGCTTCAGACCCCTAGCCGCACCGGGCCAAAAAGGCCTCTGCCTCGGCTGTCACAGCGGCGCGACGTTCCTCTGACCAGTTGCCTAGGGTGCGATAGGGCATGGCGAGACGGGGATTGGACGCCAACCGCGCTTGGTGTCGAATGAGAAAGGCCCAATAGAGATAGTTGAACGGGCAGGCTTCGCCTCCTGACTTCTGCTTGACGTCATAGGCGCACGCCCCGCAGGCATTTGACATGCGATCAATATAGGCCCCCGACGCGGCATAGGGCTTCGAGGCCATTTGGCCACCATCGGCAAAGACGGCCATGCCGAGCGTATTGGGCATCTCCACCCATTCAAAGGCATCGGCATAGACCGCCAAATACCATTGTTCGATCTCCTTCGGCGCGACACCGGCGAGAAGCGCAAAATTGCCGGTGACCATCAGTCGCTGAATATGGTGGGAATAGGCGTGGCGTGCGGTGTCGCTGATGGCGTGTTTGAGGCAGGCCATTTCGGTCTCTCCGGTCCAGTAGAACTGCGGCAAGGCGCGGGTCGCTTGCAGCGCATTGGCCTCGGCATAGCCCGGCATATGGGTCCAATAGACCCCGCGAACATATTCTCGCCATCCGAGGATCTGGCGAATAAAGCCTTCGACGGCGTTCAAGGGGGCAGCGCCTAAGCGCCATGCCGCCTCAGCCCCGTCACACACCTCCCTCGGCGTCAGAAGTCCAAGATTGAGGGCGGGTGAGATCAGCGAATGAAACAGGAAGGGCGCGCCCAGTTTCATCGCGTCTTGATAATCGCCAAACCAGGGCAGGCCGTGATCGACAAAGTCCTGGAAGGCGCGCAGAGCGTCACTGCGGGTCACCGGCCAATCGAAAAGCGCGATCTGGCCGAAATGCTCGGGGAACCGTTGGTCGACGACCGCCATCACCGCTTGGGTGACAGCGTCATGGGCAAATCGAAGGCGGTTTGGCGGTTTGAGGCCGCGCGGCAGGCGCTTGCGATTTTCCGGGTCAAAATTCCATTCGCCCCCCGCTGGCCGACCTGCCTCCATTAGGATGTGGTGCTCGCGTCGCATCTCGCGATAGAAGTGCTCCATCCGCCAGCTGGTTCGCCCGTTCGCCCAGGCGGCGAAGCGGTCGTGGCTGGCAAAGAAGCGGGTGTCCGCGCGCACCTCCACGGTGAGACCCGTCAGCGCCGTCCATTGCGCTACCTCACGCGAAAGCCGCCATTCGGAGGGTTCTGTGAGCACGATCCGGTCCGGGCGGCGCCTGGCGACAGCGCGGACCAGCTCCTTCGTCATCTCGCCGGAGTTTTCAGCCGCCTCAAGCGCCACATAGTCGACCGCAATTCCGCGCTCGACCAATTCGGCAGCGAAGTGGCGCATGGCCGACAGGATCAGGACGATTTTTTGCTTGTGGTGCGGCACATTGGTGAAGGCGTCTGCCGCCTCGACCATCAAGACGACATCGCGCCCGGGCTCGAGATCAGCGAGCGCCGATAGCGTATCGGTCAGCTGATCGTTGAAGAGGACACGCAGGACAGTCATGAGGTTTGCGGCTTGGTGGCTTTAGCGCTTTGGCACCTGTGGGAACAATATTTGACCGCCTCCCAGCTGCGCGCCCACTTTTTGCGCCACGCAAAGGGCCGACCACAAGCCAGACAGATCTTGGTTGGTAGGTCTGATTTCAAGCGCATCTTGGCCATGAGCAGCGGGAGACCGTCTATCTCAGGGCCGTGACGACGCGGGATAGGTGGTGTCGGCAGCGATGGCGTCGGCAATGGGTCGCTTCTGGTCCGGCTTGATAAAGGTCAAGGTGATCCGCCCGACATGGACGCCAAACTTGCTGACATCAGCACGATTAATCACCGCGCCATCGGCAAACAGGTGGCTCCAATCGTCCACATGCACGGTGATGGTGGACTTGCCGAACGGCAGCCGCAACCCGTAAGCAATCCGCATGGCATTGCCAAAGGTTGTTACCTGCGCCACGCCATCGACGTCGCCAGCCCGCCCCTGCCAGTGCCCATCGGCTGCCTTTTGAAACACCCAGGTTCGGGTTTGGCGTTCGCCGTCATTCCACAAGAACCGCTCATAAAGGGTGAAGGTATCGCCGGACTGAACCCCATCGGCGACCACGGTGAACGACCTGACCAAACGACTGTCACGTCCCTCAAACAAGCCATAGGCATAGGTTCGCCCCCGGAAATAGCTCACAAGGTCGAAATTGGGCGTGGGTTGGCTATTGGTCTGCGGCGATAGTGTGGCACAGGCGCTGAGGCCCAGCAGCAGGACGGCCATGGCCAGAGATTTCAACGGATGCACAACCCAAACTCCTCGGCTAGGTTTTAGGAGCTACGTCTGGTGCGCGAAGATGGACGCAAGGCGCTCGCGGCGCGGTCGATTGAGATTAAGGCGTTCCAGCCGATGGCGCCGCACGATTTTCATGCACGGTGAAGGGCGCGGGATAGGCCGCAGCACCAAAGGTTGCGGCGATGGCCCGATTGGTATCGAAAAAGACCTGACCGTAATGGCTGTTGTGGCAAAACGGGCGAACCGCAAGCACTGTGCCGTGCTCATTGAAATCGAGGATCTCCACTACCGGCGCCGGATCGGTCAAGACATTGGGGATGGCGGCCAGCGCTGGTTTTAGCAGCTCGATGGCGTGCAGCGCATCGACGCCAAAGGCGAGCTGCGCTGTGCGATCCACCCGACGATAGGGATGGGCGCTATAATTCTTGATGATCTCGCTGGAAATCTTGCCATTGCCAACAATGACCATGACATTGTCAGGCGAATTGAGCGTGGTGTTGAAAAGACCAATCTCGGTAATCGTCCCCTCAACCGATCCAGCAACCACATAGTCCCCGACCTTGTAGGGGCGGAAGAGCACCAAAAAGGCGCCCGCCGCAAAATTTGCCAAGAGACCCGACCATGCCGCGCCAATGGCCAGGCCAAGCCCGGCAAGCAGGGCTGCGAAACTCGTGGTCTCGACCCCGAAATAGCCAAGGATCGACACCACCAGAATGA
The DNA here is from genome assembly GCA_903840435.1 of uncultured Caulobacterales bacterium. Lineage (GTDB taxonomy): Bacteria > Pseudomonadota > Alphaproteobacteria > Caulobacterales > Caulobacteraceae > CAIMFV01. Next base: position 119,722 of record CAIMFV010000027.1, read on the forward strand.
TGTTCAAGGCGACGCCAAGAATATTGGCGATATAGCGCTGCAGGGTCGAATCGAAATTCCGCGCTGTCAGCACCCGTGAGAACAGCCCAACCGCGAAGCTGATTAGCCAACGACCGACGACATAAAGTACCACCGCACCGACGATTTTAAATCCCGCCGCCACGACGAAAGGCCAGGCTTGAGTCAACCAGCTATCCAATGCCATCACTCCCACTAAGCGCACGCCACGCGCCACGCCCTACTGAACCGTTTGCACCCGCGCTTCATTCCGCGAGCTGCGCCGGTCTTAACAGAACAAAGCCGAAAACAGGAAGCCAAACGCGCGCAGCGCGTCAACCGGCCTGCAGCTGGCTCGCGAGGGGCAAATTCGTCCCTTGGGTTGCGCGGATTTGCAAGCTGACTAGTGTGGGCGTGTGCGAAGACACGCAAGAGACGTCCGTTGAAAGTTGCCCAAATGCGAAATCAGACAAAATGGCGCGCCGGTTTGGCCTTGGCGCTCAGCGCGGCGAGCCTCGCCTTGGCGCCCACCGCCGGGCTGGCGAAGGACTATGTGGTGCATGCCGGGCGGCTGTTTGATGGGCTGGATAAGACCATCCGCAAGGAGGTGACGCTGCGCATCCACGACGACCGGATTGTGGCGGTTGAACCGGGCTACCAACCGGCGCCCGCCGGGGTCGAGGTGATCGACCTGACGCAAGACCTTGTGGCGCCGGGCCTGATTGATTGCCACGTCCACATTGCCGAGAGCTTCCACGCTGGCGACGCCATTCGCGGCTTGGTGACGCGCACACCGTTCGACAAGGAAATCGACGGCGTCAACAATATGAAGGCCTCCTTGCTGGCAGGCTTTACCACAGTGCGCGATGTCGGCGATCCCACAGGTGTGGTGGTGGCGCTGAAGCATGCCGTCGCCCACGGTGACATACCCGGCCCGCGCTTGTGGGTTGCGGGCGAGCCCTTGAGCCCGACCGGCGGTCACGGTGATGATGCAAACGGCATCAATCCCGAAATCACCAATCCGGCCTGGGCCTCCAACCTGATTGACAGCCCAGACGCGGCGCGCCGCGCCGTGCGGCGCTTACGGCGCGAAGGCGCGGACCTCATTAAGATCCTCCCGTCGGGCGGCGTCATGTCGATTGGCGATGACCCGAATTTGCAATTGATGACCGATGACGAGATCAAGGCCGTGGTCGACACGGCCCACGCCTTGAATATGAAGGTCGCTGCCCACGCCCACGGCGAGATTGCGATCAATCACGCTCTCCAGCTGGGTGTCGATTCCATCGAACACGGGTCATTCGCCGACGCCGCCTCCTATGCGATTTTCAAGGCCAAGGGCGCCTATCTCGTCCCCACCCTGTTGGTCGGTATGCGGGTCTATCAGCACGCCAAAACCCACCCCGAAGACCTCAATCCGTCGACGGCGGAAAAGGCTTTGGTGATTGGCCCGGTCTTGCAAAAAAATCTGCACGACGCCTATGCGGCCGGGGTGAAGATCGCTTTTGGCACCGACACCTTTGGCATGAGCGCCCATGGTGAAAACGCCCAAGAGTTCGGGCTGATGGTGCAAGCGGGCATGCCGCCCATCGAGGCACTCTGGGCCGCGACCCATAATGCCGCCGATCTCATTGGCTCAAAGGACATTGGCGCGCTAGCGCCTGGGCGGTTCGCTGATCTTGTCGCGGTGAAGGGCGATCCCACCACCGACATTACCGTCATGGAACACCCAGACTTCGTGATGAAGGGCGGCGCCGTGGTCAAATCAGGCGGAAAATCCACGCTTTAGCGGCGGAGGCAGGAAACGGGCCGCTTCTGGGCGGGAAAATACTTTCTTCGAGCGCGGCGTGACGGCCAAATCTAAGGTGCCTCGACGAGGAAGAATAGTGTTTCTACCGTCGTCTCCAGAGCGCTTGCTAGCGCGAGCGCAAGGGTGGTCGAAGGGACGAAAACGCTATTTTCAACCGTATTTATGGTTTTCCGCGAGACGCCAATGACCTGGGCTAAATCGGCTTGGGTCAATCCCTTCGCTGTACGAAATGCCCGCAAATGATTTCCAAGCTGGCGTTCACCCTTCACGTTCAGCCCGCCAATTCAACCAAGCAAAGGTCCAGGCAGGCACAGTCGCGCAGAGTAGCAAAGCCCCCGGCGCCGCCAGGACGGCCCACGTCGCGTGATAGAGCCCCAAACTGAACAAGGCCACCAAACTGGCCATCGCTGTCAGATAACCCGTTTCGAGGGCTTTCGCGCGAAAACTTCGGATCAGTTCATCGTCGAACACGTAATCATGTTTGGCACCCCCGGTGTTGAGGAGGATTGAGAGGAGACTGGCTGGAACCGCCGCTGCTAAAGATATAGCGAATATCCAGCTTGGAGAGTCACCATGCCCAGCCAGGATGGCGGCGCTGAAATGGAAGATCCCGGGGAGCGCGCCCAACGCGGCAATGGGCATGAACACCAAGGCGCGCCCTAGTTTGCGCTGGTCTTTGTCGCGTTGGCCCGTCCGGAGGAGAAGCCTTTTTCGGTCCTCACCTGGACGGGATCTCCATCCAAGGACCCCGGCACCCACCCACACGAACATGACCGCAGCACCTACGGCCCAAAAATTCCGCGGGATGGCTGATAGCTGTATCGAACCGCGAGCGAAGCTCAACGCGGCCAAGAAGCCCACGACCCCGGCGCCCAGCGCAAACAGCAAAAGCGCCGTTCGAATATGCCTCTCCCGGCGCCGCTCAGAGCGGATGATTTTATCAGCTTCCAGACTGTCCGGGACCACGCGAGCGCCTCCTTGATTTGACACCTTAGGGTTACATATGTAACCGATAGGTGATATGCGTCAAGGAAGATTCTCTCACCTCCAACCGGCCTCAGCCGCGTTACGTCAGCCAACCTGCATCTCGCAATTGGTTCCCGCGTGCTGCGGTCCAGGCGCTCGCGTGGCGACGATAGACACCCACAAGCTTTTCCGCTTCCACGCTCATGTCAAATACCTCGCCAGCACTCACATCGCCTTGCTGCTAACAGTTTGTTTTTGTTGATTTCTTCATAATTTACCTCCTAGCTTTGTCCGTCGACTGAGCGTGAGTCGAACGTCCGTGAGAGGAGCGAGGAGATGAAGGTTTCGCCCGAGTTTCGCCTTCAGATGGAAGGCTATGGCCTCACCACCGCCCATATCTTTTACCACATGCCGGATTTTCACTCCGTGCTGCAAAGCTTCGTCTGGCAAGATTATGATATTGCGCCGGATTTTCCGCACATGAAAAAGTTCCTCGACTTCTGGCGCGACAATCTCGACGGCGCTCTGCACTCGGTGCGCTACTGCCATCAACACCTGATCAAGCCCTGTGAGTGGCGGGCCGTGGAGGGTGAGTTTCGGGTCGGCTAGACGTCCCGCTCACGCGCGATCTCAGCCAAGATCGTCACCATCTGCGCCACGGTCTCAGCGCAGGTTTCCCGGTCGGAGGCGGACGTAAAGCCGAGCGTTTGTGACTTGGTGATCAGGTGGGGCGCGAGATGCTGAAACACCACCTTGCGCCCGCAACTGCCATGCGCCTCTCGCGCACCGGTCGTGCGCATGACGGTGGCGAGGGTGCTGGGCGTCAGGCCTGAGCCGGGCATGACGCTAATCCGGCCTTGCGATTGCCGCACCAGGGCTGCGATCATGTCCAGGCCTTCTGGAGCGGTGCGCGCGCCGCCGGAGGTCAGAACCCGTTCAAAGCCAAGCTCAATCGCTGCCTCCAAGGCTTCGGCGGGGTCGGGCGTAAGATCAAAGGCACGGTGCAGCGTCAGGCCAAGGCCGAGCTTCAGCCCATGGTCGCAGAGTGGCCGCAAGGCATCAACGTCCAAACGGCCATCTTGCAGGTTTGCGCCAAACACAGCCCCCGCCAGCCCCGCCGCCTTGGCCGCGTCCAGGTCGGCGCACATGACCGCGATATCGTCGGCGTTGTAATGATAGGCGCCAGGGTGCGGGCGGATCATCGCATAGGCGGGAACACCAGATCTTGCCGCAAGGTGCATAAATCCGAGTGACGGCGTGACGCCAGACAAGGCGAGCGATGAGCAGAGCTCAATCCGGCTCGCCCCCCCAGCCACAGCGGCGGCGAGGCCTGCTGGACTATCAACGCACACCTCAAGCCCGATCTTCAAAACCACTGCTCTTGCTCCGGCCGTTTTACCCGGCCCACAGTGTCAGCTTGGCACGCGACGGACAACTGGCCCTTTGGAAAGCGGATGGATGCTTGCATTGGGACGCGACATGTCGACCTAATGGCAAACTCGGCCTCATCACCGTCTCTGTCCGTTTGAAAAGTCCATCACCATGACTGATCGTCGCACCCTCCTTGCTTCCGCCCTTCTGGCGTCTGCCTTGCCCAACGGCTCTGCATTCGCGCATGGACGCCCGATCAAGGGAGGCGCGCGCTTAGCCAAGCCGTGCGTTATTTCGACCTGGGATTTTGGCGTAGCCGCCAATAAGGCCGCCTTTGCCAGCTTGAATGCCGGGGGCTCTGCCCTCGACGCCGTCGAGGCTGGGGCGCGCGTCCCCGAAGCGGACCTCAATAATCACAGCGTTGGCCGGGCGGGGTATCCAGATCGTGACGGCCATGTCAGCCTCGATGCGAGCATTATGGACCATGACGGGCGCTGCGGGGCTGTGGCTGGATTGGAGCACATCGCCCACCCGGTTTCCGTGGCGCGGCTGGTGATGGAAAAGACGCCGCACGTGTTGTTGGTCGGCGATGGCGCGCTGCAATTTGCTCTGGAGCAGGGCTTTCCGAAAGAAGAGCTTTTGACGCCGCAATCCCGCGCCGCCTGGGAAGACTGGCGAAAGACCCACAACTACGCCCCAAGGGCCAATAGCGAGGTCGGCGATTATGGCAAAGGCGCCACCCCTGCGGGAATGCCCGGCGGCGCGACCAATCACGACACCATCGGCATCTTGGCGCTCGACGGCCAAGGGCGGCTCGCCGGTGCCTGCACCACCAGCGGTATGGCGTGGAAGCTGCGCGGGCGGGTCGGCGACAGTCCGATTATTGGCGCGGGCCTCTATGTGGATGGCGAGGTCGGCGCTGCGACCTCAACCGGTGTCGGAGAAGAAGTCATCCGAACGGTCGGCAGCTTTTTAGTGGTGGAACTGATGCGCCAGGGCTTATCGCCTATGGCCGCCTGCAAGGCTGCGGTCGGACGTATTCTGAAGCATAAGCCAGACGCTGCCAAAACCTTGCAAGTCGGCTTCTTAGCCTTGAGCCGCTCAGGCGAGGTGGGCGCCTATGCTATTCAAAGCGGGTTTCGCTATGCCACCTGCGACGCGCATAAACAGGACGGCCTATTCGACGCCAAGGCGAGCGCTATTGCGCCGCTCTAGGCGCCCTGCCCGCAAGATGTGCGGCTGTTCGTCTTTAGGGACGGTACGCGATGAAAAGCTGGCGCGGCGTGGCCAAACTCGCGAGAGGTCACACCTCAGTTTCCATGGCCAGGAGAGACACACCGGTGCGGCGCAAAGGACGATTTCAAGTTTGGGCGGCGATCTGCATCGGCCTGGTGATATTGGCTGCGCCTGTCCTGGCCAAGGCGGCGCCGATCGAAATCTGCGTGGTGATCGTCACCACCTGGGAGGCCTTCCCCGCCAAGGGCCATGCGGCGGAAAGCGGTGAGCTTTATGCGTGGAAGACCCGCTGGCCGCTGAAAGCCCAGCTCCCCTTTCCGGTCGGCGAGCATCCGCTTCTCCTCGACCGCCGCCGCCATGTCTTGGCAATCTTGACGGGTATGGCCACAGCCCGGGCGGCCGCCTCCATTACCGCCTTAGGTCTGGATCCACGGTTTGATCTCTCACACGCCTATTGGATTGTCGCCGGAACCGCTGGCGTCGATCCTGCCCAGGCGTCAGTGGGCTCGGCGGCCTGGGCCCGCTATGTCGTCGATGGCGATCTGGCACAAGACATCGACCCGCGCGACGCACCGCCCGACTGGCCAACTGGCCTTGTGCCCTATCAACGCACACGGCCCTATGAGCTACCTGCGCCGCCTGCACAGATGGCCGATGGCAATATTGCCTACAGCCTCAACCGGCGCCTCGTGGAATGGGCCTTCCAAAAGACGAAAGCTATAAAGCTTGCCGATGTTGACGCCTTGCGCGACCTGCGCGCTCCCTATTCCGGACCGGGCGGCTGCCCGCCTAGCGTCCTAAAGGGCGATGCGCTGATGTCGTCACGCTTTTGGTATGGTGCCCATCTCAATCGGTGGGCGGCAGACTGGACCCGCTATTGGACCGGCGACCAAGGCCAATTCGTCATGTCTGCAGAAGAAGACACCGGCATCTTGCAGGCCTTGAGCTTTCTAGCCCGCGATCATCGCGCACGTTTGGACCGGGTGCTTATTTTGCGCGCCGGAAGTGACTATACCTTGCCCCCGCCGGGCATGAGCGCCGCAGAGTTTCTAAAGATGGAGCACGACACGGATTTTCCAGCGACCGGCGCAACACTCGATTCGCTCTACAACGTCGCCGCGCCTGTGGTGCGCCAGCTGGCGGACCAGTGGCGAACCACGCGAGACCATACGCCCGAACGTCAGCCGACCGGCCTGCCCACCCCCGATCAATCCTGCCCCAAGATGGTGCACGACGGGCTAAAGCCCAACACCGAAAGCCCTCGCCATGACTGAGCTCCCGATTGTCGACATTTCCAGGCTGCGGTCAGACCAGCTGCAAGAGAGAGCGGCAGTTGCAAAGGACCTGGGTTTTGCCTGTCGCGATATTGGCTTCTTTTACGTGACCGGCCACCATCTCGCCCCTGAAGACCTGTCTGCTTTGTTTGCCCTGTCCAACCGCTTTTTCGCCCTGCCTGTGTCGGCGAAGGACGCCCTGTCGATCAAGCTTTCGGATCACGAAGTCGGCTATATTGGCTTAGAGGACGAACAGCTCGATCCGGAAAGCCCCAACGATTACAAGGAGGCGTTTAATATCGGCCTCGATCTCGCGCCGGATCACCCTGACATTGTGGCAAGAAAGCCGTTTCGCGGCCCCAATGTTTGGCCCGACCTGCCCGGATGGCGGGAGGAGGCTTTGCGCGCCTACACGCTTTTTTGGCGCACGGGACAGCTGATCCACCGTGGCCTCAGCCTCGACCTTGGCATTGAAGAAACCTTTTTTGACGACAAGATCGATGCGCCAATCGGAATTTTGCGGCTGCTGCACTATCCGGCGCGCGCCCATGGGGCAGCTGACCAATTTGGGGCGGGCGCACACACCGACTATGGCAATCTGACCCTACTTGCCACCGACGGTGTTGCGGGCCTTCAGGTCAAGCTGCGCAGCGGAACGTGGATTGACGCCCCGACCGTGCCAGGCGCTCTGATCTGCAACATCGGCGACTGCCTGATGCGCTGGACGGGCGACACCTATGTCTCCACCCCGCACCGTGTGGTCCGGCCATCTCAGGACCGCTATTCGGTCGCCTTTTTCCTCGACCCCAATCCCGACGCCCGGGTTGAAACCTTGCCCGGCTTCCCGACGCGCTATCCGCCGACCACGGGTGCAGCCTATTTAAAGGCACGCCTCGACCAGACCTATGGTCACAGAGGCGCGGCCGTCTAGCGCGCCACGATAGGATAGAGCCCTTGGACCTTTCAGAAGACGACGCCGGGATTGAAAACGGCAACCCGGTCTTCGGCCTAGAAGTGCGCGGCTTCGAGCATATTCCCGAAGCTGAGCGCAATATGCGCCTCTCGCAAATCGCGCCGCTATGGCTGGGCGCCAATATGAATATGATCAGCATTAGCTTGGGGTGCGTGGCAGTCGTCAGCGGGCTGAACATCTGGTTGGCGCTTGGCGCCTGTGTGGTTGGCAATCTGCCCTATCTCTATTTGGGCGTCGCTTCCATCGGGTCGGTGCGCGTTGGCGTTCCCATTACGACCTTGTCGCGTGCCGCCTATGGCGTGCACGGCAATGTGCTGCATGCCGGTTTGAGCTGGCTGGCCTCGGTCTGCTTCGAAGCCTTAAACACCGTTTTTGGCGTGTTCGCCTGGGTGTCGCTCATCGGTCTGTTAGGCTTTGACCCGCACAGCGTCGCCGCCAAACTGTTTGCCGTGGCTGTGCAACTGGCGGTGGGCGGCGGGGTGGCGGTGCTCGGCCACGCCACCATGGTCTATTTGCAGAAGTTTTTTGCCGTAACGCTCGGCGTTGTGCTCTTGGCCGTCTTTTGGGCCAGCCTGACCACCCCGGCGGCGGCGGCGCTTTGGCAAGGTCACATGCACCTTTCGCCCTGGGCAGCGGCGGCGACCTTCATGGTTGCGTGCAGCGTTATTGCCAGTCAGCCGATCAGCTATCTCTATAATGGCCCGGATTGGGTGAGATATTTGCCGCAACAGACGTCTGGGCGCGCCATCTTCGTGCGGGTGTTCTGGTGGACCTTCGGCCCCTGCGTGGTCTTGACCGGCATGGGAGTGATCTGGGCCACCCTGGGCGATATGAGTGATCCGGTCGCGGGCCTAAAGCCGCTCCTCCCTCGATGGCTCTATCTCGCCTTGATCGGGGCGGTCATCGCCGGATCGGTGGCCAATAATGCACCGACCTTTTATTCATCGGGTTTGTCGCTACAGGCCACAGGTGTTCGCCTAAGCCGTTGGATGGCCACGCTTTTGGACATCGCCGTCTCCACCGCCGCCGTCCTCTATATTCTCTTCATTCAAGACCTGACGAGCGTCCTCAATACCTTCGCCGCCGTGCTGGTGGCGTGGTCAGGGCCCTATGCCGGGGTATGGCTGGCGGACGGCGTCATTCGGCAGTGGCGTTTATCCTTGCACGATATCCACCCGCTCAAAGGTCAGGCCATAGGCTGGCGCAAAACCGGCTGGATCGCCTTTGCGGGCGGCGCCGTCACCGCTGTCGCCACCTTGCACTCGCCGGTATTTGTCGGGCCGATCGCGCAATGGCTCGGCGGGATGGATTTAAGCTGGGTGCTTGGACTATTGGTTGCGGGCGGACTTTACGCCCTCATGCAACCGTCCAAGCTAGGCCCTGCTCATCCTGGCTAAATTCCGTCGCCATCAAAGCCTTCACCCAAAGCCTCGGACCGCGACACTCGGAGCCGACTTCCCAACCGCTCAAGCCAGAGGCTGAGAAGCCAAAGCCCCAAAAGGGCCTGCCAATCGGATGCCCTTCCGGTGAGCAGAGGGCTTAACAGGGCAAAGCTAATGACCAGAAGCGTGGAGGCGCTCAGGCTCCGCCAAAAGCTGTCTCTCGGCGGACCGAAGGTCAGAACCAATCCTCCAAGCGCCTTGGCCTTTGTCGGCCTCGCCACCGTCTCGATCAGCCCCATGGCAACGGTTTCATTCGACGCACGGTCAATCAGAATAAACCCGCCTAGGTCCCGCGACTGCCCGTAAGGTGCCACCGCGACAGGCCGGTCAAAGCCAAGGTGTGCGCGGAAAATCGCGTTCAGCCCCACGTCGTGCGCTGGGGCATCGGCCAAGGTCTCGATGTTCAACACGCTCGAGGGACGGGCAATGCGAACGCTAAAGCTCGCCGCGCCTAACTTGGCCAAATAGGCGCGCATGGGATCCAGGGGCGCACGCGACATCCAAATCAGACGGGCATCGGCCTCAGTGGCGACAACCGGCGGAAGCGATGCGGCGGCCAGCACATCGCCGCGCGAAATGTCGATCTCACGATCCAAGGTGAGGGTGATGGATTGCCCGGCTTCGGCATGGGCAAGATCGCCGTCAAAAGTCACCACTCGGGCCACCCGCGCCGTCTGACCGCTCAGCGCCGCGCAGACCTCATCGCCAGGCGAGACGCGTCCCGCCGCGACCATGCCGCTATAGCCGCGAAAATCCGCGGTCGGGCGATTGATCCATTGGACGGGCATGGCGAAGGCGCCGGTAATCGCGCGCGGTCCCGCAGAGGTGGTCTCCAAATGCTGCAACAGGGTTGGCCCCCGGTACCAAGGCGTATTGGCAGAGGCGGCGACAATATTGTCTCCCGCCACGGCGCTGACCGGGATGAGGGTCGCTTCGGCAAAGCCAAGGCTTTTGGCAAACTGGCGATAGTCTTTAGCGATGGCGTCAAAGGCGGCTTGCGAATAGCCAACCAAATCCATCTTGTTCACCGCGACGATGACATGGCGCACGCCAAGCATGGAGACAATCAAGCTATGTCGGCGGGTTTGCGGCAACAGTCCCTTGCGCGCATCGACAAGCAACAGGGCGAGGTCGGAGTTAGACGCGCCGGTGGCCATATTCTTGGTGTACTGCTCATGGCCGGGCGCATCGGCAACAATGAAGGCGCGGCGGTCGGTGGCGAAATAGCGGTAGGCCAGATCAATGGTAATGCCTTGCTCGCGTTCCGCCGCAAGACCGTCAACCAGAAGTGCATAGTCAATAGCGCCACCTTGTGCGCCATAACGGCGAGAATCGGTGGCGAGGGCTTCGATCTGATCGTCCTTGGCGGCGCCGGTCTCGAACAATAATCGCCCGATCAGCGAGGATTTTCCGTCATCGACCGAGCCACAGGTCAGAAAACGCAGCAAGGAGCGTTCGGTCGCCGCAGTGATTGCAATTGAGCCGTCAGCGGACATTAGAAATAGCCCTCTTGCTTCTTCATCTCCATCGAGGCTGAGCCGTCGGAATCGATTAGCCGACCCTGACGCTCAGAAAACCGGTTTTGCCGCATCTCTGCGATGATGGCGGATAAAGTCGTTGCTTCGCTCTCCACAGCCCCGGTCAGGGGATAGCAACCTAGAGTACGAAACCGGACCGACTTGAGTTCGGGCTGCTCTCCTGGCGCTAAGGGCAGGCGCGCATCGTCGACCATGATCAAGGTTCCGGCGCGCCGCACCACCGGACGAGGCTTGGCGAAATAGAGCGGCACCACCGGCACACCTTCTCGGGCGATATAGGTCCAGACGTCAAATTCGGTCCAGTTTGACAGGGGAAAGACCCGAACGCTTTCACCAGGGGACTTTCGACCATTGTAAAGGCGCCAAGGTTCAGGACGCTGATTTTTGGGGTCCCAGCGATGGTCGGCCGTCCGGAACGAGAAGACCCTTTCCTTGGCGCGCGACTTTTCTTCGTCCCGGCGCGCGCCGCCAAAGGCGAGGTCAAAACCGTGTCGGGTCAGGGCCTGCTTCAAGGCCTCGGTCTTCATGACGTCGGTATAACGCGCCGCGTCGGGTCCGAACGGCGTCAATCCCGCCTCCACCCCTTCGCGATGGGTGTGCACCAGGAGTTCCAGGCCGAGATCGCGGGCCGTCTGATCGCGAAAGGCAATCATCTCCTTGAATTTCCACGTGGTGTCGATGTGCAACAGCGGAAATGGCGGCGGGGCGGGGAAAAATGCCTTCCTTGCCAAGTGCAGCATCACGGCGCTGTCCTTGCCAATCGAATAGAGCATTACCGGCCGTTCGCTCTCCGCGACCGCTTCGCGCAGAATAAACAGGCTTTCCGCCTCAAGTCGGTCCAAATGGGAGAGGCTCATGCGGGAACCGCGTCCAGCCGAACCGGGTCAGCGGGGTGCAGACCGCATTCCTTGGCGCCGTCCTTTTCCCACCACCATCGGCCAGCCCGCTCCGGCTCGCCGAGCTTCAAGGCCCGTGTGCACGGCGCACAGCCAATCGAGGCGAAGCCCTGATCATGGAGGGGATTATAAGGAATTTCCTCAACTGCAATGAAGTCAACGAGGCGCTCGCGGCTCCAGTCGAGGATTGGGTTGAGTTTCAGCAAACCAAAACGCGCGTCGCGCTCCAAAATCGGCGTTCGCGACCGGGCGGGCGACTGTTCAGCCCGAAGGCCGGAGACCCAAACGCTTGCGTCCGCCAAGGCCCGCGCCAGCGGGGCCAGCTTGCGCGCACCGCAACACCGTTCCCGCGCTGCAACGCTTCGATGAAAGCCATTGACGCCGTCTGTCGCCACAAGGTCAGCGACCGATGCCGCTTCCGGGGCAAACGCGGCGATCTTCAGGCCGTAGCGCGCTTCGGTCCTTTCCCACACCTCGTAAGTCTCGGGAAAAAGGCGACCCGTATCCAAGGTGACAAACCGCACCGGCAGGCGCCGCTCCATAATCATGTGGGTTAGGGCCTGGTCCTCAAGTCCAAAGCTGGTCGTCAGCACCAGCTCGCCAAGACCTGCCTCGATGACCGTCTCCAGCCGACGTTCCGCGGATTGCGTGCTAAGTCTTGTGGCGAGTTGGATAAGACCTTGGTCCAGACCGTCCATCGGAGATGCAGCTTTCGTCCTTTGACGCGACGTCGCGGACCCTAATGCAAAAGCCGCAGCCTCAAGCCTGAGAAAGTCTAAAGCCGCGTTGAGCCTTTGCAGCGCAATTCAACCCCGCCTCGCCCCATACGAAATCGACATTTTGTAAGGTTAAGGTCAAATTTACTCTATTTGCCGACAGTTGCCCAAAATCCTGGGGTCGGCTGTGAAAATCAATTCGTTCGTCTTTAGTTTCGCCCTGATGAGCGCGCTCGCCCCGGTGGCGATGGCGGAAACCTACGTCGTCGCCTCGGACGTCCGTGGGCAGGATGGCCGCCCCTTGGCCATCGCCATCACCGTGGACGGGAGCGAGGATCAAACAAACGCCCAGTCTAATGCTTGGGCAGAGGCGCTCCAACACCAACAGCTCCAGCTCCGGGCCATTGATGCCGCGGCGGCGCCTTCCGACCCAATCGCCAGCGACGCCATAAGCCCTGCAATTGATCCGCCTGCATCCGCGCCAAAGGTGACCGCGATGCAAACGCGGCCGATCACGCTCGCCGGGGCCACCGTCGCGCCCGCGCCCGCAAGCCTTACCCTCGCATCTGAGGCAAAGCCTTTCGCCGATCCGAGCCCGCACACCCTATCGACCCCGCGCCTGACCTTCGCCACCAGCGCGACCCTTGCCCAGCAGTGCGCCGTACCGGGATCAAGCCCGACCAACCTTCCCGTAACGAATTCGGCTATGCTCGCCGAGGCCGCGCCAATCCAATCGAGCGCCAACCGTGCAGCCGCGACGTCAGCGCGCCAATGCGGCGCCTATCCGCCCCCGATGACAGGCGGCGGGTTTGCCCCTCCGTCCCAGCCCTATGCAAACGGGTCTGCGCCGACGTCTCAAGACCCGGCAAACGCGGGGCGCACGTCCGATACCTTTCGGTTGTACGTTTCAACCGAGGTTGGATATGCCGCCGACTTCGGATTTCGATATGTCAATCCGCTGAACAACTATCGCGTCGCGGACTCCATTCACCCAACGGCACAATTTGGCTTGGCGGGTGGGCTTGAACTGGGTGAACATTGGCGGATGGACGCTGAGATTACCGGCTCTCGCGCGCGAATGAAATCAACGGTGACCTATCCTGCACCCGGAACAGGACCTCTGGGGGCAACAGCAACACATAATTTTGAAAAATATTCGCTCTCGTTGAATGCCTATTATGACTTTCTACCCAATGGCATCATCAACCCCTATTTGGGCTTGGGCGCAGGCGCTGAATTCATGAATTTTACCGACTCCCAAGTGGTTACGCCTTCGCTGCTTGGATATGAGCTTGCCGTTATCGGTGGGGTCAGCGGAAAGGTCACAAATAGTCTGTCGCTCTATTTGCAGGCAAAATACGCCTATATCGACATTCCATTCCACATCCCCGGATCGCTCGCCTTGATCGAAGCAAAATCGCCTAAACTCTCGGTCGCAAGCGGCCTGCGCTACGCGTTTTGATAAAACCTACTCCGACAACAATAAAACACGACAAACCCCCAAACGAACTGCCGAATTAAGGCGATTTTTACGGTGTGGTGACTATAAAAAGTCGATCTTTGGGGGTTGACTGTGAAATTTATTGCAACCGTCTGCAGTTTTACATTGTTGAGTTTGGCCGCGCCGCTTGCGCATGCCGAATCCTATGTGGTTCTGTCGGGGGTGCGAGATGCTGAGGGGCGGCCTCTGCCGATTGTGATTACCGTCGATAGCGTCTACGACCAATCCGGCGCTCAACCCAGTTACACCTCGGACGTCGCCCAGCCCATAGCCCAGCCTCCCCGGACGTCATCCTATCCTGCGCGACCGGGGCCCCCGGCCCCACTTGCAGCATCGCCGCAATCCCGCCAAGTCGCCACCTCTCCCGCGCCGCCTTACGCCCCACCTAGCCTCATGGCGGCTACGGCAAGTCCGCCTTCGAGCAACATGCCCATGGCTGCACCGGCACCGGTGCCGCCCGCTAGAACAGAGAACGCGATTACACCTCAAGAAGGAACACATAACGATATTCGCATATATGCCTCTTCCAACCTAGGTTATATATCGGGTTATAAATTTCACTACTCGGCAAACGGCAACAACATATATGATTCAACAAATTCAAGTCTTGAGTTTTCGCTTGCACTTGGCGTGAAGGTATTTGGAAACTGGCGCGCAGAGGCTCAAATTTCGGGAACCGCTGCAAAGATCAATTCCGATGTGAGTTCATCCTCCAATCCACCAACGAGTCCGTCCTATATAGCCTCTGGCAGTATTGGGCAGCTATCTGTGGAATCAAACTTCTACTATGATTTTAATAAAATTGGCTTTCTTACGCCCTATCTGGGTTTTGGCGTAAGTGCGGAACACTTTACCTTTGACGACTCTACGGCAAGCGGCATCAATGTCCTTGGCTTGGGTGCCGCGGCGATGGCGGGCTTCAATAGCAAGATTACACCGAATTGGGATTTATTCGTGGAAGCCAAGTATAAATATTCTGGATTTTCCGCCGATTTTTCAAACACCTCGGGTGGCATCACCGCGCATCCGGCCACCTTCTCGCTCTCCAGCGGTCTGCGCTACACCTTCTAGGTTACCGGCACGCGTTGCAGATTTGATCCTGAGACCAAATCAAACATAGCTTGCCTTTTCGAACAAAAGCGCCTACCCGTCCCGGATCAAATCTCGTTTTGGCTCGCCTGCCGTTCTCGCTGAAGTCATTCTCAGCCCCGAACTAACCCACGACCCTCTCCGAAAATTTGATCTTGTCGCCCCTCTTGGGCGCGAGAACTTATGTCCAGAAAGGGACAATGATGCAAATCGGCACCGTAAAGTGGTTTAACAGCCAAAAGGGCTTCGGCTTTATTCAACCTGACGACGGCGGCAACGACGTTTTCGTGCACATCTCGGCCGTGGAACGCGCTGGCATGCAGTCGCTCCGCGAAGGTCAAAAGATCAGCTTCGAGATCGAAAGCGATCGTCGGACTGGCAAGACGTCGGCGGGTTCGCTGCAGGTCGCTTAATCGCGAACTGACGACTTTCGGGCGGAGCGGGACGGCATTGCCGCGCCCGCTCCGTTTGTTTTTGTGCCCCCCATCTGTTTGAGCCCCGATAATGATCCCCGACGAGGAAGTCCTGCATGGCTAAGGAAGAACTGATCGAGTTTGAGGGTGAAATCACCGAACTGCTTCCAGAAGGCCGCTTTCGCGTCCGCCTCGAAAACGATCACGAAATTCTCGCCTATACGGCGGGGAAGATGAAGAAGAACCGCATCCGTTCCCTGGTCGGCGACCGCGTCACCGTGGAAATGACCCCTTATGACCTTGATCGTGGACGGATCATCTATCGGCACAAGACCGAAGGCCCGCGCATCGGAGGTGGTCCGGCGCGACCGCAATATCGCAAGCGGTAATTGGCCCAGCCTAACCTAGGGTGCACTGCGCCTAGGCTATCCGCCCATGCAAAATTTACACAAGACAGGCCGCGCAAAACCAGAAACTGTAAAGCGCTGCCCTCTGGGTGCGGCGGTTCACTGGGTGGGGAAGCGATGACGGCTTGGGATCGACGGGCCCTGATGGGCGCAGGCGCTGCGGCAACGCTAGCGGCAGGCGCTCGGCCTGCACATGCCTCGGCGCCACTGAAAGAAGGCTTTGCCCTCGACCGTCTGGCGCGCATAAATCAGCTGCTCGCACGCGGGGCTGCGCAACAGACCTTCGCAGGCGCTGTCTGGCGGGTAAACCGCAAGGGCCGTGAAGTTGCGTCCGGTGTGGTCGGCCTTGCTGATCTGAAATCAGCCGCACCGATGCAGGCCGATTCGATCTTTCGCATATTTTCACTGACCAAACTTGTGACGGTCGTCGCCGCGCTCAGCTTTTATGAAGAGGGCGCGTTTGATCTGCACGATCCGATTGAAAAATGGCTGCCGGAATTTGCGGCGCCCAAGGTGCAAATTCCTGCCGTGACCAAGGACGTAGCGCCAACGCTGCGTCCCGCCATCCGCCCCATTACCGTGCTCGACCTGATGCGCCACACAGCTGGCCTCAGCTATGCCGGACCCGTGGACGAAAAGGGCGTAAGTCTCTATTCCCAATTGGGGCTCGACAAGCCCGATCGCAGTCTGGCTGAGTGGGTTAAGGTGTTGGCGAGCCTGCCTTTGGTTCGCGACCCCGGAACCGGTTTTGATTACGGCTTTGGTCTTGATGTCGTCGGACGGCTAATTGAAATCTGGGGCGACGCACCGCTCGACCAGGTGTTTCAGACGCGCATCTTTGGACCGCTCGGCATGGTGGATACCGGCTTTTTCGTGCCACCGGAAAAGGCCGCACGCGTCACCACCCTCTATTCACCGTCACGGCTTGGCCAACTGTTGCCCGATGGCACACGCGATTTTGGTGGACCGGTTTTCGCCTCGCCCCTTCCCTATCAGACCTTGTGGCGGCAAGACCCGAAGATGAAATTCGGCGGCGCGGGCCTCTTGTCCACCCTTGGCGACTATTCCAAGTTTGTGGAAATGTTGCGCCAAGGCGGGGGCCTCGCCACGCGCTCTGGCGAGGTGCGCATCTTAAGTCCACTCACCGTCGCATTGATGCACACGGACCTCCTGGGCAACCTGCCCTATCGCAATGGCGATATCTGGTCTGGCTATGGTTTTGGTCTGGGTGTCGAGGTTGATCATGGACCTGCCGAGGCCGCCAACCCTGTGCCCGCCGGGGCCTATGACTGGGGTGGCGCGGCCTCGACCTGGATGTGGATAGACCCGAAGGAAGAGGTGACAGCGCTCTTGTGGTTGCAGGTCATTCCGTCCTCGCCCAGATGGTGCCAGCTGTTCAAAGAGATTGTCTATGGCGCTTTGCTTGCGCCCAATGGCTAGAGCAGAGCTCGCGCCAAGACTTTTGATTTTGTCATGCCCTCATGTGTTTTTTGGGGGTGGAGCAAGGCCTGCGTACATCTGGATTTAACCCGGTGCGCCACTCATAGTTTGTAATCCCGCCCGGCGATTCCGCCGCCTTAGACCTTTTGGAGCCGATGCGATGTCTGACGCGGACGAACTTGATCTGTCGACCTTGTCGGATGAGGAGCTTGTCGAGCAGATGCACGACGATCTCTATGATGGCATGAAGGCCGAGATTGAAGTTGGCACGCGGCTATTGCTGTCGCGGGGCTGGGACGCGGAGCGGGTGTTGAACGATGCCCTGGTGGCGGGCATGGCCATTGTCGGCGTCGACTTCCGCGATGGAATTCTCTTCGTGCCGGAAGTGCTGCAAGCCGCCAATGCGATGAAGGGTGGCATGGAGATCTTGCGCCCGATCCTGGCGGCATCGGACGTTGAGCCCATCGGCAAGGTCGTGATCGGCACGGTCAAGGGCGATGTGCACGATATTGGCAAAAACCTCGTCTCCATGATGTTGGAGGGCGCGGGCTTTGAAGTGATCGATATTGGCATCAATAATTCGGTCGAGGCCTATCTGGCAGCGCTTGAAGCCCACAGGCCGGATATTCTTGGCCTCTCCGCGCTTTTGACCACCACCATGCCCTATATGAAGGTCGTGATCGACACGCTGAAGGATAAGGGCCTGCGCGACGACTATATTGTGCTAGTCGGCGGCGCGCCGCTGAATGAGGCCTTTGGCGAGGCCGTCGGCGCCGACGCCTATTGCCGCGATGCCGCCATGGCCGTTGAAACCGCAAAACGCCTCATCGCCGAACGCCGACAAGCCCCCGCCTTAAGAAAAGGCTAAGCCTTTAAGAAAAAACCCGATCTCGCGAGATCGGGTTTTTGCCATAATCCGATATAATTCAGGCGTTTGCTGTGACGGTTTGGCTTGGCCGATATGGCACGGCGCTCTAGCGTCCGGTCGGCAGGTCTTTGAACGCGAGGTCCTTATCGACGCGGATTTCGCCCGGCAATCCTAGGACCCGCTCGGATATGATGTTTTTCAAAATCTCGTCCGTGCCGCCCGCAATCCGCAAACCCGCCGACCAGAGGACCGATTGTTGGAACGCCGCTTCAAGCGGGGCGACCGCCGGATCGGAAATCAGGCCGAACTGGTCCAGCACGTCGAGCGCTTCATGGCTCATGGCTTGCAGCTGATTGGCGGAGACGATCTTGCCAATCGAAGCCTCGGGCCCCGGCGTCTGACCGCGCGATAGGGCGGTGATCGAGCGGAAGCGCGTCAGCTTGAGCCCCTCGGCCTGCACATACCAGTCGGCCAAATGTTCACGAAAGGCTTGGTCTTCCAGCGCCGAGCCCTCACCCGCCGGTGTGGCGCGGGCGACATCCAAAAGCTCGCCATAATTGGGGCCCGTCGCGCCACCAACAGCGAGGCGTTCATTCATCAAGGTCACCAGAGCCACCTGCCAGCCCTGCCCCGGCTCACCCAGCCGTTGGCTGTCCTTGACCCTGACATCTTCAAAATAGACTTCGTTGAAGTTCGATCCGCCCGACATCTGATGGATCGGCTTTACCGTCACACCCTTGGCCTTCATGTCGATCCAGAACATGGTCAAGCCTTTGTGCTTGGCGGTGTCTGGATTGGTGCGCACGAGGACAATGCCGAAATCGCAGTAATGGGCGCCTGAGGTCCAGACCTTTTGGCCATTGATGACCCACTCGTCTCCGTCCCGCTCAGCCTTGGTGCGCAGTCCAGCCACGTCAGACCCTGCGGCGGGTTCAGAAAACAGTTGGCACCAAATCTCTTCGCCGCGCACGGCGGGCCCGACAAATCGTGCCTTGGTCGCGTCGTCGGCAAAGGCCATGACGGTGGGGATGCACATGCCCAGGCCGATGTCGAAAAAGCCGCGTGGTGCGCCAACCTTTGCCTCTTCCTGGCTGAAGATGACTTGTTGGATCGGCGTGCCGCCACGCCCGCCGAGCTTTTCTGGCCAGGTGATGCAGGCATAGCGCGCGGCGGCCTTTTTTGCCTGCCAGGCCTTGGCGAGCACCAGGAGTTCAGCCTCAGACTTGCCAGAAAGAGGCGCCTTCGGCGCATTGGCCTCAAGCCATGCCCTCGCCTCAGCCCGGAAGGCGGCTTCTTCAGCGGTATCGTTGAAATCCATCTTCGATCTCTCTTAAAAAAACTGAGCCTTGAAGGGGGCTTGGCGTTTAGGCGGCGTTTCGCCGTTCGAGGTGCGACACCAGTCGCTCTTTCCAGCTTTTGACCGAGCCGCAGACGAGCCCAAGCTGCAATGCGCGCCGGTAATAGAGGTGACAGTCCACCTCCCAGGTAAAGCCCATGCCGCCATGGGTTTGGACATTTTCCTTGGCGGCGAACCAAAAGGCGTCTGACGCCGCAATGCGGGCGGCGGAGGCGGCGATGGGCAGTTCGGCTGCGCCGGAGGACAGGGCCCAGGCGCCGTAATAGGCATTCGACCGCGCCAGCTCATTTTTTACATAGATGTCGGCGAGCTTATGTTTGATGGCTTGATAGCCTGCGATCACGCGGCCAAAAGCGTAGCGGCCCAGCGCATAGTCCTTGGCGATTTCCAAGGCCCGGTCGGCGCCGCCAACCTGTTCAAATGCGATCAAGACCGCCGCCCGGTCAAAGACCGCCTGCATCAGCGAAAATCCCTCGCCCGCAGCCCCGAGCCGTTCAGCCGCCACGCCGTCAAACGACAGTTTTGCCAGGTCACGGCTGGGGTCGAGGCTCTTCAGCGCCTCGCGCTTGACCCCATCGGCTTGCAAATCGACGAGAAAGAGCGAGGCCGCGCCCGCCTCCTTGGCCAGCACCACGGCATGGCTGGCGATATCGCCATCGGTGACGGGGATCTTGACGCCAAACAGCCTGCCCTTTTCCACGCGGGTCTGCAGACTGGCTTCCGAGACGACACCTGGCCCTTCCGAGGTGGCGAAACAGCCGATCACCTCACCCGCCGCCACCTTGGGCAGCAGGGCCGACTTTTGCGCTTCCGAACCCGCCATCAACACAGCTTCGGCGAAGAAATAGACAGTGGAAGCAAAGGGAACCGGTGCCACGACGCGGCCCATTTCCTCGGCAATGGCACAGAGCTCAACATGGGAAAGACCAAGACCGCCAAAGGCTTCGGGGATGGCGGCGCCAAGCCAGCCCATCTCGGCAATGGCGCGCCAAAGGTCGGCGTCATAGGCCTTGGCGGCATCGTTCAGGACCCCGCGATTGACCTTCGGCGCGGCGTGGGCCTCCAGAAATTTTCGCGCTTCGGATTTGAGGAATTTCTGGTCGTCGGAATAGTCGAAGTTCACCGCCGCGCTCCCATCGCTTGCGAGCCTTGAACGCGGCCCGACATGTTGTGATGGACACCATAGGCGTTTGCACAAGCCGGGGGAAGATTGACCCCACGTCAACAAATTCAACTTATTCTATCAGCTAATTCCGCATCGCTAGAGTTTGTCAGGAAAAAGTGGGATCCGGTTTTTCCGAAAAGACAAACGAAAACAGAGGGGTTTGGTGTCTGTCTGATTCTGAAAGAAACTGACAAACACGAGACAGGACGCCATGGCCAAGGCTCAGTTCCAAAAACATCAACGCGTCTTCGTCGAGGCGGTCGGATGTTGGGCGGTGGTAGAGCGCATCATCCCCATTTGGGTCAAGTCTTTCGACGAGCCAGCAAAGATCACCTATGATGTGGGCTTAGGCCGCGAATTCCACGCCCACGAACTGCGGGCTGAAGCTGCGGAAGATTTGGCGGGCCTTGCCGATGAGGAGCGCCGCCTTTCAGACGGAGCTTGGCGGGTGCTGCGGTTGCGCAATAAGTGGCAAGCGCCCGAAGACTGCGCCCACCATCCCTTTCCAGGCTCTTTTCCGGTTGTCGTCACAGACCGGACCGACTGGGGCGGATGGCGGACGCCCGCTGCGGAATATGATCGCGACCCCGAGCGCATCGAAGCCCAAGCCCGCCTCATCGCCACAGCCCCGCAATTGGTCAATTTGGTCGAGGCGCTCGCAGCGCTTGACGAGACCGACGCCGATATTTCCGGTGACCTGTTAGAGGGCCTATGTCGTGCGGCCAAAGCCCTGATGGAACAGGTCCGGGGCCGACCCTTGCCAAGCGCTTAGGCCTCAGCCCCCCCTAGCGCGATCTTGCCCTTAAAGGTCAGCCAAGGTTAGCGTCACATCCGATCCACTGCCCGCAAGCCTTAGCTTGATCGCGGTACCAACCGGACCTTTCAACATCGCCTTCAGTTTCTCTGCCGAGAGGCTTGCGCAAGGCACGTCATCCACCTTGAGGACGACATCGCCCACCTTTAGCCCGGCCCGCGCCGCCGGGCTGTTCTCAACCACAAACAACACCTTAAAGCCGTCGGCTGCCCGCACCAGCCGCAAGCCCGACCGATCGGCAAGGTCAGGCTCGCCCCAGAGCCGGTTTGGCTCGAGATAGATTTGGGCATGCGGATAATCAAAGGTGACCGTGAATTTATGCAGGACCCCAAAGCCGATATTTCCAGCGGCATTTTTTGCAGCCGACGTGCCGTTGGTTTGCTTGGAAAGAAAGGTTACGGGACCGGCGACATAAACCCCGCCGAGCTCGAGTTTTTCAGCCCGGGCCAGTAGGGCGTAAACCGGTCCCCCAATCCCCATGGCCGACACGACCTGTGTCTTGGCCTGATATTTCGCGATCAGGTCGTGGCTAGCGACGAAGGGCGAGGCCAGGGTCACAGATCCGGCGCTGCCCGTATCGAGGGTGAATTTGCCGGGAAGGCCATCGATTTTCCCGTCAATTTGTGGACGCCTTCCCAGAAAAGAAATGGCAAAAGGCGTTGCCTTTGATGGGGTGGAAACCGCGCCATCTGGGAAGAATGTCAAAGTGGCGTCGGCATAGTCAAACCGCGTCGGATATTGATTTAGCCATTCCCACCCGAGCAGTCCGTCCACCGGGGCGTCATCCGACGTGCCGGGCGGTAGGTCGAGCACATAAAAGGTTTGGTTGGCCAGGGTGAGGGGGCCAATTCGCACCGCCTTGACCCTTGCCATGCCGCCCGCCTGGACACCACCGGTGCCCGTGGCCTCCACCTCGCCGCTGACCTTCAATCCTAACCTTCGGGCCGCATCCGGGGTCAGGACGTTTAGGGCCCCACTGTCAAAGATAAAATGAAACGGCCCCTGATCATTGACATAGGCCTCGACAATCACGTGGCCCATGTGAATTTCGACCGGCAGGCTAACAGGCGCTCCGTCGCTCGCCGCCAGCGTCGGAGAGGCGAAAAGCGCTGCCAGCATCAAGCAGAGGATTGGTGCCCCGCCGCGCTTCGGCCCCTTCATAATGTGAACCCTCGCAAAAACCCGCCACGCCACCTTTCGGCCATAGCAGAGAGGGGGGGCATTCGGTAGGGAGACTTGTAAAGCCGCACCCGACCCCACGCTCCGGGGCGCAGACAGGTGTGGCTAAATTGCCTCCAGCGCTTGGGCAAAATCATTGATCAGATCATCGGGATGCTCCAACCCAATCGACAAGCGCAAGGTAGCATCATCAATGCCGACCGCTTCGCGGCGCGCGCGCTCGATTTGATAGTGGGTGGTCGAGGCCGGGTGGCAAATCAAGGTTTCGGCGCCGCCAAGGCTGACCGCCAGCTTGAGCAGCTTCAGCCGATCCAGCATGCGAAAGGCTTCCGCCTCCCCGCCCTTGATGCGGAAGGAGAAGGTTGACCCTGCACCCCGACACTGACGCTCAAACACCTCTCGCGCCGGACCTCCCTCTGGCAAAAAGCCAAAATAGGTGACCGAGGCGACCTTTGGATGGGCACGGAGCCATTCAGCCAAGATCTTGGCATTGGCGGCGGCCCGTTCGGTGCGCAGATGCAAGGTCTCGAACGAGCGCATCAGCATCCAACAGGTGTGCGGATCGGAATAGTTGCCCAGCATGGTGCGCAGGGTCTTTAACGGCGCAATCAAAGCATTGCGTCCCGTAACGCCGCCCGCGAGCAGGTCTGAGTGCCCGCCGCAATATTTGGTCAGCGCGGTCATACAAAGATCAGCACCCTCGGCCAGCGGTGATTGCAGGAAGGGCCCCAGAAAGGTGTTGTCGACCACGACCAAGGGTCGCTTGGCGCCGGTCGCGGCGATCTCGTCGGCGAGGGTTGCGGCCAGCCGGATATCGGAAATCACAGCGGTGGGGTTTGCTGGCGTCTCAACCAAGATCATGGCCACCGGCCCAAGCTTTTGCGCCTCAGCCACACAGGCGCGCATGTGGTTTGCATCGACCCCATCGGTATAGCCGACCGGATGGACGCCAAATTGGCAGAAGTGTGAGTTTAGGAACCAATCCACCCCGCCATAGAGCGGGCGTCCATAAAGCACGCTGTCGCCGGGCCTTACAAAGGCTTGCAAGATGCTGGTCATGGCCGCCATGCCCGAGGCGAAAACGGCGGCGGTTTCACCCCCATCGAGCGCGGCAAGACGGGCCTCGACCATGTCAAGATTAGGGTTGGAGAGACGGGCATAGATATAGCCTGGTCGCTCACCGCCCGGCATGGGCGCGCCTTCAAAGAAGTTGGCGTGGGTGTCCTTGGCGTACTGGCTGTTGGGATAGACGAAGGTCGAGCTGAGATAGAGCGGCGGCTTGGCTGCGCCCAGCGCTGTGGCCGGATCATAGCCGGTGGCGATGGTCAGCGTGTCGAGATGCAAGTTTTTCGGTGCATCTTTCGTCATTAGGCCACCCCTCTCAAAATCGCTGACGTCGGCGTCGGCGCGTCTAGCGCTGCCTTGGCCGCCTCACAATACCAATCGACAAAACGCGCCACGAGGATCTCCGCCTCGGGGGAATAGGGACCTGGCCTAAAGCCTAGGGAATTCACACCGCGCTGATTGGTTTCCACCAAATCGCGGTCTTGCAGATTGGTGCGGGTCCAAAGGTCCGTTAGAGCGGCGACGTCATAATCGACCCCCTCCTCGGCCTCCGGATGGACGAGCCACTTGCCGGTGACGAGGGTTTCTTGGGGTGAGATCGGATCGCAGGAAAAGAGGAAGGCGTGGTCGCCGACCGCATGACAGAAGACATTCGGCTCCAAGGCCCAGCGCAGCGAGCCAATGTCGCTCTCCCCCGCCGCATTCAAGGGCTTTGCCACCAGTTGCGCGCCCGTTTCAGACAAGGAGATGAAGCCCTCATTCAACGGGAAGCGCGCCGCCTGCCACCAGGGACCGTCTGCCGGACCAATGGGCAGGCCGATACGGCCCATGCGCTCGGCGAAGGCGGCAAAGCGCGGGTCATCGCTAAAATCAAAGGCAACACCCGTCGATACTGGAAAGCCGCGTGAAAGCTCAGGATGGCCCGTAACACAGTGATAGCACTCGCGCGCATTTTCCATGACGAGCTTCCAATTGCCCTTCTCGATCAGGGTCTGCTCCGCAGCCACCTTGGCCTTGGCCAGATTGTGCGGCGCAAGCAAAGGCCCGACCGTTCTGCGAAAGGCGCTAAAGTCTGGCGGCGATTCCGACAGGCAGACATAGATGAGACCTTCGAGGGTCTCACAGGCAATCGGTGTCAGGCCATAGAGCGAGGCGTCGAAATCAGGCCCCATACGCGGCGGCGGCAACAGCGCGCCCGTCAGGTCATAGGTCCAGCGATGATAGGGACAAACCAGCCGCCCGGCCTTGCCCCGCCCCTCGCCGCAGAGCTGCGCGCCACGATGGCGACAGGAATTGTGAAAGGCGCGGATATCGCCTTTCCGGTCGCGCACCACCAAGATCGGCGAGCCTGCGGCCCGGGTCGCAACGTAAGAACCGGCCTGCGGCAGTTCGGCCTCAACACAGGCCATAAGCCACGACCGGCTCCAGACCGCTTCACAGTCAAAGGCAAAGACATCGGCGTCGGAATACATTTCGCGGCTAAGGGTAAAGCCGGGCTTGCGCGCCTCCAATAGGCGGCGGACCTTTTGGGCGTCATACATGGGAGACCTCGACGTTTGCGGTGTCATGACACGCGCCGTTTCTCCCTTCACAATCTTTTTTCCTCATAGGCTTATCCGCTTCCCACGCCAGACCAGAGGCGCCTAAGATTAGTCACGGCATTGGGCAGGCGGCTTCGCTGCGCTACAAGGCGATAAGACCTCAACCTCGGAATCCCGCATGCTGTTCAACCGTCGATGGCTTCCTCTTAACGCGCTGCGGGCTTTTGAAGCCGTGGGCCAGTTTCTGAGCTTCACAGCCGGCGCCCAAGCCTTGCACGTGTCGCAAAGCGCGTTGAGCCGCCATGTGATCAGCCTGGAAAGCCTCTTGGGGCGACAACTGCTTGAACGTCGGCCAAACGGTCTCGCCCTCACCGAGGCGGGGGCAGCCCTTTTGCCAGTGGTCAATAAGGCGTTCGACCGCTTGGAGCAGGCGCTCAACACCATCCATGCGGGCGGGCAGTCGACACGGTCCTTGCGGGTGCACATGCCGCCCTCGCTATTGAACCAGATGGCCATGCCGATCCTGCGGGATTTCCGCCAGGAGTTTCCGGACATCTTAATCGACGTCTCCTCCTCAAGCGTCACCGGACTGCCGTTACAGGACCTTGACCTGGCGGTCGTCTATGATCGCCCTGCCAGCGATGACCGGGTGACCGACCTCTTGTGGATGGTGCGGGTGACGCCGGTCTGCTCGCCCAGCCTGTGGGAGACCTGCCGTGAGGCGAGCTTGGCGGAATTTATCGGCAATAACGAGCTTTTGCATGTCAAACTGGATCGCGAGCCGCGCGGCATGTTGTGGGCGGCCTTTGCCCGCCAATATGGACTGACAGCCAATACACAACGGGGCTTGGCCTTCGACACCTCGATTTCAGCCATCGCATATGCCATGGCCGGCGGTGGCGTGGCGCTGGCCGATGTGGACATGTTCGCCGCCGAACTCGCGGACGGGCGTTTGGTCGCGCCGTTTGCCGAGGTTTTCGAGGACGGCTTTGGCTATTATCTCAAATGCCACGCCGAGGACCTGTCTGACCCGGTGATCGCTCTCTTCCGCAGTTGGATGATCCAACGGTTCTCCCAACCTCGCCCGCGGCCCGTGGGGCCAGAGCGACTGGGCTAGGCTTCGCCGCCAAGGCGGCAAGAAACCCGCTGCAGACCCCCCTCATAAAAAATGCGCCAGGGGGCATGACAAAAGGTCATAGAGCCGTTTTGCCTGAGATCATGAAAATGGACTGCGTTTTCGCGCCGACGTCGTTTGAGCGCCTTGAATGACAGCGACCTCAATTTCTCCATTTTCTCTATGATATTCTGAGACTTGGCTAGGGTTTGATGTCAAGTTTGCAAAATTCCGACACGGTTTCGTCATAAATAGGAAAAAAATTTTTATCTGATTAAAAATTTTTGCTAATTGAATGTGCCCTCCCCTGTGAAACCTTTCAAAAATAAGGGACTCTGCGCGGCGTGGTCGCGCCAGAGGCGAGAAGACTTCATTTCGCACTGACGTTTCGAAGAACGCAGGCGACCAACAGGGGAAACACGATGAGGGCATATTTGAAGGCTTCAACTGCGGTTGTAGCCATCGTCATGGCGGGCGCGAGCGCTCCAGGGTTGGCTCTGGCGGCAGATGCGACGACAACCAAGGCCGACCAAGTCACCACCATCCAAGACGTGGTTGTGACGGCCACCCGGCGCGAAGAAAGCGCCAACAAGATCCCGCTGGCGATTCAAGCTCTGGGCGGTGAAG
Source organism: uncultured Caulobacterales bacterium (assembly GCA_903840435.1). Taxonomy (GTDB): domain Bacteria; phylum Pseudomonadota; class Alphaproteobacteria; order Caulobacterales; family Caulobacteraceae; genus CAIMFV01. Next base: position 146,521 of record CAIMFV010000027.1, read on the forward strand.
CGCTGCAAAAGCTGAATGTGCAGAATTTCGAGGATCTGGTTGAATACCTCCCGAACGTCCGCACCGCGTCCCACGGCCCCGGCACTTCGTCGATCTATATTCGCGGCCTTTCCACGGACTCGCCCGGCCTGCAAATCCTCGGCACAGCCGGTGCCGAGCCCAATGTGGCGCTCTACCTGAATGACGCGCCAAGCTCGATCCCAGGCCGCAATCTCGACGTCTATGCGGTCGACCTGCAACGGGTTGAAGCCCTCGCTGGCCCGCAAGGCACTTTGTTTGGTGCCAGCGCCATGGGCGGCGCAATTCGCTACATTACCAATAAGCCTGATCTGAAGGCGTTCCATGCGGGCTTTGACGCCAGCTATTCCTATACCAAGCACGGCGACCCGAGCGCCTCGGGCAGCGGCTGGGTCAATGTTCCGATCATCGAGGACAAGCTCGCGGCTCGGGTGGTAATCTTCCACGACTATCAGGGCGGCTATATCGATAACGTTCCCGGCACCTACCAAATGCCGTTCGACGGTCACGTCGGTCAGGCGGGTCAAATTCCGACCGGCAATCCGCTTCTCGTCATTCGTGCCCTTGAGTCTTGTCCGCCAGCGCCCACCCTATGCGATGGAAGCGGCTATAACGCCCCGACTCGCCAATCCATCAACAACGCTGCCTTCGTCAAGAACCATTATAATGACGCGACCTATGATGGCGGCCGCATCGCCCTGACCTACAAGGTCAATGACGATTGGTCGGTTGATTTCATGCACATGCGCCAAAGCTTGGCGACCAATGGCGTCTTCGATTACGAACCCAGCGTCGGCGACCTGCAGGTGCAAGCCTATGGCAATAACTGGCTGAAGGACGATTGGGACGAAACCACCCTCACCCTGAATGGCCGTCTTGGCTTGCTCAGCGGCATCTATACGGGCTCGTTCCTGAACCATAAGACCACGCAACAGGCAGACTACGCGAACTATTCGAGCATTGGACTCTATCTGCCTTATTACGAATGCGATGCTGGGGTTTATTACGCATCGAAGGCAAAAACAGCAGGGAATACCTGTTACACACCGAACAAAAGCTATCATATCGCGGATAAAAATCAGCGTATCACTCACGAAATCCGGGTTACGACACCCGCAGAATACCGTTGGCGGGCGACGGCTGGTTTGTTTTTTGATGTGAATACACTGCATGACGACACCGATTGGTCGTATTTGCAATCGGCGGCTGGCTATATCTACGCCCGCTCGCCCAACCCGAGCGTTAACGCCTATGACAACAGCGTGCGGGCGACCAGTGTCGGCTTCTTCAATGATGTCGAACGCAAAGACATCCAAAAAGCAGCTTACGGTGAGGCCTCGTACGACATCATTCCTAAACAGTTGATCGCAACCCTTGGCGCCCGTTACTATGACGAACGGGCCTCGATGACCGGGTCTTCTAACGGCAGCTTTGGCGGCGCCCGCGGGATCTATAATCCCGTAACGGGAACCTACTCTGCTTCAGCCACTCCCCCTCTGTATTACGATGTGAGCGCAAATCTATCCACCACACTGGCGGGTCTTTCGCCCGCCACCTATAGCGGTGTGATCAGCAAGGCCAATCTGACCTATAAATTGGATGACCGAAACCTGTTCTACGCCACCTATTCGGAAGGGTTCCGGCCCGGCGGTTTCAACCGCAAGCCTTGCAATACCTTCTCAGCGACCTGCGACACTTTGAAAGCTTATCACCCGGACTCGGTTCGCAATTTTGAACTGGGCTGGAAGCTTTCGCTGCTTGAACGGACCTTGCAGTTCAACGCCGCTCTCTACCAGATCAATTGGAAGGACATCCAGATGACGGTGTTCGACCAAAACGTTTCCAACCAAACCTTCACCGCCAATTTTGCCGATGCCCGTATTCGCGGCTTTGAAGGAGAAACCACTTGGCGCGCGACGCACGAGTTGACCTTCAATGCCGGGTTCTCGATCAATGATTCTGAGCTCACCAAATATATCTATCCCAAGACCTCGACCCTTGAGCCCTTAGGCAGCCCCTTGGCTTTGGATCCGAAGTTCCAAGGCAATATTCGGGTGCGCTATGAAACCGAATGGTCGAACGGACTTCGCCCCTACATTCAAGGTGGCGTCCACTATGTCGGCAAGACCATTTCTTCTGACATCAATAACGTAAATATCACTTATCCGTCCTGGGACACGGCTGTGAATTACAATGGAAAGACCATCAAGCCGGGTGATGTCGTCTCTCCCGCGCCGGGTTCATTCAACCAACCAGCCTATGGCTCGATCAATGCGGCGATGGGCGTGATCAAGGACCAGATCACGGTTGAACTCTTCGGTGAGAACCTGACCGACTCGCGTCCAAAGCTCTACACCAGCGCCAATGACGGCGACCTGCGCGTCACGACCTCGCGTCCGCTGACGGTTGGTCTTCGCCTGTCCTATCGCTACTAGGCCTTGACGGCGGGCTCTTCCCCTGGCTTGGGGAAGAGCCCGTTTCATTCGTCTCACGCGCACCTAAATTCCTAGCCGAACGGGCGCGGCGCGCAGCCAGAGGACTTCGGATTGACGAAACAGGCCATCGCCCCTTCGGACATCGACGGCCTGTTGGCCCGCGCGCGTCAATATATTGAAAAAGCTCAACTCTCCCAAGCCATCGATATCTGTGACGCGGTTCTAGACACCGCCACAAACCACGTGGAAGCCCTCTATATGCGGGCGGTCGCGTTGCATTACCAAAAGCAAATCCCCCAAGCGCTTGCCACCCTTGACCGCTTGATCTCCACGAATGCAAAGTTTGGCCGCGCCTATCAGGAACGCGGCCACTGTCTGCGCGACCTTGGCCAATGGCGCGAGGCCTTGAGCGCCTACCAAAGTGCGGTGGCGAACAACCCGGCCTTGGCCGCGAGTTGGGGGATGTTGGCCGAATTGCACCACCGATTTGGCAATGCAGCCGCCGCGGAATTCGCCAGAGACCAGCACGGCTATCTCAGCCGCCTACCGCCCGAGCTTTTGAGTGTCGCCAACCTGATCCAAGAGGGGCGATATCTGAAGGCCGAAGCCCTGTGTCGCGCCTTCTTGCAGCGCCATCCCCATCATGTGGAGGCGATGCGATTTCTGGCCGATATCGGCAAGCGGTTCAATTCCTATGAGGAATCTGAATTTCTGCTCGAGTCCTGCATTGTGCTCGATCCGGACAATACCAGCGCCTATGTCGACTATGTTGATATTCTGCATAAACGCCAGAAGTTCGCCAAGGCCCTCGAACAGGCGACGAAGATCAGAACCAAATGGCCGAATATCCCCCAGTTTGAATTAATTTATGCCAACGAAAACCTCGCCGTCGGCAACTTCGATCAAGCGCTTGAAATCTATCAGTCTTTGGCGGTGGAGACGCCGCATAATCCGACAATTCACTTGACGCTTGGCCACGCGCTTAAAACCGTGGGACGACAGTCGGAGGCGGTTTCAGCCTATCGCCAAGCCTATTCGGTTCGGCCCGAATTCGGTGACGCCTATTGGAGCCTCGCCAATCTGAAGACCTATCGCTTCACCGACGGCGAAATCGACGCCATGCGTCGGTGGCAAGCCGATCCGAGGACGCCGCTGGTCGACCGTTACCACCTCAGTTTTGCGCTTGGAAAAGGCCTTGAGGATCAAGGGCGTTTTGCCGAATCCTTCAGCCATTACACCACGGGCAATGATCTAAAGCGCCAAGAGCTTGGCTATGATTGGCGGCGCATTACCAAGGAAATGGCGCTCCAGATCGAACACTGTACGCAAGAGCTGTTCGACGCCAAACGCGGTGCCGGGGTCAAGGCGCAAGACCCGATCTTTATCGTTGGCCTGCCCCGTGCCGGTTCAACCCTGCTCGAACAGATCCTCGCCTCCCACAGTCAGGTGGAAGGCACGATGGAATTGCCCAATATCTTGGCCCTGTCCCATCGCCTCAATGGTCGGCTACGGGTCGAGGATGAGCCTGTCTATCCAAGCAATCTGATCGAGATTGACGCAGCCAAGCTCACCACCTTTGGCGAGCACTATCTGCGCGATACGCAAATCCATCGCAAACTTGGTCGCGCGCGCTTCATCGACAAAATGCCCAATAATTTCCGTCACATCGGACTTATTCACCTCATCTTGCCGAACGCCAAGATTATCGATGCGCGGCGCAGCGCCATGGGCTGCTGCTTCTCCGGCTTCAAACAACTGTTTGCTGAGGGCCAGGAATTTACCTACGGCCAGGAAGAAATTGGCCATTATTACCGCGACTATGTCGGCCTGATGGACCACTGGGATCGCGTGCTGCCGGGCAAGGTGTTGCGGGTCAATTATGAGGCCGTGGTCAGTAATCTTGAAGACGAAGTGCGGCGTCTGCTCGACTTTTGCGAACTGCCGTTTGAAGAGGCCTGTATCCATTTCCACCAGACCGAGCGGGCTGTGCGCACCGCCAGCTCCGAACAGGTCCGCCAACCGCTGTTCACCTCGGGTCTCGACCAGTGGACCCACTTTTCCGAATTTCTTGATCCCTTGCGCGCCGCACTGGGGCCCGAACTTGTCGCCAGCTAAAAGGATTTCCCTCCGATGAGCGATGCAACGCTTGCCTCCGATGCGACCGCCACAGAGGGTTTGATGCTGCGCTGGTACGTGCTGGGGATCATGTGTCTCGGCTATGCGATTAATATTGCCGACCGCTATGTGGTTTCGACCGTCTTGGAGCCGATGCGGATATCTTTGCACCTGACGGATCAGGGCATTAATTTTCTTACCGGCCCAACCCTGGCGGTCTTCTACGTCACGCTGGGAATTCCACTTAGCCAGTTGGCTGACCGCTCCAATCGTCGCAATATTTTGGCCGCCTCCTTGGTGGCTTGGTCGGCCATGACGGCCTTTTGCGGCCTCTCGGCCAATTACCTGCAATTCATGCTGGCGCGCATTGGCGTCGGCGTGGGCGAGGCGGGCGGCACCCCTCCGGCCAACTCGATTATTGCCGATTGTTTCCCGGCCGCACGCCGTCCCATGGCCATGACAATTTTTGCCCTTGGCGCGCCCCTCGGAGCCTATATGGGCGCGGATATGGCGGGTTGGGTCGCGGACCACTATGGCTGGCGCGCGGCGTTTTTGGCCTTGGGCGTTCCGGGATTGATCCTGGGCGTGATCGTCTTCCTGACCATTCGCGAGCCCAAACGCGGACAAAAAGACGCCGTCGAGGTTTCAGACCATCCGAGCCTCACCCAGTGCCTGACCTTTTTATGGCAGCAGAAGGCGGCGTTTCACGTTGTAATGGGCGGCGGAGTTTCAGCCTTGTGGGGCTGGGGGTTGATGTGGTTCACGCCCACCTTCCTCCAACGCACCTATCATCTGAGTGTGGGTCAAGCGGGCGCGGTTGTTGGGCCCATCCACCTGATTGCGGGCTCCATCGCCTCGGTGGTCACAGCGATCTTATTAGGCACCAACGCCTTCAAGGACCCAAGGCGGGTGGTGCTCTTCCTCTTCCTCGGTGTCGGGCTGGCAACCATCCCGTCCATCATCACCTATTTTACCCACGACCTCGGTCTGGCAACCGCGATGTTGTGGATCTTTATTCCCGCCATCTATTTCTATATCGGGCCCGCCATGGCCCTGCTGCAAAATCTATCGCCGCCGCGGATGCGGGCGACCTTCATTGCTGTGTCGCTGCTCGTCGCCAACCTGTTTAATCTGGTGGTGGCCCCCCAAGGCGTCGCCTTTATCAGTGACACCCTTGCCGGCAAGGCTGGCGCCGACGCGGCGTCCTTGCGCATCGCTCTCCTGATCCTTGCACCTTCGGGCTTTTGGGCAGCATGGCATTATTGGGCGGCTTCACGCACCATCATCGCCGACCAAAAAACCGCCATCGGGACCTTGTAGGCACTTGGTCATGAGCGGCCGCCCCCCCCAGCCATCCCCCATGCGCTTGCCATCTCCAGATTTCGGCCTTCGCCGGAATGAGCGGGGAAGTATTGGAACCACGATAAATACCGCTCATCCCGACGGAGGTCGGGATCCAGGTTGCAACCCGCGACGGGTCCGGGTGCTGATAAACTTGAAAGCCATGCGCGCGCCGCCTCTGGATTCCGGCCTTCGCCGGAATGAGCGGCATAATTTCAACCCCACGATAAACACCGCTCATCCCGACGTAGGTCGGGATCCAGGTTGCAACCCGCGACGGGTCCGGTTGCTGACTAACCTGAAAGCCATCTGCGCGCCGCCTCTGGATTCCGGCCTTCGCCGGAATGAGCGGCATAATTTCAACCCCACGATAAATACCGCTCATCCCGACCTAGGTCG
>CAIMFV010000028.1 GCA_903840435.1 uncultured Caulobacterales bacterium
CCACCAACCTCGCGGTTGTTGCGCCGGGTATCGCTGAAGCCCTTCTCGCCACCGGTATCGGCCTCTTCGCCGCTATTCCGGCGGTTATTTTCTACAACTACTTCCAGACGCAAATCTCCGCCTATGGCGCGCGTACGGAAGGCTTCATTGCTGAACTGTCCAACGCCATCTCCCGTCAGCTCGACAAGGGGGCGTAAACCGAATGGCCGCCAAACTATCAAGTGCCGGCGGGTCTTCGCGCTATTCGATTGCTGCGAATAGCGAGATCAATGTCACGCCCTTCGTGGACGTGATGTTGGTGCTCCTTATCATCTTCATGGTGGCGGCTCCGCTCGCCACCGTGTCGGTGAAAATCGAACTCCCGCCCGCCTCGGCGCCGCCATCTCAGTCTCCGCCAAAGCCGGTCTACATCTCGATTCAGCCCAATGGTTCGGTCTATATCGGGGACTTCAAAACCTCGCTCTCGCAAATGGGCGACGATTTGAAGAGGAACATCGGCAAGCGGGACCCGACTAAGGAGCGGATCTATATCCGGGCCGACAAGGATACCGAATACGGCGACTTTCTGGAAGTTATGAACAAGCTCCAGGACAATGGCTTCTACAGCGTCGCTCTGGTCGGTGAAGACCAGAACAAGGGCAAATAGTAGGGAGCTCGCGCATGACTGTTGAAGACCAAACAACCGAGCATCACTACGACCCATTGTGGGACGCGCCCCGGCGTAAAACCAAAGGCTTTGTCCCCGGGCTGGTGTTTATTGTTCTCCTGCATGCGGGTCTGATCTTGTGGCTCTACAAGACCAAGATCCAGCCCAAGGTCGAACAATATGACGACCAGGCGGTACAGGTGACGCTTGCGAAAGCGCCGCCGCCTCCGCCGCCACCACCGCCACCGCCGCCGACCAACCGGCCTCCGCCGGTTATTCAGCCGCGTCCGCCGGTTGTGGTTCCCGATGCGCCACCTCCGCCTGCTGCGCCCTTTGTCGCGGTTGAGAAGCCTGAGCCGCACCATGACGAGCCGAAGGTGGTCGCTCCGCCTCCGCCTCCGGCCCCGGTGCAGCACAGGATTACCAAGCCGACCTGGGAGCGTATTCCGAGTCCAGACCAGTTCACCCAGTACTATCCGGACCGGGCCCAGCGTTTGGGTAAGCAAGGTAAGGTGCTGATGGAGTGTGAGGTCAGGGCGAACGGAACCCTGACAGGATGTTCTGTTCTGAGTGAAGAACCGGCCGACTATGGCTTTGGCGACGCGGCAATGAAATTGACCCGCTTCTTCAAGATGAAGCCGCAGCAGTCGGACGGTCAGGCTGTCGACGGTGGGGTTGTCAGAATTCCCATCGTCTTCAATCTGGGCGACGAATAGTCGGCTCATTTCGCAGCCAAGAGACAATAGCGAACCCCGGGGTCAAAAGCCTCGGGGTTTTCTTTGGTTGAAAGCTTTGGCCTTCGGCGCCTTGGGGCTTGATCCTCATCGACCAAGCGTTTAGACAAGGCCCTCCGTTACCGGGACGCGCCGCCTTAGCTCAGTTGGTTAGAGCGCCAGATTGTGGCTCTGGAGGTCCTCAGTTCGAACCTGAGAGGTGGTACCACCCGAAGACATTGTAAGGACTGAGCTTTTCGCTCGGTCCTTTTTTGTTCTTTAGGGCCCCGTTGCACTCTCGTTGCACTCTTCGTTGCACTTTCCGTTCGCGGCCTGTTCTGGTGTGGCAATGCGAAGGGCCATGGCCACGGCTTGACACCCTCCAAATTGTATGAATAGTGCTAGTTCATGCCAACAATCGAACCCTTGTTGCAATGTCTGTCGCTCAGCGAAACGGGCGTGCCCATCTATGTGCAAATCCGTGACCAGGTTTTAGCGGCGGTTGCGGCGGGCCGGATGCAGGTCGGGGACAGGATGCCAACCATGCGTCAGGTTGCAGTCCATCTGAAGGTCGATCTGAATACGGTGCGGCGGGCCTATGACGCCTTGGAGCAATGCGGCGTCCTGCAACTCCAACAAGGTCGCGGCAGCTTTATCACCGATGCCGCGCTTCGAGGACAGTTTGCCAATCTCGATCAGCGCCTTGACCGCTTAGTGGCGCAAACCCTGGCCGCCTGTGCGGCGGAGGGCGTTTCGGTTCAGGCGTTCGCAGACCGGCTGCGCGCCGTCATTCCTAAGGAGACGTTTGATGAATAGTCCCTTTGCTTCGGGCCAGAGCGGCGTCTCGGCCTTGTTGAGTGTCCTTTTGATCCTCGCGGGGGCCGCGCTGGTTGCGCTCGGGGGAGGCGGCCTGGGCGGCGATATTCCGGGCGGCGCCCTTATTCTTGCGGGCCTGCTCACGCCCATGAGCCTGAAAATGGCCAATCAGTGGGAGCGCGCCGTTGTTTTGCGGTTGGGCAAGCTGCATCGGATCGCCGGACCTGGGGTGTTCTTTATCGTGCCTGTGATCGACCAGGTGGCGGTCTGGCTTGATCAACGCATTCAGGCCACGGAATTCAATGCCGAGCAGGCCCTGTCGAAGGATACAGTGCCGGTTGATGTCGATGCCGTGGTGTTCTGGCAAATCCATGATCCTGAACGGGCCGCGCTCGAAATTGCCGATTATCGCCAGGCGATCAATCGCGTCGCCCAGACCTCGTTGCGTGAGATGGTCGGCTCAAGCCTCTTGTCCTCGTTGCTTTCCGACCGCAAGACAGGCGATCAGCTCCTGCGCGAAGAAATCGGCCGCAAGACCGCCGAATGGGGGGTAACGGCGCTCTCAGTTGAAATCCGCGATATTGGCGTGCCGGCCGCCTTACAGGACGCCATGAGCCGTGAAGCCCAGGCGCAGCGCGAGGCAGCGGCCCGTGTCCATCTAGGCCAAGCCGAGCTGGCCGTAGCGCAGAAATTTGTCGAGGCGGCGGAAATCTATGCCCAGAGCCCGGCGGCGCTGCAATTGCGCGCCATGAATATCATCTATGAAACCACCAAAGAGCGGGGGGCGACCATCCTGATGCCGTCCGCCATGGTCGATGCGATGAACCCAGGCGGTGTGCTTGGCTTGGCACAATTGGCCCAGGCCAGTCAAAAGCCTGCCGCCGCGCCGCCTGCGGAGCCCAAGCCCGCCAGCTAAGCCCTTACGAGATTAGGGCGGGCCTTCGGGTGTCGCCACAAAGGCGAGGATCTGCGCCAGAGCCGCGACAAGCGGGTCGGGAATGTCGGCGGGGGTGGTCACGTGGCTGACCGCCTCTGCCAGGATCGGGGTCTCGTCTAAGGGCGCGCCATGCAGCCGCGCGGCGCGCAAAATCTGGTCGCCCGCCTTGATCAGGGAAGCCTTCCCAGCGGGCGCGGCGGTTTGATCCTTAGGGGTTTGGCTCGTGGGGCTCATGTGGACCGATCGATCAAGCGCCCTGATGAGGGGGCTTCTGGCCCAGTGGGCCGCTCGAGGATGCGCGGGCCACTTAAGATACGTAACCCGATGTCATGAATACCAAAGGGTTGCAGCACTTGTCGCAGCGCCAGTTCGAACAGTTCTTTTCTGCTCGTGTACTGGGATATGAGGTCATCGCCCTCGACCCAGAGGCTGAGACGTAAAAGGGTCGGGCCGAGCCGTAAGTCGCCCTCAACGGCCGTGGCGGCATTGGGATGGTATTGAAAACGGGCCCGCCAATGGGCGTGGTCGCTGACGATCAGGTGGCTTGGGCCTTGATCGTCTCGACTGATTTCAATTTCAACGACCGCTGCCCCCGACGCGACCTGAATGGGTACTTCAAAACGCCAATGGGCGCCGCCCTTGCGATCCGGGGCTGAGGCGAGTTGGAAAAGGCTAATGCGCGCCAAGGCTGCCCGCACGCTCTCGGTCAAACGCCCCAATGCGGCGGCCTCGGTCTCCGCGTCGCTCAGGCCTGCGGCGTCGCGCCATTGACCAAACATCGGTGCGCCGAGCGCTGGCGGCGGCGCGCGACGACCCTCGCCGTGGGGCGGCTGCAATGGCGCTCTCGGCGGAGGACGTTTGGACGGCGCTTCTGCAGTGGCGAGATGGGCCGCGAGCATCTGTGACAAGAGGGCCGGTGACATGACCGAACCCTCAAACATTTGGGTATCGAAGGTGGAGGGCGCGCTGACGGCTGCGGGGGAGGGCTCAGGCCCAACGGAGCTGTCATAATCAGCCAGGCTCATGAGGCGAGACGCGGCAAGGGGCCTCGGCGCGTCCATTTGTTGGGCGCGGGCCTCGAGCGCCAAGGGCTCCAAGGCCGCCAACAGACGGGCAAGCTGGCCTTTCAAATCGCCTGCTTGCGCAGACCCGGTGCGACCGAGATCTTGCTCAAAAAAGAGGCCTGACAAGGTCAAACTCTGACGGAACTGCCCAGCCGTCAGGTCGGGCCCAAACGGCGTGTGGGTCGCAACAATCGGATCGATCAACGCCTTGATCGGTGTTGGAATGAATTTTGACTTTAGGCTTGCGTCCAGGATCGCAAACAGACGGGCGAGGGAATCTTGTCGCCCCACGGCCACCGTCACTGCACCGGGCAGGTCTTCTGGTGCTGGGGGAGGCGCGCGAGCCTCGCTTGGCGCTTCACGCTGCGGCGGCGCTTGGCGACCCGAAGCGCTGCCCCCGTCCGACCCGCCACTGTGCCCGATACTGGGCGCGGCGCCCGCGCCTATGACGGGATCAAGACCCATCGGGAATCAGCTCCCCAGACTATCGCAATCCGGGGAGCATGACGCCGAAAGTCAAGATGTGTCTAGCAGCCCAAGGCGCTAATCGCTCGCCAAGGCTTCGCCTTTAGGTGGTTAGCGCGGCGAGGCAAAAGCCTTAGTGGGCTTGAGCCTGTTGCTGGGCAGCCATTTGCGCCGCCCGCTTGCGCGCGGCGATTTGACGCTTCTTGTGGACGGCCATTTCGTGACCGATGACGCAGCCGGCCGCTGCACCCGCCAAGGTGTGGTGACCAGCGACGTGACCCGCAACCCCGCCGACCACGGCGCCGGTGAGACACCCGGCTTGGGCTGGAGCGACGGCGAGCGGCGACGCCATGAGGGCGATGAGCGTAACTGCGAGCGCGGATTTACGAACCATGATGAGAAACTCTCCAAGCACTTAGGCAAACCGCTGGGCGAAATCAGTATTCCGCCAGCCTTTACCACCGAGCGGTGGCTCGGCTCCCTATGTCTAGGGTGACCTCAAGGCGGCGTCAATTTAAGCTCTTGTCATAATCGGCTTCGCTGTAACGCCCGAATTTTAGACGTTGGTCCCGATATCCGACCGACATCGCCTTTTGCGTCACCGGCGGCTCAAGCGCGCTTGTTGAGGGTAATGGACGAGCCATCATTCGGCGTGGCTTGCGCGTTTGGGGTATAGCCCGCTGGTTTGGCGCGACTGGCGGCAACTTCCTTCGCGATAGCTTGCACCAGGCCCTCGGTCACCGTCTTCGCGGCTTGCAAGGCCCGACCGTGACGGGCGAGGACCGCCTCAAAGGCTTCGGTGGCGCGGATCAGCGATAGTCTTAGGCCCAGATCCACGCCTTGGATCAGGGCAGGATCGCTTTTGAGGTGGCTCGATTCAGAGCGATAGATATTGGCGAGCCTTGAGGTTTCGCCAATCGTCGTCACCACATCTTGCGGGCGGCGCGCTTCAAAGGCCCGGGTCTCAGCAGCGACCAGATCGGTCAGCCGCTCGGTCAGGGCGATGATTTGGCGAACGCGATCTTCAGAGTCCTTGGCATGGATGCTCATAGGGATTGTCCTTGATAGGAGGCGAGACCCGCAGACATGGCGGGATTGACCTTGGGGGTTACGCCAACCGGCGGAGGTTCGGGAGGAAGGCCCTGCAATTTCAGCATTTCGGCCTGGATGTGTTTGGCCAGACCAATGCCGCCATGTTTGACCACGTCCTTGGCCATGGCCTCGGTATAGAAGGAGCGAAACGCCTCCTCACTTTCGCCACCGCCAAACGGCGGCGCGGTCGATAGGCCCTCAAACATGGTGGCAAACATGCTGGACAGAAATGTCGCTTCGAAGGCCTTGGCAGTCTCGGCGATCTTGGCGCGACTGGCGTGCGCACTAAGGCTCGGCGTCTTTGGCGGGACGAGCAGGCTGGGCGCGGTTTGCAGGGCAAGGGCCGACATCAGATGGCCTCGATATCGGCTTGCAAGGCGCCAGCGGCCTTGATGCTGCGCAGAATTGAGATCATGTCGCGCGGCGTTACACCCAATGAATTCAATCCCTTGACCAAGCTTTCGAGGGCGACGCCGGATTGGAGAATGATCAGCTTTTTCCCCTTATCCTCATTGACCTTGATCGAGGTGTTGGGGGTGGTTGTGGTCACCCCTTGAGAAAAGGGTGCAGGCTGGCTGACCGTCGGCTTTTCATTGACCGTGATCGAGAGATTTCCTTGGTCGATGGCGACTTTTGAAACCCGGACATCGCCTGTGACGACAACCACGCCGTCGGCCTCGTTGATAATGACCTTGGCCGGATTATCAGGCTCGACCTCAAGCTGTTCGATGGCGGTGACGAAGTTGACCAGGCTGCCGCCAGCGGGCGGCGCGACACTGACAATGGTTGGGTTGTCGGCCACCGCTGCGCCGGGAAAGGCGCGGTTGATTTCTTCGGCAACGCGTTTGGCCGTCGTAAAATCAGGATTGCGCAAGGATAGGCGCATCCTTTCCATCGAGCCCAATTGAAAGCCAATCTCGCGCTCAACCTCGCCACCAGCCGGAATACCGCCCGCCGTGGGCACACCGCGCGTGAAAGATGACCCCGATGCACCGCCCGCCGACACGGCTCCGGTTTCCACCGTCCCCTGGGCGACCGCATAGACTTCGCCGTCGGCGCCCATCAAGGAGGTGACCAACAGCGTGCCGCCCAACAGGCTTTTCGCATCCCCCATGGACGAGACGGTCACGTCGATTTTTGATCCGGTCGCGGCAAAAGCAGGCAGGCGAGCCGTGACCATGACGGCGGCGATGTTCTTGGTATCCATGGTGGCGCCGCGCGTATTGACGCCCATGCGCTCCATCATCGAGATCAAGCTCTGCTGGGTCATGGGCACGTTGCGCAGGCTGTCGCCGGTGCCGTTGAGGCCAACCACCAACCCATAGCCAATCAATTGGTTGGCCCGCACACCTTCAAAGCTGACAATATCCTTGATGCGCGACTTGGCCTGAACCGCGTCGACTGCGCCAAGGCTGAGCACCAGGCAAAGCCCGATTGCGAATCGCATCGCCCAATAAAAACAGCGCCTTGGTGTCATGCGTCGAAGCGGCCTATGCAAAAGACGCCCCAGAACGGAGGGGGGCGTCAAACCCCTTGCGACAATCGTGCCAAGTGCTGAGAAAAATTGCTTAATAAAAACAAACACAAATTGGGTTAATGAAGCGTTGCGCTCGGCAGTTTTTTCCGCTTCGCTCTTGCGTGTCGATCCGAGGCGGCGCAATTCTTTCCGTGTGACTGGAGTGACGCATCCATGAAGGTGAACGGGCCCAACGGTCCTGGACCTATCAATTCCGCCGGTCAGAAACCGAAGTCGGCGGAAGGTGGCTTCAGCTTGGGCGAAACCGAAAATGCCGGTACCAGCGCCCAGACGGCCCGGGTCGCAGACGCAGCGCCCTTGAGTTCCCTCGACGCCCTGATTGCGCTTCAGGCCTACCCCACGGGCGGAGAGCGCCGCAAGCGCGCGGTACGGCGCGCCTCGCGAATTCTCGACCATCTGGACGCGATGAAATTGGCTCTGCTTGAGGGGACCCCTGACGCCGCCTCGCTAACAGCGCTCGCCGAAGCGGTCAGAGAGGCGAGAGATGAAACCTCTGATCCAAGACTGGAAGAGGTCTTGAACGAAATCGAAACCCGTGCCGCGGTGGAGCTGGCCAAGCGCGAGGCCCCCCGGCGTTAGGGGATGGCTTTCAAGGGGTTTGCTTGTTGCACCTGATCTGCGAAGAGCGCGTTGATCTCGCAAAGTTCGATGTTATAAGCGGCGCGCGTGGCCCAGCCCTTGTCGCCACGCGACGCTTGGAACTTGGGACGCACGCATGCGATCGGATGCCCCTCTCGCCCCTGCGGGCGTTGTTGGACAGGACCTAGATACCTACCGTCCGACCGACGACGAACCCTTTATGAATGAGCGACAGCTCGCCTATTTCAAAACCAAGCTGCAAAACTGGAAAGAGGATATTTTGCGCGAGTCGCGCGAGACCCTTTCTCATCTCCAGGCGGAAACTGAAAACCATCCCGATCTCGCAGATCGCGCGTCCTCCGAAACCGATCGCGCCTTGGAACTGCGCACCCGTGACCGCCAGCGCAAACTGATCTCCAAAATCGAAGCGGCTTTGCGTCGTATTGAGGACGGGGAATATGGCTATTGCGAAGAGACCGGCGAGCCAATCAGCTTGGCGCGCCTGGACGCCCGGCCCATCGCCACGTTGAGCCTCGAAGCGCAAGAGCGCCACGAGCGCCGCGAGCGGGTGCATCGCGACGACTAGAGTATGTCAGGAAAAAGTGGGATCCAGTTTTTCCGAAAAGACAAACGAAAACAGAGGGATGTGGTGGCTGTCTGATTCTGAAAGCAACTGACACGAGTACCCCAATTTTCGATGGGTCTTTAAAGGGTGCGCGAAAAGGGCGACGCCGCGCTGGGGGGTGTTTTGGCGATAGCCTCGAGCAGGGTGGGCGCGACGTCCTCCATCCGCGTGACGCGCAGCATGTCGGTCGCGAGCCATGGCGGTGAAAGTTTTTCCGCTGCCATATGGTCAAACAGCGCAAACAGCGGCCCCCAAAACCCATTCAGATCTAGAAAAAGGATTGGCTTGGCATGCAGTCCGAGCCTGCGCCACGACATCAATTCGATCACTTCTTCCAACGTGCCGATGCCGCCGGGGAAGACGGCAAAGGCGTCGGATTGCTCGAACATGATCTGCTTGCGCTGGTGCATGGTGTCGACGACCACCGTCTCGACCTCGTCATAGACAATTTCTGCCCGGCGCAAAAAGTGCGGAATGACACCAAACACCTGTCCGCCCGCATGGTGGGCGCCGCGGGCTGCCGCTCCCATGAGGCCAACGCCACCGCCGCCATAGACGAGCCGGACGCCGCGTGCCGCCAGGTCTTGGCCAAAGCCGGTGGCAGCGGCGAGATAGGCCGGGTCGGTATCGTTCGACGAGCCGCAAAAAAGGCAAATCGATGCGGTCGCGTGCGGTCGGTCGGCGGGGGACGAGGCCATTCGGTGCTCCAGCGGCGTGGAAGCGTAAACTTCGCGCGATTCGGTCAAAATCGCAGAGGCCTGAGCCGGAGCGCGCCTCGGAGCCGCTAGCCCATGGGTCGCCATTTTTGAAAACAGATTTTGTTCTCAGCCGAAAGACACCTAAATGAGGTCTGCGACGTCGGACTTGGTTTTTGACGTTGTTTTTGACCAGATCTCCGCACAAGGAACAGGATGCGTCGTCTCAGGTTCGCCACCCTTCTGCTTTGCAGCCTTATAGGCCTTGCGCCACTTACCGGGTGCGGGCGGGGCGGGGCGGGGCTTGACGACCATGCGGCGGGCGCAAAGGCCTTGGCCGCGTCCGATGTGCCGCGCGTGACCGGCGCGACCTGGGCGGCGCCGGGACAGTTGGCCGTGTCGGGTGTCGCCGCACCGGACGCGATTGTGCGCATGTCGTCACCTGAGGGCCAATCCTGGGGCACGACAGCGGGGGCTGACGGTGCCTGGAGCTTCACCCTGCCGGTCGCCGCCACACCCCGTATGGTCAGCCTAAGCGCCGAGCAATCGGGTCGGGTCATGCATGCGGACGGAGCACTGATCGTCTCGCCACAGCCTGGAGTTCCCTTCGTCATCGCCCGCGCCGGTTACGGATCGCGGGGGCCGGAATTGCGGCGTAGTGAGCCGCTGATCTTGGCGCTCGATTTTGACCGGGGCGGGGGCGCCTTGATTTCCGGCGTGGCCAAGCCGGGCGCCACCGTGCGATTGCTGGTTGACGGCGCCCAGACCGGCGAGACCCGCGCCTCGGAAAATGGTGAATTTGTCGTGCCGAGCATTAGCCGCCCGCTCGGCGTTGGAGATCACCAGTTTCGTGTGGAGACGGCTGATGGCGTCGCGGTGACGGCGGTCAAAATCCAGGATGCTCCCCCTCTGACCTCAGCCTACCGCGCCACGGCCGCGGCGGAAGGGTGGCGGTTAGATTGGCGCACGCCGAGCGGGGGTATTCAATCGACCCTGATTTTTGCCTCGGCCGCGCCCGCCTTCTCCAAGACCGTGGCCGGGGCGGCGCAATGAGGCGGGCGAGTTTGACCAAGCGCGCACCGCCGGTGACCGGCGACCTCGGCGGCGAGCGCACGCCTATCCCGTTTTTTAAGGCGCTCGCCGACCTAAATCGCTTGGTTCTCTCAAGCGGTGCGCCGCAGCTGAGGCTTCGGCTGGCGGTAGCCGTCATCTTGACCATCGGCGGCAAACTGACCGGCGTGATTGCGCCGCTCCTGCTCGGTCGCGCGGTCAACAGTCTGTCGCGCCATGCCGGGCCGACGGTTCAGATTGGACTGATGTTTGTCGCGCTCGCCCTTGGCTGGGCGCTGATCCGCTTCTTATCGGCCGCAGCCCCGCAGGCGCGCGATATTGTGTTTGGCAAGGTTGCGATGGCGGCGCAGCGACGGGCAGGCGCGCAAGCTTTTGGCCACGCGCTGCGGTTACCGCTCGACTTCCACCAAGCCAAACGCACGGGCTCGCTGTCGCGCACCATTGATCGCGGGGCGCGGGCGGTGGACTTTCTGCTGCGGGTCCTGGTCTTCAACCTGGCGCCGACAGCGCTTGAATTGGTGTTTGCGGCAGGCGTTCTCGCCAAGGCCTATGATTGGCGGTTTGCGGCGACGGCCATCATTACCGTCACCATCTATGGCGTCCTGACCTTCGCCATCTCCGACTGGCGGATCGCCCATCGTCGGCGATTGAACGACGCCGATTCCGAGGCCTCGGGGCGGGCGGTCGACGCACTGCTCAACTATGAAACCGTCAAGGTCTTTGGCGCCGAGGCCCGCGCGGCGGCAGATTATGATCAGGCGCTTGAAATCTATGGCGAGGCATCAGAACAGGCCAATGCGTCGCTTGCCTTTTTGAACATTGTCCAAGCCGCGATTATGAGTGCTGGGCTTGGCGTCATGGCCTTGCTGGCGGGTTATGAGGCGAGCCAGGGGCGGATGGGTCCGGGCGATTTAACCGCCTCCATTCTCATCATGATCTCGCTCTACCAGCCCCTCAACATTTTGGGGTTCGCCTATCGCGAAATTCGCCAAGCCTTGATCGATATGGAGGCCTTATTGGAGGTGACAGAGCGTCGCCCCGATATCGAAGATGCGCCCGACGCGGTTCCTCTTCCCCGTCGATCGGGTACCTCGACGGGCGAGGCCGGGCAGGGCGCGCGGCTGACCTTTTCCGGCGTTGCGTTTCGTCATGGGGCTCGATTGGAAGGATTATCCGACATTTGCTTCGAGGCGGAACCTGGCCAAACGGTTGCCGTGGTCGGGCCTTCTGGCGGTGGCAAGACAACCCTGGTGCGTTTGGCCCTGCGTCTGATCGACCCGCAAGCCGGGGCGGTGCTGTTGGATGGCATTGATCTGCGCCAGTTGAAGCTTGCCGATTTGCGCCAAGCGGTCAGTCTGGTGCCGCAAGATGTGGCGCTGTTCAACGGCGCGCTCGGCGCCAATATCGGCTTTTCGCGACCTGAGGCCAGCGAGGATGAGATTTGGGCGGCGGCGGAAGCGGCCGAACTCGGCGCCTTTATCCGCAGCCTGCCCGAGGGCATGGCCACCCGTGTCGGTGAACGCGGCTTGAAACTTTCTGGAGGCGAGCGTCAGAGGGTCGGTTTAGCCCGGGCGCTGCTCGCCAATCCGCGTCTGCTGATCCTGGATGAGGCGACATCGGCGCTCGACAGTCGCACCGAGGCGGCCATCGCCAAGACCCTTCGCAAGGCCAGGGCCGGGCGAACCCTGTTGGTGGTGGCCCATCGCCTCTCTACCATTGCCGACGCCGACCAGATCTTGGTCTTGCGCCAGGGCCGCTTAATCGAGCGCGGCGACCATGCGAGCCTGCTCCGGCAAGGCGGTGAATATGCCGCCTTGTGGCGAAAGCAGACACGCGGCGCCAAAACCCCCACTGCATAAGGAGAATTTCGCGTGCGCTATCTTCACACCATGGTTCGGGTCGCCGACCTCGCCGCCGCCCTGGCCTTTTATTGTGACGGGTTGGGATTGAAAGAGGTGCGGCGGATCGACAATGCCGCCGGACGGTTCACCTTGGTTTTTCTTGCCGCGCCCGAGGATGTGGCGCGGGCTGAAAATGAGGCGGCGCCCTTGGTGGAGCTTACCCATAATTGGGATCCGGAGACCTATACGGGCGGTCGTAATTTCGGCCATCTTGCCTATGAGGTCGACGACATCTACGCGCTTTGCGCCCATTTGCAGGCCAAGGGCGTGGTGATCAATCGCCCGCCGCGCGACGGCCATATGGCCTTTATTCGCTCCCCCGACGGGATATCGGTTGAGCTGTTGCAAAAGGGCCGGGCTTTGGCGCCAGCCGAGCCTTGGCGTGACATGGCCAATACCGGTGTTTGGTAGGCGAGACAGGCGATGACGACGGCGGACACCTTAGCCCATCTGCTGCATCTGATGGATTTTGCCGGCGTCGCTGTTTTTGCAGCGACGGGGGCCCTGGTGGCGGCGCGGCGTGGTCGCACGCTCGTCACCTTTATCGCCTTTGCCATTGTGGCGGGTGTTGGAGGCGGAACGGTGCGCGACCTCCTGCTTGGCGCGCCGGTCTTTTGGGTCAAGGACCCGACCTATATCTCTGTCTCGATGATGGTGGCAGGCTTGGTCTGGGCCGCCAAGGGCCGCTTGATCTCGCCCAAGCCCTTGATGTGGTTGGACGCGGTGGGTCTGGCCGCCTATGCTGCATTAGGCGCGGCCAAGGCCGCCTCGCTCGGCGCCTCGCCCCTGATCAGTGTGGTCATGGGTGTGGTGACTGCCACCTTTGGCGGGGTGTTGCGGGATTTGTTTGCTGGACGGCCAACCCTATTGGTCACCCGAGAAATCTATATTTCGGCGGCGGCGCTGGGGGCTGTGGTCTATGTGGCCTTGCGACTAGCGGGCGCCTCGGCTGAAGTCGCCTTTATCCTTGGCGCGGCTGCGGCGTTTATCCTGCGTGCGGCGGCGCTGACACTTGGCTGGTCATTGCCCGGCTTTGACGGCGATCCAGATGAGGATTAGGCTTTTTTCCAGCTGAAGGAGGCCCAGCATGACAGGTTTGCGGATTGGTGTTCTTGGCCTTTGTCTTCTATCGTTGAGCGGCTGTGGAAGGGCTGGCTTTCTTCCTTCCGCATCGCACGGCGAGGCGAGATATAGCGGCGTTGGCCTTTATCCGGCGGGCCAGGGCTGGTCGCGGATCGTGGGATCTGCGGAAAACACACCCACAGACCAAGCCAAACGCGCTGACGACGAAACGGTCATTGTCGTGGTGGACGGTGCCACAGGCGAAGTGCGTCAGTGCGGCAATCTTTCGGGTTATTGCGTGGCGATGAACCCCTGGAACCGTTCGCCGGCGAGCCTTGGTGCCCAGCCCGTTCGGCTGACGCCGCCAGCTTCTGAGCCGTCAATGCCGATCAAAGGGTCGGCTCAAGGCAAGGCCAATTAGGGCACCTAAGCGCGCAGAGTTTGTCCGGAAAAAGTGGAAAGCGGCTTTCCGGAAAAGGCTTTCGGCCCCATTGGCTGCGGTGGCCTTAACGAGGCGACGGTTCCGACACGGGCTTGGGCGTGCCTTCATCAATGACGGCAGTTGCTGTGCGCTGCAGCGAGCCCCACTCCACCCTGCGGCCCTGCATGGCGCTAAACACCGCCTTCAGCACCACATAGTACATCAGTTGGCGATAGCCGAACCTTTGGGCGGGCAGCCAAGCGAGGCTCCCCCAAGGGGCGCGGCGCTCCATGGCCATGCCGATGACGGCAGCGGCGAGATCGACCAGCACAAAGGCGGTCCAATAGAGGAGGGCGCGCGTTAGTCCCTCGCTATTCCACTCCACGGGGTGGGACAGGCGGTCAAAGCCCGCACTGATCAGACTGAAAATCGCCGCGGCGTCGACCAGCGGCGCTAAAACCGTCAAAATGATTTGGAACAACCAGATCTGCGGCAAGGCGACAAAGCCGAGCGCCGGGCGCTTACGGTTAAACAGGTCCCGCCTGTGCTTCCACACGCATTGCAAGGTGCCGAATGACCAGCGGAAGCGCTGTTTCAACAGACCCTTGACCGTCTGCGGCGCTTCGGTGAAGGCAACGGCTTCTGGGTCGAACTCCACCACCCAGCCCGCCGATTGGGCGGCTAAGGTCAGGTCCTGATCTTCGGCCAGGGTATCGTGGGGGAAGCCACCCAAGGCCTCTAGGGTTTGGCGACGCCATGCGCCGACAGCGCCCGGAACCACCGTCACCGTGCCCAAAGCGGCCAAGGCCCGACGCTCAAGGTTTTGCGCCGAGACATATTCGAGCGCTTGCCAACGTGTGACGGTATTGACCTGATTACCGACCAGCGCGTTGCCCGCCACGGCGCCAACCTTGGCATCGCGAAACCAGCGCGCCAATTTGCCAATGGTGGCGCGTCCAAACAGGGTGTCGGCGTCCAAAGCGACGATAATATCGCCTCGGGCAAGCGCCAATCCACGATTGAGGGCCATGGCCTTACCGCCATTTTCAAAGCGCAACAGCCGTACCTGGGGGTGGTCGGGAAAGTTGGCTTCGACCTCGGCGGCGGTACGATCCTTTGAGCCATCGTCGATGACCAGAATTTCCATCTGGGTCCAGGTGGATTGCAGCACTTGGCGCACCGACGAGACGATCACCGCCTCTTCGTTATAACAGGGGATCAGAACCGAGACGAAAGGACCAAGCTCCGGCGCGATGTCTTCTGGGGTTCGCGCGTCGATGCGCAGCCTGTGAAAGACCGCCAAGATGGCAAGGAAGAGGAGGCGCGCCAGTCCGATGGCGATGGCGGATAGGAAGAGCGCCGCCACCCCCTTATCGAAGCCTCTGACGGTGGCAAATACGGTCCGGTCGAGCAGGAGTTGCACGGCGTCTTCGTCCGCTGCCGGCATGGCTTGGCTTGGCGGCATATTGATCAGATCAGCAACCGAAACCAGTTCATAGCCCTTGGCGCGCAAGGCATCAATCAGACCGGGCAGGGCCATGATGGTGCGACTGCGATTACCGCCTGAATCGTGCAGCAGCACCACTTGTCCGCTGGTTTCAGGATTGGTGTCTGCTAAGCGCGCCAGGGTGCGACTGACGATCAGCGTGGCGTCAGGCCGGTTCCAGTCGTCAGGGTCGATGCGCAGGCCGACCGTCACGTAGCCAAGTTTCTCCGCCGTCAACAGGGGTTTCAGTTCAGCGGCGGTGGACGGCGACGCATCACCCAGATAGGGGGGGCGAAAAAAACGCAGACTTCGCCCCGTCACGGTCTGAAATAGCCTTTGGGTCAGATTGAATTCGAGTGGAACCGCACTCTCTGGCTCGTCGGCCAGATTGGGGTGCGTATAGGTGTGGCTGCCGACCAAATGACCTTCGGCAACTTCCCGCGTCACGAGCTCGGGATAGTCCTCCATATTCCGACCAATGACGAAAAACGTCGCCTTGGCGTTCTTCTGTTTCAGGATGTCGAGAATTTTCGGGGTCCAGCGCGGATCAGGACCATCATCAAAGGTTAAGGCTACCTTGCCGGGGCTGCGCCCCAAGCGCTGCACGACCCAGGCGGTCGGAAAGACATCGACCATCTCATTGGTGATCAGGCCGGTTGGCTTGTCGAGGGCGAGCCTACGCGCGCCGGGTGTCGGGCGTTCCGACACATTCATCACCTCGCCATCGCCATTATAATCAATGTCCTGGCTGGCGGGCATGGTGGGCAGGTTGGCGATGCTGGCCGTGTCATAGCCGCGCCCCAAAAGCGTCCAATCCCCGGGGTCTTCAGACCCTAGACGCCAAAGGGCGTAACCACGTGGCCGCCATGCGTCGGCAACGCGAATTTGGTTATAGAGGGTTGCCGCGTCGAGGAACCACACCTCGTGCGCAAAGCCCTTGTCATCCTTGTAGCGGAAGGTCGGATTGAGCGATGCGCGGTCGAAGGTGACAGCGACGCCCGCATCATGGGCGGCCTGCATGGCCTCGTGGAAGGTAATGGCCACGGCCCGCGACTGCCCCTCGGTCCAGTCATAGCCATAGGCCCCTAAGGCCAGAATGATCTTGTTGGGATCGAGCCCACGCAATTCATGCACCAGCTTGCCTTGGAACCAGTCCTGCGACGCGGTGGGGCCCGGCTTGTCGCTCTGCCAATGTTGGTCATACATCATGGGCACAATGGCGTCGGAAGCGTCTTGCAGGCGTTTCAGCGGCCAGCCTTCATCATCCACCGAAACCGTGACCCAGATTTCCCGTCCGCTCGATTGAAAGGCGCGGTTCATCTCGGCGACGAGGTTGGGATAAAGCGCTAGGGCTTCTGGTGATAAGTTCTCAAGGTCGAGCACATAGCCAGAATAGCCGCGGGTATCGGCGAGCTGTTCGAGATTGGCGATCAAGGCTTTGCGGCTGGCGGGCGAACGAAGCAGGGCTTCGACCGGTTTTCCTTGCCACGTGCCATCCTCGGCATTGTGCACAACCGGCATGACCGCAGGGGCCTTTTTGGCGTGGCGCAGCGCATTGTCGAAGCGGGGGTCAGCGGAGACCGTCACCTTGCCATCGCCCGAATTGATCAGGATCAATTGCGGTGCAACCACGTCCAAATCGTTGAGGTGTTCGGAGAGCGACTGCGAGGATTGATCGTCCCAACTGACATAAAACCCGACCGTCAGGGGGCGCGCGCTCGAGCCGCGAGTCTTTGGGGCTTTTGGCAACCGTGTCCACGAGCTCGCATGGCGCGGGACCTTGATATTCAGCGCCTTCAGCGTATGGGGATCGCGAAACCGCACTTCGGGAACGTGGGGGGCGATGGCCAGATTAGCGGCGAAGGCCGCAAACAGAGCCAGCACAAATGCCGCCGCCAGCCCGCTAAAAATGCGAACATTTCGGGCCCGTCTGCCGCTTGGGTCGTGGAAAATAAATCCTGGCATTGCGGTCGATCTATACCACTTAGAGGCGTCGTCTCAACAGGCGATCTCGATGCCACGTCTCGCTTGGCCTAACGCGGTTGAGGAGATCACGGACGTGTTGATCGAGGGATTGCCAAACCTTGGGCCAGCCCGGGCCTCGGCTCACCCCAAGCGCCAAGGCCACCAAGGGGACGAGCCAAATCATCCGGGCATTGTAGCGCGAAAAGGGGCCTGAGAGGACGCCGGTGACACCGGCATTGATCACCACGGCAAAAACGGTCAGGAGGCAGGCCAGCGCCGCGAGGTCGGTTGACCCTGGCGCAAGCGGCTTGCGATCAAAGAGCGCCTTGCGCATGTCCGGCGCGCTCAACCGCCATGTCAAAAACGTTATTGCGGCAAAGAGGGCCGTGACGTGCACCGTCCAAAGATCGAGGATGGACAAGCGAGGCCGGCAAAGTTTTGGATGTTTCAAGCACGCCCCGCCGCCCGGTATTAGACCCGGCAGGCTGGTGTCGCGCCAATAGACATTGGAAAAATAATAGGTCGGATCGCGCAAGGGCTCGGCCAGATCAATCATGTTCAGTTGATCCCACCAATTGGCCAATGACGCCGCCAATTGTTCCATGGGGTAATGGCTGACGGCGGCCAGCACAAACGCCTTTTCTTCCTTATCGAGTGCGGTCCGCACCTTCATTTTTGAGGCATTGAAGATCCCGCGTGCAGGGTCGTCGGCCCATAGAATCTCATCGGAATTGTCCAACGGGTCGCGCTTAAACGCGCAGAGCACATAGGGGGACTTATTGGCGCAGACTTGGCGCAGATAGAGCCTGCCCGGGCCGTCAGCCAGAACGCGCGCGGTCAAAAACGGCGGGCGCCGCAGGTCCTCTCCGGTGCGCCAGAGCACGACGCTGTGATAGGCCGCGTCCGACGCAAAAGCTGAGCCGACCAAGGCCAGCATGAGGCCGGAGCGGGTAGCAATGCTCAACCACGGCGTCTTTCGCCAAAAGAGCAGGATGGCGATTGCCGCGATCAGGGCGATCTCAACCAGAATGTGAGAGGTGTGCGACCAAAGCGAGGTCAAGATGATGAAGGCAAGTCCAAGCCGCTCGCGCTTGCGATAGCCGCCCCACGCGACGCCAAGGGCAATTGTTGCCAGCGCGCCGAGCGGCGCCAGAATGTCTGGCATGGCGAAACCGGTAAAAAACGGTGCTGAGGTTCCAAGCGAAATCGCCGCCATGATCCCAAGATAAATCAAGGGATTTGACCGGTTTTCGAACACCCCGCGTAGAAACAAAAACACGGTCCAAGCCACGACCAGGGCTTGCAGGAAGACCGTCAGCCAAAGGCTGCCAATCCGATAGGTGGTATAGAGGAACGCGCCATAATAGGGCGAGCGCGCCGCCATGGAGGTGTGGTCTTCATCCTGGGCGGCGGTGCGGTAGTCGGCGTCATCATCGCTGCCCCAGCTTGGCAAAACTGGCCGGACAAGCTTTTGGATCAGGGGCTTCACGGCGTGGGCGGCGCCGCGGCCTTGGGCGTAATAATCGTCCGTATCGGTAAAGACCGTCGGCCTACCGTTCAGCAAGACCATTGCCATCAGGCACAAAGCGCCCGCAACGATCTGAATCCAGGATCGTTTCAGCCAATGCTGCATACCGTCGCGATCCCGGCTCTTGTCGTCAACGACGCAGGTTGAGCATCGAGGCCAAGACGCCCGCTGCCCCGAGTTGCACGGCAACCGTGACGGCTGTCAGCGAGATGACAAGCATCCGCATGACGTCATTATAAACGATGGGCCCAAAGCCCGATCCTGCCCAACGCGACACGGCCACGCCCGCGCCAAGTGCGCCGAGGAAGAAGATCACGCCAGCGACGCGCAGGATCGGTTCCAGCTCCATGCCGAGCAGTATTTTCTTAAAGCTCGATGCATCAGGCAGGACGCCTTCGATCATCGCATACCGCCGCGCCAGAGCGCCGAACATTACCAGTTGCGTGCCGATGACCACAAGGAAACAGGCCACAACAAGCGTATGAATGTCGATCTGGACCGCAGGCGTAATATCCACCGCGCCGTGTGACAGGAGGATCGAGGTAAAAATCCCCAGCGCCAGAAGCAAAAGGCCGGGATAGATGAATACCCACTTGGGGCTATGCAGCAGAAGGAAGCGCAGGTGACGCCAACCGTCGCGCCAGGTCTTCAGGTGCGGCGGGCGCGAGCGACCATCCGGCTTTAGGGTGGTCGGCACTTCGGTCATGGTCAGCTGGGCCAAGGAGGCCTTGACGACCATTTCACTGGCAAACTCCATGCCCGGGCTTTTTAGTCCAAGCGCCAGAATCGAGGCCCGATTAAATCCGCGCAAGCCACAGTGAAAGTCGCCGACCGGAATGTTGAACAAGAGGCGGCCGATAAAGGAGAGCACGGGATTGCCCAGCCAATAGTGCAGAGGGGGCATGGCGCCTTTGGCGATCCCGCCTTTGAAGCGGTTACCCATGACCAGATCGGCCCCGTCTTGCAGCTGGTCAACAAAGGCGTCGAGCCGTGAAAAGTCGTAGCTGTCATCGGCGTCGCCCATAATGACATATTTGCCCCGTGCACCGCGAATCCCGCCCATCAAGGCCGCGCCATAACCTTTTTCCGGAACGGCGATGACCCGCGCCCCACAGGCCTCCGCCAAGGCTTGCGAGCCGTCGCGGCTGCCATTGTCGGCGATCAGCACCTCACCGGAGACGCCAGAGGCGTCGAGCCAGGACTTGGCCTTGCGCACACAGATCTCGATGGTTTCCGCCTCATTCAGACAGGGCATCAGAATGGTCAGTTCGAGACTGGTCGTCTCAATCGCCGAAGGGGCGTTGCCAGTTTCGCTCGCGGTCATGGGAACTACAGCCATGGAACTTTCCTCTGGAGGAGGGCGGTGGGATTGCAAGACAGACACAAAGTCGGCGCGTCGATGAAGCGCGCAGGCGGATATCACATTTTCGTTATGATTGCGCGAGCGGAATCGCGCAACCGGGGCTCCTTCTGACGATTTGCCGGTCTAGCCTCTCAGTTCGGAGTCCGAAACGCCCAATATTTGGAGCCGACATAGGTCAGGCACAGCCCAATCGCCGAGCCGAACGCGAGCGGGAGAATCAACAGGCTTTGGCTGGCCGGAACCAAGATCAGCATCAGGTTATAGGCGCCCAGATTGGCGACGCCACCCAACAACTGCACCGCGACATAGCTTGACACTTCGCGGTGGAGGGCGCGCTCCGTATCGGATTTAAAGGTCCAATTCCGGTTAAGTGCCCAGGTGGCGGCAACGGCGATTGGAAACGAGAGGAAGCGCGCTTGCATTTGCAGGGTCAGGGTCAGGGCGGCTCCGAAGAGGTGCACCTGAAACGCGCTCCAGCCTGCAAAGCGCACGATCAAGGTCAGGCCGCAGAGGTCGACGAAGAAACCGGCGGCGCCAACAAGGCCAAAGCGCAGGAAATCGGGTCCCAGTGCCAAAAGCAGGGGGCGCAGAGGCTTCGGGGTCAACCTGAGAGCGAAGTCAAAAATGTCTTGAATGGTCATTGGCGAGGTGCATACGCCGATTGCGGCGGAATGCCAGTTTCTTTCTCGTCTGAAATGTGAGCCGCGTCTTTGCCTTTGCCGTGGCGGGCTTGCAAGATGAGAATGGCCGCGAGCGGTAAAAGCCAAGAGACCCGCGCCTGATAGCGGGCGAAGGGGCCCGAAAGCCCGCCGGTCAATACTGCATTTGCGGTCAAACACACCAACACCAGGGCCGCAAATTCAAGCACATCGCGCGAGGCTTCCGGGTGTCGCCCATTGCTCCTTCGCAGGTTTGGGCTTGCCAGCGCAAACACGATGACGAGGAGCGCCAGACCGCAGGTGGCGCTGTGCCAGACCCGCGATTGGGCTTCGGTAAAGGTCGGACGACATCCGCGCTCATCGGGGTCGCAGTCGCTCAAACGATGTACCATGTCGGCGATGAAGGTGTCGCGCCAGTCGGGGTCGGTGAGATAGTAATGCGGGTCTCGCAAGGGGTCATCGAGATGGACTGAAAGCGCTTCGGTCCAGGCGTTACCAACCGCAGCCCGCAAGGCACCCAAGGGGTCGGACGCCACAGCATTCCAGACAAAGGCCAACTGCTCCTGGTCAATCTTTTGCCGGGTCGCCACTTCGGCGCGACTGAACACACCCCTCGTTGGATTTCCGGACCACAAAATATCCTGGCTGTCGGTCAGCCGGGTTCCGGCATAGCGACACAGCGCCCAGCGCACGCCTTGCGCACAGGATGTCCGCAAATAGGTGCGGCCGGGACCATCGGCCAGAATACGCGCTGCCAGGAAGGGAGGCGAGCGAAGACCTTCCCCCGTCGCCATTTTGATGGCTGTGCCGTAGGCGAAATTTAGCCCGAGCACCAATGCCCAGAGCGCCACGAGAAGCCCGGCGGGGCGCTGCCATTGCCACGGCATCGTCGCCGAGGGCGTGGGGGTGGGCCACTTGGCGAACTGGCGAAGGCAGAGGAGGGTTGCCGCTGCAACGAATAGGACCGGCGGGTTGGTGGCGTGCACGGCAAGGGCTGCGAAAAGGGTTGCGCTCAGTCCCCATCGCGTCGGTCTGCCAAGGGCGCTCCAGCGGGCGAAGAGGAGGGAGAGGGCGACAAGGCCCAAGCCAAGAAACACGTCCGGCATGGCGAAGCCGCAGAAAAACGGCAGGGTCGCGCCGAGGCTAAGGCCCGCCATCCCGACGAGAAAAGGCCAGGAACGCCGTGAAGGCTGGAAAAAGCGCCAGAGCGCCTCAAGACAAAAGCTTGCCAACAGGCACTGGAGGCCAGCCAGTAGCCAGAGGCTTCCCACCGTTTCGACCGCGTAAAGGTAGAGCCCGAACCAGACCGATCGTGCGCCCATCTCCGTTCGGCGCAAGGCCATGTCGTGGGGCGTTTCGTCGGCGGCTTCGGGGTCATTGGCCGCGGAGGTGGGTCCGCCAATCAGATGGTTGAGCGCGTATTTGAGCGGACGCACCTCAAGCTGGCCCATCCAGTCATAAATATTGGTGTCGGCGAAGACCACGGGACGGCCATTCAGGGCAACGACGCTGAACAGCATGAGGGCGCCCGCCAGGATGCGCGCCAGGATATGGATGCGCCGGCGGGCTGTGATCGCTAGGAGCACCCTGCCAAGGCCAGTGTGCGTCTGATCTGTCATCCGCCTAGTGAACGATCCGGCAGCCAAATGCGGGCGCATATTCGGAACGGCCATACCCGGTCAGCAAGCGGGTTTCGACAGCGTGGGCCTCAAGCTTGACCTGAAACCGCTCGAGGTCGGGCGAAAATTCCTTCTCACAGGTCGCGCGCGAATGGCCCACCACATAGAGACAGGCGCACATTTGTTGGGCCATATAGACCGAACCGATCTCAGCATAGGGCGTAAAGCTGCGCCATGCGACGAGGCTTCCTGTGCCTAAGGCCAGTCCGACGAGGCATGCAGACGCCGCAGCGATCCGTTTTCCCGACACCTAGTTTCCTCCGTCACTCCCGCCCACTCGCCTTCGCACAGCCGAAGCGGTTTGACCAGAATGTCTCAGCCGATCTTCGGAAGCCTGTTGAATTTCCGCGTCAAGTCAGGCTTCTTCGCCAGCCAGCCCTGGTTGTCGCGAGACCCTTCCCATGCCGCTTTCAATTCCTCGCCGCCAACTTGTCTTGGGCGGAGCCTTGGGATGGGTAGCAGGTCGGGCACAGGCCGCACCCTCACCCGCTACACGAGAAATCGCGTCGCTCGCCTGGGCGCGCGCGGCGACGTCTCGCGGGGCTGGCCGCCTTCCCAGGCTTGGCCAAAATGACGCTTTGCTGATCGCTCAGGATGGAGAATTGGTTTTCGAGCGCTATGGCGCGACGTCGGGCCCTGATGTGCGCCACATTTCCTGGTCGATGGCCAAGTCCTTTACCCACGCCCTGGTCGGCGTGGCGGTCGGCCAGGGCCGGGTTAATATTGATCAGCCCCTCAGCTTGATGGACAGGCCCCACCCGGGCCTCACCCTGCGACACCTGCTCAATTTGACCGATGGGCTGGACTGGCGGGAGGGTGCCTATGAGCCGGTGGATTCAGACGCCTCACGCATGTTGTTCGGTCCCGGTCGGTTGAATACCGCCGCCTATCTGGCGGCGCGACGGCAAAAATATCCGCCTGGTAAGGTGTTCAACTACTCAACCGGCGCATTTCAGATGGCGGCGGCGGAGTTGCAGGCTCGGCTCTTCCCCGACGCTCAGTCCCCAGAGGCGCGACGTCGCGCCATGGCGGCGTGGATGCAGGAAGCCTTGTTTGGTCCCTTGGGCTTGCGCACCGCGCTTGCCGAATTTGACCCCCACGGGGTGTTTTATGGCGGCTCGCTGATCTATGCCTCGGCACGCGATTATCTGACCTTTGGTGAGCTCTACCGCCAAGATGGCGTCTGGCGCGGCGCACGGATACTGCCAGCGGGATGGACAGAGTTTGCGCGCACGCCCACGGCCTCACCCGTCTATGGGGCTGGTTTTTGGTTGGAAAGCAAAATCACCAATCGACCGACCCCCTCGCTTTTTGCCGGCAAGGGGCCACTCGATGCCTATTCGGCTCAAGGCCATAATGGTCAGGTGGTCATTATCCTGCCAAAAGCCCGTGCGGTAATGGTTCGCCTCGGCTTGATGGGCGATGCGCCGGAAAATTGGCGGGCGCTCGGCGACTGGCTTACCCCAATCGCCAACAGCCTTGTCTGAAGCTTGACTAAAACTTAGCCAGCTGAACCGCGACCGCCGCGAGTGGGGGGTGCCAGTCGCCAAGTTCCGTCGCGACAAAGGTCTTGGCTTGCGGGTACCAAGGATAGGCCCCGGTGCCAAGCGCGGTCCAAGGTGTCGGCGGACACACCATCCACAGTGGCGCTCCCACCGCCCCGGCCAGATTGGTCGTCGCATTGGGAACCCCAAGCGTCAGATCAAGGGCTGCGCAAAGGGCGCCAAGGCCTTCCAGATCCTGAAAAAGATCAAGATCTGGGGCGACACTCAAGGGCGCTTGCAGGATCTCACCAAGCGCGTCGTGTTCTTCGGGCGTCGCGCTATATTGCAGGGCGATCCAGTGTACCGTGTTCGCCGACACCAAGGCCCGCCAGTCGCCAAGTTGAGGGAACTTGAAAGCGCGACCTTCGCCCAATTTTCCACTGCGCCAGGTCAGACCGATCTTGGGACCTGGTCCGAGGCTCGCCAGCCAGTCTCGCCACGCCGCAACGCGCAGAGGGTCAGCGATAAAATATCCAGGCTTGCGGTGAAAGTCTTCGATGCGGCGACGATCGCGGGCCAACAGATCGCCAAGTGGAAGCCACAGGTCCTTCACCGGCACCCCTTCGCCGACACGTCGATATTTGAAGCCGTCACGGCTGCTTGTTTCCGGCGCGCTGAGGTCAAGGCTTGGAAAGCTTCTGGCGAGAAAGCCGTGCAACCGCCTGTCGACGCAAAGCTCGAGGCGGCAGCTTGGCGCTAAGCGCTTCAGAAGATCGGGAATAAGGCCAAGGAAAGCGATTTCTTCCCCAAGGCCCTGCTCAGCCACAAGGGTGAGGCTGCGGTTTGCCAAGTCGCCCTGACCGTCCCAGCGCGGTGCATCCATCTCGAAATGAACAGCCTGGGGCAGGGCAGGATCAAGGCGCGCGCCATAGGCCTGCCAGCCTTCTGCCAAGGCCCCGCGACTGAGCAAAAGGGTGGCGAGGAGAAATTCGAGCGCGGCGCGGGTTGAAGGCGGCCCGCCATCGGCCTGACACAAGCCGAGCGCTTCCCGTGCCAAGGTTTCGGGACGCTCAATCTCTCCCTGATCGGCGAGGCTTAAGGCCAGTTCGTAGAGCACGTCCGGATTTCGCGGCGCCAAGTGTTGGGCTTGTCTTAGCAGGTCTATGGCGTCTGACAGAGCGCCCAGCTGCCGCCTTATCCTCGCACGCATGATAAGCAGGGAGATATTTAGCGGAAATATTTCTGTCACTTCATCAGAAATTCTCAGGGCATCGGAGAGATTGCCGACGGCAAGGAGACTCTCGATGACCAAAAGAAGCGCGTCTGCATCGTCCGCAGCCTGGGTGGCGCCGTGCAGGGCGAGCGCCAGCGCCGTCTCGGACTGGCCCAACCGCAATGCGGCGCGGGCCAAGGCCTTGGCCACTTCAATGTCATTTGGGTCAAGTTCGAGCGCCCGCTCATAGGCGGCGAAAGCGTCAGACAGCTTGCCGGCAATCTGGCGCACCAGCCCAAGCTGACGCCACGCCTCAAGCCTACCCGGGTGGGCGAGGGCAGCGGCGTTTGCCAAGGCCTCAGCCGCCTGAAGATCGCCTCGCTGCAACGCGTCCAAGACCTCAGGGGTTTGGAAGTCACGGCGCAAAGCCGTCTCTTGCGGTTCCAGGGCGTCCTCCTGCGATTCCTTCGAGACCCATGTTGAACCGCAACGCGCGCCGTGGGAACCTTGTCGGACAAAAGAGCAGATTGGGCGAGGACACCATGACACATTCTCCTACAACCCCTGGCGGCCGGGTCGAAGGCCGGATCGCCCTGGTGACCGGCGCGGCCAGCGGCATTGGTCGGGCCTGCGCCGAACGGTTGGCGCAGGAGGGTGCTGAGGTGCTGCTAACCGATATTCAGACCCGCGAGGGGACAGCGGCTGCGGCGGAGATCTGTGCTGCTGGTGGGATGGCCAGCTTTGTTGAACAGGACGTCAGACAAGAATCGCGGTGGGTGGAAATCGCCGATCTGGTCAAATCCCGCCACGGTCGCTTGGATATCTTGGTCAATAATGCCGGGATCGGTGTTGGCGGACCTATTCTTGAAATGACCCTCGAAGCCTGGCGCCATCAGCAAGCGATCAATGTCGAAGGGGTTTTCCTTGGCATCAAACACTGCGCGCCACTGATGTTTGGGGCAGGCGGTTCCATCATCAATATGTCGTCAGTGGCGGGCCTGTTTGGCGCGCCGGGCCTAAGCGCCTACTGCGCCACCAAGGGCGCGGTGCGCCTGCTGACCAAGGCCGTGGCCATGGAGTTCGCCACCCTGGGCGTGCGGGTCAATTCGGTCCATCCCGGCATTATCGATACGCCCATCTGGGACTCTATCGCCAGTGGTGTTCCCCTGCCGGAACAGGGCATTGCGGGGGCCAATCGTCCAGACCTTGCTGCGATGAGCCAGGTCGCGACACCGATGGGTAAGCCCGGCTATCCGCCCGACATTGCTGAGGGTGTTCTGTTCCTGGCCTCGAATGAGTCGCGTTATATGACCGGGGCAGAGCTCGTCATCGACGGCGGCATGTCGGCGCGATAATCCAACCCGCCGACGACCTTCAGGGGTGGGAGTGCCCTCCCACCCCGATCTTGGCATTGCTTTTCCGACTTTCAGCCCGGCGACAGATAGCTTTGGCTGAGCGCGGCAAGGGTGGCGAAAAATTCCGCCATCGTGTCTTCGATGATCTCTGCGACCGGCTTGATCGAGGTGATGCGTCCCGCCACTTGGCCGGTCAGGGCAATTGAGCTTTCAAGGTCGCCGCCGAAATAGAGCGACTTGGCATTGGCAAACTCGCTCAGGATCGCAGGCGGCGGCTCGCGCTCATAGAGGGAGGTCTTCTCGGTGCGTAGCGCCCGCAAGGCGGGGCCGGGTCCGTGGCGGTTGAGGAAGACCGTGTCGGTTTCTTGAGCCTCGACAATGGCCGTCTTCCAATTGATGTGCACGGGCGATTCCGCCGCCGAGACCATTCGGGTTCCCATCTGCACCCCCTCGGCGCCGAGCGCGAAGGCGGCGGCCATGGATCGGCCGTCTGTGACGCCACCGGCGGCAATCACAGGCAGATCAAACGTGCTGCATACCAGGGGCGTTAGCACCATGGCCGAAACGTCGCGGGGGTTTTTGAAGCCGCCTCCCTCACCCCCCTCGACAATCAAGCCGTCGACCCCGGCTGCGACCGCCTTTTTCGCGGCGTCCAGGGACGGGACAACGTGAAACACCGTCAGGCCAGCAGCCTTCAATTGTTCGCAATACCGCCTGGGATCGCCAGCGGACGTGCTGACAAACTTCACACCTTGGTCGACGACAAATTTGACGATATCGGGATCGCGAACAAAGGCCTGCGCAATATTGACGCCAAAGGGTTTGTCGGTCAGCCGTCGCATGGCCAAGATTTCGTCGCGGATGGCATCGAGTTCGCCAGATGAGGTTTCGATAATGCCCATGCCACCCGCTTCACTGACGGCCGACGCCAGGGCCGAGCGCGCGATCCAGCCCATCGGAGCCTGCACGATCGGATAACGCACACCGAGCATGTCGGTAATTCTGTTCTTAACGGCCATGCGTCTCCCCCGGTCCGAGCTCGACCTCAAGCTCGGTGCTTTTCGGAAACAATGATCAGTTCGCGGGGGGACGTCTAGTGTGCCATCGCCTCGAAAGGCTGGCCGCGAGGCGTTTAGCTAACGCCGAGGGCTGCAAACAGCTCTTCAGCGCGGATCGGCTTCGAAATATGATCGTCGAAGTCGCCTTCCAAATAGGTGCTGACTTGATGGGTGAGCGCGTCGGCGGTCAGAGCAATCAAGCGGATCGGGGGCGCATCGCGTTCCTTCTGCAAGGCCCGAATTCGGCGCGCCGCCTCAACGCCGTCGACCTTTGGCATGTGAATATCCATCAGCACCACATCATAGGCCCCTTGGGCATAGGCGCGGACGGCTTCTTCTCCGTCCTTGGCGAGGTCTGCGCTCAGGCCGGCCTGCTCCAACAGGGTTTGCAGCACCATGCGGTTCATCGCATTATCATCCGCCGCCAAAATGCGTAGGCCCGGCGCACTGAAATGCGGTGTCGGGCTTGCAGGAGTTAAGGGTTGCGCGATGCCCTCTCCCGAAACTCTGGGAAGCGGGAGCCTGACTGAAAAGGTCGAGCCGACCTCCAAAGTGCTCGTAACGGAGATGGCCCCGCCCATGGCTGTCACCAACTCCTGGCAGATGGCGAGCCCAAGGCCTGTGCCGCCAAATCGCCGCGTGGTTGAAGCGTCGGCTTGGACGAATTTGGTGAAGATGCGCGACGAAACATCGGCTGACATGCCAATTCCCGTATCTGATACTTCGATGACCAAATCACCGTCCTGACGCGTGATTTTCAGCCGCACCTCGCCCGTTTCGGTAAATTTAACCGCGTTGGAGACCAGATTAGCGATGATCTGTTGCAGCCGGGTGGGATCGCCGCGATAGACGCCGACCGCCTCGGGCGCGAGGTCGATAGCAAAGTCTAACGACTTGGCTTGGCAAAGCGGTGCGTAGAGGGTCTCCACCGACGCCAGAAGGCTTCGCAAGCCGAAATCGACGATTTCCAGGTCAAGCTTTCCTGCCTCAATTTTCGACAAGTCGAGCAAATCATTGAGAATGGTCAGGAGAACCTGGCCCGATTGCTGAATAACCGACAACTGACCACGTTGGGTTGGGGGCATGTCTCGCGCGCCCAGGACCTGGGCCATGCCCAAGATCCCGTTCAAGGGCGTTCGGATTTCGTGGCTGATATTGGCGAGAAACTCGCTCTTGGTCCGGTTGGCTTCCTCGGCTCGGGCCCGTTCAAGGTCAAGCCGGCGCGTCAAATTCATTTGGCGGCGGAAGGTGAAGCCTGCGGCAATCAAGATCAGAACGCCAACGGCGCCGACCAGCCATTGAAACAGGATGACCCGCTCTTGCAGCCCGACATTTTTCTTGGCGAATTCCAGCTGCTCGCGCAGCCGCGAGGTGATCTGATGGATGTCGGCGCTGTACTGGCGGGCCTTGGCCTCCGCGATTTCTCGCGCCGCGCCACGGGATAGCTCAAAGGCTTCGTCAGCACGGCCCTCGGCCTTCACCACCTCCGCTCGCACCAATTTGAGCGTCGAAGGCGTGACATTGGTGTTTTGGCCGAGAAATTTTCCATAGGCCCGAAGATCGGCTTCAGCTTCCGGCAACATGTGCAGCCGCGCATGGGCAACCGCCCGTACGCGGTAGAGGCGATAGGCGACCGCCCTAAGCGCATCGCTATTCAGATCAAGACCAGCGAGGCAGGTTAACACCTCTCGCGGTTCGCCAATCTTGTCAGCCACTTCCGAGCAAATGATCGCATCCCAAACCTTAAGCTGCGGCAATCTGCTGTGCTCGGATAATTGATGGTGCAAAGCGACAATTTCTCGCGTCAATTTTGGATTGCCAAGATCGCTGAGGCCAAGATTGTAAAGGTTGTCAAAGTCGGGTCGGGGATAATCGGCGCGGCCATAGCGAAACTCCGCCTGATAGAAGGCGTCGACCGCCGAATCGGTGTCGCCGACGGTTCGCAGGGCATAGCCGATGGCGTCCCAGATCTCGGATTGCGCCGTGAAGTAGCGGTGGTCGGTCGCCGGGATCAACCCATCGACTTTCGATAGAAGTTCAAAAGCCTCGCCTGCCCGATTGAGGTCGGTGAGCTCTGTCGAGTAGATCGCTGCTGCATAGGTCTTCACAAACGGATCAGACTCTGACGCAACAATATCGGCCAAGGGCATGTGATCAGCCCGGGAGCTTGCCTCCCAGGTATAGTGCATCTGATAAATTTCAGAGATTTTTTCGAACTGGGTATTGTGGTCTTCAAGGGCATAGCGGCGCAACAAACCGTTCCAATAGGCGAACTTGTCGTCCTGGGATTGGTTCATCATGATCTGCGTCACGTGGCTCAACCGGTTCAGGCGCTCGACGCCTTGGAGTTGGCGTGCCGTCTCACCAAAGGCTTCCAGGTCGGAAAAGTTTGTCCGTCCCGCGCGATCTGCGATTGCGCGCACCAATTGGGCTGGCGTGACAAGGCCCACGTCGGCGCGGCTCGCCAAGGGCAAGAGCGTCAGCGCCGTCAGAATTGCAGGCCCCAAAATCTGTCGGAAGAATCGCATTCCCTATCCGCATTCGACGACAAGCGGCATGTTTAGGGTTAAATTTCGAAAGAAGTCGCTAATTTTAATTCTGTTTTTCCGCAAAAACACGCGACAGATGCAAGGCGAGGCAACGGTGCCCGATGCGGGATGAATTTTTGATGACAGGTCGCACTGCGCTTGTGTTTGAGGATCGGCGCACGTTATCGCAAAGACTGGAAACGCGTTCCGCAGTCGAGGAGACCATCTGGCCATGAAGACCCTTGCACGGATTGGCGCACTTGCCCTTTTCGCTTTGCCGAGCGCCGCGCTGGCTCAGGCGAGCTATCCAGGTCCCGATGGTGGCTGGGATTATGTCACTGTCGATGCGGCGCATCATCGGGTCTTCGTCGCGCGCGGTGATGGCGTCTTTGTTGTCGATACGGCGACCGGCAAGACCTCAACTGTGCTTGACAGTCTGAAACATAACCACGCCGCGGTTCCGATTACGGACGGCAGGGAGCTTTTGGTGACGGTCGGCGCCACCGGCGAGGCGGTCATTGGTGAGATTGCCACAGGGGCCATCCGTGCACGGATCAAGGTCGGCTCAAAGCCAGATGCGGCGGCCTTTGACCCCGCGACCGGCGAAATTTTTGTCATGGATAATAAGGGCGGCGGTGTCGCCGTGATTGATCCTGTGGCGGGAACCCTGGTCGGGACCATCGCCGTGGAGGGTGCGCTCGAATTCGCCGCAGTCGACGGCGCTGGCAAGCTGTTCGTCAATGTTGAGGACAAAAACGAGCTCATCGTGATCGACACGCGCGGGCGCTCAGTGCTGGCCCACATTCCGCTAAAAGGGTGTGATGGGCCGACCGGTTTGGCCTATGCCACCGATTCGCATCGGATCGTTTCGGCCTGCGCCAATGGCGTGGCGGCGGTTGTGTCTGCAGAAACGTCAAGTTTTGTAGGTCTGACGCCGATTGGCCAAGGGCCCGACGCCGCCGTCTATGATCCGCAGGTCAAACGCGTCTATGTGCCCAGCGGGCGCGACGGCAAGTTGACAACCGTCGACCCGGCACAGGTCAAAACACTGGAGCAAAAGCCGACCGAGCGCGGCGCGCGTACCGCAGCCATTGATCCAACCACCGGCAAGGTCTATTCGGCCACGGCGCGCTTCCAGCCTCCCGTGGCCGGCGAAAAGCGCCCTGCTATGGCTCCAGGCAGCTTCCACGTGCTGGAGATACCGACCCGCTAGTGGACTTTAGCTGGGCTGACCCTTCCCTGGTCGCTTAAAGGACGCTTGGCCGCATCCAAACCTGTGACACCCGTCTTTTGCCTGCGCGGCGCTCGATCTGCACCACAATATCAACGACGCTGCGCACCAGGGTCTGCAACTGGCTCCATCCCAGGTCGAGCCCGGAGGTCAGAGCCAGAAGCGCAATCTGGTCAAGCGCCTTTTCCGGGCTGTCGGCATGCACCGTGCTAATCGACCCTGGATGCCCGCTGCTGGCGGCCTGTAGAAATCCGAGCGCTTCGGGGCCGCGTAACTCACCGAGCAGTACCCGGTCCGGGCGCATGCGCAATGCGGCGCGCAGAAGATCGTCTTGACCAATACGCGCCTCGCCCTGCTCGCCACGCACCGCGACCAGCCCAACCGAATTGGCGCGGGCAAGCAGAATTTCAGGGGCGTCTTCCACCACGATCAGGCGCTCGGACGCTGGAACTTCCTTGACGAGCGCATTGAGCAAGGTGGTTTTCCCGGCCCCTGCGCCGCCGCTGATGACGATGGTCTTACGGTTCACCACAGCCGCCTGCAGAAATTCCCGCCAAAGCCCCGCAGTTTGCAAGGCGATGAGCTTTTCGTCTGTCGTGGCGAGGGCGGGCGGAGTGGTGCTGAGTGAAAACAGGCCCCGTCCATCCAATTCACTCAGCGACAGGTCGGAGAGCACATGCTTGCGGATCGCCATGACGACGCCGCTACGGGTGGCAGGCGGTGTGACAATCTGGACCCGAGCGCCATCCGGCAAGCTTGCGGAGAGCAGGGGGTGTTCGCGGCTGACGCCTTGATGGGCGTGGGCAGCGATTTGGCGGGCGAGCCTGAGCAGCGCCGCCTCAGTGAGGTCTTCGGCCGGTTCACAGCGAAAGCCGCCTTGCGTATCCTCGACCCAAACCTCGCCGGGCTGATTGACGAGGAGGTCCGTGACATCGTCACGGCTCAGCCAGGGCGCGAGTGGCGCAAGATAGGTAGAGAGATAAAGGCCGCTACTCATTTGCGATGGGACATGACAGCACTGAAATCGAGATCGCGCACCAAAAAGACTTGCAATGGTGAGCCTTGAGCAACTCGGACAGTGACCGGAATTGTATTGGTCTGTTGGGTTTGAAGGGCGCTGGACCCCGCCTGTAGCGGCGAGCCGATCACCACATTGGTTCCCGAACCGGATTGGGCGAGGCTTTCCAGACCGGCGGTTAGAACCGAGAGCAGAATGGCCCCGCCGAACCGCTCGAGGAAATGGCTATCGGTTTTGCCCGCCAGACCCCCACGACCGAGCGGATCGGTTCCAGGCGATCCCACCTCAATCGAAACGCCTTCGGGGGTTAGGATACGCGACCAGATGACAAAGGCGCGGCTCTGGCCATAGGCGACGCCGCTGCGATACTGGCCGATCAGTTTTGAGCCCCGTGGCACCAAGACGGTCGACCCGTCGAAGCCTTTCACGTTTTGGCTGACCACGGCGCGCACCGATCCCGGCAAATCCGAGTCGATGGCGGTTTCCAAGACGGCCGGGATCATTGTGCCCTGGGGCACGGTGTAAACGAGATCCGAGATGCGGGTGGCTTGGGAAGGTTCAGCCCCGGATCCTGCCACCCGGGCGGCAAAGCGTTCCTCGGCGGAGGTGTCCTGTTCGGCGGGCTCCTTTTTCGCATTGGCAGGCGCCACATTTGCCGCCAAAGCGGGCGGCTTGGCCTCGCTCGCATCGACCACCATGACCGGCGCATGCAACATGCTGGTCGGATCGCTGGTGCTTGACGAAGGCGGCGGGGCGGCGGTCGGCGGTGCTGAGGCGACCGGAGGTGGCGGCGGGTTGGACGCGAGCGGTGGGGGCGTGTCTAGCCGTCGCGCCATGACCGGAGGCAGTGCTGGGAC
Source organism: uncultured Caulobacterales bacterium (assembly GCA_903840435.1). Classification (GTDB taxonomy): domain Bacteria; phylum Pseudomonadota; class Alphaproteobacteria; order Caulobacterales; family Caulobacteraceae; genus CAIMFV01. The sequence goes on from CAIMFV010000028.1 coordinate 33,049, forward strand.
TTCTGATTGCGCTGGCTGCGGCAGGGCAGCGGTCGCCCCCGTCGCACTGTGCGCGTGGCGGTGGCTACTCAAGGCAAGAAAGACGCCTATGCCTAAAAGGGCGATCAGGCCCACGCCCGCCAGGCTTCCCATTTGCTGGGTCGGCGACGAGACGCGCATCAAGGTCCGCCGCGCATGGCCAAACACAGGGCTTTGGGTGTCGGCGCTTTCCGCGCGCGCGTCGGGTGGGAGGAAGCTCATGGTTTGCCGCGTTCGTGATGGGGCTGTGGACTGTCGGGACCTGGTTTTGGCGTTGCATAGCCATCATTGAAGATCCGGGTTTCGACCTTGCCCCGTCGCAGGATGAAGCCGGGCGCGAGCCGTTCGACCACCACATAGCCCGCTTTGGGAATGAAATTGACCAGGGACTCGCTACGGTCAGCTTCGACAGCAAAAATCGCAGGAAAATCAGCATCTTCAGCAAAGCGGAAATAGGTCGCGTGCCCGTCGTCGAAAATCCGCAAGGGCAGGTTTTGCACCGATCCTGAATAGCTATAGGCGTGGTTGACATCCCTCGGCGGTTCCGGCGGCTTCTCCTCTGCCAGCCGCGCCATGACGGGTGGCGGGGGCGGGGGCGGGAAGGAGAAGCGCAAAGTGTAGATCAGGCTTGGATCATCAGGCTTCTGGGCGCCTGGGCGCACAGACAGCTCGAACGCGTAACGACGCAAATTCGTCACCACAGTCATATTGGTCGGCGGGGCGCGCTCCATGGGTTTGACGAACAGGAGGTCAGCCCGCCGACTGGGAACCACCTGCCAACCCAAGGCATTGCCGATGGCGACATTTTCGATCCGCTCGTCGGGCTCAAAGGCGATGGTCAGTTGATAGCCAAGGCTTGCCCGCAAAGGGATGACCTGATCCGGGTCATAGGCAATGACGCGCAGCCTTGGGTCAACCTTGGGGGCGGACGCATTGGCGGCTTCATCGCCGCGCGCCGTGGCGCCAAAGGCAAGGACGCTGAAAGCCAGGGCCAGCGCCAAGCCCTTTTGTGAGCGGATCCGCATCAGGCCGGGGCTCCCCTGTCAGTCTTGAAACGAGAGAGTTCGGAACGTGGCGCTTTCGGGCTTGAGGGGCCAGCCGCGCCCGCCAAGCTCGGACGCTCTAAGCTATAGCTGAGACGCGCAGACCCCATGGCGGGGCGAATATCGCGTGATCCCTCAGCACCGCCTCGGGCGAATGTTCGTTGCAGGTGGTCGGCGAGTTGCCCGGTACGGGCCGCAGAGGGAGCATTCACCGACCGGAACGATCCGCCTGCGCGATCCAGCCCACCGCTTCCCATGGCCAACTGACTGAAATCCGCCTTCACGCCGAAACCGATGAGAATGGACAGGCCAATATTGGCCATTTGCACAAGCGCAAAGATGAGCACGATCACCGAGGCCGTCATGGCGGGGTCTGGAGAAAGGTCCTCGGCCTCGCGGGTCCGCGCCAGTTCAACCAGCCAGGGGTCGAGAACCGTCGTCAGCAAGCTGGCAATCGTCCAAGCTCCGGCTATGGCAAGGCTCAAGGTGGCAATGCTGCGGACCCAGCTCTGGAAAAAGCTGCGCGTCTCGCGGAACAGCAACAGCAGGATGAAGATCGGCCCAACCGCACAGATGAGATCGAGCATGAGGGTCAAGGCGGAGATGAACCCGGCTTGGAAGAGCAATAAAGCGCCCGCCCCAATCGAAAGGCTGGTTGCTGCAATCATGGCCTTGCCTTGCGCAGCGGGTGGCGGGGAGAGCGTCGCGGGGGGCTGCGCAGGATTTATTGGTTGCGGCGCCGACTGCGCCGGAAACGCGGTTTTGGGCTGGGGATTGGCAAAGGCCTCGGCATCGGTGCTGAGCTGGTCGAACGCGAGCTGAAGGCGGCCCACGGGATCAGCCGTGTCGCGCCGCTCCTGCGCCGTGCCTGACGACAGGGATTGGAAAATCTCAATCGGACCGCGCGTCGCCACCTGGACGACCAGATGATCGAACAGAGCCCAATTGGCAGTCAGGGCCAGCACGATGCCAATTTTGAGCGCAGCCTTTGGACCTTCTGAAACCCGCACCCCCTCTGGCGCCCATAACAGCCGATAGCCAATCCCTGCGACAAACAAGGTGAGCAGGACGGTTAGGCCGCGCTGGAAGATTTCCCCTCCCACCAGGGTGAGATAGCCGTTTTGCACGAAGGTCTGCAAATGGCAGTCGACCCCGCCCATCACGGCCCGGACCGCACCGGCATGGACAAAGGTGTCGCAAGGATGGATCACTTGGGCGACCTCCCCTGGAGGTCTTGCATGAAGGGCTCGAGCCATTTTTCGGGCGCATCCCCGAGCTCGGCCCGCAGCGCATCGAGGCGGCGAATGGAGCGCTCATTGCCGGCCAGGACCCGAAGCGCGCCATCAAATCCGCGCAGGTCGAGACGGGCCACCACACTGTGGTCCGAGCGCTTGATCAGGAAACAATGCGACGTGTCGGGGAGGGTGCGGATCAGGTCGAGCTCATGCTCGGTCAAGCCAAAGCCGTCGATATAGTCGGCCGCCTTGGCCCGCGCATTGGGGAAGAAGATGTGGCAAGCCGTCTGTTCGATGATGGCGCCGGAAATGCGGCTTTCCAGCGCGTCTGAGGCGTTTTGGGTGCAAAAGCCAATCACGCCATTGCGCTTGCGGATGGTCTTTTCCCAGTCCTTGATCCGCCGCACGAACACATCGTCATCAAGCGCCTTCCAGCCCTCATCAATGACAATGATGGTCGGCGTGCCGTCGAGGCGCTGCTCCACCCGATGGAAGAGATACATCATCAGCGGGGTGCGTAAGCGCGGCGAGTCGAGAATACGGGTCATGTCGACGCCAAAGGCCTTCGCCTCGACATCGACCAGGTCGACCGGATTGTCGAATGCCCAGCCGTGTTCGCCGCCCTCGCACCAGGCCGACAGTCGGGCATAGAGGTCGCCATGGCCCGGACGGCGCGCACCGCGCAACAGCTCGCGGAAATGACCTAGGCGGCGCAACTGCGGGGTTTGCGCAAAATTGGCCTCCACCGCATCGGCCAAAATGGCCCTCTCATCGGCATCGAGCGGCGCCCCGTCAGTGGTGATCAGGGTCGCCAGCCACTCAATCAGAAAGGCGCGGTTTTCCCCCGTCTCCGGCAAGAGCAAGGGATTGAGCCCCGCACCCGTGCCCGGGGAGAGAATTTCATAGCGCCCGCCAATCGCGCGCACAAAGGCTTCTGCGCCCCTGTCCTTATCGAAATAAACGATCCTTGGGCTCACCCTCTGCGCACTGGCGAGCAGGAAGGTCATCAAGGCGGTCTTGCCCGATCCCGAAGGTCCGATAACGGTGAAATTGCCAAGGTCGCCGCTGTGGAAACTAAAATGGTAGGGACCAAAGGCCGTGGTTTCCAACAGGGCAATCGGGCTCTGCCAATGCAGGGCCTCAGTTGCTCCAGAAGGGTAGTTATGCAGGCTGGCAAGGCTGGCGAAATTGGCCGCCGATACCAAGGTTTTGCGGCTCACAAAGGCCAGATTGCCCGGAAACTGGGCCCAAAACGCCGCCTCCATATTCATGTCTTCGCGCACCGCGATGGCGCCGATTTCAGCCAGTCCGGCTTGAATTTGGGCCACCGCCAAATCGAGCTCTTCAAAGCTCGCGGCCTTGGCGAGCAGGGTGAGGTGATGCTCGCCATAGGCGGATCGACCCGCGCCGACATTGTCGCGCGCCTGGGCCAACTCGTCCTGCAGGCTGACTGCATCATCCTTGGCGGCGCGTAACCTGCGGGTGGCAAGCCCCATACGGTCGAGCGCGGTCTGGCGATCAACAAAGGCGAAGCTTTCGCTCAGCACCATCTCAAATGGCAGGCGCAAAATTCCGTCCAGCATGCCGGGCCTTGAGCTGGCCGGATAATCTTTCAGCGAGATCATCGCGCCGAATTGGGCGGGCTGATCACCCCGACGACCGAATTCGAGGACGTCGAGACCAAAGGCCAAGCGCTTTTGCGCCAGTGCATCGCCGAGATCGCCACTGGGTGCCAAGACCTTTAAAGGTTCACCATTGACGAGCTCGGCTAAAAATTCCGCCACCTCGGAATAGGTTCCGGTCTTGGTCTTGCGCAGGCCGAGCGTCCTGGGACCATAGGGGGAGAGGGCTGAGACAAAGGTCTCGCGCGTGGCGTGCAACTCGCGCAACTCGCGGGTAAGTCCAAGGTCCCGATCGGTTTTCCGGCTGAACAGTTTGGCGATCAGCCCCGCATCCCCCTGGAGCGGGCGACTGATGAGGGTCAGGTAGAGGTCGTTGACATAGAGTTTTCGTTGCGCCAGTTGCGCGTTCCAAGCCGCATCAAGTTCGGCGCAAAATGGATCGGTAGGCGGCTCAAGCCTTGGCGCCGCAACGGGTTTGCGGATCACATGGTGATAGATCGCCAAACGCGACGAGGCTGCGCCGCGCAACAGGGTTTCACGAATGGCCTTGCGATAGTTTAATTCGTCATCATCGGAAGTTTCCGCAGCAAATCCATTCAGCCTGATCACCTGCATCAGTCGCCCGTCGCGGGTGGCTACCGTTTCGGCGTCGAGATGGCCCGCATAGGGCAGACGCCCGCCAATCGGGGCTTCGCGGAGCGCAAGTGTTCCCGCATCTCGGGTTGAGACCCGCTTTCCGGTCATGGGCGATAGACATTGGCGCGCCAGAAGCGCGCATTGCGCACCGGCGGACAGCGGCTAATCTTGGTCAGCCAAATGTCAAAAAATCGCGGTTCGCGCACGCAGCCAACAAAGCCAATCCCATGCGCAATGGCGGCAAAAACAAACGCGAAGGGCGAGCGGGTAATCAGGAAGAGTTCAAGGGTGACAATCAGGTTTGCCACAGCGAAGCTATAGGTCACTCCGCCAATCATCTGAGGGCGGGTGAGGGCGCTGAAAATGGGGTCGGTTGCGAGGTTGGACATGGTTCAGATCGCTCCCACGGCGGCTCTAATGATATCCCCCGGCGACAGACCTGATCCCCGCAACAATGGCGGTGGCACCAAAGATGATAAAACAGCCAAAGACGACGGTCAGCCCCCGACGCCACTCGATCCGGCCCGTTAGCATCAGGTATCCGACTGCGGCCACCGCAATTACCGCCGCCGTGGTGGCAAGGTTGCCGAGCATGGTGTCTTGCACCCAATCGAGGGCTGCATTTACTGGTGATGATCCCGCAGGGGCTGCGGCGGATTGGGCCAGGGCCGGTCCAGACGCAGCGATGGCGCTGAGGCTCATGGCAATAAAACGAACTTTCATGGCTCGGGTCCGACTCAATAAATCGCCTTAGGGAATCACATCGCGATGACCACCTACAAGAAGGTTACTCGATTTTAAGGATTGCAGGTAGCAAACAAAAAGTCGCGCTTAAGTGGTTCCTACAGCGCAGAGAGGAAGGCGACGAGGTCGGCGTGTTGTTGAGCGGTCAGTTTCATGGCGAAGCGCGCATTGTAGAAATTGACCACGTCATCGAGAGTGGCAGCGGAGCCATTATGGAAATAGGGCGCGCGCGCCGAAAGATTGCGCAAGACCGGTACCTTGAACTTGCCAATGTCGGCCCATTTTCCTGTTGTCAGGGCAAGGCCAGGGTCGCTGGTTTGCACCGTTCCGCCGGTGGCCCGATTGGACAAGGTGATCAAAGGCAGGTCCGAAGTCCGCACATTGGCCGCAGCAACGCCAGTATTGACCAAGAAGGATGTCGTATGGCTTCCGGCATTTGGTGCATTGTGGCAGGTGGCGCAGGTTCCGGTGACCGTGGTCAGGGCCTTGCCGTTTAAGACCTGGTCATTCAGGCCCGCGACGCCGGTCAAGGTGATCGGCAAGCTGTTGAAGAGTTTCTCACCGCGACCGACAGAGGCCCTGGCCAATAGCGCGCTATTGCCGCCCGAAAGCGACTCCCAGGCCGAGAAGAGCGTAAAGGCCGGACTTGGGGTCACACCAATCGGGGCCTTTCCGGAAAACGGGTTGTTCGATCCAGGCGTGAAGCTTTGTTGCGGCAGAGTAAGGACGCCGCCTTGGGCATTGGTCCCGTTCAAGGCGCCCGCAGTCGAGAGTGTGGTTTGGGCCGAGAATTGCGGAATTTCGGCGTTGTAGATCGCTGAAAGCGTGGCGGCGGTCGGCGCGACCGCCCCAGCCTCGTGACCGGTTACCGCGTCGCTGGCCTGGGTGAGCAGGGCTTGTTGCACGGAGCTTGTGGTGAGCGATTCCCGACCGTCCCACATGACGTTGGACAAAAATCCAAGGTTGGTCGTCGGTGAAATGCGCCGATAGACCGAAATCTGGCTCTGGGAGGTGCAGCCATAGGGATTGTTGACGGCAAGGACGAGAAACTCCGCCCCGTTGGGCGGCGTCAAACCTATACGGATGAGGCCTTTGGTCAGGAGCAGGCTTGAGGCCGTTCGATGGGCGGCAAGGGTGGCGGTACTCAAGCTCGGGCAGTTGGTCCCATCAATGCTGGCGAAAATCGGATCGTTGCCATTACTCGCCGTGAAGCGGTTGTTGAGATTGGTTGGCGATTCCGTCCAACCGTTATTGGGGTTGTGGCACGTGCCGCAGGTGCGCTTATTCGACCCCAGGGCGAGGAAGAACGGATTGGTCGGCGGCACCACCCCATTGGCGGCGAAATTGCTCCATTGACCGGCGGGATCGCCAAAGACGCTGAGCGCCGTCGCATAGGAGCCGAAATCACTGGGCGGGGTTGCGACAGGTGCAGCCACAGCGACCGATATCGCGCTAGCGCGCTCGGCTTGGGAGGCAGGGGGCAGGGGCGCGCTGCAGGCGGTGAGCCAGCTCGCGACACACGCGGCCGTCATCACCAAGGTCAAATTGCGCATGCGTCACTCCACGAAAAGGCGAAATGACACTGCGGGACAATTATTAATTGAGCGGCAAAACTCACCCTAAATGGAAGATAAACCCTGGCAGACTTGAGAGCGAGGCTGGCCTTGGCGGGCTTGCCGGTATCAGGGCGCGCGCGCGGGCGGCAGCGTGTCGCTGAGGCGGTTCAAAACACTGTCGATAAAGCCTTGGGTTTCGCGAAACGGGGGAACGCCGCCATAGCGACGCACGGCATCCGGCCCGGCATTGTAGGCGGCCAAGGCTAAAAGAATGTCGCCATCATAGAGCTTCAACAGCTGCTCCATATAGCGCGTACCCCCCTCGACATTGCCGCTGAGGCTGGAGCGATCCACGCCAAGATGCTTCGAGGTTTGCGCCATCAATTGCATGACGCCTTGGGCCCCCTTCGGCGACATGGCGGTGGGGTTGAGGCGCGACTCGGTCCAAGCGACGGCTTCGATCAGGCGTCGGCTCAGCGCGTGTCTGTCGGCCGCCTTGGCGATTTCCTTCAGAACCTCGGTGCGTGGGGCTGTGACCGTGCGCGCTCCTGTCGGGGGCGGCTGCGCAGGCGCGATTTGCGACCTGTCACCCCCACCGGACACCACCGGTCCCGAATAGGTCTTGATGCCGTCAGGGGCAACCTCAATCACCTGACAGCACGCCGGAACCGGACCCATGACCAGGGCCAAGATTCCAGCCTGCCAGGCGCGTTTAGAAGGCAACATAAGGTCCCACGGTCCCACCGGCGGTTCGCCCCTCTAAAGCGGTATAGACCGTGCGGCCATAGAAGAAGGGGAGACCAAAATCGAAACTGTTGCTGTAGGGGGTCAGGTTAGAGGCGATTTTCGGATTGTCGCCAATACCGGGCAGGGCCGAATTGACCGAATTGAGCAGGCTATCGGCATTGTAAAGCGTAAAGTTTCCAGATTTCGACGCCCCATTCGTCCCGCTGAGCGTCACCGAAATCGAAAGGCTCGGATTTGGACAATAGTAAGATGTCTCTTGCGCAGACGTACAATTTGGGATGGTTGAATCGACAAAGAAATAGCTGTTGCTGCCTGTATCGAGGAAGCTCTGATCCAGATTGCGTCCGCGATAGCCCGCGATGATCAGGCCTGGGCCGAGCCCACTGGATGAGCTTGTGGTTGTGAGAATCGTCGCGCTGCCCAACCCATTATTCGTCTGGGTCCCGATGCCAAAATAGACGGTCCCACTGACGCTCGGAGCGCCCCCGGCCGCGACGGCGGGCAGGCTAACAATCGTGCCGTTATTGTCCGAGCTGAATGCGGCAATGGGATTGGGCAGTTGTTGGAACGGGGCCGAGGTGCTGGCCGCCCGGGCAATAATGGCCCCACAGCCCGAGGTCGGGCAGTCATAATAGCTCGCCGCGCCATAACCGTTGACGACGGTACAGTTTTGACCACAGTCCGTGGTTTGGGTGCCGATCCCCAATATGCCATTGGCAGCAAAGTCCTGCACTGTCGTCAGATTGTTGCCGCCGCCAGACGTGCAGGATGTCGGAGGATTCGCAAACTGGCCCGTGTCGGCAATCACATGGAACGGCATGGCTGAAACAGTCTTCCCGCCAAAGGTAAAATCTGCGGATCGCACCGAGCCAAACACATAGCCGTCGACATAGGTATAGCATTCACCGACCGGATTGCCGGAGGCTTGGGTCTGCAGAGGCAAGGCGCTCAGCAGCGAACTGTTTAGCGCTGACCGCAGCACGCGCAGGCCTTCGGAGCCTGTATCGAGTTGGATATGGTCGATGGTCTGGCAGGTGGTGGTTCCGGGCGCACAAAGCGTTACCGAAACATAGGCCGTGTTATAGGCCGAATATCCATTGGGCCCAAGGCTCAACGCGCTCGGTCCTTGGTCGATCGTAACGGTCGCAAAATTGGTTAGGGTTGGTGTCGGCGTTCCGCCAGAGCCGCCGCCGGAACCGCCTCCCGAGGATGAGCTTGACCCCCCGCCACCACCTCCGCCTCCGCAGGCAGCCAGAGAGAATGCAAGGCATAGCACGAGAAACGATCTCAGCATGAAGTCGGTCCTATCAGAGGGGAGGGCCTATAGCGGTTGCGGGACGACTGAAACTCTTTCTCTACTGAGATTCTGGCTCTACTGAGATTCTGGGAAGCTAAATCCAGCAGGCGCAAGTTTGGACAGGATGGCATAGCCCCAAAAGCCGCCCGGATGGCCCCCGGTGCGAATCTGTAAATCCTCGGTGTCGACGCTCGGCGCAACGCGGTGGTGCAGCGTCGCGCGTGTGGGCGTATTGGCCTGCAAGGTGGCGAAATGCGGACCGAGTAATTGGCGAAGGTCGGGCTTGCCCGGTCCGCGCCAGGCGACGGCAAACACAACGCCGTCGCTGCCAGCGAACTCGCGCACCAGCGTTGAATTGGCCATGCGCAACACATGCGCAGTAAATCCAAGCCCAACCGTCGATTGTATTGAGGCCTTCATATGCAATCGATCCGAGGCGACTGTTGCATAGCTTCCGCCAAGGCTTGCCGCAACAGGTTGGGCACACCCTAAGCTAAGCAGGCACAAGCTGACGCCAAAGCCTCGCATTTTCAGCGAGGCCAGATCCGATTTGCCGATGATCGAGGTCATAATGGCACCATTTCTCTGGCCGTGGGTGTGTGTATCAATTACTACATCTTAGGGTGGAAAATGGCCAGCTCATGGCGAAGATTGGGCCCGTTTCGTGGCTTGGGATTTTGCCCGGGGCAGGGAAATATTCATGTTCCATTTAGGTTCGGGCTGTCAAATCAGTTTCATGATTTGTTGCTAGTCCGCAATCAGGTGCGCGGGGGAAATTTCCCAAACGTGACCTAAGGAGGCCGTGTGCGCGCAGAGTTTGTCCGGCGAACGCAACAGTGTCTTGCAGCCCTTTTGTCGGTCTCGCTGGTTGCCTGTGGCGGCGGCGGCGGTGGCGGGGGCGGCAGTGGAACGCCAACGCCTCCACCAACCCAAACGATTTCGGTTTCTGACGCCGCGAGGTTCTTGACCCAAGCGACCTATGGTCCGACCGATGCCGATATCAGCGCGGTGCAATCCAGCGGCTATTCGGGCTGGATCACCCAACAATTAAGCGCCTCCCAGTCTTCGGCCCAAAGTTGGATGGACGCCCAACTCGTCACCTTGAGAGCGGCCAATCCAAAGGCTCAGCTAGGTCAAAGCCAATTTGATCAGATCTACTGGCAACAGGCGGCCACCGGGTCTGATCAGCTTCGAGAGCGAATGAAGCTGGCACTTTCGGAAATCTTTGTTGTGTCTTGGCAGTTTTCAAACGTCGATTCTCGCGGCATGGGCACCTATTGGGATCTCCTCGGAAATAACGCCTTTGGAAATTTCAGAACCCTGCTCGAACAGGTGACGCTCAATCCCCAGATGGGCCACTATCTGACCTATCTCGGCAGCCAGAAAGAAAATCTGACCACGGGCCAGCATCCTGACGAAAACTACGCCCGTGAGGTCATGCAATTGATGACGATCGGGCTATGGCAGCTCAATTTTGATGGCACGCAAAAGCTCGATGCCACCGGTGCGCCGATCCCAACCTATACCCATGACGACATTGCCGGCCTCGCCAAGGTGTTTACTGGCATCAGCTATTATTCGCCGAACCCGACCAACTCGACATTTTTTGGTGGATCTAAAGACGCCAATGCCGAGGTCACGCCGATGATTTTTTACGACCAGTATCACTCAACCTCGGAGAAGGATTTTCTGGGCGTCGTCATTCCGGCATCAACCACAGCCTCCACCGCCGCCGATCTGAAGGTGGCTCTGGATACGCTGTTCAATCACCCAAATGTTGGCCCCTTTATCGCCAAGCAACTCATTCAACGCTTCGTCACCTCCAACCCATCGCCCGCCTATGTCGGCCGCGTCGCCAGTGTTTTTAATAATAATGGCTCAGGCGTCCGCGGAGACCTGGGGGCTGTGGTCAAGGCTGTGCTGACCGACACGGAGGCGAGGGACGCGTCGGTGGCGACGTCGGCGACTTTTGGCAAGCTGCGGGAGCCTGTCATTCGGCTTGGCAATTGGATGCGAAGCTTTGGCGCGGTTTCCCAGTCGGGTCAGTGGGGCATGAGTTCAACCTCGGCTGAAACCCAACTGGCGCAAAGTCCTTTAAATGCGCCCAGTGTTTTCAATTTCTGGCGACCCGGATATGTGCCGCCCAACTCAAAACTGGGGGCTGCGGGCCTCGTTGCGCCCGAAATGCAGGTGGTGGATGAGGTCTCGACGGCGGGCTATCTGAACACCATTCAAAGCGCGATCATAAGCGGCATTGGTTCGGCGTCTGGCGTCACCGGTGGCGACATCAAGTCCGCCTATGCCAACGAAATTCCCCTGGCTAGCACGCCTGCATCACTCATCGCCCGACTAAACACCCTGTTGTTTTCAGGCCAAATGTCGACGGGGCTGCAACAGAGCCTGACCACGGCGGTCTCTGCCATTCCCATTCCAGGAAGCACGGCGACGTCGGCGCAGATTACGGCGGCGGAAACCCAAAGGGTCCAGTTGGCCATTTTTCTCTGCATGGCCTCTGGCGAATATTTGGCGCAGAAGTGAGGAGCGGCTGATGTCTCTTGAAACGCCGTCCCGGCGCAAACTGCTGCAACTCTCAGGCGCCCTGTCGCTGCTTGGTCCAAGCATGGCGCCCTTCGCGCTGCAAATGGCCGCGACAGGCGCAGCGGCTGGCCTCGGGGTTGCCCCTGATTATAAGGCGTTGATCTGCGTCTTCCAGTATGGCGGCAACGATTCGAACAATACCGTGCTCGCGACCGATGCCGACAGTTGGGGGCGCTACTTCGCCGCACGCAATACGGGCCAAGACCCCATTGCCTTGATGCCGGTGGGCACGGCGGCGACTGCCGTCGGGCAGGTCAATCCGGTCACAGGCAGGACCGTCACAAGTGCCGCTCAGCCCGAGGCCTGGGGCGGGGTCTTGCCCTTTACGCCGAAGACGGCGCAGGCGGTTCCAGCGGGCACAAAAGCGTCGTCGCGCACCTTTGCTCTGCACCCGGCGCTTTCGCCGCTTATGCCCCTATTTTCCCAAGGTCGCTTGGCGATACTTGCCAATGTCGGCACCCTGGCAGGGCCTTTGACCAAGGCGCAATATGTCGCCAAGTCCGCGCCGATCCCGAAAAATCTCTTTTCGCATAATGACCAACAGAGCACGTGGCAGGCGGGCACTATTGAGGGGGCCGTGACCGGCTGGGGCGGCCGGTTTGGCGATCTTGTTCTCTCTGGCAATGGTGCGAACACCATCTTCACCGCCATTTCGACGTCGGGAAACGCCGTCTTCCTTTCTGGTAATCAAGTAGTTCAATACCAGTCCACCACGCGGACCTTGCCCGCCTTGGCGGTGAACGGTGTCTCTTCAAGTTCGCTGCTCGGCTCCTCAGCCGCGCCGGCAATTTTACAGTCGCTGATTTCGGATATTTCGCCTGCGAGCAACTTCTCCAGCGACTACGCGACGGTGGTGCAACGCTCTTTGAATGCGGCGACGACCCTAAACGGCGCCATGGCGGGTGTGGCGGTAAAGGGCGTGCCCGCCGTGCCAACCTATCTAAACCCAGTGACGGGAGCGACGGTGACCAATTCGCTGGCTGACCAGTTGAACACGGTTGCCCGGATCATTGCCGCAGCGCCTGGGCTCGGTATCAAGCGCCAGGTGTTTTTCGTCAGCATCGGGGGCCACGATACCCACGACGCGCAAAACACCGCCCAGCCCAACAACCTCTCCATGCTCGCCAATGCCATGGCCTATTTTGATGGCGCCATGTCGAACCTGGGTGGGATCGATATGCGCTCGGCGGTCACCCTGTTCACCGCATCGGATTTTTCCCGGACCTTCACCACCAATGGCGATGGCACCGACCATGCCTGGGGTGGCCATCACTTTATCCTGGGTGGCGCGGTCAAGGGCGGCGACATGTACGGCCAGTATCCCACGTTGGGCGTCGATTCCGCCACCTTTACCAATCCGGACATGACTGGCAATGCGATCATCCCCACCACTTCGGTCGATCAATATGCGGCGACCCTGGGCAAGTGGTTTGGCGTGGGGACCAGCGATTTAGCGACGATTTTTCCAAACCTGCAAAGCTACGCGACCCCGATCCTCAACTTCATCTGACACCGCGCCGCGCGTCACTAATTACCAGATCCGAAAGGCCCAAGGGGCAAGCTGGTCTAGGGGCATGCCGTCCAAGCGCACGGCTTGCGCAGTGTTGCTGAGATTGACCATCACATGGACATGGTCACGCCCCTTGATCCGCTGAAAGGCAAACACCTTAGGATTGCCAGTGTCGTGGATGACGAGGTTTCCGCTCTCCATCTCACTTTCGAGTGCGGGGTGGTGGTGTTTTAGGCGGATGAGCTTTTGATAAAATTCCGTGCGCTCAAAATGCTTCCAGGCGATCGGGTCTTTGTCAAAAAAGGCCAGCCGCTTGTCGAGCACGGCCTCCTGGCCACCATAGATTAAGGGCATGCCGGGCAGGGTCGCGGCCAGAACCGCCATGGCTTCGGCGCCATCGCCATAGAGTTCCTGGTCGGTTCCGTTCCAGGCATTTTCGTCATGGTCGCTGATGAAGGTCATCCGATAGGCGCCGCGCGGATAGGTGCGCGCCGGTTTGGCGTAATAGGCCGCCAGATCGTCAGCGTCGGCCTGACCTCGGGCCACCTTGATCAACAGGTGGTAGAGACCCCAGTCATAGGTCATGTCAAAGGCCTTGGCCTGCATTTCCGGTGTATCGGCTTCGGCCAACATAAAGACCGGTTTCACACGCGAAAGCTGCTCCCGCGCCTCATTCCAAAACGCCACAGGCAGGGTCCAGGCCACATCGCAGCGAAACCCATCAATATCAGCCGCCTTTAGCCAATAGCGCATGGCCGCGATCATGCCCTGGCGTACCTCAGGCTTGGCATAGTCGAGGCCTATGACGTCGGCCCAGACCTCTTCATGGTGATCGCTGAGATCGACATAGTGATAGCCTTCCAACGCGCCCTTGGCGTCTTTCTTGTACCAGTCAGGATGCTGGTTGACCCAGACATTGTCCCAACCCGTATGGTTGGCCACCCAGTCCAGAATGACCTTGAACCCCAATCTGTGGGCCTCGCGCACCAGATGCTGGAAGTCCGCCAGATCGCCAAACTCCGGATTGACCGCGTAATAGTCGCGAACCGCATAGGGACTGCCCAGCGTGCCTTTGCGATTTTTGACGCTGATCGGCTGGATCGGCATGATCCATAAAATATCGACGCCCATCCGCCGCAAACGCGGCAAATGCCGCTCAAAGGCAGCAAAGGTGCCTTCGGGCGTATATTGGCGGATGTTCACCTCATAGATAGTGGCCGACCGCGCCCAAGCCGGATGCACAACCTCGGTCGCCGAGGTCGTCAGGGGCAGGGGGGCAGAGAGGTTCCCCGCCCGCGCGCTGCAAAAGGTTGCGAAGGCGGCAAGGGTCGCGATGGTCAAGCGAAAAAAAGCAGTCATCGCAACAACTCCCGGGGGGCGGTGGGTTAGCCCGAAGACCGTCGTGAGGGAGGTGGCGGTGACGCAGGGATTCGAACCCTGGATACCCTTTAGGGGGTATGACGATTTAGCAAACCGTTGCCTTCAGCCGCTCGGCCACGTCACCTTGAAGCGTCGAGATAGCGGCTCTTAGGGCGCTTGGCAATCGCGCTTTCGCAAGCGCTTGCACAGACCTCAGCCGAGATGGCTTTCCGCCTCCAACTCATTCTCCCATTTGGCGACGGCGGCGGCGGCGATGGAATTGCCGAGCACATTGGTGCAGGCTCGCGCCATGTCGAGGAACTGGTCAACGCCGAGCACCAGCAAGAGCCCCGCCTCTGGAATATGGAAGAAGGGCAGCACGGCGGCCACCACCACCAGCGAGGCGCGCGGCACGCCCGCTATGCCTTTCGAGGTGATCATCAAAATGCCACCCAAGAGCAGCTTTTGGCCCAGGTCGAGAGGGATATTGTAAAGCTGGGCGATGAAGAGGCTGGCAAAGGTCGTGTACATCATCGAGCCGCCCAGATTGAAGCTATAGCCCAAGGGCAGCACGAAGGCAGCGATGCGCGAGGACACGCCAAACCGCTCTAGACCGGCGAGCAGGCTTGGATAGGCAGCCTCTGAGCTTGCCGTCGAAAAAGCGATCAGGGCTGGACCCTTGACATGGTTGAGGAGTGACGGAAGCCGGTGCTTCAGCACCGCCCAGCCCGCACCGATCAGGACGAGCCAAAGGAGCCCCAGCGACAGATAAAAGCCGCCGACAAAGCGGGCATAGGTCAGGAGGACTTCGAGGCCGTGGGTGGCGACGCTGGCGGCGATGGCGGAAAAGACCGCAAAGGGGGCAATGACCATCACATAGTCGACGATCTTCAACATCACCTCTGCGGTTTGGTCGAGCAATTCGAGTACGCCCGCAGCACGCCCGCCGAGCGCGGATATGGCGGGCCCGGCGAACAGCGAAAACACCACGATCTGCAAGACCTCATTCTTGGCCATGGCATCGATGACGGAGGCCGGGAAGACGTGGGCCAGGAACCCCTTTAAGCTCAGGTCAGCCTTGACCGCCGTCACATCAGCCGGTGGCGGCGGCAGGTGGGCGCCTGCGCCCGGTTGCAGAAGGCTCGCCATTGCAAGGCCAATCCCTAGCGAAATAAAGCCCGCCGCCAAAAACCAGCCCATGGTTTGCAACCCGGCGCGCCCTGCGGCCTTGCCGCCGCCCATATGGGCGACGCCTGCGGTCAGCGAAGCAAAGACCAGCGGTGCGATCACCATTTTGATCAGGGTCAGGAAAACCCACGTGATCAGCCCAAGATAACCCGCCGCCTCCTCGGTGCCATGGGGCGTCAGTCCGCTGTGTAGGGCAGCGCCTACGGCCAAGCCCAAGGCCAGCGCAAGACCGATCAAAAGCGTGAAATGCCGTTTCAATGGGAGGCCCTCGAGAACTTTCAGATTGAGACGATTAGGGTTGGGACCGGCTTATGGCAAGGCGCTTAAGGCGGAGCGGCGCGCGCGTCGGGTTGTCACTGCGCTAATTTGTCGCACTTTTGTGCAGTTGCTGTTGCTGCAGCGGGTGCAAAAAACGCGTATAACGAGTTTAAACGATAAATACTCGTATCACGCGTGTTTATTGCAGTCTTGAGTGCTATCTAAAGGCGAATTTATGCCGAGCCCAATGCCGTCCTCACTTCAAAGCCCCGTCGATGACGCGGCGGTTGCGCCCCACCTGTGTCGCGCGCTGGTGATTGATGCCGAAGAGCTCGTGGCGCTCGACCTTCGCCGCGTCTTATCCGCAAGCCCGCTCAACGGTACCACCTGTCGGTGTGATTGCGCCACCGGTGCCGACGCGGCGCTCCAGCGACTTCACGCCTTCCACTATGATCTGGTGATTTTGGATATTCGCGAACTGGAAGGCCGCGACGACCTGCGCGATCAGCTAAAACGGCAGGGGTGTGCAGTCCTCTTCGCAACGGCCTTTCCCGAGCGGATCGCCGCCCTAGGTTTGCACGGCCATGAACCCGTGCTGGTGAAGCCGTTCTCCGAGGCGAGCGCCAAGGCTCAGATCGTTGCCTGCCTCGATCAGGCGAACGCCTAAGGGCAAACTCGCGTCGGCTTCGGCCTGTCCGCTTACGGCGGAGTTGTCGGCTTGAGCATCGCTTGGGGCCTGTGTTCCATGGCCTTTTTTCGGGCGAGGAACACGGCTTCAATGGGGGTCTTGGGAAGCTCGCTGAAGACAAGATACCCGCGCGCCGCGCGGTCAAGCGCTTGGAACCGACGATGGGCCGCCGCTCGCCAGTCGTCACGGGTAATGTGGTCATTCAAATTTGCTGCGGCGGACGCTACAGGTTCCGGATCGGGAAAATAGCTGAACACACCCGCGCCTTGGGGCAAGGTATCGCCAGCCTTAGCCGCTTGATTGGAGAGGGGACCGCCTTGCGGCGCGCCCGGACCGCGCCGACGACCGCTTTCGTCGTCCGGCAGGCCAAGGGACGCATCCATGCCCTCGCCCGCTCTTAGCCCGCCGACATTGGGTTGAATCTCCGGCGCGACCACCTTTTCGTAATCGGCCACTTCAAACCCATCGATCACGCCGTCATGATTGGTATCGAGCCGGTCAAAGAACCGGTCGGCATCTTTGACAAATTCAGCTTCGGTCAAATGGCCGTCATGGGCGAGATTGGCGCCGTCGAACCAAGCCTTGGCGGCGTATGGGTCGGTCGGCCCGCCACGGAACGGTTCCCCCATGGGACTGAAAAAAACGTTGAAGTTGACTTGGCGATGCGGGCCGCCCGCAAACTCTCCACCGCCGCGTCCGCGATCCCCGCCACGCTCGGGCCGGTCACCTCCTGCGCAGGCCGTCAGGCTGCAGGCGGCGGCTGCGACCACAGCCGCAGTGATCAGCCCCCGTAAAGCGCCGGGGCGCAAAGGCGAGCGGGCGTTCAGCGTCATGAGGTGATCCTATCCTGGAAATGTTACGCGGGCGATCAAGCCATGGGGCACGCGGTTATGCAGGCTCGCGTCACCGCCATGGGCGCGCGCCAGGGTGCGGACGGTGGCGAGGCCGAGCCCCGCACCCCCCGTTTGGCGACTACGCGACGGCTCAAGCCGCACAAAGGGCTCGAACACACGTTCCAGATCGGTGACCGCGAGGCCCGGGCCATCGTCCTCGACTTCCAAGGTCGCGACGCCATCTATGCGCAATACACGCACGCGGGCGCGTTCGCCAAATTTCACCGCATTGACGATCAAATTGGAAACCAGCCGTCTCAGCCCCAATGTATCGCCTTCGATCACCACGCGTTGTGATGCCGCGACCTGTACATCCATGCCGGTTTCGGCCATTTCGACCGCGACCGTCTCCACCAAGACGCTGAGATCGAGTTTCTGCCGATTGGCGGGCTGACTGGCATCGCGGACAAAGGCCAGCGCGGCGGCGATCATGGCCTCCATCTCGTCGAGTTCAGCAACGAGCTTGGGTTGTAACTCCTCCGGGGCCTGTTCGATCCGGAACCGCAGCCGCGTTAGCGGTGTTCTTAGGTCATGGGCGACCGCAGCGATCATCGAGGTCCGGTCCTGGACGTATTTTTGGATCTGCTCCTGCATCTCGTTAAAGGCTTCCGCTGCGACGCCGACCTCGCGCGGGCCTTCAATGGCAAGGGGCGGCGCGGCGGGGTTGCGTCCGAGCTGCCGCGCGGCTTCTGCAAAGGCAATGATCGGCGCCGCCAAACCCTTGGCGAACAAATAGGCGAGCGGGGCGAGCACCAGAAATGAGGTGACGAAGGCCAGCAAGACGCGCTTTCGCCAGTCCGCCGCTGGGCCAAATTCCATTACCTTGGCAACCACCCATCGATGTTCTGCGGTCTTGACTCCGACTAGGAAAGGCGCGGTCAGCATGGGTTCTAAGGGTTGACTTCCCTGCGCGATGAACGTGCCCGCACGCGGTCCAAAGGCTGAACACCTGGTCGCGGTTTGCATCCCGGGCGTGGGTCCGCCACTGGGTGCCTGCCACGCGGACCGATTATAACGCTGGGTGAGCGCGTTGGAATCGATGCGGCGGTCAACCACCACCTGATCGTCTGGCACGTCCAGAGCGGCGGCAACGTCTGACGCCATGCGACATTCGAGGCGGCCCATCCTGCCTGTCCAATTGCTCGGCGCGGGATAATGGTCGGCCACAAAGGCCTTCAAACTATGGCCATTGTGACTTTGGACCTCGACGCCAGGGGTCTTTAAGGCCTGGGCCACTTCTCCCGCCCGATACATTTCAAGGGGTGGGGGCGGCAGGATCAGGGCGACGGCGGTTTGGACCGCGAAGGCCGCGAACAGGCTCAACACCGTGAGCCCCATGACCTGAAAGGTCAGCGAAATCGATCGCGGCTTCCGCGACAGGCTTCTCTTCACCGACGCACCACCTTGCCGGTGAACATATAGCCCTCGTTTCTGATCGTGCGGATCAACTCGTTGCCGCCCTCGCCATCATCCAATTTGCGGCGCAGGCGAGAAATCTGCACGTCGATGGCGCGGTCATAGGCGTCGGAGTCGGGGCCTCTGGCAAAATCAAGCAGTTGATCACGGGTGAGGATACGTTGGGGGTGCTCGACCAAGGCCCTCAGCAAGGAAAACTCGCCTGAAGAGAGATTGACCATGACGCCGTCAGGCGAGCGCAACTCCCGGCGGACCAGATCAAGGCGCCAGCCCGAGAACTCGCACTCCGCGCTCAAGGCCGTTTCGGTGCGCGGTTCGCTGCGGCGACGCAACACCGCCTTGATGCGGGCCAAGAGTTCGCGCGGATTACACGGCTTGGGCAAATAGTCGTCGGCACCCAGCTCAAGGCCAACAATCCGGTCCGTATCATCGCCCATGGCTGAGAGAATAATGACCGGTGGGCCGTCGGCCGCGGCGAGCTTGCGACAGAGGGTCAGTCCGTCCTCTCCGGGCAGCATCACATCGAGGACGATCAGGTCTGGACGCTTTTGCGCCAAGGCCTTTGCCAGACCAGGGCCATCCTCGGCGCAATCGACGCCAAACCCATGTCGGACTAAGAACTCGGAAATGACGTCGCAAATTCCGGGGTCATCGTCGACCAGCAGAATTTGGGCCGTTGCGGTATCGGGGCCATGCGCGTTCATGCCTATCCCATAGGCGCGGGAAATGGCTTTAAAATGTCACGCCTGCAATACGCGCCCCGTTGGGGGCGCGTATCGTCAAGCTTACTTTTGCCCATGTTCGTCCAGGCCGTGGGCCACCGCTTCCATCTCGGTCGGCAGGCCATCTTCCTCGTGCGGCCCAAGCCCGAGACCGAGGCGCGAATGGCTGAGGCCGTAGCCAAAATAAATCAGGGCGCCGAGGCTCAGATAGCCGGTCAACAGATAGGCCGGGATCGGGTCGCCATGCAGCGCTTTGAAGACGATATCAATCAACAGCGGCCCGACCATGACCAGCGACATAATAACGCCCAAGACCGGGACAAAGACACCAAACGGTGCGGTGAAGGGGCGGTGCAGGTCTGGCCGAGTGGAGCGCAGCCACAAGACGCTGATGCAGACAATTGCAAAGGCGACGCCGGTTCCGAGGCTGACCAGATCGCCAAGAATTTCGATGGGCAGCATGGCCGCGGCGGTGGCAATCAAAAGACCGAGAATGATCGTCCCGATCCAAGGTGTGCGAAAGCCCGTATGCAGCTTAGCGAAGAAGCGCGGCAACAGCCCGTCTCGCGCCATGGCGTAAAAGACCCGGCTCTGTCCATAGGTCAGGATGAGCATGACCGAGGAGAGGCCAGCCACTGCGCCGAGCTTGATCAGAATGGCGAACCAAGGAACGCCCATCCGGTCAACCGCCAGAGCGATTGGAGCGGCAACACCCAATTGCCGGAAAGGCACGATGCCAGTCAGGATGGCGGAAACGAGGATGTAAAGGATCGTGCAGACCACCAATGAGCCGAGAATACCGATCGGCATGTCACGGGCCGGGTTTTTGGCTTCACCGGCGGCGGTCGATACGGCTTCGAACCCAACATAGGCAAAAAAGATCACCGAGGCGGCGCGGAAAATTCCAGGAATTCCATAGGTGAAGCCGCCCTCGTTTGGCGGAATGAAGGGGTGCCAATTGGCGGGCTTCACAAAAAAGGCGCCCATGCCGATGAAGAGCAGGAGGACGCCAACCTTGATGATGACGATGACATTATTGACGTTGGCCGATTCAGAAACCCCGATCACGAGAAGCGAGGTGACGGCCAAAATACCCAAGGCGCCGAGCAGGTTAAGGCCATGGCCTGCAGAAAAGATCAGTCCATGGTCGCCCTGGGTGGCCTGGATGAACGAGGTGGTCAGGTGGGCGGGGATAACGAGGCCGAAATTGGCGAGGAGGCTTGTGACGCTTCCCGACCATCCGGCGGCGACGGTAGAGGCCGCCACGCCATATTCGAGCACCAAGAGCCAGCCCATCACCCATGCGAACACTTCGCCAAGGATGGTGTAGCTATAGGTATAGGCCGAGCCTGCGACCGGCATGGTGGACGCAAGCTCCGCATAGCACAGCCCGGCAAAGGCACAGGCGAGACCCGCGACCACAAAGGATAGGAGCACGGCCGGACCGGCGAAATGGGCAGCGGCGCTGCCGGTCATGACATAGATGCCTGCGCCGATAATGCAGCCAATGCCAAACAGAACCAGATTGACCGCACCGAGCGAGCGTTTCAGATGTTGGCCTGCGGCTTCCTTCTGGACCTGGGCGATGGACTTCTTCATCAAAAGTCGGTGGCCGGGCTGACGGGCGGCTGTTTCGGTCATCATTTCCCCCTGGGTGCGCGACAGTGCGGACCCTATGGCATGTTTGCGCTACTGTTAGAGTTAGGCGCGGCGAGACGCAACGCCTGAGCGTTCACGAAGCAGTCACAGACCGCTCGGTTTGGAAGGGACACCTCCATTTGCTGCCAATAGAGCCGATCCTGCCGCTTTTGAAGGCGGAGTTGGCCACGTCAGGTCTGGTCATTGTCGTCGCACCGCCGGGGGCGGGGAAGTCGACCCGTCTGCCGCTTGCCCTTTTGGAGGGTCCGGATGGCCTCAGCGGCAAGATTATCCTTTTAGAACCCCGGCGCATTGCCGCGCGCGCGGTGGCGGAGCGCATGGCCCTGGCCCTCGGCGAGACGGTGGGGGAGACTGTCGGTCTAAGAGTGCGATATGAGACCCGCGTCTCGGCCAAGACCCGCATCGAGGTGGTCACCGAAGGCGTCTTCAGTCGCATGATCCTCGCAGACCCCGCCTTGGAGGGCGTCGAGGCGGTCCTGTTTGATGAGTTTCACGAGCGTAGTCTTGATGCCGACCTGGGGCTCGCCTTCGCCCTCGATAGTCGGCGGCATTTGCGCGAGGATCTCAAACTTGGCCTCTTGTCGGCGACGCTCGACGCAGCGCGACTGGCCGAGGCCCTGGGCGGGTGGTCGGTGATTGAGAGCGAGGGGCGAAGCTTCCCCGTCGAGACCCGTTATCTTGGCTTTGATCCGGTCCAGCCCTTGGACGAGCAAATGGCGCGGGCGGTGCGGCGCGCCTTAAGCTTTGGCGAGGGCTCGGTCTTGGCCTTTCTCCCCGGCCAGGCAGAAATCCTGCGCACGCTCCAGCGTCTGCAGGACCAGCCCTTACCTGAAAATACGCAAGTCTGGCCGCTCTATGGTGCCTTGCCGGCGCGGGATCAGGATCTGGCCTTGCAAGCACCGGCACCTGGGCAGCGTAAAGTGGTGCTGGCCACCGCAATTGCTGAAACCAGCCTGACCTTGGAGGGGGTGCGGGCGGTGGTTGATTGCGGGCTCGCCCGGCGTCCGAGGTATGACCCCGCCACCGGTCTTTCGCGATTGACGACCGAAAGGGTCAGTCGCGCCAGTGCGGACCAAAGGCGGGGGCGGGCCGGGCGAACCGCCCCTGGTATCTGCTTTCGCTTGTGGGACGAGGCCCAGACCCGCGCCCTTATCGCAGCGGATCGACCGGAAATTCTTGAAGCCGATCTCGCCGCCGTCGCTCTGCAAATGAGTGCCTGGGGCGTTCGCGATCCCGCCGAGCTAATTTTGATCGACCCGCCGCCGCGCGCCGCCTTTCAAGAGGCTCGCGCCCTGTTACAGCGCTTGGGAGCCCTGTCAGATCGGGGCGACCTCACCGAACATGGTCGCCTTTTGACCGCCTTACCCTTGCCGCCGCGCTTGGCGGATATGGTGGTTCGGGCCGCCGCCGCCGGACGGGCGCGCGACGGGGCCCATTTGGCGGCAATCATCGCCGAGCGGGGTCTTGGTGGGGCCACGACCGATCTTGCCACGCGCCTTGGCCGGGCGCGGCAAGAGGGCGGCGGCCGTGCGCGCGACGCCTTGGCCGCAGCGATGCGCTGGATCAGAGCCCTACCCAATGACGTGGCAAACTCGAAAACTCCCCTGTCTGAAACTCCCCCGTCTGAAACTCCCCTGTCTGACGCCATGCTCGTCGCCCACGCCTTCCCTGAACGGGTCGCCCAGGCGAGACCGGGAACCGCAGGCGGCTTTAAACTTGCCAATGGCCGAGGCGCGCAGCTTGACCCGGCCGACCCCTTATCCAAGGCGCCCTATCTCGCCGTGGCGGATGTGGCGGGGGGCACGGGCCGGGTCGACCGCATCTTGTCGGCCCTGCCCTTGGACCTTGAAGACCTGAAGCGCACATTTGCAAGCGAGCTTCGTCACGAGCAGAGCTTGGATGTCGAGGCGGGCGGGACGCCACGGGTCTGGTCGCGGGTCTGGTTCGGTGAGCTTTGTTTGGAAGAGCGCAGGCTAGAAGCCCCGGCAAAAGACGTGGTGGGCGAAGCCCTATTGGCCTTTGTCAAAACGGAGGGCTTAGCGCGTCTGCCCTGGCCCCCCGCCGCCCACAGGTTACGCGCGCGCGCCACCTTCCTGCACGCGCAAGGCGTCGAGACCGCCCCTGACCTGAGCGACGAAGCCCTCTTGGCCGAGGCGCACCTCTGGCTCTTGCCCCTTCTGGCGGAAGCCGGGCGCTTGGATCGGCTGCGGCCCGAGACCTTGGCGGAAGGCTTGCGAAATCTCTGTGGTTGGACGGATCTTCAGCTTTTGGATCGCCTGGCGCCCGACACCTTCCAACCGCCAGCGGGCGGACCTGTTCCGATTGACTATAGCGCCGAGGGGGGACCCAGAGCCGAGGTGAGGGTGCAGGCCCTGTTTGGGCTTGGCGTTCATCCAACGGTTTTGGAAGGCCGCATGCCCTTGACCCTGGCGCTCACCTCGCCCGCCCATCGGCCCATCCAGGTGACGAAAGACCTTGTCGGCTTTTGGCGTGGCAGTTGGAAGGCGGTGCGCACCGACATGAAGGGCCGTTACCCCAAGCACCCTTGGCCGGAGGACCCCCTGATGGCTGAGCCGACGATGAGGGCCAAACCGCGCAGGCCCGACTAATTGGGCGTGATTAGGTGATGGCGTAGATCATCACGCCGGTGGCGACGGCGAGGTTCAGGCTATCTGCGCGCCCGCGCATGGGAATCTTCACCGTCACATCGCAAAGGCGGGCAATTTCTGGCGAAAGACCTTGCTGCTCATTGCCCATGACGATCAGATTGGGCGCGCGATAGGGCGCAGCGCGGAAATCGTCGGTTGCTGTCAGGAGCGTGCCGATAACAGCACCCGGCCAACCGGCGCGCCAGGCGGCAAACTCGGCTTCCGAAACCCGAAACAGCGGCACGGCGAAGATTGAGCCCATGGTGGCGCGTACCGCCTCAACGGAAAAGGGATCGCAGCACTCCCCCACCAGGATGACGCCACCGCATCCGGCGGAATCGGCTGTGCGGATAATGGTTCCGAGGTTTCCGGGATCGCGCACAGCGTTCAATGCCACCCAACAGGCGGCAGCATTGGTGTTCAGGCTGTCCAGAGGTTGGATGGCCTGATCGAAAATCGAAATCACCGTCTGAGGATTATCGCGACGCGAAATTTTCTCGAGAATGTCGCGGGTCACCTCGACAACTTCACCGCCGCGCTCGGCGGTTAGCCGTGCAATGCGGACGAGCACCGGATGCTGCCGCGCATCGGGGCCAAACATCAAAACCTTGGGCCTAAATCCTAGATCCACCGCCTCGGTGACGATTTTCAAGCCCTCAGCCAGGAAGGTTCCCGACTCCTCGCGCGCTTTGCGTAAGTGCAGCCCACGCGCCGCCTTGACCAGCGGATTAGTCAGCGACGTCACCTGTTTGACCGCAACCCCGTCCATCAGCCTAGCGCCCGCCGCCATCTGGCAAAGAAGGAGAGGCCAAAGGCGCGGCAAGGGTCGCCAGCCTCTTCTGCCAAGGCCAATTCGCCATAGTCGATCCCACCACCTCGACCCGCCAATTTTTCGGCCAAAAGGTGGGCAAGGGACAGGCCCGAAACCCTTGCTGCATAGGCGTTGACGATCAAAAATTCGGCCCGGTCGGACAGGAGCTTGGCACAGGTATCGACAAGCTCCGGCAGGTCTTCGGCCAAGCGCCAGACCTCCCCGCCAGGGCCGCGACCATATTTTGGCGGGTCAAGGATAATGCCATCATAAAAAGAGCCGCGCTTCAGTTCGCGGCTGGCATAGCGCCGCGCGTCTTCGCACATCCAGCGGATCGGCGCAGCGCTGAGCCCCGACAGGTCGGCATTCTCGCGGGCATAGCCGACCGATTTTTTTGATGCGTCGAGGTGGGTGACGTGCGCGCCCGCTGCCGCGCAGACCAAGCTTGCGACACCGGTATAGCCAAAAAGATTGAGCACCCGGAACGGACGATTTTCGGCCGCGGCCTGCGCCGCCTGGATCGAAACCGTGTCACGCAGAAAGGCCCAATTCGCTGCCTGTTCAGGAAAAAATGCCAGGTGTCGAAATGGCGTTAGCCGGGCGCGGAAGCGCACCTTGTCCCAACCGAGCGTCCAGGCCTCTGGCGGTGCGCGCCCGTCGATTTTCCAGCGTCCGTCATCTTCCTCGTCAGTGGGATCAAAGCGTGCTTGAGCCTGGCGCCAAACAGCTTCGGCGTGACGCGGCTGCCACCAGGCCTGCGGTTCGGGTCGGATGACTTGCACCTGGCCATAGCGTTCGAGCTTCAAACCGCCGCCGGAATCGATCAGGCCATAGTCCGACCAGGCTTCGGTGGTCAGAAGCGTTGGCGAGGGGGCGAGGTTTGGGTTCGGAAGGGGCACGGCGCGACTTAAGCCAGACAGGTTGGGTTCGTCCAGGGGCCAAGGGTCGTCTTTCGCCGCGACCTTCATCTAAGTGACACAACCATGCTAGGACAGGTCGACCAGCAATGGGAGCCTCGAGGGAGAGCGGGCGTGAGCGTGACGGAACTGCGGGCGACGGGGAGGTCGCAGCGGAAGGCAAAGGGCGACGGCCATCTCCGGCGGGCGGAGATCTTGGCCGCTGCCGAGCGCATTTTTGTCGAGTGCGGCTATGAGGGCGCGACGATCCGTCGGATTGCCGAAGATGTCGGTGTCTCATCCACAGCGCTCTACATGCATTTTCGCGACAAGAGCGAAATTCTGGTGGAAATCTGTTCGGAAGCCTTTTCGCAGCTAATCGCCTCGAATGCGCGCTTGGCTTTGGCCGACATGGACCCAGTGGAGCGGGTGCGCGCCATGCTCGAAGCCTATATTGCCTTTGGCTTTGATAATCCCAATGCCTACCAACTCCTGTTCTGTCCCTCGACAGCGGAGATACCCCCCGACAAGCAAGAAATCTTAAATGGCCTTGGCGCCCAGTGTTATGCGCTCTTTTCCGACGCCGTGGCCCAAATTCAGGCGGCGGGCCGCTTGCGGGCCGAGGATCACGACGCAGCGGCGCAAGTGTTGTGGAGCGGGCCCCACGGCCTTGTTTCCCTGATGATCCTACGGTCCAGCTTCGAATGGGCCGACCGGAAGCGCCTGATTTCATTGATGCTCGACGGCCTATTTCGCGGCTTGGTGAAATGAGCGGGGCGGGGGTCGCGGCGGTGCCTGAGCGCTTCAGCTTGCAACGGATCGAAGACGCGGCGGCGCGGCTTTTGGGCTTTGCGGTCACGACGCCATTGCTGTGCCATGAAGCCCTTGACGCCCGCGCTGGCGGGAAGCTGTGGGTCAAGGCGGAATGCTTGCAACGGACCGGCTCGTTCAAATTTCGCGGTGCCTATAATCGCCTCTCGCGCCTGACCGAGGCACAAAAGCGCTGCGGCGTGGTCGCCTTTTCGTCTGGCAACCATGCCCAAGGCGTGGCGGCGGCGGCAAAGCTTGTCGGCTGCCCCGCGGTCATTGTCATGCCAAGCGACGCGCCCCGCCTGAAGGTCGAACAGACCAGGGCCTATGGCGCGGAGGTCGTCTTGTATGATCGGGTCCACGAGGACCGCGAAGCCATTGGGGCGGCGCTCGCCAAGGATCGTGGCGCCGTCTTGGTCCCGCCCTTTGATGATCTCGACGTCATGGCAGGCCAGGGGACGGCGGGCCTTGAGCTCGTCACCCAAGCCAAAGCCGTCGGCGCGCATCTCGATGTTGTGTCTGCCAATGCCTCGGGTGGGGGATTGATGGCGGGCGTGGCGACGGCGGTGCGGGCCCTGTCGCCTGCGACCCGCATCGTCATTGCCGAGCCGCGTGGCTTTGATGACTTTGATCTTAGTCTCAAGGCGGGGAAGCGGGTTGCCCATAAGGGCGCAGCCACGACGCTTTGTGATGCGCTCATGGCGCCCATGCCCGGTGTCTTGACCTTTCCCGTCCTCCAAGGCCTGGGCGCCAGCGCCGTTTGCGCCAGCGATGACGAGGTCTTGGAGGCGATGGCATTCGCCTTTCGCTATTTGAAGATTGTTGTCGAGCCCGGGGGGGCGGTGGCGCTGGCGGCGGCGCTGGCGGGCCGCCTTCAACTGAATGGCGGGACCGGTGCGGTCATCGCCACGGGCGGCAATGTCGATCCGGAAGTCTTTCGCCGCGCTCTGGAGCGCATCTAGGACGTCGCAGCAATCGGCCAATCCCCTGAGGTCGGCTCAATGCGCCCCGCCGAGGCTTTGCAGAAGCGAATCGATCGAGGTCGGCGCTTGGACCGGTGCGCCGCGCTTCAGGTCTTCGGCGATGGTCAGCGGTGCGGTCCCGCCATGTAGTCGCGCCCGATAGACGGCGGTGTTTTCCATCACCCGCATGACATAGGCCCGTGTCTCGGTGAACGGGATGCACTCGATAAAGTCGAGGGGATCAATGGCCCCGCCCCGTGGATCCCCACAGCCATTGATCCAGTCGGCTGGCCGTCCCGGTCCGGCATTATAGGCCGCTGCCGCCATGATATAGGACCCACCAAAGCGGGTGACGAGGCTGCCAAGATAGACCCCGCCAAGCCGCATATTATAGTCGGGCTCATCGAGCAGCAGGGGCGAATAGTGCAGGTTCATGTGTCGGGCGAGACCCTGGGCAGTCGCTGGCATCAGTTGCATCAAGCCGCGCGCCCCAACGCTTGAGCGCGCGCGCGGCTCAAAGCTGCTTTCTTGCCGGGTGATGGCGAGCATGAAGGCGGGCTCGGCGGCGCCGGGGGGTTGGGGGGTGTCGCGGACAGGATAGGCCCGCTCCGGCAGGATCAGCCCGTGGGTATTTCCCGCCCGCGCCACGCGCAGCGCCAATTCCTGATCGCCCTTCTGCCGGGCTAAATCAACCAGCAGGACCAGTTCCCCAGGGCTCGCCACCAGATCGGCTTCGGCCAGGGCTATGCTGCGGAAGGCCTCGCGCTCGCCGATCTCGCCTAAACGATGCAGGGCTTGGGTGAGGTCGCGCCCCTCAAACATTTTGCGCTCAAGCGCGGTCGGCTCGGGGTCCTTGCCAAGCGCCACATCGCTGCGACCAGCGGCCTCGGCGCACAGAAGGCCGTAGAAGGTGGTGAGATAGGCGGAGCCCTTGGTATAGAAAGTCTTTGCCGCCGCCTCGTCACCCCGCGCCGCCGCCGCCCGACCGCGCCAGTAATAACCGCGCCCCAAACCGATGGCCGACTGGGCTACGCCCAAAAGCGTGGCAAAGTGTTTGTCAGCCAGGACCGGGTTGTTCATCCGCTCCAGCGCCAGCCACCCGGCATAGAATTCAGCCTCAACCAAGGCCGGTCCGGCCTTCAGGCCTGTGTCCGTAGCGGCCGCATAGGCGCCTTCGGTATCGCCTGCCCGAATCAAGCTCAGCATCAAGGCGCGTCGCTCCGACCAAATGAAGTCGGCGACATCGGCCTTGTCCGGCGTGTCAGCCGGAAAATTTTTCAGCATCTCAGCGGCGAGGGCGGTGAGATTTTTGCGGCGATAATACCGGGCCCGATCAAAGGCGAGGCCAGGGTCTAGCGACAGATCGTGAGACACCCGCATGACAAGTTCGGGCGCATCATTACGCTCGCCGCGCAAGGCGATCCGCGCTTCCGCCAAGGTGCGATGCTCAGCGTCAGTAAGCTCCATCATGGCCCGGGCTGCGGGCCCTTGCTGCGCATAGAGCAGCGTTTCCAGCCGCGCGGCATGGTCTTCGGCAGAAAGAAAACTGCCAAACCGGGAGAGGAGCCGATTTTGCGCCTCGACCTCAAAAATGTGTTCGCGCCAATAGTGGCGGATCAGATCCTTGGCCTGATCCGCATGGCCGAGGCTCTGATAAGCGGCGGCGAGCGCCATGGCGCCTTCCACCGTGTCAGGATCACGGCCAGCGAACCAATCCATGACCGTCTGCGGGGACAAAGATGCGGCCTCAACCGCCTTTTCCGCGCCAAAGATCCGCCGCCAGCCTCTTGGCCAGCCTTCGAGATCATGCAGGGCAACGTTAAGACTGGTGAAATCGAGCCGGGTGGGCGCGCTATCGATTAACTGCCAGAGCGCGATTTTGCGGGCGATGGGGTCTTGCAGCCGCTCATTCAGCGCGCGCACCGTTTGCGCGTCGCCGCTGCGCGCCGCCCGCAGCGCATCGCGCAATAGGGCACCTTGGGATTGGGGCGCGAGCGTGGGCGGAGGTTGGGCTGCGTCCGGTACCGTCGTTTCCGGAGGCAGGGGTTCGGGCGGTTGGATCGTGTCCGCGCCGCCAAGCTGAGGCTCTGGCGGGGGCGGGGCAGGCTTGACGTCCCCAGGGTTGGTGGGGTGGAGCACAGTATAGGGAATGGGATCGGCTTGGCAGGGTGCAACGACATTCCCCGCGCCGACGCCGAGCCAGACGAGGGTCGCTATGCCGAAACGCACATGCTTTTTGCTGAGCCGACGTCCCAAGTGACGCCTCTTACCTAATTCCACCTGCACTCCTCGGCGCGCGCGCCGCCTTCCTTATATCCGTCACCTCGAGGGTCAAACGACCGTCGTTTGGCGAGCCAAAAATCCCGGCTTTGGCGGCTTTGGGGCTCTTGAAGGCCCACCTGCCTTAACGCCTTGCAAATAGGGCGGTTTTGAGGGGAAACAGGTTTTCACCCCATCAAAAATGCTCTATCCGTCACCGCTTGATTGCGGACGATGACCGCGATCTTAGCGTTCCTTTCGCCAGCCATCGGCGAATCTCCGTCTGAGAAAGCATTATGCCACATCCAAGGTTCAAAGGCGTCCTTACTGCGCTGGTCACGCCCTTTAAAGCAGGGGCAGTGGATGAGGCGGCCTTTGTCCGGCTCGTCGAGCGTCAGATTGCGGCGGGCGTGCATGGATTGGTTCCGGTTGGCACGACGGGAGAAACCGCCACCCTTAGCCATGACGAGCACCGCCGGGTGGTCGAGCTTTGCGTTGCCACCGCAGCCGGACGGGTGCCGGTCATCGCAGGGGCGGGCTCAAACTCCACCGAGGAAGCGATTGAATTGGTCCGTCACGCCAAGACCATTGGCGCCGACGCGGCATTGGTGGTGACGCCCTATTATAATCGTCCGAGCCAGGAGGGGCTCTATCAGCACTATGCGGCGATCAATGCGGCGGTGCAGCTACCGGTCTTTGTCTACAATGTGCCCGCGCGGACCTCTTGCGACATTACCAATGAGACCCTGCAGCGCTTGGCCAAACTGCCCAATATTATTGGCGTAAAGGACGCCACCGGCGATCTGGTCCGCGCAAGCTTACAGCGGCTGGAGTGCGGACCCGATTGGGTGCTGTTATCGGGCGATGATCCTACCGCACTTGGCTATGTCGCCCATGGCGGACATGGCTGCATTTCTGTAACCTCCAATGTCGCGCCGGCCGCCTGTGCGGCGATGATGGATGCAGCGCTCAGTGGAGATTTCAAAGCCGCCGTCGCCTGGCAAGACCGGTTGGTGCGATTGCACAAGGCGCTGTTCCTAGATGCCTCGCCGGCGCCAACCAAGTTCGCCCTGGCCCATCTCGGCCTTTGCGAGGCGGGGGTGCGGTTGCCGCTCGCCAGCTGTTCAGATGCGGTCAAGCCCGCTATTCTGGCTGCGCTTTCCGAGGTCGGCGACGGTGCCTTGAGCCAGTGACCCGCGCGCGTCCAGGCCAAACGTCATGACAGAACCGAAGGTTCAGGAGCGCAAGCTGATCGCCGACAATCGTCGGGCGCGCTTTGACTATTTTCTCGAAGATAGTTTTGAGGCGGGGCTCGTCCTGACGGGGTCGGAGGTCAAGGCCTTGCGCCAGGGACGGGCGAATATTGCTGAGAGCTATGCCAGTCTCGACAAGGGCGAAATGGTGCTGATCAACGCCTATATCCCCGAATATTCCGGGGCCAATCGCTTCAACCATGAGCCGCGCCGCGCCCGCAAACTTTTGCTGCACAAGCGCGAAATTCATAAGTTGGCCATTGGTATCCAGCGGGAAGGGCGCACGATCGTGCCGGTCAAACTCTATTTTGACGGCAAGGGCCGGGCCAAGCTCGAAATTGCCTTGGCAAAGGGCAAGAAGTTGCACGACAAGCGCGCCACCGAGGCGGACCGGGATTGGAAGCGCGACCAAGGTCGGCTGCTGCGTAATCTGGGTTAGTCGGCCTCGGGTCGAGTTGCCCACCAGGCCCAGACGGCGGCCATGCCAAGAAAGAGCGCGGCCAGCAGGAAGGGCGCGCCCGACAGGCTGAGCGGCAGACCCGGTCGAACGAAATAGGCATAGACATTCAAAAAAATCAGCGGGCCGACCACCTCGGATATGCCGGTCAGGCTTGAGATGGCGCCTTGCAGTCGCCCCTGTTCGGCGGCGGTGACGTGGCGGGTCATCAAGGCCTGGGCGGCGGCGCCAAACATGCCCCACAGCGCCAGGATGGGGATGGCCCACCATAACATGGCGCCTGTGGCAGCGGTTCCGGCGACCACCATGCCCGCCGCGCCGAACAAGAGCCCGGCAATGATGGCGCGGCGATTGCCGAACCAGCCTATGGCGCGCGGCACGACAAAAACCTGGGCCACCACCAGGGCCACGCCCACAGCGGTCAAGGTGGCGCCAAGGGTTTGGGGCGACCAGCCATAGCGATAGGTGGCGTAGAGCACGATGCTTGACGGAAGCGAAACTTGCGCCAGCGTCGACACGAACGAGACGCCTGCCAGCCCAAACAGTTCAGGATGACGTTTTAACAATATCAGCGCACCGATGGGATTGGCGCGCCGCCAGCTAAAGGGCAGGCGATGGGCCGCATCCAGCGATTCAGGCAACACAAAGACGCCGTAGATGGCATTGGCGAGGGAAAAGGCGGCGGCGACATAGAGCGGCGCATGTAGGCCAAACCGGCTCAACAGCCCGCCAAGAGCGGGCCCAAAGACAAGGCCGACACCAAAGGCCGCGCCGATCAGTCCATAGGCCTGGCCCCGCTTTTCTTCTGGCGTTGTGTCGGCGACATAGGCGCTGGCGATGGCAAAACTTGCCCCTGTCACCCCTGACACCACCCTGCCAATAAAGAGCCAGGCGAGGCTCGGCGCCCAGGCCATGGCGGCATAGGAGAGACCAAGTCCAAGATTGGAAACGAGGATTAGCGGACGGCGTCCAAAGCGGTCGGACAAACACCCGATCACCGGCGAACAGAAGAACTGCACACTGGCGAACACCGTGTTGAAGCCAGCATAGATGACCGCGGCTTCTGAGATATTGCCAAGGACAAACTGGCGCACCAGGCCCGGTAGGATAGGGGCCACCATGCCGAGCGCCATAATATCCAACAGCACGGTGACAAAGATAAAGAGGACAGCGCCGCTACGATGGCGAACAGGCGGATCGGTCATACGTATGCCGCCCTCCGTCTCACGCGTCGAGATCGGCGCGGACCTTGGCGAACACATCGCGGAACATCTGCGGCGTCAACCGCCCAGTGTTCGTGTTCAGCCGAGAGCAATGATAGGAATTATAGAGCCGAAGGCCTGGAAGATCGGTGATGACGCCATGCCCCCCCGCCGCCGCCGAGGCTTTTAAGCCTAAGGCCTTCAACAGATTCCGACGCGAGACATCGCCAAGCGTCACCACGGCCTGCAGCTTGGGCAGGGCGGCAAGCCTCGCCTTCAGGTGTGGCCGACAGGTGTCTTCTTCGTCAGGTGTGGGGCGGTTGCCCGGTGGTGCACAGCGAACCGCGTTCGACACCAAGCAGTCAATCAGGCGCAGGCCGTCATCGGGTCGCTCAAGATAGGACCCCTCGGCAAACCCAAAATGCAGCAGGGTTTCGAATAACAGTTTTCCGGCAAAATCGCCGGTAAAGGGTCGCCCGGTGCGATTGGCGCCCATCCGGCCCGGCGCCAGTCCGAGCACCAGCAACCGGGCGTTTGGATCACCAAAGGAGGGCGCCGGGCCGTTGAACCAATCGGGATGGGCCGTCGCATTGTCGCGGCGATAGGCGACCAGCCTTGGGCACAGGGCGCACGACTTGGCGGGTTCTGCGACGGCCGACACGGAGGGGCTCAATCTAGGTCTGTGTCATCAGCTTCATCGTCAGGTTGCAAGAACCGGGGCACATTGTTCTGGCGCGGCCGACCAATCAGCGTCGCTAGATCATGCAGATCGATATAGACATCGGCCTGACGGCGCAAATCGTCCGACGCCATCGGGGGCTGCGACCTGACCGTCGAGACAACCGTGACGCGCACGCCCTTGCGTTGCACCGCTTCGACCAATTTGCGAAAATCGCCATCGCCGGAGAACAGCACGATGTGATCGACGTGCGGCGCGATTTCCAGCATGTCGACGGCAATTTCAATATCCATATTGCCTTTGGAGCGAGTGACCCCGGTCGATTGCTCGGTATAGCGTTTGACCGGCTTGGTCACCATGGTGAAGCCATTATAGTCCAGCCAATCGACCAAGGGCCGGATCGGCGAATAGTCCTGGTCTTCCAAAATGGCCGTGTAGTAGTAGGCGCGAATGAGAATGCCGCGCTTTTTGAATTCTTCGAGCAACTTTTTGTAGTCGATGTCGAAGTTTAGGTTTTTAACCGCTGAATAAAGGTTGGCGCCGTCGATAAAAAGTGCCAACCGGTCAGTAGGATAAAACGTCATCCAATATCTTTCTCGAGTTTTAAACGATGCAAAATAGCATCCAATCACAAGTTATCGTCGCCTTAGGCGGTAATTTATCACTTCGGGGACGAAAACCCGTCGAAATATTGGAATTGGCCCTACAAAAACTCCCTGAATTCGGATTTCGCGTGGTGAGGCGATCTTCGTGGTGGGTGTCGAGTGCTTGGCCAAACCCGATGGACCCTCCCTACATCAATGGGATTGCACTTGTCGAGACCGGCTATACGCCAAGCCAGGCCCTGGCCCAGTTGCACAGTCTCGAAACAGCCTTTGGGCGAGTGCGCAGCGACCCAAATGCGCCGCGAACCTTAGATCTCGACATCATCGATTTCGCCGGGCTGGTCTGCGCGCCGACGGTTGGCGAAGCGCTTGAACTGCCCCATCCCCGCGCCGCCGACCGGGCCTTTGTCATGCGGCCCCTGGCCGAGATTGCGCCAAATTGGCGTCATCCGCGCCTGGGACTAACGGCAGAAGCCTTGGCCAAATCAGCCCGCATTGGCGACGACGCTCAGCCTGTGTAAACGAAGCCGCGCTGCCCTAGTGGCGCTTTCGACATCGCACCAGGATGGCCTTGGGCAAATCAACGATTTCCACCAACTCGTGGCCTTCAGACGTAAGGAAATGCGGCGCGTCGATCCGGACCAAAGGATCATCCGCCGTCAGGGCCACGACCTGGCCCGGTTGCGCCAGCTCCAGCGCACGGCGCAGGCGCAAGGTCGGAACCGGACAGCGGTGACCGCGGGCATCAACGGCAATCTCTGGCAAGGGGGGCGTCTGCGGGGCGGTCGGCATGAAGACGTCTTGCCTTGAGCGGGCGCTCTACGCAATCCCTGGCGCCGGTGAGCAAATCTTCTATGATCGCGCCGCGATGACAGTGGGAGGAAAGGTGGCGCGGCAGAGGGAAGGTCCGGTGCGGCCAAAAGAAGTGGATCAAGGCGCGCTCTGGCGGCGCCACGCCATTTCGGCTGTGATTATCATCGGCATGATTTGGGCGGCCTGCGTCTATCGGCCGGACCTCGCCTTGCGTGTGGCGGTGGGCTTGACCGCCCATGATCTCTGTTCGGCGACCTTTGTTTCGCGGCTCGACCCTGACCTCTATTTCGCCGAAGGGATCGCGCCCCGGCCCGGCTATCGGCTGATCGCGCGCTACATGCATTACGAGGTGCATCGCGATGCGGGCGAAGTCATTGCCCAATTGGGTCAAATTCGGCGCAAGGCGACCTTTAGTCCGGGTAGGGGCTGTCTCCTGCAACTGGACGGTGCGCGGCCCTTGCCACCCCTGCCGCCGCAACCGACGCAACTGGCTTTAACGCCGCCTTGGCCCGCCGAGGTCACGGCGCCGAGCGATCCTGCCATCGCCCGGGGGCTCGACACGCTTTTTGCTGAGGCCGACCCGAAAAACCCGCGCCGGGTAAAGGCTGTGGTGGTGCTGAAAGATGGCAAGATCGTCGCCGAACGCTATGCCACAGGCTATTCGGTCGCCACGCCGATCAATGGCTGGTCGGTTTCCAAATCGGTGGTCAATGCGCTTTTGGGTATCTTGGCCCGACAGGGGAAGCTGAACATGGGCGATCCGGCCCCGGTCGCGCTGTGGCGCTTGCCCGGCGATCCGCGCGCCGCCATCACCTATGACCAATTAGAGCGCATGGAGAGCGGGCTTTCGGTTGACGAGGACAATTCCGGCTTTGACGTCTCCTCACAGATCCTATTCACCGCCCGCGATACGGCCCGCGCCGCCATGCAAAGGCCCTTGAAGCGGCCGCCGGGGACCGAATTTCACTATGGCAGTCCCAATACGCTGATCCTGGCCCGTCTGATCGAAAACGCCGTCGGCGGGACGCCGGAAGCCTTTCTCCGCTTTGCCCATACCGAACTCTTTGATCCGCTCGGCATGGATCATGTGACGGTGGAGACCGATGCCGAGGGCACGCCCCTGGCCGCCAGCTATATTCTGGCGCCCGCCCGGGCCTGGGCGCGGTTTGGCGCGCTTTATGCCGATGATGGCGTGGTGCAGGGTGTGCGCATCCTCCCACCGGGCTGGATTGACGAAAGTCGCCGGTCAACCCTGGGCTCCAACTATGGCGCCGGGTTCTGGACCAATGGGTCCGAGGCGCCGGAAGCGCGCGGACGGGTCGCGGCAGGCTTTCCCCGCGATGGCTTTTTCGCCTCTGGCGCGATGGGGCAGAGGCTCTATATCCTGCCGAAGGAACACTTGGTTTTCGCCAGATTTGGTCTGTCGCCGAATGGCGATAATGGCATTGTCGAAGACCTTGCCTTTTTGCGCCTGCTGCGCGCCCACCTGCCCTAGGACGAAGACAAAAGATGCATAAGCGATCTCTGGCTGGGAAATCCCTCGGCGCCATTGGCTATGGCTGTATGAGCCTCAGCCCCTCCTACGGCCCGCCGCCGGATCGGGTGGAAGGAGCGCGGCTGTTGAACCTGGCGCTCGACCTTGGCTACGACTTTTTCGATACGGCTGCAGTTTATGGCCTTGGCGGCAATGAGACCTTGGTGGGCGAGGCGCTGGCCGCGCGCCGGTCAGAATTCTTCCTCGCTTCCAAGTGCGGCCTTGGGCCAAGCCCTGAAGGGCGGCGCTGGCTAAACGGTCGGCCAGACGAGGTCAAGCGGCTGTGCGACCAGAGCCTGAAACAGCTGAAGACCGACTTTATCGACCTCTATTACCTGCACCGTTTGGATCCCCAGGTGCCGATTGAAGATAGCGTTGGCGCGCTCGGCGATTTGGTGCGCGCACGCAAGATCGGCGCCATTGGCCTGTCGGAAATCTCCGCCGCCACCTTGCATCGCGCCTGTCGGGAGTTTCCGGTCGCCGCCCTGCAATCGGAATATTCCTTGTGGAGCCGAAATCCAGAACTGGGCGCCCTCGAAGCCTGTCGCCAGTTGGGGGTCACCTTTGTGGCCTTTAGTCCGGTGGCGCGGGGCTTTTTGACCGCCGCGCCGCCGAATATGGCAACGCTGGACCCCACCGATATGCGCCACTCCATGCCGCGCTTTCTAGGCGAGGCCTATGAAGCCAATTTGAAACTGCATGCCGAATTTTCGCTGATCGCAAAGCGCCTGCACTGCACCCCCGCCCAACTCTCCATCGCCTGGGTGCTGCACAAGGGCGACGACATCTTGCCAATCCCCGGCACAGGCAAGGAAGCGCACCTGCGCGAAAACGCCGAAGCCGACCAGATCGCGCTCTCAGACGCCGACCTCGCCGAACTCGAACAGCTGATCAATGCGCAGACCGTCGCAGGCCCCCGCTATGGCCCCGCCATGCAGGCCGCGATTGATACGGAAATGTTTGACAACGAGCGGGTGGCTGTTGTGTGAGGAGGGGGGCGGCGAGACGGGGATCGGTGCGGAGGGGGAGCGGCGTTGGATGGAGGGGGCGGAACCGTAGTGGGTTGATGGCATCAGGCCCTTGGGCGGAGTAAGGGGGCAGCGCAGTTGAAACGGGGGCGTTGGCGACGGGATTTGTCCAGGGCGCATTACGAGTTGGGCACAGATTTTCTCAGTACCGCTAAAAGAAAGCGGGCCTTTGAGCGCTCTTTCCTGCCTTGGAACAACGGGTTCCAGCCACTTGCTTGGCCGCCTGCTCCGGAACCATCCATTTATCAAAGTGACAACTATGGCAGCACTCGGAAACCTAGATTTCGCTGCTGCCAAGAAACAATATATGAGTATATATTTGTCCTTTGAAAATCTGTCTTTTCAAAAGCTAACCTAAGCTTGCTCTCTATTTCTTCCTTGGTAACATAAATACATTTATTGCTGCCGATAAAAGACTGAAGGGCTTTTCCTAATATCGCTGTTAAATCGTGCCCATTGCACATCATGTATCTATCATGTTGTTGTGATAATACCTCTTCTATAGATTCAACGAGCTCCGCAATATTCACATTTATTTTGGAATTATTCGCAACTTCTTTGCACAATTTTGATTTATCAGCTGCAATGGTCTTTCTACCGAAAGATTGAAAGCTCATTTCCTTGAATTTGAGGGGGATTTTTTCCCTCAGCGCGACAAATCTTAAAGCGCCCAATGGATGGGCGGCATCTACCAGTATATCGAAGATGGATTTTCCACCATTCGTAAGTTTTGCGATCTTCTGCTTGCTACCCATTTCCGACAATAATTTTCTCAGGGCATCCGATCGGAGAATTATCTGCTCCATATCGTGATATTCAGTAACTATTACGTTATCACAAGCTGCGTTGACTTCAAAGAAATCATCGTAATCTCGATCCACCAAGCAAATAATTCCCTGAGTAGATTCTTTCTGCAAGATCTCAATGGCACCAAGAGCTTTGTCCTTTCCTTCAGCTATGATGATCTCGCAGGTTTCGCGATTTATAAAATTCGAAAGTAGCTTTTCGTCACTGGCCCCCTCCACGATAAACATCGCTTTTTCCGAATCGGCCCGCAGCATCAGAATTTCAGACACGACAGCTTCCGCATCGACTTCTTCGAATCTGACCTCAGGCATCTGGACGCCTGAATTGCTCTACGAGATTACGGTAGTGCGAGATTAACTGTGGTGAATGCGTGGATATGACCACATCCATAGGAGATAAATCTACGATACGCTGTAGGTCGGGTATGAATCTTTTTTGCCACGCGATATGGAGAGATATCTCAGGTTCATCAATCAGGATAAGTCTATTTTTTGCCTCCCCAAATATTAGATCAAAAAATAAGATCAATTCATGTTGCTCTCCCGACGATAACTCCTCTGGATCGATCAGGCGCCTTCTGAAGTCTCGTATTTCAAAGCCCGTTTCTCTACTTATGTGGATTGATTTGAAGTTTAGCTTTTCATTTAGAAGCTGTGTAAAAAGCTCAAGGCGGCGAAGCATGTCCTCATAAAATTCGAGTTTCTGATCGGTATCGAGCACGTACTCGGTCAGAATTCGCTGCGTCGGCAAATCGAACTCGTCATTGGATATGATCGCGCTATCATCGGAATATGCTAGTAAATCGACAGCCGTGAGACGTGCTCTCTTTTGCTCCAAGGCGGCTAAGCGAGACCGGAGCTCCTCCTCTGAAAATGGATCGCGACTGCTGTCACGCATCCGTCCCAATATTCTATTCGGAAATGTCCTATCTAACGACTGTGAGCGAGTCGCGCTTTCGGCTAAGACTGCCTTTATTCGGGCTGCTAGCGCGTCACGGTAGGCGCTAACCGCGGCCTTGGGTGGTTCCTCTCTATCGTAAGATCTCGTTTCTTTCTTTTTGGTAACGAGCCGTTGGGTTTCGATTAGTTGGCATTGAATCGAGCGCCGAATTGTCTCCAGCCACTCAGGCGGGCCGCGATGACGCCTAGCGTTATCCGGAATGTCCTCGCCATAGCGGGCGTAAGCTTCCTCAACGTCAATCAAATCGCCTCGTATGCGATCCCTGTATTCTTGCGCGCCGACCCGTATGAGTTGGGGCAGATACCGCTCTATTGCCGGACCTATAAACCGTCGACGTTCGCTTCCTTCTGGAGGCAGAGCGTACGGCTCCCATGCTTCGGCGTCTGGGTGGTTTATCAACTCGATTCGATAGGGGCGCAATCTACCCTTGCCGCGCATACGTTGGGGAGCTTGCTCTACGCGCTTAGGGAAAGTGGAACCGTCTGGATCTAAAGATAGCTGACTCGAGGGAATTTGCGATATTTTAACTATATCGCCAGAGTTAAACTCCGCGATGACCTCATTAAACTCTATATCTTTAAATATTTGGAGGGAGCCTGAGAAAAAATGGTTTATTAACGTAAGTACTACTGTCTTTCCGTAGCCGTTTGGGGCGTGGATAATAGTTATCCCTTCTTCAAGTCTAAAATTTATTTCATGATCAAATATTCCAAATAGTTTGCTGACCGAAAATTTTTTCAGGCGCATAAGCCATTATTCCCCTTTGCAGAAGCATCGTTGCACAAGGCCTGGGGTCGCTCAAGTCCGATTTTCATTGCCAGCGCTTTTGAACCGGGTCAGTTCCGCTGTGATTTTTTTTGAGGCGTGTCGGTCGTTTCTGGCTAGGCTTTATGCTTGGTAATGGCAAAGAAGGGCATCGAGTTTGGCCGTTTGGTTCCGGCGATTTTGTACGTTCACACTGCGGCTCTGGAGGATCGGGATTGTCCCGTGCCCCTTCAAACCAGAACGCGCGTCCGTTCTGAACCTACAGACCCAACTCCTAATCTACGCGCCTTGTCGGCAAAATCACCGCCCACCCCGTCACCTCACCCCTACCTCAGCATCTCCCCCATGCGGTGGCCGGTTTCGTCTATGGCTTGGGCGAGGCTCTGGGATAGGAAGCCGAAATTGTAGAAGCCGTGGATCATGCCTTCATAGCAAACATGGCTGACCGCGACGCCTGCGGCAGAAAGCTTTTCGGCATAGAGGCGGCCTTCGTCTTTTAGGGGATCGAAGCCTGCGGTGGTGATGTGGGCGGGTGCGACGCCGGTCACATCTTCGGCGTGCAACAGGTTGCAGCGGATATTGGTCGGGTCGCCGGTCTCGCCCAATAGGCCTTCGGCGAAATAGCTCATCAGGGATTTGGTGAGGAAATAGCCTTCTGACAGGGTCAGGCGACTTTCGGTCACCAACTGCATGGTGGTGGCGGGATAGAGAAGGATTTGCGCCTTTAGCCTGTGGTTGGGATCATTGCGCAAGACATAGGCGGTCCAGGCGGCGAGGTTGCCTCCGGCGGAGTCGCCGCTCACCCCAATGGCGGTTGTGTCAAAGCCGATTTCCTCGGCATGGGCAAAGGCCCATTTGACAGCCGCCTCGGCGTCGTCATGGGCGGCGGGCAGTCGGTGTTCGGGCGCTAGGCGGTAATCGACCGACAGGAAGCGCAGGCCAGAGGCCTTGGCGAGCCTGCGACAGGCGCCGTCATGGCTGTCGAGATCGCCGACCATGAAGCCGCCGCCATGGAAGAAAACAATTCCAGGTCCGACCTCTTGCGCGCCCGGCGGTGTGTAGAGCCGTGCAGCTAAGGGGCCAGCCGCTCCGTCAAGGGTGAGATTGCGCGTTGTCACATCCTGGGGGGCAAAGGGGTCGGGAACGGCCTTCATCCGCTCCCGCGCTTCGGCAAGGGGAATGGCCTCCATCGGCGGCGCCTGGGCCAAAAGGGCGAGAAACGGCGGCAGGGCCGGATCGATTTGGCTCATAACGGTCTCCTCGACCGGTCGTTCGGGATGGGGATTTAAGCGCCCGGTCGATTGCCTTCGCGGCGCGCCAGAAAGGCCAGCCGCTCGAACAGGTGCACGTCCTGCTCGTTCTTCAACAGCGCCCCATGCAAGGGGGGGATGAGCTTGGTCGGGTCGCGTTCGCGCAACACGCTTTCGTCAATATCCTCGACCAGTAACAGTTTCAGCCAGTCGAGCAATTCCGAGGTGGAAGGCTTTTTCTTCAGACCAGGAACCTTGCGAATGTCGTAGAAAATCTTCAACGCTTCCGCCACCAGCTTTTGCTTGATGTTGGGGAAGTGAACCTCGACGATTTCCTTCATCGTCTCGTCTTCCGGAAAGCGGATATAGTGGAAGAAGCAGCGGCGCAGAAACGCGTCGGGCAATTCCTTTTCATTGTTCGAGGTAATGATCATCACCGGGCGGACCGCCGCCTTGATGGTCTCATTGGTCTCATAGACATAGAATTCCATCCGATCGAGCTCTTGCAAGAGGTCGTTGGGAAATTCGATGTCGGCCTTGTCGATCTCGTCAATGAGCAGCACCGGGCGTTGCGGGCTCTCAAACGCCTCCCACAGCTTGCCCTTCTTGATATAGTTGCGCACGTCCTTGACCCGCACGTCGCCAAGCTGGCTGTCGCGCAGGCGCGTCACCGCATCATATTCATAAAGCCCCTGATGGGCCTTGGTGGTCGATTTGATGTGCCAGGTGATCAGGGGCGCATTCAGCGCCTTGGCGACTTCATAGGCGAGCACCGTCTTGCCGGTGCCGGGTTCGCCCTTAATCAACAGCGGCCGCTCAAGCGCGATGGCGGCATTGACCGCCACCTTCAGGTCGGAGGTAGCGACATAATCGGTGGTGCCTTCAAACCTAGCGTTCATCCCCATCACTTTCTCTGGTCGCGGCCACGCCGACGAACTGATCTGCGATAAGTTTAAGGGTGCGCGCGCTTTAGGCAAGGCGCGCCGCAAGGTCGGTCGTGGATTATTCCGCCTCTGGCGCGGGCTTGGCGCGTTTTCTCGGCCGGGCCGCGGGCTTTTTGGCTGCGCTCGGTTTCGCCCCAAGCTCTGGGCTGGGCGTTGCGGGCGCAAGGGCGGACCGCGCCAGGAAGGCCGGTAGGTCAGCGCCAAAGCCCACGACCCGGCGATCCTCTGGGTCCGCCACCGGTTCGCGCCGGGGTGGGGCGGGCAGGGGGCGCTCCGGACGTAAGGCACGCGGCGGACGGGGCGTTTCGTCAATATAGGGTTGCGGGATGGGCGGGGCGGCCTCTTCGGCCATGACCGGTTTGGGGCTAGGCGCGGTGATGGGGATTTGCGAGGCGATTTCGGAGTGGGGGGCAATCGGGCGTTCACGGCGCGGGCCGCGACTATCGCTGCGGCCATCACTGCGATCTGACCGGCCCCGACCCTTGCGGGCGAGCGACGGATCGGTCTTGAGCGCCTCCCAGTCGAGGTCAACGCTGATCTTTTCCGGCTCTTTGCGGGTCAATTTCAAGACCTTGTCATAGGCCTTGGCGTCGTTGGGCGTCAGCAGCATAAAGGCCCGACCCAAGCGCCCCGCCCGCCCTGTCCGGCCGATACGGTGGACATAGTCCTCGGCATGGAAGGGCACGTCATAGTTGAAGATGTGGCCAACAGCGGGAATGTCGAGCCCGCGCGCCGCCACGTCAGAGGCGACCAGCAGTTTTAAGTCCCCGGCGCGGAAGCTTTCCAAGGTACGGGTGCGGGTCGACTGGTCGAGATCGCCATGAATAGGCGCCGCATCAAGGCCGTGTTTTTTCAAGCTCTTGGCGACAATATCCACATCGGTTTTGCGGTTACAAAACACAATGCCATTGGTGACGTCTTCGCGCAGGATCAGGTCGCGCAAGGCGCCGCGCTTGGCCTTGGGATCACTGGTCGGCAGAATGGCGACATATTGGCTGATGGTGTCGGCGGTCGTCGCCGGGCGCGCTGCCTCGATTCGGGTGGGATTATTGAGGAATTGGGTGGTCAGCCGGGTAATTTCCGGCGGCATGGTGGCGGAGAAGAACAGGGTCTGTTTCTTCGGCGGCGTCATCTTAAAGATGCGCTCAATATCGGGGATGAAGCCCATATCAAGCATGCGGTCAGCTTCATCGACCACCATGATCTGCACGCCGGTGAGCAAAAGCTTGCCGCGCTCAAAATGGTCTAACAGCCGTCCGGGCGTGGCGATCAACACGTCAACCCCGCGATCAAGCTTGCGCAGCTGGTCCTCGAACGATACGCCGCCAATCAAGAGCGCCCAGGTCAGCTTGCCGCCCGCCGCATATTTCTCAAAGGCTTGCGCCACCTGATCGGCCAGTTCCCGCGTCGGGGCGAGGACCAGGGATCGCGGCATACGCGCCTTGGAGCGGCCAGAGGTCAGCCGGTCGATCATCGGCAGTGTAAAGGCCGCCGTCTTGCCAGTTCCGGTCTGGGCTATGCCCAAGACATCGCCGCCCGCTAAGGCGACCGGGATGGCCTTTTCCTGGATTGGCGTGGGAACAGTATAGCCTGCGGCGGTGACGGCTTCGACGGTGGAGGGGCTTAAGCCCAGTTCAGAAAAGGTGGTCATGCGTCCTGGCGGGTGGGTCCGGAGTGTCGGTTGGGCGAGGAGCGCAACCGTCGGACGCATCGTGCGCCCTGATCAGCGGGTAGGGGTCGGGCTTGGCCATGCGGCGCCCATGCGACGGCTCAGGCTGAGCTGAAATCGCGTGCGGACCATAGGCCTAATCCCTCCCAAGTCAATCATGGCGGGGCTAGACATCCAAATCGTCTGCGGCGAACTCAGCGTTTTCCTGGATAAAGCGATAGCGCAATTCCGCCTTGCGCCCCATCAAGGTTTCAACCAGATCGAGCACGCTCTCTTCGTCACGGGGAAGCGTGACCCGGGCCAGGGTGCGCTTTTTCGGGTCCATGGTGGTTTCTTTTAGCTGGGCGGGCATCATTTCACCCAGGCCCTTAAACCGGCCGATGTCGGGCTTCTTGCCCTTAAAGACGGTGGCCAGCAGTTCGTCCTTGTGGGCGTCATCGCGGGCATAGACCGTGGTTGCACCGTGATTGATGCGATAGAGCGGCGGCAGGGCGAGATAGAGCCTGCCTTTGCGCACCAGATCAGGCAGGGTGCGATAGAAGAAGGTGATCAGGAGCGAGGCAATATGGGCGCCGTCAACATCAGCGTCGGTCATGATGATGATGCGATCATAGCGCAGGTCTTCTTCGCGAAACTTCGTTCCACCTTGGACACCCAGCGCCAGCAGCAGGTCTGACAATTCCTTATTGGCGCCCATGCGGTCGGTGGTGGCCGAGGCGACATTCAAGATCTTGCCGCGCAGGGGCAAAATGGCTTGGCTTTGCCGGTTGCGAGCCTGTTTGGCTGAGCCGCCGGCGGAATCGCCTTCGACGATGAACAGTTCCGAGCCGTCGGCCTCGGCGCCGGAACAGTCGGCGAGCTTGCCGGGCAGGCGCAGTTTTCGCGTTGCCGAGGCCCGCGCCACTTCGCGGTCCTTGCGGCGTTTCAAGCGTTCTTCCGCCCGTTCGACGACAAATTGTAAGAGCGCGGTGGCCGATTTCGGCTGGGCGGTCAGCCAGTGGTCGAACGGATCGCGCAGCGCTGTTTCGACCAGCCTTTGCGCTTCTGCCGACGACAGCCGCTCTTTGGTTTGGCCTTGGAATTCCGGGTTGCGGATAAAGACGCTGATCAGGGCGCCCGCCTGCGCCGCCACATCTTCGGCCGTTATCAAACCGCCGCGCTTCTCGCCGGTCAGCTCAGCATAGGCTTTCAAGCCGCGTGTCAGGGCTTGGCGCAATCCCGCTTCATGGGTGCCGCCCTCCGGCGTTGGAACCGTATTGCAATAGGACTGGACGAAGCTGTCATATTCGCCAAAACCCGCAGGCGTCCAAGAGACCGC
This sequence comes from uncultured Caulobacterales bacterium, assembly GCA_903840435.1. Classification (GTDB taxonomy): domain Bacteria; phylum Pseudomonadota; class Alphaproteobacteria; order Caulobacterales; family Caulobacteraceae; genus CAIMFV01. The sequence goes on from CAIMFV010000028.1 coordinate 77,908, forward strand.
CCACTCAACCGCGCCTGCCTCGCCTTCGCGCGCAATCCGCCCGGCAAAGGGCTCCGGCGTAACCGTCTCAATCCCTTCTAGCCGTTCGGCCAGATAATCGGCCAGACCATTTGGGAAGTGAAACACTGCCTCCGGCGGCGTTTGGTCGGTCAGCCGCTCCGCCGCGCAACGCCAGCGAATTTCCACGCCGCGAAAGAGATAAGCCTTGGAGCGCGCCATGCGATAGAGGCGGGCAGGTTTGAAGGCCGCGCCTTCGCCAAAGATTTCCGGGTCCGGCTGAAACCGGACCAGCGTTCCGTGCTTCTTCGACGGATTGCCCCGGACAATCGGACCCAAGGGGCGGCCTTGGCTAAAGGACTGGCGCCACTCAAACCCGTCGCGCCAGACGGTGATGTCGAGTTCGCTCGACAAGGCATTGACCACCGAAACGCCTACGCCGTGCAATCCGCCCGACGTCTCATAGGCCTTGCCAGAGAATTTTCCGCCGGAATGCAGCACGGTCATGATGACTTCGAGCGCCGACTTGCCCGGATGTTTGGGGTGCGGATCAACGGGAATGCCTCGCCCATCATCGCGTACGCACAGGGCGCCGTCGGCGTCGAGTTGCACCTCGATAAACCGCGCATGGCCCGCCACGGCCTCGTCCATGGCATTGTCGAGCACTTCGGCGAACAGGTGGTGCAGGGCGCGCTCGTCGGTGCCGCCAATATACATGCCGGGGCGGCGGCGGACGGGCTCTAGGCCTTCAAGGACCTCAATGTCCTTGGCCGAGTAACTTGGTCCAGCGCTTGCCGCGCGCGGTGGCTCGGCAGGTTGCGGGGCCGGGGCGGGCGCATCGAACAGGCTGGGCGCGTCAGGGAGAAGGGGTGATCTTGCCATAGGGGACGACTTTGCGCTGATTCGGCCCGCGCCTGGAGCTTCGCCGCCAGCTCATGCCGCAAAGACGGCAAGCGGGCTACGCGGCCCGCCGGGGCGGAAGCCGTTTGATTACACCGGAAAAGGCAAAGACGGGTTCGCCGGCCACGCTCAAAAGGCCCCGCGTAAAGACAAGGCTCTTGCCCGCGCGCAACACCTCGCCGCGACAGATCACCGTATCGCCAGCCTTGGCAGGCCCGATGAATTCGCCATTGAAGCTCGCCGTCACCGCAGGCTCGCCCTTCAGGTGATCGCGCGATAAGGCGAAGAGGGCAAAATCGGCAAAGGTCATCAGCGCCCCGCCATGGGCGACGCCATGACCATTATGGTGGCGCGGCTGCAAGACGGTGGCGCATTCATAGCCGCCCTCTGCCAGGGGGCGAAAGTAGTAGGGCCCGACCAAGGTCTCGAAGGGGTCTGTGTCAGGCCAGGTCATCCAGCCTGCAAAGGGGCCGTCGGCGATGAGCACCGCGCCATCAGACATCTCTTCTCGGTTTGTCGCCACGTCGCGAGGCTCCCTGCTTGCCAAGCCATTGCGGCTGCGCTTCATACACGGTGACCTGAATACAGGGCGACTTGAAAAACACCAGCCTCGCAAGGTGCAAGCTTGGCGAACCGGTGACGACGGAGGACACCCCCATGGCGCTAGACGCTGAAACGCGCGAGCAGCTTTTAGACACGGTGCGGCGATTTGTGCGAGATCGCTTGCGCCCCGTCGAGGCCAAGGTTTCGGAAGACGATGCGGTTCCCCAAACCCTCATTGATGAAATGAAGGCCATGGGCCTTTTTGGTCTCTCGATCCCGGCCGAATATGGCGGGCTTGAGCTGAGCATGGAGGAGGAGGCGCTCGTCGCGCTCGAAATCGGCAAGGCCAGTCCAGCCTTTCGTTCCGCCTTTGGCACCAATGTCGGCATTGGCAGTCAAGGCTTGGTTATGTTTGGGACAGACGCCCAAAAAGCCAAATATCTGCCGGGGATTGCCTCTGGCGAGATCATCACCTCCTTTGCCCTAACCGAGCCGGAAGCCGGGTCCGATAGCGCCTCGGTCCAGACCCGCGCCCGGCGCGAGGGCGATGTCTATGTGCTCGACGGGGCCAAGCGCTACATCACCAATGCGGGCAAGGCCCAGCTCTTCACCGTGATGGCCAGAACTGATCCGAACAAAAAGGGCGGCGCAGGCGTGACCGCCTTTCTCGTACCGCGTGACCTTCCAGGGCTCAGCGTCGGTAAGCCGGAAAAGAAGATGGGACAGCAAGGCGCCCACATTCACGATGTGAACTTTGAAGGCGTGCGCGTTCCGGCGGAGAACCGCCTCGGCGAGGAGGGCGAAGGCTTTAAGGTGGCGATGCAGGTCCTCGATCGCGGGCGGCTGCATATTTCGGCGGTCTGTGTCGGTGTTGCTGAGCGCTTGATCGCCGATTGCGTCGCCTATGCGACGGAGCGCAAGCAGTTTGGCCAGCCCATTGCCCAGTTCCAAATGATCCAGGCCATGCTGGCAGATTCCAAGACCGAGTGCTTGGCGGCGCGGGCGCTGCTGTTAGAGACGGCGCGCAAGCGCGATGCAGGCGATAATGTGACCTTAGAGGCCGCAGCATCGAAGCTGTTTGCTTCCGAAATGGTCGGCCGGGTGGCGGACCGAGCGGTGCAGATCTTTGGCGGTGCAGGCTATGTGGCCGATTACGGCATAGAGCGGCTTTATCGCGACGTGCGCATTTTCCGCATCTATGAAGGCACCAGCCAGATCCAGCAGGTGATCGTGGCGCGCGAAACCCTAAAGCGAGGCGGCTAGATGTCCCCAGTTGAAGCCGTCATTTTTGACCTGCTGGCCAAGCTGCCCGCTGGGAAGTCCATTTCTCCGGACGAGGCGGCCAAGGTCTTGGATGCCGAGGCGTGGCGCAGGCAACTGGGCCGGGTGCGCTCCGAGGCCATTGGGTTGGCGCGGGCCGGGCGTCTGGTGATTTTGCGCCATAATAAGCCAGCCGATCCCAACCAGTTCCGTGGCGTCTATCGCTTGCGGCTGCCCTTGGCCGACGAGGCGGTCGCGGTTCTGGACCACGATGGATAGGCTGGCGGCCGTCCTTGAGCGCATTCGCGCCTGTCGTGCCTGCCAGGCCGATTTCGGCTTTACGCCAAGGCCCGTGGTCATGGTCTCCCATAAGACCAAGATCTTGATCTGTGGTCAGGCGCCGGGGCGGCGCGTGCACGAAAGTGGCCTGCCGTTCACGGACCCGTCCGGCGACCGCTTGCGCGACTGGATGGGGGTATCCAAGGCAGAATTCTATGGCGATGGCCGGATTGGGGTGGCGGCTATGGCCTTCTGCTTTCCGGGAACCTCGCCAAAAGGCGGCGACTATCCCCCGCCCAAGCGCTGCGCCGAATTATGGCGCCAAGAGCTGATGGCTGAATTACAACCCGAGTTAATCTTGCTCGTCGGAACCTATGCCCAAACCTATAGGCTTGGCAAAACCGCCAAGGCGAGCGTGACAGAAACGGTCAGGGCGTTTCGCGACTACGGGCCAGACCTCATTCCCCTGCCGCATCCCAGTTGGCGCAATACGGGCTGGCTGCGTCAAAATCCGTGGTTCGAGGCAGACGTGGCGCCCTATGTCCGCCAAAGGGTGCGCGCTATACTTTCACGCGATGCGACCTGATTGCCATTTTCAAGCCAACCGGCGTCAAATGCTGACCCTTGCCGGGGCGAGCCTCGCCCTATCGGCCTGCGCCACGTCACAGTTCCCGCGCAACATCCCGCCCCCCGGATTTTCCGGTCCCCGCTTTGCTGGCAAGACTTTTCTTAGCTTCGACGGCGCAGCCCTTCCTCTGGAAACCTGGTTACCGCCCGGAGGCATAGCGCAGAAGGTGCTGATCGCGCTGCATGGCATGAATGATTATGCCCACGCCTTTTCCGACGACGGCCCGGTGTTCGCCAGGGCGGGGATCGCTTGTTACGCCTATGACCAACGCGGCTTTGGTCGCGCGCCAGGCCGTGGCCTGTGGGCGGGTGAAGCGCTGCTAAAAGCCGATCTGAAGGCTGCCGTGCTCGCAGCGCGCCGATGTCATCCGGATACGGAGATTATTATCCTTGGCCATTCTATGGGCGGCGCTGTGGCGATCAATGCCTTTGCCGACGATGATCCGCCCTTGGCTGAGCGCCTCATCCTTGCCGCCCCTGCCGTTTGGGGGTGGGAGAGCCAACCCTTGGTCAATCGCGTTGCCCTGTGGCTAGGGTCTCACCTCGCGCCGAACGCGGTGCTCAACCCGCCGACCTGGCTGGCTGAACGCCATTATGCCTCCGACAATATTGCCAAGTTGCGGGAAATGGGACGCGACCCGCTGATGCTGTTCGAGACCCGCATCGATGCCGTGCGCGGCTTGGTGGATCTGATGCAGCGTGCTTCCGAACGCATGGCCAAGATCAAGGCGCCGATGCTCTATCTTTACGGCGCCCACGACACATTTGTTCCGAAGGAAGCTGTGGCTCGCGCGATCACTGGCCTAAAGCCAACCGATCGAAGCGCCTATTATGCCAAGGGTTGGCACCTCTTGATGCGGGACCTGCAAGGCGAGACGGTCCGCCAAGATATCATTGCCTATATTGCAGACCGAGCCGCTGCATTGCCCTCCGGCGCGCCTTCGCTCGTCGGCACCCTGGGTTAGTATCTGTCAGTTTCTTTCAGAATCAGACAGATACTAAATCCCTCTGTTTTCGTTTGTCTTTTCGGAAAAACCGGCTTCCACTTTTTCCTGACAAACGCTAGATAGCCTCGCGGCTGATGTCGTCACCGGCATCGGCGGGCAGCCTCGCAAAGACCGGAATGGCCAGAAGCGCCGCAACGCCGATGGCAAGGAACGGAATCAAGAATTGCCCGGGTGCAAGGTTGGAGTGATTTCCCCGACCTACATGCAACATCAAAGCACCGAAACTGACCCCAAGCCCAATCGTCAATTGTTGGACTACAGAAGAAAGCGTTGCCCCGGGATTGACGTCCCGGCCCTGCAATTCGGCGAAGGCAACCGTGTTGACGCCGGTGAAGAAATTCGACCGCATAAAGCCGATCGCGGCCAAGAGCACGGCAATCGCGAGTGCTGGCGTGTCGCTACGAAAAAAGGCAGGCGCGGTTGTGCCAATGGCAGTCAGGGCACCGCACGAAACCAACAACCGTTTAAATCCCAGCGTGCGCACCATTTGGGTCGAGACATATTTTGCGGCAAACGCGCCCGCCGCTTGAGCCATGGAAACAAGTCCTGCCTTAGCGGGGCTCCAGCCCATGCCGATCTGCAGGAGGAGTGGCATCAGAAATGGCCACGCCCCCAAGGAAAGCCGCATCAACCCGCCGCCTAAGAGGCTGGCGCGGTAGGTGGGCCGGGTGAGCAGGCGCAGATTCAAGATAGGTGTGTCGCTGGCCAAGACGTGGCGGACGAACAGAAAAAGTCCCAAAACACCAAGGAGAAAAAGGCCAATCATTACTTTGGGCGGGGCAAGGCCAACACCCAAGGTTTCCGCAACGACCTCAAGTGCGATGATGGCCGCCGCCGCTAAGCCAAATCCGAGGAGGTCAAATTTCGCCACCTCAGCTTTTGGCAGTTCCGGCGCGAGAAAAAATACCGCCACCATTCCGGCGAGGCCAACGGGAAGATTGATCAAAAAGATCCACGGCCAATCGGCAACGCTCAGCACAAGACCCGCTAAGGGCGGGCCGATCATCGGTCCCAAAAGGGCGGGCATGGTGAAGGAGGCCATGGCCGAGACCAGCCGTTCACGCGGCGCCGAGCCAACGACGATCAACCTTCCTACTGGTGTCATCATGGCGCCGCCCAAGCCTTGAAGAATTCGGGCCGCGACAAGCTGGCTCAAGGAACGGGAACAGGCGCAGGCGAGGGAGCCCGCCAAAAAGACTGCCATGGCGCAGAGGAAAACCCGCTTCGCGCCAAACCGATCCGCCACCCAACCACTGGCAGGCGTCATGACCGCAAGCGTTAGGATGTAGCTGGTCAGGCAAAGCTTGAGGTGGATCGGATCGGAATGGAAGGCGCGGCTAAGCGTCGGCAAGGCCGTCGATAAGGCGGTCGAGTCGATAAAGTCCATGAACAGCGCACTGGCGACCGCCAAGGGCGCCAGTCGAGAGACCTTAAGGCGTGTGTCGTTTGCTGCCGCCAATTAGCCGCCGGACATTTTGCGGAAGAATTTTTGCGTCTGCTCGCCGCCTTGGAAATAGTGCTTTTGGCCGTCTTCGCTTTCGATTTGGCTCAAATGGTCGCGGACGCTTTCCGCCGACAGGCCTTGATCGCCAAGATAAACGCCTTCGGTCTCATAGATGCGCGCGGTGGCAAAAACGCCCGCGCCAGCGGTTAACACCATGCCGGTCGGTGCATCTTCGCTGGCCAAAAATACCACGCCGGGCGTGACGAATTCGGGTTTCAGCTTGTCAAGCATTTCTGGCGGCATCAGGTTTTCGGTCATCCGTGTGGCGGCGACAGGGCTGATGGCATTGACGCGGATATTGTTCTTCTGGCCCTCCAGCTTCATCGTATTCATAAAGCCGACGAGGCCAAGCTTGGCTGCGCCATAGTTCGACTGGCCAAAATTGCCATAGAGCCCGGTCGAGGAGGTGGTGACGACGATGCGGCCGTAGTTTTGGGCCTTCATGATCTCCCAAACCGCCTTGGTCGGCTTGACAGTGCCCATGATGTGCACGGCCAAGACCAGTTCGAAGTCGGCAATCTCCATCTTGGTGAACGACTTGTCGCGCAGGATGCCTGCATTGGCGATCAAGATGTCGATCCGGCCAAACGCGTCCAAAGTCTGTTTGACCATGTGGGCCACGCCCGCATCATCGGTGACGGACGAGCCGTTGGAGATGGCTTCTCCGCCAAAGCCTTTGATTTCGGCCACCACTGCATCTGCCGCTGACGAAGAGCCGCCCGATCCGTCGACTGAGCCGCCCAGATCATTGACCACCACCTTGGCCCCGCGACGGGCCAATTCCAGAGCATGTTGCCGACCAAGCCCGCCCCCGGCGCCGGTGACGATTGCAACTTTTCCGTCAAACCGAATAGGGTCGCTCATGGTCTTCATCCCTTGCCGAGCCGCGAGGCCTCGTCACCACGCTGGTATTGGGGGACTAGTGGCGCGGGGTCGCGGCTCCGTCAAGAGCGGTCGGCTTTTGGCTCAGCTCTTCGCGTTGGCGGCGGGCTTGGCCGGCTCAAGTGTGATGGGCGGGGGGACATGGCCGGGCTTGAGAAACTTCACCAAGACCCGTTGACCGATCAGATAGGGCGAGCCCTCAGCCGAGGCCACCACCTCGACCACCCGCTCGTCGGTCTTTTCCGAGGGGTCATCTGACAAGAGCTTGCGGGCGCCAAATTGGTAAGAACGGCGCACCACCTTGCCGCTCCACGGATGGGTCGGATCGGCATCGGGAACGATGGAGACGGTCTGGCCGACCGCCACAAAGGGAAGGTCGCTTTCGGCCAATTCCGCCCGCACGATCCTGGCGGTCTTGGGCTCAAGGTCGAACATGTTCGAGACGTTCAAGGTTGAGGCGCCGGAGCCGGGATTGGCATAGCGCCGCACAATCCGTCCATCGGCAGGCGCCCGAACCGCCGTCAGCTCAAGCTGATAGCTGGTGGTGGCCAATTGGGCTTCAGCGGTTTTGACGGCGGCGCGTTGGGCTTCGATTTGCGCTTCGGCCTCGTCCAGGGCGTCGCGCTGCTTATCGACAGTTTGGGCGGCGGCGAAATTTTTGGCGGCAAGCGCGGTCAACCGGTCGAGCTCGCGAGCGGCGGCGCGCTTTTGCACTTCGAGATTGGCGATCTGGGCTCGGGCCTGGGCCGCCGCGGCCCGCTGCTGCTCGGCGGAGAGGCGCAATTGATCGTCTTCCAGGCGGGCTAAAATCTCGCCCTTCTTCACTTCCTGGCCCTCTTGCACATAGACTTCGCGGACCACGCCTGCGGTGCGCGCCGCAACCTGGATCACGCCGCCCTCCACATCGATCTTTCCGGCGGCAATGGCGGCATAGGGACTGTCCACCGGCTTGGCGGCGGCCTCAGCCGCCTTCTTCGCCTTGGCTTGATTTGACATCACAAGGCCTGTGCCGCCCAGCGCCAACAGGCCCAAGACAACCAGCCAAAACAGGGGGCGGCGGAAGATTGCGAACATGGCTCAGGCTCCGAAGGGCGCGTGCGAGGGCGCGGCGCTTTTCTGAATGTCGTCGAGGATCTTGCCGTCCTCGATATGGATGACCCGGTCGGCAAAGGCCTCCAGGCGCGGGTCGTGGGTGACGCAGATCACAGCCGCACCGTGTTCGGTGGCGGCGCGGCGCAACAGGCGAATGACGATCTGGCCATTTTCACCATCGAGCGCGCTAGTGGGCTCGTCGGCAAACAGGAGTTGCGGGTCCTTGGCCAGCGCCCGCGCAATGGCGACACGCTGCTTCTCTCCGCCAGAAAGTTCGGAGGGACGCTGGTTCATCCGCGCCTCCAAACCGACTTCGGTGAGGGCGGCCCGCGCCTTTTCCCGCGCCTCCGCAGGGCTTAGGCCCTTATATTTCAACACGGTGGTCACCTGCTCCAAGGCAGTGAGGGCGGCGAATAGGTTGAAGCCCTGGAAGATGAAGCCGCAATGGTCGAGGCGAAATCGGTCGATCTTGCCGGAGGGCAGGGTCCACAGCGCTTGGCCAAGCGCCTGGACTTCGCCGCTATCTGGACGCAACAGCCCTGACAGGGTGGCGATCAGGGTCGACTTGCCCGATCCCGACGGGCCCATGACCATGGTCACATCGCCATGGCGAGCGGTGAAGTCGACGGTCTTGAGCACTTCTACCCGACCCCGGCCGACCTTGAAGCCTTTGGCCAGACCGCGCGCAACCAAGGCATTGGTGTTTTTTGAGCCGCTCATCGCAACAGGTCCGCAGGTTGGCTCTTTTTCAGCACGCCGAGCGCCAAGACGCCGGAGCCGAGAGCGATGATGAGGAGGAAGATGCTGGTCGAGATGACATTGGCGAGGGGGAAGCTCATCGGAAGCCCGTTCATGCCAGCAAAGCCTGCGACCGCAGTTACCAGCACGGCGGTCATGGCGAGGCCCGCGACGCCCACCCAAAAGGAGAGCTGTAACACCACCCATCTGAGCGAGCCCATGGACACGCCCAAGGCTCGCAAACTGGCGAATTCCTTGACATTGGCGAGAATGGCTCCGCGCAGGGTCTGGGAGGTAATGCCCACCCCGATCAAGAGGCCGAGAAACATGGAGAAGCCCAGCATGATGCCAATGAACTGGTCCTTCATCATCGCCTTATCATTGGCCTTCGACAGGTCAGACCGGGTCCAGGCACGAAAGCGGCCATCGGCAATGGCGTTCAACTGATCGCGGACCTGGACGGCGCGCGCCGGGTCGCGAATACGCACGAACATCGGCCCCACCCGGTTGGAGGGGCGGGCCTTGCCCAACAGGCGCAGGGTCTGGCGCGAGACGATCACGCCGGGCTGCATGAGATTGGGATAGTTTGTGGTGATTGCCGCCACCCGCACCGCATGGCCGTCTATGGCCGCCTTGTCGCCCAGTTTCACACCGAGCCTGTCGAGGGCCGACTTGTCCACCGCCACGGCGAAGGGTTCGGCTAGGGTTAGCCGCAGGTCTTCACTGAAATCCGTCGGCAAGGTGAGCCCGTCGCGCGCCGTATCAATGGCGGTGATCTGCACCCACTCCCGCTTTTTCTTCTTGCCATTGTCTTGCGCCGCCGTGGCCTTGGCGGCCGCGTCCTTGGTCGTTCCGTCCTTCGCAGCCTTATCTTCAGGCGCGTCGACCCCGAGATTGGAGAAGAGGCCGTTGTCGTCATCAATGTCCGAAACGGCAATCACTTCTGGATGGCTGTAGATCAAAGGCATGACCCGCCGCGGCATGCCGCCGGTATTGATCAACGACTCCGACTTGGCCGGCAAGATCATCAGATCGGCGCGGGAGCGGTCGATGGTCGCGGTAAAGGCCTTGCCGATGCCGACAAACATACCAACCTGGGCAAGCACCAACAGGCCTGAAAAGGCCAAGGCGACAACGGCGGCCATGTATCTTGGCCATTCATAGAGGACGGTCGCCAAGGCGAGCGGCATGGAGAGAGCCTTTCGAGCATCCGGTGCAGCGGGGATGTGCTGCATCGCCAAGCGACAAGGCCGCAATCGCGGGCTAAAGGCTAGTTAAATAAAGGTAAGGGTTGGTGGCGGCGCGTCGGGGTCTGGCGTCGCCCCCTAGGAGACGCTAGCCATAGGGATGGGGCGGTCTCAGGTGTCGCCCGACAGGTGAGGGGGACGTTTCGCGAATGCCGGGACTGGAAAATCTACAAAGCGCGATCGGCGTCCTTGCCATGATCGGTTTGGTCTGGGCGCTCTCGGAAGATCGCAAACGCTTTCCGGTACGCATGGCGATTGGGGCCCTGGCCATCCAGGTGGGCTTGGTGCTGATCCTGTTCGGCCTGCCGCAGGCAAGAGGCGTGCTTGGGGGAGTAAACGCTGCCGTCGAGGCGCTCGGCGGTTCGACCCAGGCCGGCACGACCTTCGTCTTTGGCTATCTGGCGGGCCAAGCGCCGTCGCCCTATGCCTTGCAAAATCCACAAGCCATTTTTGTGTTTGCCTTCCGGGTCTTGCCGGTGATTTTGGTGGTCTGCGCCTTGTCCGCGCTCCTGTGGCACTGGACCATTCTAAAATGGGTGACCCGGGGGTTCGGGTTTGTGTTTCAGCGCACGCTGGGCTTGCGTGGACCGCCTGCCTTGGCGACGGCTGCGACGATCTTCATGGGACAGGTCGAGGGCCCAATCTTTATTCGCGCCTATCTTGATCGGTTGTCGCGGTCGGAAATCTTTACCCTGATGGCGGTTGGGCTGTCGTGCGTGTCCGGATCGACCATGGTCGCCTATGTGACCATCCTGAAAGACGTCTTGCCCAATGCCGCTGCCCATGTGCTGACCGCCTCGATCATTTCCGCCCCGGCGGGCGTGCTCCTGGCACGCATCCTGGTGCCGTCCGGCGTCAGTGAGGAGCTGGGTGAGGTGCAGGAAAGTGAAGAGCGGCGCTATGACAGCTCCATCGACGCGGTGATTCGCGGTACCGGAGACGGCTTGACCGTGCTGCTCAACGTTGCGGCGACCTTGATTGTGTTCGTCGCCTTTGTTGCCTTGGTCGACCATATTTTGAGCGTCCTCCCGCCCATGGGGGGCGCGCCGGTCACGGTCGAGCGCGTGCTGGGCTATCTCTTTTCTCCGCTTGCCTTAGCCATTGGCGTGCCCTGGGGCGAGGCCCATGCGGCGGGCGGCCTGTTGGGCGTCAAGCTTGTGCTGACCGAGTTCACCGGCTTTATCGATCTCAGCCAAGGGACCACAGGGGCCCTGTCGCCGCGCTCGAAAATGCTGATGACCTATGCCTTGTGCGGCTTTGCCAATATCGCCTCGGTCGGCATTACGGTGTCGGGCTTTAGCGTGCTGGCGCCGGATCGTCGCAAGGAAGTCATCGGTCTGGCGTGGAAGGCCCTCACCGTGGGCTTTCTCGCCACCTGCCTTACCGCTGCCGTGGTGGGCTGCTTGCCATCGGCGCTGTTTCACGGTCTTTAAGTCCAAGCGGGTGACAGAAAAAACGACGGGAGTTGACGCCATGAAGCTCTATGATAGCGGCCGGGCCCCTAATCCGAGGCGAGTGCGATGGGTGCTGGCGGAAAAGGGTGTCACCGACATTGAATTTGTCGATATTGACATCTTGAAAGGCGCCCACCGCACGCCTGAATATTTAGCCCTCGTCGGCGTCCCAAGCGTTCCAGCTTTTGAGTTAAAGTCGGGAGACGTGATCACTGAATCGCTGGCCATTTGCCGCTATCTTGAAAGCGTCTATCCCGAGCCTAATCTCTTTGGTCGTACAGCCGAAGAAATTGCAGTGATCGAGATGTGGACGCGGCGCGCCGAACTGTTGATGGCAAACCCCTTGATGATGCTCGTCCGGCATACCCACCCCGCGCTCGCGGTGTTGGAAAAGCAATCGCCGGAGGAGGCGGACAAGTATCGCACCGCTGCGGAACGCTCGTTCAAGCTCTTTGAGCGGGCCTTGGCGTCGCGCGAATTTCTTGCGGCGGACCGCATCACCATCGCCGACATCGTCGCCTTCATCGCCCTCGATTTCTCGCGCATGGCCAAGTTCAAGCTGCCCGAAACCGTCCCCCATATGCTCGCCTGGGCCGAACGGATGCGCGCCCGACCGGCTGTGAAGGCAGGACTTTAGGCGCTCCCCCATGGTCGTGCTCGGGGCCTCGCTTTTTCTCAGCCTGATGGGTGCCGAGGGGCCTGCGTCCGATCCGGCCTATGTGCATCGCCTTGAAGATTTTGCGCTGATCGAGCATCTCAATGGCGAATTGCTGGCCAGCAGAAGCGCAACCTTGACCCTTGAGCACTGGTGCGGCGTGCAAGGCTTGAGCGCCCAGCCACGCCTCGTCGCGCGACGAACGCCGGAGGTGAAGGAAGCCTCAACCGAAACCCGCGCCCGGTTACAGGTCGGGCCGGAGGTCAAGCTGGGCGTTCGCCATGTCGAGCTGATGTGCGGCGACAAGGTGCTTTCGGTCGCTGACAATTGGTATGTGCGCGAGCGCCTGACGGCGGCAATGAACCAGGCGCTTGACGAAACCGACACGCCGTTTGGGCGCGTGGTTGCGCCGCTTGCTCCGGAACGAAAGACCTTAGGCGTCACCTGGCTTTGGCGCCCCTTGGCTGAGAGCTTTGCCGTGTCGCCAAGCCTGGAAGCCGAGCACCCACGCCCGCCCTTCCTCTTTGTACATCACGCCCTGCTCGCACCCCCTAACGGGCCACCCATTGCCGAGGTTGAAGAGCGCTACACCGCTGCGATTTTAGATTTTCCGCGCACTCGGTGAGCCGCAATCCCTTTAGGCCAACTCTGCACGATCCAGCACGACCCGCTCAATGGCCCGCAGCCCAAAAGCAATGGCTGAGAAAAGCGCCTCTTCGGCACGTGGCGACGCCAGCGCCAGGGCGGCGAGGCGTGAGCTGGCGCAAAAACGCAAAGCAAACTCAGGCGTCTCAACCGTGCCGCCGCACCGCACGGGCTGGCCAAGCTGAACCGGATGCGGCCGCCTTTGCAGGAGGGTCTGCACAGCGCGAAGCTCGGCCTCATCAAGAAAGGGCGCGGTTGCGTCACGGCGGCTGCGCAACCGAAAGCGGATGACGGTTGGCACATTGTCCCAGGATGGGGGCGTGCCGAGGGCGGAGCGGTCGAGGTCGAAGGCGGGCAGGGGGGCAAAAATCGCGCTGGTCGACATCAGGCCTCGGACGCGATGATCAAACTTGACGAATAGCCTGCGCACCTCTGCGTCCGGCAGGCACAAAAACCGCTCCATCTCAAATAGCGCCGCTTCCCAGCGTAACAAAAGGCCACGATTATTGGCCCTTTCGGTGGCCGGAGGCGCCCAGTCTGGCGAAAGGTCAGACGCCCCGACGAAAGCCTCTAGGGCAGGCGGGAAATCGACGGCGGCGAAGCGGGCGCTGAGGTCTTCTGGCGTCAAAATCGCGGCGGAATAGGTTGGGCCGGTGAAGAATTTCGAACCGGTCACCAAAACCGCAAAACCTTGATCCAAATAGGCGCAAAGTGTCTTGGGGCTGCAGCGAAACTGACATGCGTCCACCGCCACGGTGAGGTCGAGAGGTAGGGCGCGGGCCAGATTGAGTACAGTGTCCAAATCCGGTGCGATGCGGCCAGATTTCGAGCCGTCGACCAGGATCAACAGCACGTGACGCCCCCGGCCCACGGCGGCGAACACCTTGCGCTGCAGGGTCGTTGCGAGGTGAGTGTCAGAAAAGGCCACACCGTTTGCGTCCCGTAGGTCCAAACGATCTGTCTCAATATTCGGGCCAAGGGGAGAGCCCTTTTCAATCTTCCCCGCGAGCCAGGTCTCCGTGCCGAAATTCCGCGCTGCAAGGGCCAAGGGCACGCCCGATCCCGTCTCTGCAGGATCGACCATCAGCACAGAGAGGGGCTTTGGCGTTGCGGCAGCCATGTACTGCGCCAGGATGAGGTGCGCGTCGGTGCCGGAGGCCGCCAAGGCGATGGCGGGTTGTCGCCAGCGGCGACCCTGAGGCGCGCCGGTTATGAGATCGCCGAGGCGCTTTCGAATCCGCTCGGCCCAGGCCTGTTCGGCGACAGGGTCACTGTTAACGCCGCATCCCTCATTGACCCACAACTGATGCAAAAACGCTGCCGCGTCAGAGGAGAGCGACGAGGCGGTCGACGATCCGAATTCAACATCGGTCGCGCCTGGCGTTAAGGAGACGCCATAGGGTGTCCGACCGTTGGCATCGGGCAAAATGCGCGCGTCGCCGCCCTCATGCAACGCCCACAGCACGTCCTCAGAGGGAGGCGGCACAACAGCAAGACGGGCACGAGAAAACGCCATGAAACCTTGGGACACGAAGCGATTCGATTCGGACTTCAGTGTCGCTAATTAAGGTTAATTTTCTAAACAGACCGGCCCGCTTGCCGTTGCGGATGACGGCCTGGGATATAATTGAGCCGCCACCTTCCCGCCGCTCCCCCCGGCGTAGGCCGGGGTCCAGGGAAGGGCCTGCCGAGGTTTGCGGATGATCTCCTGGATTTAAATGAGCCCCCACATAAACACCGCTCCCCCCAGCGGAGGCCGGGGTCCAGAGACGGGCTTGCAGAGGTTGCAGATGATTTCCTGGATACCGGCCTTCGCCGGTATGAGCGGAAAAAATTGAAATTCTGCGCCTTTCAGCCGCTCCCCACGGGGTAGGCTGGGGTCCAGAGACGGGCCTGCTCACGGATGCAGATGATCTCCTGGATTTAAATGAGCCCCCACATAAACACCGCTCCCCCTCAGCGCAGGCCGGGGTCCAGAGACGGGGCCGCAGAAGGTTGGGATGATCCCCTGGATACCGGCCTTCGCCGGTATGAGCGGAAAATATTGAAATTCCGCGCCTTTCCGCCGCTCCCCCCGGCGAAGGCCGGGGTCCAGAGACCGGCCTGCCGAGGTTTGCGGATGATCCCCTGGATACCGGCCTACGCAGGTCATGAGCGGAAAATATTGAAATTCCGCGCCTTCCCGCCGCTCCCCCCGGCGAAGGCCGGGGTCCAGAGACGGGCCTGCTCACGGATGCGGATGATCCCCTGGATATGATTGAGGTGCCTGCTGAACCTAGCGCCAGGGCTCGACAACAATTTTGACGTCGTCGCCGGGAGAGGCGAGATCAACAAAGGCTTGCGCCACCTCGGACAAGCCAATTTTGCGGCTCAGAATAGGTTCGACCGAAATGCGGCCCTCGGCAATATCGATGAGGGTTTGGGCAAATTCGGCGGGCGAATAGCCAAAGACAAACCGCAGGTCGAGTTCCTTATTGATGGCCAGCGAGGGCTCGATGCGGTCGGTTTCCATGCACACGCCCGCCACGACAATCTGGGCCTTGGGCGGACAGCCCTCGATTATGGTTTGTAAGACGCCGGGTGCGCCGACACATTCAAATACGAGGGGGCGGGCCAGGGTCTGGCCCGACAGCTGCGCCATCATATGGGCGCTGAGCGATGCGGGCACGCCGAATTCTGCCCAACTGGCATGGGGACTGATCTTTGCCGGATCAATCACCCGATCCGCACCCATGGCTTCTGCCGCAGCACGGCGGCGCGGCGAAAAATCCGCAGCGATAATCGGGCCAAGGCCCTTGGTCTTTAACGCGGCGATAACTGCAAGGCCCACCGGTCCGCAGCCGAGCACGACTGAGACACTGCCCGGTTCGAGGTCTGCCCGCGCCACGGCATGGGCGCCCACGGCAAAGGGCTCGGTCATGGCCGCGACTTCGGAGGATAAACCGTTTGGAATTTCGATCAGCATGGCCTCGGTCAACAGCATCTGCTCAGCAAAGCCGCCGGGATAGAGGTTGCTGTAGCCAATGAGCTCCATGCCCTGGTCGGAAAGGGCGGCAGGGAACGAGACCACACGCGTGCCGGGCTTCAAGCGTCCGCCGCCGGGACCATGATCAAGCACCTCGGCAGAGAACTCATGCCCGAACACCATATCCTGGTCGGCGCGAATGCGGTCTGAAGCCCCAGCGCGACGACCCATGTCCAACATGTGGTCGAGATGGTGCAGGGCGTGCAGGTCTGAACCACAAATTCCGCAGGCAAGGGTCTTGACCAGGGTTTGTCCGGGACCGGGCTTTAGCGCATCAATCTCGTCACAGATCAGCCGTCCAGCGCGGCGAATGACAGCCCGCATTTTGAATCTCCCCCGCCGCGTGGCCTTGTGTCCTTGCCACTGGGAGCAGAGGTTTTCCTAATCGCCCTTGCGATGCAAGCGTCAATCACCCAGCTTGCAGCCAAAGCTCCGCTTCGCCGGTTGGCACCGATTTCGGCAGAGCCGAGCCGTAGAATTCAAACAGATCGGGCAAGGCTTCTGCGGGCGTTGGGCGGGCGATCAGATAGCCTTGGATTTCCGTGCAGCCGTGTTCGCGCGCCATTTCCAACTGCCGTTCGGTCTCAACGCCTTCGGCAGTCGTTTGCATGCCAAGATAAGAGGCCATGCCGGCGATGGCGCGCACGATGGACACGCTTTCGGCGCTCATCGACAGGTCCGAGACAAAGGACTGGTCGATCTTGATCTTGGTGAAGGGGAATTGCCGCAGATAGTTCAAGCTGGAAAATCCGGTGCCAAAATCGTCGAGCGCCACCGACACCCCAAGCTCGCGCAGACGAAACAGGGTGTGCAGATTGGCTTGGCTGCTTTGCAATAGGGTCGATTCGGTGATTTCGACTTCCAGTCGCTCGGGGCTCAGGCCGGAATGGGCGAGGGCTGCGATCACGGTGCGGATCAGGTTCGGGTCTTTGAACTGCGCCGGCGAAATATTGACCGCCACCTTCATTGGGCTGGGCCAGCGCGCCGCTTCGGCGCAGGCCTGATGCAGCACCCACTCGCCTAACTCGCAGATCAGACCAATATCCTCAGCCACCGGAATGAACTCAACCGGCGAGATCAAGCGCCCGCTTTGGCTCCAGCGCAACAGCGCCTCGCAGCCTGACAGACGGCCTGAAGCGAGATTGAGTTGCGGTTGGTAGGAGAGCGAGAACTCGCCATTGGTAAAGGCGCTGCGTAGGTCCTTTTCCAGCGCCCGCCGGGCCCGGCGACGCTCATCCATGCTCGGATCAAAGACGAGGTAGCCGCCGCGCCCATTTTCCTTACAGCGATAGAGCGCCATATCGGCGTGCATCATCAGCTCGTCGATGGTTTGGCCATCTTCGGGGGCAAAGGCGATGCCGACGCTGGCGCCGATCTTCACATCGCGCCCGGAAAGGTGGAAAGGCTCGCTGAGCAGATTGACGATGCGTTGCGCCAATTGCATCGCATCTTCCCGCCGCGCCACACTGCGCTGGACAATGGCAAATTCATCGCCGCCAAGCCGGGCGACCGTGTCATGATCCCGGACGGTTGACTGCAAACGCTCCGCCACGCTCATCAGCAGGTGATCGCCGACAAGGTGTCCTAGGGTGTCATTGACTTCCTTGAAGAAATCGAGATCGATCCATAATAGGGCGCTCGTGTCGACACCGGCGAGCGCGTCGTTGAACGCATCATAGAGCCGGTTGCGGAACAGCACGCGATTGGGCAGTTCGGTCAAGCTGTCATAGTGGGCGAGGCGGCGAACCTGAGCTTCCGCTTCACGGATTTCTGTCACGTCCTCGGCGAGCCCAATAATGTAGCGCGGTTCACCTGTGTCGTCACAGACGCTGACTCGGCGGCCGCGCAACACGTGGGCTTGGCCATCGCGCCCCATGATTTTCTGCTCTTCGAACGTCACCGGCGCTTGGGTGGCCAGTGCCTCGTCATCCAGTCGGCGCAACTGGTCGATGTCCGAAATCGGGTGAAAGCCTTCATAGGAGGCGCCGACCACGTCTTCACGCCGCTTGCCGCTGATCAGTTCGGCGGCCTTGTTGACCAAGACATGCTTGCGGGTTTTGGCGTCGAGCACGAATAAAAGGTTCGGCACGTTTTCAATGATCGAATTGGTGAAGGCGCGGTCCAGTTCCGCCGCTTGTTGGGTCCGCAGCAGCGTCTTCCGCTCGCTGGCCGTCTTGGCGATCAGTTGGCCGAGTTGAGCCAAGGCGAGCCCAAGCGCGATGATCGAAAGCGGCGCCACTATGGCAGGAGACTGAGATGTCGCGGCATAGGCCGTCACAAACGGCGCCAGCGCCAAGGGCCAGGCCGAGCTTGCCACGGCGATCCACATCAGACGGCCAGCGCCACGGAGCGCAACGACTCCTTGAATAAAGGCTGCGCACCACTCGACCACGGCCAGCATCTCGCCATAGGCCCCGCCATAGAGCCAGAAATAGAGCGCGAAGGCTGAGCTTGCCGAACCGCTGATCAGAATGCAGGCTTGGAACCCAAGTTTTGCCAGAGGGCTGGTGAGCGGCAGGTCCGAGACATCCAGATCAGCCGTTTGAAGGTCTAGGTCTTTTGTGGAGGAAAAGAAGCGGCGCGTCAGCCAGCTTTCAAAAACGCCCTGTCCGACCAGAAGCACAAATAGCAAAATGGGTATCAGGCCTTGGTGGAACAAATCGGCCACGAGAAAAAGGAATAGCGCCGTCGCTTGCCGAATGCGCAAAGTCGCATTCCGGTCTTCGAAGACGGGTCGCCAGAGGTCCGTGGGCTGCATACTTAAAACCTGAAAAAGCCTGCCTTTTCAGATAAGGGAATACAGTGAAAGAAACGTTAGCCTTGTTGCGGCTTAGAGCGGAAGGCCGGTTCTTTTTACCACCGTGCGCATCGCGATGCTTGAGGTAACACGGCTGACGCCGGGGATGCGTGTG
This sequence comes from uncultured Caulobacterales bacterium, assembly GCA_903840435.1. Lineage (GTDB taxonomy): Bacteria > Pseudomonadota > Alphaproteobacteria > Caulobacterales > Caulobacteraceae > CAIMFV01. Next base: position 96,675 of record CAIMFV010000028.1, read on the forward strand.
AGTCTCTGGGCATGCAGGCGTTCCAGGTCGGCGACGTCGCGCGCCACCATACGCAGCAAGTAATCTGATGAGCCGGTCATCAGATAGCACTCCATGACTTCGGGGATTTGGGCCACCGCGGCTTCAAACGCATTTAGCGCCGCTTGGCTCTGTTCCGTCAGGCTGAGCGTGACAAAAACGCTCATGGCGAGATCGAGCGCCGATGCATTGACCTTGGCCGTATAGGCTTCAATGACGCCGCTATCTTCCAGTCGCCGAAGCCTGCGCAAACAGGCGCTTTCCGACAGATTGACTTCGCGGGCCAAGGCCGCGTTTGAGCAGCGCCCATCTCTTTGCAAGACCCGCAGGATATTTCGGTCGTAATCGTCAATGAAATCGGAGGAAGACATCGAATTTCTCTCAAAAAAACCAGTTTTCTGTCGAAAACTACACGCCTTGGGCTGGAAATAGACCGAAACCGCCACGGCAAAAAGGCTATGGTTGGAGAATAGTGGTTTCGGCGAGATTTGGTCTGGGAGGATCGCAATGCGCATCGCTGCTCCAAAGGAAATAAAAACCCTTGAATATCGGGTCGGCTTGATCCCGGAAGTGGTTAAGGGCTTGGTGCGCCGAGGCCATGAGGTCGCGATCGAGACCGGCGCAGGCGAAGGCATTGGCGCCACCGACGCTATTTATCGCGAAGCGGGTGCCCAGATCCTCGACACGGCTGACGCCCTGTTCGATTGGGCGGAGATGATCGTCAAGGTCAAGGAACCGCAAGCCGTCGAGATCGCGCGGCTCAAACCGCACCACCTTCTCTTCACCTATCTGCACTTGGCCGCCGATCCGGCCCAGGCTGCGGGATTACAGGCCTCCGGCTGCACCGCCATCGCCTATGAGACCATTGTGGATCGTTACGGCAAGTTGCCGCTGTTGACGCCGATGAGCCAGGTGGCGGGGCGGATGGCGACCGAGGTGGGCGCCGTTTTGTTGCTCAAGCCTTGGGGCGGGCCGGGCATCTTGATGTCGGGCGTGCCCGGTGTCGCGCCAGCCAAGGTGGTTGTGCTCGGTGGCGGCGTCGCCGGAACCGAAGCGGCGCGAATGGCGGTCGGGCAGGGGGCGGATGTCTCGATCTTCGATATTGATCCGCATCGCTTGGCCGAACTGGACGCTCAGTTTGGCGGGCGGGTGAAGACCATCTTCTCGACCCATGACGCCATATTGCGGGCCGCGAAAGAAGCCGACCTGATTATTGGTTGCGTCCTTATTCCGGGCGCGTCGGCACCGAAGCTGATTACCCGCGCCGACTTGCAGCAGTTGAAGCCCGGTGTGGTCCTGGTTGATGTGGCAATCGATCAGGGCGGGTGCTTCGAAACCTCCAAGCCCACAACGCATACCGATCCGACCTACCGGGTTGACGGAGTGTTGCATTATTGCGTCGCCAATATGCCAGGCGCGGCCGCGCGCACCTCGACCTATGCCTTGAACGCGGCAACGCAGCCCTATGTGATCGCCTTGGCAGAAAAAGGCGTCGACAAGGCGCTGGCCGATGATCCCGGCTTCGCGCTTGGGTTGAACGTCTTGGCGGGTAAGATCATGCACCCCGCTGTCGAAAAGGCCCTGCGCGGCGGCTGACGCAGAGCGGCAAAACGCGCATCGGCGTTGCGTTATGAGGTCGAGTCGGTCGAAGGTTTACGAGACCCGCATCGCCGGGAATTGGACGTCCCGACATGACCGACCTTACACCGTCTGAGCTCTTGCCGAAGGTGGCGATCTGTATTCCTTCGGGCGACATGGTCCATGCCGACTTCGCGCTATCCTTGGCGGGACTGGTCAATTCGACGCCGCCGATGGAAACGCCTGTGATCAGCGCCAAAAGCTCCATTGTTGCCCAGGCGCGCAACAACGCCGTGGAGATGGCGCAAGAGTTTGGCGCGGACTTTATTTTCTTTTTGGATAGCGACATGGTGTTTCCGCGCGACACCTTGGCCCAGCTCTTGGCCCATGGGCGCGAGATTGTCGGCGCCACCTATGTCAAACGCACCCCGCCTCACGAACTCCTAGGCGCCCACCTCAATCCGGGCGGTCCGCCCGACCCTTCAGGCCTGTTGGAGATGCGGCACCTGCCCACGGGCTGCCTCTTGATCCACAAGTCGGTATTTGAACGCCTGACCCGCCCCTATTTCCGCTTTCTGTTCGATGAGGAGAGCGGCCACATCATCGGTGAGGATTACAATTTTTGCGACCGGGCCCGCGAGGCCGGTTTCCAGGTCTGGTGCGATCCAAAACTGTCATTCGAAATCGGCCATATTGGCTCTCAGGCCTTCCATCTCGACGTAGCGCTGAAACCAGACGCGGCGGAGGAAGGCCCTGAAGGCCAGCCCCCTGAACCATGAGCTCCCCCGCGGAGCATTGACGCCTGCAAGTCGGACTGCAAGATGAGGCGGGCTGCTGCAGAGATCGGACATGAGAAAACGTCACGTCACCGTTGGTCTGGGACTAAGCCTCGTCGGCGTCCTGATCGGGACCCTTGCGGCCACAGCGCCAGCCAGAGCCGCTCCGCTTGAGCTCTATTCTCATCTGCCCAGTCTCGAGGAGGTGCGTATTTCGCCAGACGGCACACGGCTTGCGCTGGTGCGTCAAGCATCCTTTGGGCGAGTCGCCGCTGTCATTGATTTGACAACCCAAAAGCCGGTTTCAGTTTTGAAATTAAACACGGCAAAACAAAGAGATCTGCAATGGGGGGATAATAATCATCTATTGGTTACCTATTCCTCCACCGGTTACGCTTACGGCGTCGAGTCTTCCAAACAGGAGTGGTTTCAAACCATCTCTTTTGACGTTTTAACCAAGCATCAGTCCATGTTGCTCGATGGCGAGGCTGGGTCGGAAGCAGATTATATGAACGTTACCGATGGTGCGCCGATGGTGCGGACGGTGAACGGAAAGTCTCTGGTTTTTGTCGTCGGGACGTCCTTTGTTGAGCAACAGGGCGTTAGAACGCTCTTCCAAGTCGATTTGAACAATGGTCGCACCAAGGTTGTGCAGCAAGGCAGCCCGAACACAATCGGCTGGCGAGTCCTAAGCGACGGAAAAACGCTGATCCGCACCGACTATGACGACAAGTCGGGAGTTTGGAGCGTTTGGATCAAGCTTCCCGATCACACCTTTCAAAAGCGCTATTCCGTCAAAGAACTAATCGACTATCCGGAGATTGAGGGGGTGGACGAAGCGGCACATGAGCTCATCTTGTCCATGGGTGATCAACACGACAAACAATCAGGCGCCTCGCTCTATCGACTGAGTATGACGGGGACAGACGCGCCGGTCTTGTGGCGTGATCACCGCTTTGACAGCCTGATATCTGACCCAGCCAGCCATTCGGTGATCGGCGGCAGTGATGACGGCATGACGGAAAACCTGCAATTTTTCTCGCCCCATGATCAGGCTCAGTGGCAGGTGATCGTCAAAGCCTATGGTGAGGAGAAAATCCAGCTCGAATCTTGGTCGGCAGATCGCCGAATTATCATTGTGCAGTTGGATGGCCCGCAAAGTGGCGCAGCCTTCGGAATGATCAATCTGAATACCGGAAAGGCCGACTGGATCGGCGACCGTTATGATGGGATCGGCCCTGACGATTTGGGCGTTGTCAGGCAAATCGCCTACAAGGCTGCCGATGGTCTTGAGATCCCGGCCCTGCTGACACTGCCGGTCGTGGTCAAGTCCGACCCGCCGCCGAATAACCTGCCTCTGATTGTATTGCCCCACGGTGGACCGTCGGCTCATGATAAGGAGGAATTCGACTATTTTCCCCTGTACCTC
>CAIMFV010000029.1 GCA_903840435.1 uncultured Caulobacterales bacterium
CGCCGCGCACGAAAAAAGGCGGCTTGGCTTTAAGTCTGCGCCGCGCACGAAAAAAGGCGGCTTGGCTTTAAGTCTGCGCCGCGCACGAAAAAAGGCGGCTTGGCTCTAGGTCTGCGCCGCGCACGAAAAAAGGCGGCTTGGCTCTAGGTCTGCGCCGCGCACGAAAAAAGGCGGCGCAGGGAGAGACTGCGCCGCCCGTTCTTCCAGGCGCGAAGGACGTTTGTCGCCTATTCGGCGCCGGAAAACCTGATCGGAACCTTGACCGAACCCGACTTGGTGCCCATCGGCAAGGAATCGGCCACGCAGAGAGCCGCCTTGTCGAAGCCCTTTCCAGGCGTCGTATTGTCGACCACCTTGCACTCCGACAGCTTGCCGCCAGCCGCCGTGCATTGGAGCGTGACCGTCGCTGCGTCATGGGTATTGGCATGGCGGTCGAGGCAATGGTCCACTTGCTCTTGCAGCGAACCCGCTCGCGCCGCAGTGCTTGCGCAAACAGAGAGAAGAATCAGGGCAGCGATAGATTGACGTTTCATTGCAGCACTCACCTTGCATGGAGGAACATGCTCAAAATGGGCAGTAAGAATGAATATTTCCCTAATTCCTAGCCTTGAAGTTGCATTTACGTTATACTGGCTTTGATCACCTGAATTCACTTCGATGGGCAGTATTTGTGCAGTCTGCATGATTTGACGCCATTGTCTGCAAGCGGGTCGTTGCTCGTCGTGATCGTGGGCTTTCCTAACCCAGACCCTCGCTCCGGTTGAGCTCGCCTTTCAGGCGTTCGATCCGCCTGCTAAGCCTTGTCCAGCGTTGTCATAAGTGGCATATCTAGGTCGCACCCCGGCAAGGCTGCTATGTGTCGAAATCACGCCGCAGCAGAGCGCTTATCCGGACCGGAGGCATAAAAAGGGGTCGTGCGCCTGCGCGACGCCGGGAGGCTTAGCCTCCGCCCCCTGTCACCCACCTCGCGCCCTTGGCGCGCCGCTAGGAAGACAATGGCGAAACCTCACACCCCAAGCGATGGACGACGCGCCATTGTGATCTTTGGCGCAACCGGCGACCTCGCCCTGCGCATGCTGTTCCCGTCCCTCTATTTCCTGGACATGGACGGCCTCTTAACTCACGACCTAAAGATTATCGGCTCGGCCCGAAGCGCGATCGACCGCGAAGCCTTTTGCGCCAAGATCGAGGCGGCGGTTGCCGAGCGCGCCGGCACAGCGTTTGATCCGGCGGCATTTGCCCGGCTGCGCGACCGACTTGACTATGTGTCACTCGACGTGGGCGGCGACGGCGATTTCAGTGCGCTCAGCGGACCGCTGAAAGGCGTGGGCGAGATTGTCTACTACCTCTCGACCTCCCCCAGCCTCTATGGCGCGATCTGTGAGAAGCTGAAGGCAGCAGGCCTTGCGCACAAAAATAGCCGGATCGTTGTCGAAAAGCCGATCGGCCGCGACCTCGCCTCCTGCGCCGAGATCAATGACCAATTGGCTGCAACCTTTTCCGAAGATCGCACCTTCCGCATCGACCACTATCTGGGCAAGGAAGCGGTGCAGAACCTCTTGGCCCTGCGATTTGCCAACACCCTCTTCGAGCCTTTGTGGAACAAGGTGTCGATCGAACAGGTGCAAATCACCGTGGCCGAAACCGTGGGTGTCGAAGGGCGGTGGTCCTATTACAATGATTTCGGCGCCATCCGCGACATGGTGCAAAATCACTTGTTACAGCTCTTGTGCCTCGTCGCCATGGAGCCGCCCGCCGACCTTGACCCGGACTCGGTGCGCAATGAGAAGGTCAAGGTCCTCCGCTCCCTGCGCCCGATCAAGGGCGGCGAGGTGGAGCGCAAAACCGTTCGGGGCCAATACACAGAAGGGGTCGCTGACGGCCTTCCCGCGCCCGCCTATGCCGACGAATCTGGCGGTGGCGAAAGTTCGACGGAAACCTTCGTTGCCATCTGCGCCCATGTGGACAATTGGCGCTGGGCCGGAGTGCCCTTCTATCTGCGCACGGGAAAGCGCCTGCCGTCTCGCACCTCCCAGATCGTCATTCAGTTCCGCCCCGTACCCCATTCGATTTTCGAGCGCACGGAACTCCTGGCCAATCGCCTGACCATTCGTCTGCAACCGGAGGAGAACATCTCCCTGACGCTGATGAATAAGACGCCGTCCCTGGCGCGAGGGGGAATGGAGTTGAAACCGTTGGCACTCAATCTCAGCCTCGACACCGCCTTTAAAGGCAGCCGTCGGCGGATTGCCTATGAGCGCTTGCTGCTGGAAGCCCTAAACAACAACCAGACCCTGTTCGTCCGGCGCGACGAGGCCGAAGCTGCCTGGACATGGATCGATTCTATCGTCACGGGTTGGGATGACATGTCCTTTGAACCCACACCCTATCCGGCAGGAAGTTGGGGCCCCTCTGACGCCTTCACCCTTTTGGGGCTGAACGGCCATCGCTGGTACGATTGAGCCGACCATGACACACCAAGCCCTTGTCGACGTCACAAACCGCATCATCGCCCGTAGCCAGGCCTCACGCGGCGATTATCTGGAGCGCTTGCAGGCGGCGCGTGCCCGGGGACCTGGGCGCTCAACGGCGACCTGTGGCAACCTCGCCCATGCCTTCGCCGCAGCACCCGTTGCTGACAAGCTGCGTCTGAAGGGGGCGGAGGGTCGAAACCTTGGGATTGTCACCGCCTATAATGACATGCTCTCGGCCCACCAGCCCTTTGAGACCTATCCCGGCCTGATCAAAGAGGCTGCGCGCGCCATGGGCTGCACAGCCCAGGTTGCTGGCGGCGTCCCGGCCATGTGCGATGGCGTCACCCAAGGCCAGGCGGGCATGGAGCTGTCGCTCTTTTCTCGCGACGTCATTGCGCTCTCGACCGCAGTCGCCCTCAGTCACGACATGTTTGACGCAGCGATTCTGCTTGGCGTCTGCGATAAGATCGTGCCGGGCCTGATGATTGGCGCACTGAGTTTTGGCCATCTTCCCGTGGTCTTTGCGCCCGCTGGACCGATGACCACAGGCATTTCCAACAAGGAAAAAGCCAAGGTGCGGGAGGCCTTTGCGCGTGGCGAGGTGGGACGGGAAGCCCTGCTCGATAGCGAGCTGGCCGCCTATCATGGGCCGGGAACCTGCACCTTTTATGGAACCGCCAACTCCAATCAAATGTTGATGGAGATGATGGGCGTGCACTTGCCGGGTACGGCCTTTGTCACGCCGGGCACGCCTTTGCGCGACGCTCTAACCCGCGCCAGCGCCCACATCGCGCTGCGCGGAGGCGCAGGCCTTGGCGAAGTGATTGACGAAAAGGCCGTGGTCAATGGCATTGTTGGGCTGATGGCCACTGGCGGATCGACCAACCATACCCTGCACCTCGTCGCCATGGCGCGCGCGGCGGGGGTGATCATCACCTGGGATGATCTGGCCGTCATTAGCAGCTTCACGCCGCTCCTGACCCGCATCTATCCCAATGGATCGGCGGATGTGAACCACTTCCACGCGGCGGGCGGCATGGGCTTTTTGATCCGCGAATTGCTCGATGCGGGCCTTCTGCATGATGACGTCACCACGGTGATGGGCAAGGGCCTGCGCGCGCATGCGGCTGAGCCCTGGCTGTCGGATGGCGAATTGGCATGGCGCGCTCCGCCAGCGGCAAGCCTGGATGAAGACGTGTTGCGCGGTGTCGCCAATCCCTTCGCCCCGGAAGGCGGACTTAAGGTCCTGGCTGGCGGTCTTGGCCGCTCGGTGATCAAGGTCTCCTCCGTCGCGCCCGAACGGCGGAGCGTCTCGGCGCCTGCGATCATCTTCCACGACCAGAACGACTTTCTCGCCGCATTCAAACGCGGAGAGCTTGAGAAGGATTTTGTCGCTGTCGTGCGGTTCCAAGGGCCCAAGGCCAATGGCATGCCGGAACTCCATAGCCTGTCCCCGGCGCTGAGCGTGCTGCAAAACAAGGGCTTTAAGGTCGCACTGGTGACGGACGGACGCATGTCTGGGGCCAGTGGTACAACGCCCGCCGCCATTCACCTGACACCAGAAGCCGCCGACGGCGGCCCGATCGCCAAACTGCGCGACGGCGATCTGATCCATCTCGACGCTGAAACCGGGCGACTGGACATTGATGTGGCGCCGGAGGAATTCGCCGCACGCTCACCTGCCCTCCTCTCAAATGCCCAGCAGGCCGAGAATGCCTTTGGCTTGGGGCGGGAACTGTTTACCAGCTTCCGTCAGCGCGTCGGCCCGGCGGAATTGGGCGCAACCGTTTTATTTTAAGGGATGAGTTATGCGCGCCATTGTCGACATCATGCGGCTGTGTCCGGTTATTCCGGTCCTGGTGATTGACCGGGTCGAAGACGCGGCCCCGCTGGCGCGGGCCCTGTCGGACGGCGGGCTAAAGGTGCTGGAAGTGACCTTGCGAACGCCTGCAGGCCTTGCAGCGATTGCGGCGATGAAGGCCGCCGCTCCTGACGCCGTGGTTGGCGCAGGGACGGTCAATTCCGCCGATCTCCTGCATCAGGCCGCCGACGCCGGGGCCGAGTTCATTGTCGCGCCGGGACTAACGGAATCCCTCGCTAAGGCGGCAAAGGCAAGGTCCCTGCCGTTTCTGCCCGGCGTTGCGACCGCTGGCGACATTTTGCGCGGGCTGGAACTTGGGCTGGGCGCCTTCAAATTCTTCCCCGCCGAAACGATCGGTGGCGTACCGGCCTTGAAGGCCTTGGAGGGGCCTTTCTCTGGGCTCGACATCTGTCCGACCGGCGGTGTGACCCTGGCCAATGCGCCATCCTATCTTGCACTGCCAAGCGTTCGCTGCGTCGGCGGCAGTTGGATCACCCCCAAATCCCTGATTGCAGCGCAAGACTTCGCCGCCGTCACCCGTTTAGCGGCCGAAGCTGCGGCACTTCCCCGGTCCTGATCGACACGCCAAGGACCCGTCTCTACTCTCCGCCAAGGCGAAATAGGCGGGCTTGCTTTTGGCCTAGCCTTCTCGCCTTGACGCATTTCGGTCACTGACATCCAGAGACGGGACATCACCCGCCGATAGGCTTTGCGCCACGGCCTCCAGCCGCTTCAAGGTCTGCTTCAGCCCGGCGATTTCGTCGGCGTCGAGCGTGGCGAGCAGCGCGCGTTCATAGGCGATGGCAGTTGGCGCCACCTCTTCAAACAGCGCCCGGCCCTGTGGGGTAAGGGCGAGGTGGTGGGAGCGCGCATCCTCAGGGTTTGGCGCCCTGCCAATCAGGCGACGCGCAATCAATCCCGCCGAGGCGCGACTGACCATCACCTTATCCATCGCCGTTCGGGCCACCAAGCTTTGCGGGGTAGCAGACCCATCTTCAGCCAGCACGCAGATCAGACGCCACTGGGCGATGGAAAGGCCAAACCGATCAGCATAGGCCTTAGCGATCAGACGGGAAATCTCGTTCGAGGCGACTGACAGGCGATAAGGCAGGTAGTCATCCAGTTTTAAGGTGAGCGTCACGTGCACTTCCTGTCAAATCTTCGCACACCGGCGCGTCGAAAACCTTTGCCGCGTTAACCCGATTTTGTCGAGACGTCGTCTAACTTCGGCAAAGGAGTTGTTATCCTTGACAAAATTCGAACCGCTTGAGGCAGGGTTCACGCGACTGCGCGCGACGCAGCATCGCCCGTACGCGCCCCTGCCCGCCGCCTTGATGACGCCCGCTCGGCTGCGCATGTCTGGCCGTTCGCTCGCACGGTCTATGGCCCTGAGCGATAGCGTGATCCTGTTCGCGACGAGCCTCGTTCTGGCCGGATTGGCGGTGGGCGGCCAAGGCGTCACGCTCAATCGCTTGGCCCTGATACCCCTGCTCCTTGCGCCCTTGATGGCTGGCTTTACGATGAGAGCGTTTCGGACCTATGCATTCGAGACACCGACCGCGCCGTGGCTTGGATTGGGGCGCATTGGCGCGGCACTTTTGGTCGGCGCCGGGATGGCGTGGGCGCCTTGGATTTGGTTCGGTCGCACAGTCCTTGCGCCGCTCGCGCCTTGGGTGCTGCTTAATTTTCTCATTCTGGCCTCAACCTATCTGTGGCGCAGCCGCAAGGTCGCGCGCGCGCGACGCGACAAGTTGCTCAACCCAAATGTGGTGATCGTCGGCGCCACCTCGACCGCCCAGCACCTGATTGAAAAGGCCAGGGCGAGCGACACAATCAACGTGCTAGGGGTGTTCGAGCCCAGACGTCGGCGTGCGCCCTCGGCCATTGATGGCGCGCCCGTGCTTGGCGATATCGACGCTCTGCTCCAATCCGACATCCTGCCCTATGTCGACAGGGTGATCATTGCGCTCCCGAGTGAAGCGACAGGGCGGGTCGCCGCCCTGGTCGAGCGCCTGAAGATCTTGCCCCATCCCTTGACCCTCTATGTCGACGCAAAAACGAAAACCGATCAGGAAGCCTTCTCGCAACTCGCGGTTACTCCCCTGGACCTGCATGGTATTCCGCTTGCCGAAACTGAAGGGGCGATTGTCAAACGGGGACTGGATGTGGTCTTGGCCAGCATTGCCCTCGTCCTCCTCGGCCCGGTCATGGCACTGATCGCATTACGCATTAAGTTTGACAGCCACGGCCCGATCTTTTTTCGACAAAAGCGCTTTGGCTTCAACAATGAAGTGATCACGGTTTTGAAGTTCAGAACCATGCGTATCGAGGTCTGTGACGCATTTGCCCATCGACAAGTCAGCAGCGATGATCCCCGCGTCACCCGCTTTGGTCGGTTTTTACGCCGCACCAGCCTTGATGAACTGCCCCAACTGATCAACGTGCTTCGGGGTGACATGTCGCTTGTCGGTCCACGGCCCCACGCCGTGACCATGCACTCTTCGGGCCAGGAAACCGCTCGCATGACCAAGCAATATGCTTGGCGCCATCGCGTTAAGCCCGGCATTACCGGCTGGGCGCAAATCAACGGAAGTCGTGGACCGGTCGAAACCGAGGCGGCTGTTCGCCGACGGGTGGAGCTCGATCTCGCCTATATTCGCCGCCAATCTCTGGCCCTGGACCTCTATATTTTGGTGATGACCGTTCCGCGGCTCCTTGGCGACCGACAGGCGATCCGCTGATGTTTTGGCGCGGAATTGTGGTCTATCTTCCGGTCAATATCGTTCAGGTCTTGGCCGGATTTGGCGCCATCGTGCTTTTCACGCGCCTCTTATCCCCGGTGCAATTCGGCGACTACGCCATCGGCTTTGCCGTTTCCAGCCTTGCTCAGACCTGCCTTTTTGGATGGATTGAGGCGGCTATGGGCCGCTTCTACATGGCCGACCGAGAGCCACAAGGGCGTCAAACCCTGTTCGCCACTCTTTATAGCGCATTTTTTGCCACCTCCCTGGTGGTTGCTCTTATCGCCGCCGCCATTGGCCTGACGCCTTGGTCTATGGCGATCAAAACCGCCCTTTGGAGCGCCCTTGCCGCCTGCATCGTCAGAAGTCTGTTGCGGATGGCGCAAGAGCGACGTCGCGCGGCCGGCGAGGCCGTCAGCTTCGCCGCCTATGATGTGGCGCAGACCGGTGGCGGCTTTGGCCTCGGCGTCCTCTTGGCGCAACATGGCTTGGGGGGCGCAGCCCCCCTGGCCGGGACCACCCTTGCCTGTCTCCTCTGCCTGATCGTCGCCCTGCCGCCTGACATTCGGCGCGCGCTCGAGGGCAAGGTTTCGCTGCCGAAATTGAAAGCCTATGCGCTTTACGGCGCACCTGTGGCGCTGTCTTTGATGTTTAGTCTCGCCATCTCCAACACGGATCGGCTGGTGCTGGCGGCGTTTCGCGGCGAAGGCGCTGTCGGCGCCTATCATGTAGGCTACACCCTCGCCAACCGGACCCTCGATGTGATGTTTGTTTGGTTGGGGACGGCGAGCTGGCCCGCAGCTGTCGCAGCCCTTGAGCACGGGGGACGTCAAGCCCTCGACCAAGTGGCGCGCACGCAAGTTAATCTCATGGTGCTCTTGGGGCTGCCCGCCTGTGCAGGTCTTGCCTTAATCGCTCACCCCTTGGCAGGGCTCATGGTCGGACCGCAATTGGCGGTGCAAGCCGCAGAGGTGACGGTGTGGATTGCGTTCAGCGCCTTCTTTGCTGGCCTCACGACCTATTATTTCAATACGGCGTTCACACTGCACCGAAAGACGGGACGGCTTATTTGGGCAATCGGCCTACCTGCCGGGTTCAACATCTTGGCAACCTTGCTGCTTGTGCCCCGTTTTGGCTTAGCGGGCGCCATGTGGGCGGCCTGCGCCTCCTATGGCCTCGGTGCGCTGATTTCTGTGTACTTAGCCAGACCGGCGCTCAGCCTTCCCCTGCCCTGGAGACCCTCAGCGCGCACCCTCATTGCCACAGCGGGGATGGCGGCAGCCGTTGCAATAACCCCTGTTCAAGGTGGCGCGCCGGAGATCATCGCCAAGGCCTGTGTCGGCATTCTGGTGTTTTCAGCCTTGGCCTGGGTGATCAATGCCGGTGACTGTCACGATCTTTGGCGCACCTTTCGCAGCGGCCCTGTGGGGCAAGAGGCATGACGTCCACTGCGCGATCCTTCGAGAGCCCAAGCTATGCCGTGGCGACGCCCCGTCTATCGGTCGCGATCCCCTTCTTCCGTTACGATCCCCTGCCCTTGTTTCGAACCCTTTGCCATGAGGCAAAGGCGCTAGATTTGCGTGTAGAGATCCTGCTCTTAGATGATGGGAGTGACGACCCGCCAGGCCTCGCCCGTTTGGCCGACGCAGTCCAAGAGTCCGAAGCGCCAGCCCGTCTCCTCGCCTTCAGCGCCAATCAAGGCCGCAGCGCCGGACGCAATTGGCTATTTGCCGAAAGCCGCGCCCGTCATTTGCTGTTTTTAGACTGCGACATGGCGCCAGATGCCGAGGACTTTCTGGAGACCTGGTTGCGCCATGCGCAAGCCCACGATCCGGCCTGCACCTTTGGCGGCTTTAGCTTGAAGCAGACAGAAATTTCGCCGGCGACGCGGTTGCACGCTGCGATCCAGCAGCGGGGCGAATGTGTTGACGCAGCCCACCGCGCTCAGGCGCCCGCAAAATATGTCTATGCCTCCAATCTTCTGGTGCGACGCGACGTCTTCGCCGCTGCGCCTTTCGATGCACAGTTTCAGGGCTGGGGGTGGGAGGATGTGGAATGGGGCGTACGCATCGCCAAGCAATACCCCATCTCACACATCGACAATCCGGCCAGCCATTTGGGTCTCGACGGGGATGCGGCGCTCTTCGGCAAATATCTGCAAGGCGGCGCAAATTTCGCCCGGTTGGTCCAGCTTCACCCCGATGCGGTGGCGGCCTATCCCAGCGTGCGCTTGGCGCGTCGGCTGAAATTCATACCCGCCAAGGCAGCGCTCATGAAAGGCCTTCGCGCGGTCGCGCAATCCCCCTCACCGACCTCGGCGCGGGTTTTTGCCGCCAAGCTCTATCGCACGCTCATCTATGCTGAAGCTCTGGCCCGTTCTAGCGTCCGTCAGTTTCTTATCGAATCAGACGGGCGCTAAATCCCTCTGTTTTCGTTTGTCTTTTCGGAAAAACCGGATCCTACTTTTTCCTGACAAACGCTGGCACCTAGCCGGACTTACCTATCGGCTCAAGCAGATGGCGGGCCGAGCGATTGAGCACGGCGCCAGCGACCCGACCGCCAGCCTGCTGTAGGCTGGCAACCAGGGCCCGGTCTGAGGCCAGGTCCAACTGGCGGGCATCAATCACGGGCAGGTTGGTGTCCATGAAGCGCGCCACGCGCAGAGCGTGCGCTGCGCGGTCGAGCGCAGGCGCATCGACGACAATCCAATCCACCTGGGATCGTAAGGCCTGCCAATAGGCGTCAGACTTGGCAAACACCACGTCCTGCCCCGGCTCGAGCAGTTCCTGGCGAAAGCGGGTGATCCAAAGTCTCGCGCGACCCACGCCGTGTCCGACCAAGAGATCGCTCGCCTGCCACCGCCCTTTTGGCGACAGGTTGAAAAAACAGGAGCCATCCGGCGACGCCCGCACCGCCCGGCCTAGCGGACCCAGAACATCTTCCTCCGCCGCAAAGGCCCGCAGGTGGTCACTGTCAAACAGATTGAGGTCGACCAGCCAGACCCCACGTGGTGCTATCCGCGCGGCTGCCACCGCAAAAGCGCGTGCCAAGGTCGAGACCCCATCGCCACGATTTTGGGCGACAAATTGCACGGCCATGCCTTGGCGACCTTGCACCGGTCGCAGCCGCAGCGCGAGCGCCTCCATTTCAGCGATGAGATCATGCATGGCAGCGAATCAGGACCTGGGGAGTCGCAAGATCCCTAAGGTCGCACGAAAGGCCATGCAGGTTCGAGTCTGCCCTTGCACAGGCAATGGCCTCGCCCCTCGGGTCAGCCTATTTGGGGTGCGGTCGCGATGATCGGAACCCCTAAGGCCCGCGCGGCGGCCGCCTGACTGGGATAGCCGCGTCGCGCTGCCAAGCCAAAAAGCCCGTAAAGCAGGGCTGAGGCCAAGGCGAATAACAGCCCGGCTGCGAGGACGAGCCCCCGAAGGCTCGAGGCCTGAACGGGCGCCGACACCCGCTCGACAATGCGAATATTGTCGTCACCCTTGCCCGCCAGACCTTGCTGGTCGGTCAATTCTTCTTCCCGAGCGGCGAGTGTGCGCAGATTGGCGGTGAGGATTTCACGCTCCCGTGTCAGGGCGAGAACTTGCGGCTCCAAAACCGCCAAGGATTGGCGCCTGCCAATCAATTCCTCCAAGGCCCTGGAAATCGCTGCCTGTCGGCTACGTAGGGAGGCGGCCCGAGTGGTTGAGCTATTGCGTTCGCTTTCAAGTGTCTGCCAGATCGGATTGACGCCAACCCGGCGTGCCCCGCCTGCGATACGATCCGATGAGGCCGCCAGAGCTTCGATGGCGGCGATCTGCATGTCCTTTTCGACCAGGGGCTGAGCGCCCGGTCGGTAGCGCGACGCGAGTTCCTGTCGCTCGGCACGCAATTGGTTCAGTCGGTCGAGCGCTGTGTGGTCCAGATCGCGATAGAGACCAATTTCACGCGGCGCATCGTGAGACAGACGCGTGGCCTCGCTCGCTCCGCCTTCCGCCTCGGAAAGCGCCGCCGCGACCGAATATTTTTCTGCCACCAACTGGCCATAGCTTGCCGCCAGGGAGGCCTTTTCGGTTTCGATATCGCCGATGTGATTGTCAGCGAGAAAATCGGCATAGGCACGATCCGCCGCCTGCAGCCGGGTTTCCAGCGCCCGCTTCTGATCCGTCACAGCGCTGGCCTCGCCCCCCGCAAGGATGGTGCGGCGATAGACGACATATTCGTCGAGCAAGGTATTGAGCACGAGCGCGGTCAAATGCGGATCCGGATTGGCATAGCTCACCTTGACCACGGAGGTGTCTGGTGCCGTGGCAAATTTCAAGCCGACGTCGAGATCATGCACCGCGCCCGACACAAGCACTTCCTTTTCACCCGGAGATGCGGCGTCATAGGCCCGCGCCTTGGCGGGATAGAGTCGCTCATAGCCGATGACACTGATGACGCGCCGCTTGAGTGACGCAGACTGTAAGATCTCCATTTCCGACTGGACGATCTGCTCATTCGTGGGCGTCGCACCTCGGGCCGCGTCGCCCACCCCTGGCTGATAGACATAGGCGTCGCCGAGCCGGATCAGAATGCTGGTATGGGCTTCGAACCTGGGCTGTAATTTTAAGGCAACTCCAAGGGCGACGGCAGAAATCACAAAAAATATCAATAACATAACAGGTAGTTTGCGACGCAAATGGTCGACAACCTCGGCGGGCCCCAGCAAGGCCAAAGCCGAAATTGAGGCATTCGAAGGGGAGTGACCCAGAAATTCTGGCTCGCCGAGCGGCATCAGACGCAATGATTCCTTGGCATTCAGTCGAGCCGACAAGGTCCCAATTCGCCATTAACCAATCGTTACCCATCCTCAACGACATTAGCCAAATCGTTAATAAACATGACTGGGAAGCGTGCGCCGTGCCGTCGTTACGCCTTAGAGGCCCTCTGTGGGGCGTGATCAGCCTTGTCGCATTGGCTGTGAGCGGCTGCGCGGTCACCCTGCCGGGCGACGCCCCCGCTCTGAATGACAGCTACCCTGCGCGGCAAAATCGCGCGGGCGGGGAGTTTCCGGAGGTGTCCTACGCCACGTGGCGGGAGGACGAGCCCTCCTATCGTCTGTTTCCCGGCGATCAATTGGACGTGGCGCTGCTCGCGGCGCCGGAATTGGCGAGAACCGTAACGGTCTTGCCCGACGGACGCATCTCGCTGCCCTATATTGCTCCGGTCATGGTGGCGGACCGCACACCCCAGGAAGCCGAGGCCATGCTGGCGGCGGCCTTTTCCCCCATACTCCTGCACCCTCAGGTCAGCGTGGTGGTCAAAACCGCAGGGCCGCTCAAGGTCTTTGTCGGGGGCGAGGTCAAGACGCCGGGCGTCTATGACATGCCAGGCGATATCAATGCCCTGCAAGCCGTTACCATGGCTGGCGGCTTCACCACCGGCGCCAAGCCCAGCCAGGTGGTGATTTTGCGTCGCGCGTCCAGCGGTGGGGCAATGATGCGCACGGTAGATTTATCGGTGCATCCTGCGCGGCGCGTGGCGCAGGACCTTGCGCCACTACGGCGCTTTGACGTGGTCTATGTGCCACGCTCGCGGGTCGCGGAGGCGGGCCTCTTCATGCAACAATATGCGCGCGATTTGTTACCGGTTCAGTTCGGCTATACGGTCAGTTCCCGCACAGCGCTCACGACCCAATAAGGGCTGGCGCGTCGCAAGGAATTAGGCGACCTTTTGCAGCCACTCGCGCGCCGCACGCTGCGCATCGGCGACCATTTCCCGGTCCATTTCTGAACTGAGTTCCCGGCGATAGCGCTTAGCTTCCTCTGACCCGCGCATCGCTGCCAGATTAAACAGCATGTGGGCGGAAACGAGATCGATAGGCGCCCCGCCCTGACCGGACGAATAGGCAATCGCCATGCGAAACAAATCCTCGCCAGTGGAGGTCGGTTCTGGCAGGGGAAGGCCGGAAAACCCTTCCGTTGCTCCATATTCAGCTTGCATTTCTTGCACTCCTAAAAGGTGAAATTCGGCGTTCGACCGAATGTTCGTCAAACCTATGAGCATAGAGAAATACCAACGCGGTGAATGCATAGTTAATTGGATGAGATATTTTTCTTTTTCTCAATAGTGAACTGTTTATTGCATTTTTTATTTGCGTTCATGTTTGATATACACTGAATACGAAAACTATAATCACACGCTATATCGATAACCTATTATAAAGCCGGGCTTAAAATCACGGCGCGATCTAGCCTTCGAATACGCGTTTAAATTCTGAAGCTTAAGTCATTTTCCGGCTAAGCGGTCGCTGCGGCCGTTAAGAGGATTTTGGGGCGGGAAAGTCGGCGGCGGCACCATAATATCGACGGCTGTTCTCCCGATCCCAAGCCAGGCCTGCCCGAGTGGCATGTGATCGACGCTGAAAAAATATTTTGCGGGGTCGCAACTCGCCGGCGTGAAACCCCCTTCCCCTCTCAAGGATCGCGCCCTAGGCTCGAAGTATCGCCGTTGGCAGCCTTTTAAAACGCAACAGACTTCTTCCAAGAGGGAGAGGTTGAAAAGGACATCGGCGCTCAGACGCGCGGGCTGAATAGGCTCAGAGAGGTTATGGCTGGCATGTGGAGACAGAAATTCCTCGCCTCTCTCGCCCTTATGCCAGTCCTGGTTATAGGCGCCGTCGCTTTTGACTGGCTGATCAACGTCTTTTTTCTGCACAATCCTGGCGGCTTCACCCCATTCGCAACCGTGGCGATTACGCTGAGCATTGGCTGGCCGACAGGCTTTGTCTTGATCAGCCAAAGGCTGGATGTCGGGGTGGTGAAGGAGCGTTTGGCGGTTGCGGTCGAAGAAAACCGTCGGGCCGCCGTCGAGGCCGAAACCGCCCGCGTCGCCGCCGAAGAAGGCGGTCGGGTCAAGGCGGAATTTCTTGCCAATGTCACCCACGAGCTGAGAACGCCTTTGAACGCCATCATTGGCTTTTCGTCGCTCTTGCGAGGGGAAACCAACCTCACCCCCGAAGCCCAACGAAAACTCGCAATCATCTTGGAGGCGGGACAGACCCTGCTCGCCATTGTCGATGACGTGCTCGATTTTTCGCGGCTGGACTCCGGAAAACTCGAGTTCGACGCCTATCCGTTTGATCCGGTGGAAGAAGCGCAAGTCTGTCTCGATTTGGTCGAAGAACAAGCGCGCGCCAAGGGCCTTTCGCTCGAGCTCCAGGTCGAAGGGGCCAGAGGCTGGCGGCTCGGCGACGGATTGCGCGTTCGGCAAGTGATCCTGAATTTCGTTTCAAACGCCATAAAGTTCACGGCGGCCGGTAGCGTCCTCGTGCGGGTTGTGCAGACTGAGGCAGACGCGGGACCGCCATTGCTGAGGATCGAGGTCAAGGATACCGGCATCGGCATACCGCCTGAGCTCCACGAACGCATTTTCTCGCGCTTTAGCCAGGCCGATGAGTCGATCTCGCGGCGCTATGGCGGATCGGGCCTTGGCCTGTCCATCTGCAAAGCCATTGTCGAAAACATGGGCGGTGTCTTGGGCGTGGAGAGCGCGCTCGGGGCAGGCGCGACCTTCTGGTGCGAGCTGCCCTTGCCACTTTCTGAGGAAATGCGTGAGGCCGACATCGTAACTCACGATTTCGCCGATAATCTGGCCATCCTCATCGTCGATGATAACGCCCTCAACCGCGAGCTCGTCCGGGCCATGCTCAGTCCCTTTACCCGCAGACTTGATGAGGCGAGCGACGGCGTGGATGCGGTCGAGCGGGCGGCGCGTTACGCCTATGATTTGATCCTCATGGATGTGCAAATGCCGAACATGGACGGCTTGACGGCGACGCGGATGATCCGGTCCAAGTCCGTCGCGGCGGGCGGGCGGACGCCGATTGCCGCGATGACAGCAAATGTGCTTCCGCATCAGGTCGCGCAGTGCGTGGCTGCCGGCATGGACAGCCATATTGGCAAACCCATCAAGCCGCATGAACTCTTAGAGACCCTGCGCCTCTTGGTGGCGCGGTCGAGCGCGGCGTGAGCCCGACAGCCCCGCTAAATTCGATCTAAGTGGCGCGATGGCCTAAGCGGCCCAATCCAGCACAACCTTGCCAGACTGGCCCGAAAGGCCCGCGGCAAATCCGGCCTCAAATTCGGCCATTTGCAGGCGATGGGTGATGAGCGGCGTCAGATCGAGGCCGCCTCGGATCAAGCCAAACATTTTGCGCCAGGTCTCAAACATCTCGCGGCCATAGACACCGCGCACGGTCAGCGCCTTCATAATCACAGTCGACCAGTTGACCTCCATCGGCTGGGACGGCAGGCCTAAAAGCGCAATCCCGCCGCCCATCCCCAGGACGTCTAGGGCTTGCGCAATGGCGGGCGCGGCGCCCGACATTTCGAGGGCAACGCTAAAGCCAGACGGGATACCCTCCTGCGCCATGACGTCGCGCAAATCTTCGGTCGCCACATTGACCGGCCGAACATCGGCAAGCTGGGTCGCTAAGTCGAGGCGGTAGGGGTTTTGATCGGTGATGACGACGGTGCGTGCACCCGCTCGGCGGGCAACAGCAGCCGCCATAATGCCAATCGGACCGGCCCCCGTCACCAAGACGTCTTCACCCATCAGATCAAATTGCTGGGCTGTGTGCACGGCATTGCCAAAAGGATCGAGCAGCGCGCCCACCTCGTCACTGACCTCGTCGGGCAAGGGCACGACATTGAAGGCGGGAATGGCGAGGTAATCGGCAAATGCCCCTTGCCGATTGACTCCGACCCCTTGGGTTTCCGGATCGAGGTGGAACCTTCCGGCGCGGCTGGCGGCAGAGTGCGGATTGACGATATGCCCCTCGCCCGAGACCCTCTGACCAACCTTCAACGGGCGGGACACAGACCGGCCGAGCGCCACGATTTCGCCGGCAAATTCATGCCCGACAATCATGGGAGTCGGAATGGTCTTCGCCGCCCAGTCATCCCATTTGTAGATGTGCAGATCAGTGCCGCAGATGGCGGTCTTTTTGACCCGGATCAGCACATCATCGTCGCCGAGACCTGGCACTTCGGCGTCCACCCGCCAGATCCCGACCTCTGGCTTCAGCTTCGACAGGCCACGCATCGGAGCGCTCATTGCGGCTGGCTTTCGGCAAGGGCGTCTCGGACGCGGACAAAGGCAGAGATGGCGGCGTCAATATCGGCTTGGCTATGGGCAGCCGAAAGCTGCGTCCGGATACGCGCCTCGCCTCTTGGCACCACCGGAAAAGAAAAGCCGGTGACGAAGACGCCCTCATCCAACAGGTTGGCGGCAAAGGTTTGGGCAAGACGGGCATCGCCCAGCATCACCGGAATGATGGGCGTCGGTCCGGGCTTCAGATCAAAGCCCGCCGCTTCCATACCGGA
This sequence comes from uncultured Caulobacterales bacterium, assembly GCA_903840435.1. Classification (GTDB taxonomy): domain Bacteria; phylum Pseudomonadota; class Alphaproteobacteria; order Caulobacterales; family Caulobacteraceae; genus CAIMFV01. The sequence continues at coordinate 16,433 of CAIMFV010000029.1, forward strand.
GCGGAAACGCGCCGCATGGGATTTCAGGGTTTGGCGCATCTGCTCGCCTTCTGGCGCGCGCACAATGCGGATGGCCTCAAGCGCCGCCCCACAGATGGAGGGGGCGAGCGCGTTGGAGAAAAGATAGGGCCGGGCCTTTTGACGCAACAGCGCAATCACCTGCGCATCGGCGCAAATAAAGCCACCCATGCCGCCACCGAGGGTCTTGCCATAGGTGCCTGTCAGAATATCGATGCGAACCTCTGCGCCGTGGACTGACCGAGAGCCAAGCCCCTCTGGGCCCAAATGACCCGACGCATGACAGTCATCGACCATGATCAGCGCGTCATACTGGTCAGCCAGCCGGGTAATTTCGGGCAGCTTGGCCAAATAGCCGTCCATCGAAAAAACGCCATCGGTGACAATCAAGATCGTGCGGGACCCGGCGGCGCGGGCCGCTTTGAGTTGCGCTTCCAAATCCGCCATATCGGAATTGGCAAAGCGGTAGCGCTTGGCCCGACAGAGGCGCACGCCATCAATGATCGAGGCGTGGTTGAGACTGTCTGAGACAATGGCGTCTGCCTCGTCGAGCAAGGGTTCAAAAACCGCACCATTGGCGTCAAAACAGGCGGCGAACAGGATGCAGTCACCAAAGCCGAGCCAGGCCGCAGTCTCAGCCTCCAACTCCTTATGCAAGGATTGGGTTCCGCAGATGAAGCGGACCGAGGCGAGCCCCGCGCCAAATCGTGCCGATGCCTCTGCCGCCGCCGCCACCAAGCGCGGGTCGCCCGCCAGGCCCAAATAGTTATTGGCGCAGAAATTCAGGGCCGACCGCTTGGCGCCGGAAGCCGTTTCGACCTCGATCCGCGCCCCCTGCGGCGAAACAATCACCCGCTCTGGCTTGGTCAAGCCTTGCGCATCAATCTCACCCAAGGTCGCGCTGACGCGATGGAGAAAATCCAGACGCTCGCCCATCAAATCCTCCAAATGCACAAGACCCATGTCGCAAAGGCGCAAGCCTAACGATCCATGATCAAGGATGTTTGATCCAATATATCGGAAAGTTGGTGAAGCTCAAGACTCGACGACCAGAAAGGCGCGGGTGCGACCGGGATGGATGTTTCTCAGCCCATGACGGACATCGGCCGGGTAACGGGCCACGCCGCCCTCCGTCACCTCAGCGCGGGTGTCGCCCGACGAGGCCTCCAGAGCGCCGGTAATCACCGTAATATGCTCCATCGCCCCCCGCGCATGGGGTTCAGACATCAGAGCGCCACCGGGCTCGAGCAAGATCTCGTACCACTCAGTCCGCCCAGCAGATTGTGCCGGACTGAGGATCCTAAGGGTGCACTTTTGATCTTCCGACCTGATTTCGGGAATAAAATGCGCCCCTGTCACCAAGATGGAGGGTTGGGATTGACTGGATTGGCCGCCGAGCAGGTCCGAAATATCAATGCCCAAGGCGCGGGTCAGATTCCACAGGGTGGCGAAGGTCGGATTGGCTTGGCCGCGCTCAATCTGGCTGAGCATCGAACGCGACACCCCCGACAGAACCGCCAACTGCTCAAGCGTCAACCGGCGCGATTTGCGCAAGGCCTGGATTTGCGGCCCAAGCGGGGGAGCGTCTTCCGACATATGGCACGGCTCGGTAAACAACGACAGGCGTTCCAATATATTGGAATTCCGTAGAAATGAATATAGCCAATCCGAGAAACGGCCTTAAGCTAGGCCCTAAGGAACCCGGTCGAATGGCCGGTCGACTGGCCGGTCGAATGGGGTGGGCGCGTGTCGGATCGAGCTCGGCCCCAACGACCTTGGAGGATAGATGACCACCAGCACCTTTGAACTTTTTAAACTCGGCGTCGGTCCGTCCAGTTCTCACACCATGGGCCCCATGTCGGCTGCGGGACGCCATCTCGCCAATCTGGCCCGCGACGGCCATCTGGCAAAGGTCAGCCGGGTGCAGGTGACACTCTACGGCTCGCTCGCCCTGACCGGACGCGGGCACGCGACGGATCGGGCGGTGATGCTTGGCCTCATAGGGTATCTCCCCGCCACCCTCGACCCGGATGAGGGTGACTTAAGCTTGCTCAAATTGGCGGCTGAGCGGCGGCTTCGGCTCGGTGGCGGTGGGCCGGAGATCGCCTTTGCGGCCGAGACTGATATCATCTGGCGCGGCGATATGCGTCTGCCCAAGCATCCAAACGCCTTGCGCTTCTCCACCACCCTGGGCGAAGACACAGCGGTGGTCGACGAACTCTTCTATTCGGTTGGCGGTGGCTTTGTCGCTGATGAGCGGGAGATGGAGCTCAACCGACCGGTCGACAGTCACCCCGTCCCCTACCCCTTTATCAGCGCCGACGAGTTGTTGCAGATGAGCGCCGAGGCGGGGCTGACCATTGCCCAGGTCATGCTGGCCAATGAAGAGGCGCGTCGTGACCGCGCCGCGGTGGAAGCCGGACTGGACGCAATATTTGACGCCATGGAAGCCTCCATTGATCGCGGCATGCGCCAATCTGGCGAGCTGCCCGGCGGGCTCAAGGTCAAGCGTCGCGCGCGCCTGATCCATGAAGACCTGCGCTCCCGCGCCGAACGCCATATATCCGACCCGCTCATCGCTATGGACTGGATCAATCTCTGGGCGCTCGCGGTCAATGAAGAAAACGCCGCAGGGGGCCGGATCGTCACTGCGCCGACCAATGGTGCCGCGGGCATTATTCCGGCAGTCTTGCGCTACTATGATCGCTTTCATAAGGGCGGCGTCGCTGGCCGCCATACCTTCCTTTTGACCGCCGCCGCCATTGGGGCGCTCTATAAGCGCAACGCCTCCATCTCGGGGGCCGAAGTGGGTTGCCAAGGCGAGGTGGGCGTCGCCTGTTCCATGGCCGCTGCAGGCTTCGCCGCGGCCTTAGGGGGCACGAACGCCCAGATCGAAAACGCCGCCGAAATCGCCATGGAGCACAATCTCGGCCTCACCTGCGATCCGATTGGCGGGCTGGTTCAAATCCCTTGCATCGAACGTAACGCCATGGGGGCGATCAAGGCCATCGATGCCGCTCGGCTGGCCCTGGTCGGCGATGGCGAGCACTCGGTCAGCCTCGACAAGGTCATTATGACCATGAAGCGCACCGGCGATGATATGAAGGACATCTATAAGGAAACGTCGCTCGGCGGGCTCGCGGTCAATCTGACTGAATGTTGAGCTCCTTATCCGGCAACTTTGGCAAAACCGATCAATAGGCCTAAGCTCGCGCTTCTGATCCGTCCCAAGAGGCTTCTATGTCCACGCGCGCCCAATATCTTTGCACTGCATCCTTCCTTTTGGGCTTGGTGGCAAGCGCTCCGGCTCTGGCGCAAGGCGAGCCCGCCCTCTTGGGCTTTTCTGGGCCGCACGCCACCCAAGAGCGCGCGTTGGAGGCCCGCTTCGACGCGAAGGTCTCGTCTGAGGAAATGCGCGGCTGGCTGGAGCAGCTCTCCTCCGCGCCCAATCATGTCGGCGCGGCCCATGACAAGGCCAATGCCGAATTTCTCTTGCAGAAGTTCAAAGCCTTTGGTTTTGACGCCAAGATTGAGACCTTCGAGGTGCTCTATCCGACGCCGCTTAGCGAAAGCCTCGACCTCCTCGGACCGAGCCCTTACCACGCGGCCTTGCGCGAGCCGCCGATGGCGGGCGACCGGACATCGACCCAAACCGATCACGCTTTACCGCCCTATCTCGCTTACCAAGGTGACGGCGATGTCACGGGCGACCTTGTCTATGTCAATTACGGCATGCCGGAAGACTATGAGGCGCTGGAGCGCCTGGGCGTCTCAGTGAAGGGCAAGATTGTCATTGCCCGCTATGGCCAGGGTTGGCGCGGACTAAAGCCGCAACTGGCCGAAGAGCATGGAGCCATCGGGGCCCTCATCTATTCCGACCCCGCCGATGACGGTTATGGCCAAGGCGATGTCTGGCCAAAGGGACCTCATCGTCCGCCGGCTTCGGTGCAGCGCGGCTCGGTCCAGAAAATGATGATCTATCCCGGCGACCCCCTGACGCCGGGCATTGGCGCTGTGGCAGGCGCCAAGCGACTGAGCCGCGCCGAAGCTAAAACCCTGCTCAAGATTCCGGCCTTGCCGATCTCCTATGCTGACGCCAAGCCCTTCCTTGAAGCGCTGAAAGGGCCAGAAGCCCCAGCCGCCTTTCGTGGCGGCCTACCCATCGCCTATCATGTGGGCGGCTCTGGCGAGACCTCCGTACATCTGGCGGTCAAGTCCGATTGGAGCCTGAAGACCATTTACGACGTCATTGCCGTGATGAAGGGCAAAGGCGAGCCTGATCAGTGGATTATCCGCGGCAATCACCATGATGGCTGGGCCTTTGGCGCCGAGGACCCGCTCTCGGGTCAAGTGGCGCTGCTGGAAGAGGCGAAGGCCATCGGCGAACTCGCCCGCACCGGTTGGAAGCCCAAGCGCACCCTCGTCTATGCCAGCTGGGACGCCGAAGAGCCGGGTCTAATCGGCTCAACCGAATGGGCTGAGGCCCATGCCGATGAACTAAAAGCCAAGGCTGTCGCCTATGTGAATAGCGATTCCAACGACCGCGGGTTTTTTGAGGCCGAAGGCAGCCACGCCCTGCAAACCCTGGTCAATCAGGTCGCCGACGATGTGGCAGACCCCGAAAAGGGCGTTAGCATCTCGGCCCGCATGCGCGCCAATCTGCGCGTTAAAGCCTTGGCGCCGCGCGCCAGTGAAGATGTCAAGCGCGAAGCCGCTCTGGCCAAGTCCGGCGCCGAACTGCCACTCGCCCCGCTGGGGTCGGGCTCGGACTATTCCGCCTTCTTGCAGCATCTAGGCGTCGCCTCGCTGAATATCGGCTTTGGCGGCGAAGGAAGCTCCGGCGGGGTCTATCACTCGATCTATGACAGCTATGACCACTATATCCGCTTCGGCGACCCAGGCCTCAGCTATGGGGCGGCCCTGACCCGAACGGGGGGGCGGCTAATGCTGCGGCTTGCCGATGCCGACCTGATCCCCATGCGGTTCGCGCCTGTGGCTGAGGCGGCGAGCCTCTACCTGGCTGAGATCAAGGCTCTGAATACGCGCATGGCCGATGGCGATAAGGTCATCGCCGATTTGCGCGTCGATCACGGGTTTGAACTGGCCTCGGACCCGCAAGCGCCTGTGGCGGCGCCACCGCTCAAGCCTGCCACCGTCAAGCTCGATTTTTCGCCGTTGGAACAGGCCATATCCCGGCTTTCGGCCTCGGCCAGCGCCTTCGATGCGGCCTATGCCGCCCATGGCGAGGGCTTGGCGCAAAAGCGGGCGACAGACCTCGATGCCGCCTTGGTGAAGATGGAGCATGGCTTGACGGCGCCTGAGGGCCTTCCTGGCCGACCGTGGTTCCAGCACCTTTTGTATGCACCCGGCGTGCTCACCGGCTATGGCGCCAAGACCCTCCCCGGCGTGCGGGAAGCCATCGAAGGCCGCCGCTTTGAGGAAGCAGCGACCTATATTCGGCTGACCGCAAGGACACTCAACGCCTATTCCGATCAGCTGGATACCGCCAAGGCCCTGTTGAGCCCAACCCCTTGACGGGTAACGGGCGGGATTGACGCAGCGACATGTTCGGGTCCGCCAACTCTATGGCTTAGGACCTGTCCGGCCTCACTTCGGCAAGACGGTCTCGGGCTTGGTATTGACCAAGATGTCCACGTCGCAGGGCGAAAACTCCTCGCCCTTGGCGTCCTTGAGTTTATCGAACTCGTAGCGGTAGAATTTTGATGCCGTGGAGACGCGCGCCAAAGGATAGGTTTCGCCTTGCGGCAGGTCTGACGCCAGCCGAACGCGGGTCATGACGTCCTGCGGCTCAGGAACCGGTTCGCCGGTCTTTATCAGACGCGCCACCTCCAAGCCGACCAAGACCCGACCAAAGGCCGTATATTTGTGGTCCAGACCAAAATTTGAATTTCGCATAATGAAGAACTGGCTGTTGCCAGAGCCCGGATCCTCGGCTCGCGCCATGCCAAGCACGCCTTGGCAAAACATCCCCCAGCCCTGCACAGTCCCCGAAACATTCATCGCCATCAGCGCATCAGATTGGGAGTTGACTGGCATAAATTCCGACAAGCCCGCCACACTGGCGCCCGATTGGGTGAGGGTTACGAAGGGGAAATTGGCGTCGCGAACAAAGGTGAATTCGCCGGGCACATTGGGCAGATCCGATCCGCCCTGGCCGGTATTGGTTGGATCGCCCGTCTGATCCATGAAGCCGTCAATCACGCGGAAAAAGCTTTGGCCGTCGAAAAAGTGCCGCCGGGCAAGGGTCTTAATCTGTGCCACGGTCTTCGGCGCCATCAGGGGATAGAGCTCCGCGACAATGCGGCCATGGCTCGTGTCGATGATCAATAAATTGTCGGGATCAACCAGCTTCCAGTCCGTGGCCAGGATCGGCGGCGGAGTTGTCGGCGCAGCCGCCTTCGTCGATTTCCGGGCCAGAGCCGGCGTCGCGGCCACGGCGAATAGCAGGGCTAAGGTGGCAAAATTTCGCAGGGATGAGGGCATTTGAACTCTTGTCGATCGGCGATCAGGATGGGGTTTTCGGGTGATACTTGTCGCGCATCATATCGGCCACGCGCGGGCTGACGAAGCCGGAAATGTCGCCGTCCAATCGCGCGATCTCTTTCACCAGCCGCGATGCGATGGCTTGATGACGCGGATCAGCCATCAGAAAGACGGTTTCGATCTGGCGGTTCAGCTGTTGGTTCATCGCCGTCATCTGAAATTCGTACTCAAAATCTGACACGGCGCGAAGCCCGCGAATGATGACCGAAGCGTCGATACTTTGGGCGAAATGCATCAGTAGGTTTTCATAGGGCATGGCGACGATGGCAACGCCGGAATTTCGGCTGAGCTCAGCGGTGTCGCGCATCACCATCTCGACCCGCTCATCCAGAGAAAAGAGCGGACCCTTGTCGCGATTGACCGCAACCCCGATCACCAGCTTATCGACCAGCTTCACCGCCCGACCAATTATATCCATATGGCCATTGGTGATGGGATCAAAGGTTCCCGGATAAATTCCGATGCGCATGGACCGTCCCTTCATCCCAGGTTCGCGCCCCATTTGCGTGCGCAAGTTTCGCGTCTCAAGCTTTTGCCCCTAACCGAGCCCGCTCAAGTTAGCTGATCAATCGCCCGAAGGCGCTTCAGATGCAAGGGGGGCTTGATCGTCCGGCGCATCGCTCGTTTCGCCAGGCTCGGCCAAGCGTTCCACCGACACCACCCGCTCGGCATCGGCGGTTCGGAAAATATAGACGCCTTGGGTGTTGCGGGCGGCGACCCGAACTTGCCCGACTGGCACGCGGATCAGTTGCCCGCCGTCGGTGACCAGCAAGATCTCATCGCCCTCTTCGACCGGGAAGCTGGCCGCCAAACGCCCTCCCCGCCGCGTCAGGTCGTGCGCCACCAAGCCCTGTCCACCGCGACCGGTGCAACGATAGTCATAGGACGAGGTGCGCTTGCCAAGGCCCGCATCGGTAATGGTCAGGATCAATTGCTCTGCAGCTCCCAGAGCAATGAGCCTTTCATTCGAGACCTGATCCAGATCGACCGCGCCTTCGTCTGGCTCGGCATCAGCCTCCCCGACGTCTGCCGCATCGCCCTCAACCGCCTCGCCCGACGCCGCGCGCAGGGCCGCAGCATATTTGAGATAGGCGACGCGCTCGCCTGGGGTTGCGTCGACGTGGCTCAGCACCGCCATGGAGATGACTTCATCGCCATCCCCCAACCGCACGCCGCGCACACCGGTGGACTCGCGGCCGGCGAACACCCGAACATCGGTCACCGGGAAGCGGATGCAGCGGCCAAGCGCTGTGGTGAGGAGGATGTCCTTCAGCTCATCGCAAAGCGCTACGCCGACAATGCGCCCGCCATCCTCGCCGAACTTCATGGCGATCTTGCCAGCCCGATTGACTTGCACGAAGTCGGACAGCTTGTTTCGCCGCACATCGCCAAAGCTGGTGGCGAACATGACGTCCAGCGCATCCCACTGGGCTTCATCCTCTGGCAAGGGCAGGACGGTGGTGATGGTCTCCCCAGCTTCCAAGGGCAAAAGATTGACGAAGGCCTTGCCCCGGGCATTGGCCTGGGCGAGCGGCAAGCGCCACACCTTCAATTTATAGACCTTGCCAATGGAAGAGAAGAATAGCACCGGCGCGTGGGTGGAGGCTGCAAAGACGCGGACCACCGCATCCTCATCCTTCATCGCCATGCCCGCCTTGCCCTTGCCGCCCCGATGCTGGGTCCGGTAGGAGGACAGCGCTGTGCGTTTGACATAGCCGCCATGGGTAACAGTGACGACCATCTCTTCGCGCGGAATCAGGTCTTCGTCTTCGACATCAGCATCGCCATCGACAATCTGGGTCCGGCGCGGCCGACCAAAGGCGTGCTTCACCTCTTCCAACTCTTCGCGGATGATGGAGACAATCCGGTCCCGGCTGGCGAGGATGGCGAGATATTCGGCGATGGAGGCCGACAGGGTCCCGGCTTCCTCAAAAATCTCATCGCGACCCAGCCCGGTTAGGCGAGACAGGGTGAGGCTCAAGATGGCGCGCGCCTGTTCATCGGTCAGACGCACCTTGTCGCCATCGACCACCACTGTGCGCGGGTCCTGAATCAAGCCGATCAAGGCCATCATGTCGCCAGCAGGCCAATCCTTGCCTTGCAGGCGCTCGCGCGCCTCGGCCGGATCCCGCGAAGAGCGGATGATGATGATGACCTCGTCAATATTGGCCACCGCAATGGCGAGACCCACCAAGACGTGACCCCGGTTACGGGCCTTGGTCAGCTCAAACTTGGTGCGGCGGACCACCACCTCTTCGCGGAATTCGAGGAAGGCGTCGATCAGCGGTCGCAGGCCCAACTGTTCCGGTTTGCCGCGATTGAGCGCCAGCATATTGACGCCAAACGAGCTCTGCAGCGGGGTGAAGCGATAGAGCTGGTTCAAAATGACGTCGGCGGTCGCATCGCGCTTCAGATCGATTACCACCCGCATGCCGTCGCGGTCACTTTCGTCGCGCAGGTCGGCGACGCCTTCGATCCGCTTTTCCCGCACCAGTTCTGCAATCCGCTCGACCAGGGTCGCCTTGTTCACCTGATAGGGAATTTCAGTGATGATGATGGACTCGCGATCCTTGGCGCTGGTCTCAATGGCGGTCTTGCCGCGTACGACCACCGAACCGCGTCCGCTGATCAGCGCTTGGCGGGCGCCCGAGCGACCAATAATCTCCCCACCAGTGGGGAAATCAGGTCCTGGCACCATATCGAGCAGGGTCTCAAGCGCAATTTCGGGGTCGGCTAAGACAGCCAAGCAGGCTTCGACAATTTCGCTTAGATTGTGCGGTGGGATATTGGTGGCCATGCCAACCGCGATACCGCCTGCCCCATTGACCAACAGATTGGGGATCCGCGACGGCAGGACGCTCGGCTCATGCTCAGCGCCGTCATAGTTGGGCTTGAAATCGACCGTGTCCTTGTCGAGATCGGCCAGCAGGGCTTCTGCCGCCTTGGTCATCCGGCTTTCGGTATAGCGCATGGCGGCTGGCGGATCGCCGTCCACCGAGCCAAAATTCCCTTGGCCGTCAATCAGAGGCAGGCACATGGAGAAGTCCTGCGCCATACGCACCAAGGCGTCATAGACCGCCACATCGCCGTGCGGGTGATACTTACCAATGACGTCACCGACCACGCGGGCGGACTTGCGATAGGCGCCGGTGGCGGAAAAGCCGTTCTCGTGCATGGAGAACAGGATGCGGCGGTGGACAGGCTTTAAGCCATCGCGCGCGTCGGGCAGAGCGCGCGCCACAATCACGCTCATGGCGTAATCGAGATAGGAGCGTTTCAGCTCACTTTCGATCGAGATAGGCGCCACGCCTTTGGACAGGCCGCCCGGGAAGCGATCATCAGGTGAGGTCGGTAGAACAGGATCGGTCAAGGCGCTTTTCGGGGCTGCAGGCGGCGCGAAATGCGCGCGGCCTAGGCCAATGGGACAGGCGTAACGCGAAGACTAAGGAATCGCCTCCACACGCCAAACTTGGTGTTAGCACCCCCACTCTGAAGACGCAAAACCCTTACCGCCTTTGCCAAGTGCTGGGAATTGCAGCTAGACATAAGCTTTCGGTTCCGTTCAGTTTAAGTTCAGCCATAGGCGCGCACAAAGGCGACACGCGGCGCGGAGGCTTCGCCGATCTTATCAGTTGGAGCATATCATGAAATTCGCATCGCCTTTGGCCGTCGCTTTGAGCTTGCTGGCCACAAGCGCTATGGCGCAAGACCACGGCTGGGGCGGCCATGGTGAAGGCGGAGGTCGTGGCCCTGGCGGCGGTGGCCGCCCGCCCCCATCAGCGCCGCCGCCCGCCCGGCCGTCTGCCCAGGCGCCCGCTCCTGCCCCTCGCGCACCGCAAGCCATGCCGCCTGCAGGAGGTGGATCGCGCGGCGGACCTCCAGGCGCGTGGAGAGCGCAACCCTCAGTCACTGCACCGGCACCGGACTGGAGGGGCGGGGCGCATAATGGATGGGACGGACAAAGGGGCGCTAACCCAGATTGGCGAGGTGGGGCCCAGCCCGGTTGGCAAGGCCACGAAGTAGGACCGAGTGGAAATTGGCGCGGCGTCGCCCACAGCCAATGGGGGTATCATGGCGCCTGGCATGAAAGCTATCACGCGCCGCCCTTCTATTATCCAAGAGGTTGGGGGTATCATCGCTGGGCCGTTGGCGAGTATTTACCGCCGTTCTTCTTCGGGTCTGAGTATTTCTTAGCGTCCTACTATAATTATGGCCTGCCGCCGCCACCTTGGGGTTGCCGGTGGGTGAGGTTTGGGCCGGACGCCTTGCTGATTGACCTTCGCACCGGCGCTGTCCTTGAGACGGCGTACGGCGTCTTCTACTGGTAGGAATAGGAACCGCGCCGTGGGCCGGAGCGTCTCATTCGCAAAGCCTGTGCGGACCGTCCTCGCGGTCTTGCTCGGCCTGTTGCTGAGCGCGCCACAGCTTGCCAATGCCGGTCCACGGGCGCCCCAAGGGGGTGGGAGGGCGCATCCCCCGGGCGTGCCACGCTTTGCCCCTCCTCGCCCGGCAGGGTTCATGCGTCCGCCTCCCGCCGAGCCTCGCGCACGCCGCGAGCGTCAAGCCTCGCCTCAGATCGCACCAAGTTTCCCAAACCTGCCTGCGCCCCCGCCCACCCGCCATCTTTATCGCGGGCAGTATTTGCCCGACGGTGGATTTGGCGCACCGATCCTAAATCCAGACCGATTCCACCTCAGGCGCGCGCCGCCGGGCTATTATTGGGTTAGACGAGGTGGCGATATGCTGCTGATCCAGGGCTCAACCGGCCTCGTCGCCGAAACCATCCCTGAAGGCTATTAAAGGCCGAGCTTGGCCTTCAAAAGATCATTCAGCGCCGCCGGATTGGCCTTGCCGCCTGTGGCCTTCATCACCTGACCAACAAACCAGCCGATCGCTTGCGGCTTGTCTTTGACCGCCGCGGCCTTGTCGGGATTGGCGGCAATCAGGGCATCAATCGCACTCTCGAGCGCGCCGACATCGCTGACCTGGGTCAAGCCCTCGCGTTCGACAATCTCAGCGGGCTTACCCTCGCCCGCCCACATGCGCTCGAACACCGCCTTAGCGATCTTGGATGAGATGACCGAGGTCTCTATCAAGCTGACCAAGCCCGCAATGTCTTCGGCTGGGATCGGGCTTTGATCAAATTCAAGGTCTTGCGCCGAAAGCTTGGACAACAGTTCGTTGCAGACATAGTTGGCGACCAGCTTGGCGTCGCGCCCTTTTGCAGCCGCCTCGAAATAATCTGCCCGGGCAGCGTCAGCGATCAAAACGCCCGCATCATAGGCCGACAGCCCATACTGACTTTGCAACCTAGCCCGCTTGGCGTCGGGCAATTCCGGCAAGCTTGCTTCAATGTCTTTTACCCAGGCCGGGTCGAGCACGAGCGGCAACAGATCAGGGTCGGGGAAGTAGCGATAGTCATGCGCATCTTCCTTTGAGCGCATGGACCGGGTCTCAACCTTGTGAGAATCAAACAGCCGGGTTTCCTGATCGATGGAACCGCCATCTTCCAAGATTTCGACCTGACGGGTGGCCTCGTAGACGATGGCGGCTTGAATGAAGCGCATCGAATTGACGTTCTTGATTTCGCAGCGTGTCCCCAAGGGAGCACCGGGCTTACGCACCGAGACATTGACGTCAGCGCGCAGGTTGCCCTTCTCCATATCGCCATCACAAACGCCAAGATAGCGCACCAATTGGCGAAGCGTCTTGACATAGGCCGCCGCATCTTCGGGCGAGCGCATATCAGGATGGGAGACAATCTCCATCAGGGCGACGCCGGCGCGGTTCAAATCCACGTAGGTCAGGTTCGGGTCCATGTCGTGCAGCGACTTGCCCGCGTCCTGCTCCAGATGGATGCGTTCAATGCGCACCTCAAAGGTCGAGCCGTCATTGCGCTCGACAGTCAGAACGCCCTCGCCGACGATAGGGTCCTTGAATTGGCTGATCTGATAGCCCTGTGGCAGGTCCGGATAGAAATAGTTCTTCCGGTCAAAGTGCGACGTCAGATTGATCTTGGCGCGCAGGCCAAGGCCCGCCCGCACCGCCTGCTCGACACAGTGGCGATTGATCACCGGAAGCATGCCGGGGAAGCCTGCGTCGATCAGGCTGACCTGACTATTGGGCTCGGCGCCGAAGCCGACGCCTGCGCCTGAAAAGAGCTTCGCCTTTGAAGCCACCTGAGCGTGGACTTCAAGGCCGAGCACCACTTCCCACTCCCCGGTTCGGCCTTGGATGCGGAAGGGCGCACGGGTGGTCATGAGGCATAGGCTCCAAGGTGGGGGCGGTTGAGATTTGTCTAACTAGACCAGTCCCGCCCCGAGGAGCAATCCATTCCAAGGGCTCGAGATCGGCTTTTCGCCCCGAATTTGCGCTTCTGATCACGGCTTTTGCTTGTCGCTCGCCGCCAATCCGTGTTCAATCGTGGCGTTACGCTTTCGACTTAAGCCTCAGACAAAGGTTGACCCCAAGATGTCCAAATCGATTCTCTTCGCGCTGGCGCTCAGCGTGGCGGCTGTCAGCTCGGCCCACGCCCAGATGGCGCCTGCCGCGGCACCCGCCCCTGCCGCCGCCGCCTTCTCTACCGACACGCCGATTGAAACCATCGTGGCCAATGCCGAGGGCAAGGCGACCCTGGACAAGCTGTTTCCCGGCCTGACCAGCCATCCCCAATATGAGACCTTCAAAGGTTTCAGCCTGAAGCAATTGCAACCCTATTCCGAAGGCAAGATCACCGACGATCTTCTCAAGACCGCCGACGTGGAACTGGCCAAGATCAAGGGCTAAATTTCAGCCCTTACCACCAGCGTTCACCACCAGCGTTCAGGCCTCGGGCGAAAGTCCGAGGCCTTTTCCATCACCGAAGCCAGGGAAAATAAGCGGCCTTCTTCCAGCGGACGTCCGATCAATTGCAAGCCGAGCGGCAAACCCCGCTGATCAACGCCGCCGGGCAGCGACAGACCCGGAAGTCCGGCCAGATTGGTGGTGACGGTGAAGATGTCGTTCAAATACATGGCGACGGGATCGCTTTGCTTTTCCCCAACCGGAAAGGCAGCGCTCGGAGTGGTGGGCGTCAAAATCGCATCGACGTCGGCGAAGGCCTGGGTGAAGTCTTCGGCAATGCGCCGACGCACCTTCAAGGCGCGCACATAGTAGGCGTCATAATAGCCCGCTGAGAGCACATAGGCGCCGATCAAAATCCGTCGCTTTACTTCTGGCCCAAAACCAGACGCGCGCGAGGCCTCATAGACCTCAGAGAGCGACCCGCCGTCTTCGCGCAGGCCAAAGCGCATGCCGTCGTAGCGGGCCAGATTGGACGAGGCTTCCGCCGGCGCGATGATGTAATAGGCTGGCAAAGCATAGCGCGTGTGCGGCAGACGCACCGATTTGATTTCGCAGCCTGCGGCCTTCAGCCACGCCACGCCCTCATCCCACAGCTTGGCGATCTCGGCCGGCAGGCCATCAATGCGATAATCTTCCGGCACGCCAATCTTCATGCCCTTGACCGAGGCCCCAACAAAGCTGGCGAAATCAGGGATCTCAATATCGAGCGAGGTCGAATCTTTCGCATCGTGGCTGGCCATGGAGGTGAGCATCAAGGCCGCATCCTCCACTGTCTTAGCGATCGGACCGGCTTGATCGAGGGAGCTGGCAAAGGCCACCATGCCGAAGCGCGAGCACCGGCCATAGGTGGGTTTGATGCCGACCGTGCCGGTAAAAGCTGCTGGCTGACGGATGGAGCCGCCCGTATCCGACGCCGTCGCTGCCAAGCAAAGGTCGGCGGCAACCGCGCTGGCCGAGCCGCCGGAGGAGCCGCCGGGCGTCAGGGTTTGGTTGGAGTTTTTCGCCCGCCAGGGATTGGCGACCGGTCCAAAATAAGAAGTCTCATTCGACGAGCCCATGGCGAACTCGTCCATGTTCAGCTTGCCAAGCATCACCGCCCCATCGCGCCATAGGTTGGCGGTGACGGTCGATTCATAAGGGGGCACAAAACTGCCCAAGATTTTCGATCCTGCCGTGGTGCGCACGCCTTCGGTACAAAAGAGGTCCTTGATGCCGAGCGGCGCGCCTTCGAGCGGTCCCGCCTCGCCCTTGGCCCGGCGCGCGTCCGAGGCCTTGGCTGCCGCCAGCGCCTTTTCCGGCGTCGCCAGCACATAGGCGTTGAGCGCAGGGTTTGCGGCTTCAATCGCCGCCACAAAGGCCTCAGTCAGCTCGTGGGAAGAAAATGTCCCGGCGCTTAGGCCCTCAAGCGCGCCCTTCAAGGTCAGCTGGGTGAGGTCAGACATCTATTCCACCACTTTCGGCACGACAAAAAAGCCCTTGTCGGCTTTCGGCGCATTGGAGAGTACATCGGCTTGGCGACCGCCATCGGTCACCACATCGTCGCGCATCGGCAAGGGGCGCTCGACCACCGAGGTCAGCGGCGCGACGCCATCAATATCGACCTCGTTCAATTGCTCAATCCAGGTCATGATGCCGGTCAATTCCTGGGCAAGGCCTGCGAGCCTGTCCTCGGATTCAGCGATCCTGGCGAGTTTTGCGACCTTGCGCACGGTCGCGGCGTCGATGGCCATAGGGCGTCCTCTGGACTGCGAAGCGTCAATGATTTTACTGTCGTGTCGGTTAGACGCATCCGTAAGGGTTTGACAAGGGCGGTTTGAATTTGGCACGCCCTTCCCATGGCGGTCATCGACATTTCTGAACTGAAATCAGCCCTGCCCAAGGGCGCGCCACTGTTTGGGCTCGATCCGGGGGAAAAGACGCTGGGCGTGGCGACTTCCGACGTCACCTTGACCATCGCGTCGCCGCTCACCCTCATCAAACGCTCAAAATTTACCCTTGAAGCTGCGTCTCTGTTTGGCTTAATGCAGGAGCGGGGCGCGGCAGGCCTTATCATTGGGCTTCCCATCAATATGGACGGCTCGGAGGGGCCAAGGTGCCAGTCGAACCGAGCTCTGGGCCGCAACCTCCTTTCCTTGCGCGACATGCCGATTGTGTTTTGGGACGAGCGCCTATCCTCCGCCGCCGTCAACCGCATGCTGATCTCAGAGGCCGATCTCAGCCGCGCCAAACGCGCCGATGTCGTCGACCGCGCTGCGGCCGCCTATATTCTGCAAGGCGCGCTTGATCGGTTGCGTAGCCTGTGAGCTTTGCGCGCCTTCAGTTGCACGCCGCGCCTTTGCGGCCTATAGCCTGATCTTTGATGACCAGCGCCAGTGACTTTGAAGATCCGATTCGGAAGCGGATATTTCCCTTCCCCTCCCCGCATTTTTTGAGCATCGACGTTCTGGATCGGCCAACCGCCGACCGATTGCTCGACCTGGCCGATGCCATGGTGGCGGTGAACCGCCAGGACGAAAAAAAACTGTCGCTGCTGCGCGGGCGCACGCTCGTAAATCTATTCTTCGAGAACTCGACCCGCACCCAGATGAGCTTTGAACTGGCGGGCAAACGGCTGGGCGCCGACACGATGAATATGGCCGCCCGCACCTCGTCCATCGCCAAGGGAGAAACCCTGATCGATACGGCCATGACCATCAATGCCATGCAGCCAGACCTGTTGGTGGTCCGACACTCCGCCTCTGGCGCTGCTGACCTCTTGTCGCAAAAGGTCAGTTGTGCGGTGATCAATGCGGGCGATGGCTGGCACGAGCACCCGACCCAGGCGCTGCTGGACGCTTTGACCCTTAGGCGCGCCTTCCCCACTATCGAAGGCCTGACCGTGGCGATCTGCGGCGATGTTTTGCACAGCCGCGTGGCGCGCTCCAACGTCCTCCTGCTGCAATTGCTCGGCGCGCGGGTCCGGCTGGTGGGCCCGCCGACCTTGATGCCCTCCGAGGTCGAGCGATGGGGAGCCGACGTGTTTCACGATATGAAGGCGGGCGTGGCGGGCGCCAATGTCATCATGATGTTGCGCCTGCAATTGGAGCGCATGGATGGGGCCTTTGTGCCCTCGACCCGCGAATATTTCCGCTTCTATGGCTTGGACGCGGAAAAGCTGGCCCTGGCCGCACCGGGCGTGCGGGTCATGCATCCTGGCCCGATGAACCGAGGCGTCGAGATTGATTCCGGCGTCGCCGACGACCCCAAGGTCAGTTTGATCCGCGATCAGGTGGAGATGGGAGTTGCCGCCCGCATGGCCATTCTCGCAGCCCTTGCCGCCCGCCGCCCCAACGCCGCTTAAGCATCATGGCTATTTCCCTCACCACGCCCTCTGCGACACCCTCTCGGCCGACGGCCTTTTTGAACGCCCGCCTCGTCGATCCCGAAAGCGGCTATGATGGCCCAGGCTCACTGATCATCGCCGAAGGGGTGATTGTGGATGTGGCCCGTCGTCCGGGACTGGAAAACCTGTCGCCCGACGTGCGCACCATCGACTGCAACGGGGCCATGTTAGCGCCGGGGCTGATTGACCTGCGCGCCAAGACCGGAGAGCCGGGGGCCGAGCCAAAGGAAACCCTGAAATCGGCGGCGCGCGCCGCAGCCGCGGGCGGGGTTACCTCCATCGTCGTGCAACCCGATACGGACCCTGCCATTGATGGCCCGGCCATGGTTGACTTCATCCTGCGTCGGGCGCGCGACATCGACCTCGTGCACGTCTATCCCGCAGGGGCCGCGACCCAAGGCTGTCGCGGTGAAAAGATGACCGAGATTGGTCTGATGCGCGAGGCGGGTGCGGTCTATTTCACCGACGGCGACCATACCCTGGTCAATTCCAAGGTCTTGCGGCGCATTCTGAGCTACGCCAAGGCGTTCGACACCCTGGTCGCCCATCGTCCGGTCGACACCTATCTCAGCGCCGGGACCTGTGTCACCGAAGGCGAATTTGCCGCCCGTGCGGGCCTTTCCGCCGCGCCCGCTATAGCCGAGCGTATTATGTTGGAACGCGACCTCGCCTTGGCCGAACTCACAGGCGCCCGGCTGATGGTCGATCAGATCACCACAGCAGATGCGCTGGAGAGCTTGCAACGCGCCCAGTCGCGCGGTGTGCGCGCCATTGCCACGGCCTCGATTAATCATCTCAGTTTCAATGAGTTGGATACAGGCGCCTACCGCACCTTCTTTCGGCTCGACCCGCCCTTGCGCCGCGAAAGCGACCGGCAAGCCTTGATCGATGCGGTCTCGTCGGGCTTGGCCCCGATCATTGTCTCCGCCCACAATCCCCTCCCCGCAGAAGACAAGCGCTTGCCGTTTTCAGAGGCCTCACCGGGGGCGGTTGGCTTGGAAACCTTGCTGCCGGCGCTGTTGCAACTGCACCATGACGGGCGGGTGAGATTGATCGACCTGATCCGCGCCGTCACCTTGGCGCCTGCCGAAGCATTGGGGTTACAGACAGGACGGCTGTCACCAGGGGCGCCCGCCGACCTTGTGCTGTGCGACCTTGGCGCGCCCTTGGTGGTCGATGCGGATCGGCTGATCTCGAAATCGAAAAACTCACCCTTTGATGGTCGACGTCTGCAAGGCCAGGTGATTATGACCCTGGTTGACGGACGCATCGTCCATCACATTCGCGACTAGTGTCTGTCAGTTTCTTTCAGAATCAGACACACACTAAATTCCTCTGTTTTCGTTTGTCTTTTCGGAAAAATCGGATCCCACTTTTTCCTGATAAACGCTAGAAGGACGGCTCGGCATGAAGGTGGTTTTGGGCCTTGGCATGGCTTTCGCGCTCGCGGTCAGTTCCGCCCAGGCAGCCGCGCCCTCCGCTGCACAGCAAGGCCTGCCGGGCGTCTTCTATGACGACGCCTATGTGATGGGCTCGCCAAAGGCCAAGGTGACAGTGGTCGAATATGCTTCGCCCGTATGTTCGCACTGCGCCCATTTCGACGCCGAGATTTTTCCAAAATTGAAGGCCGATCTGATCGATACGGGTAAGGTTCGCTTTGAATTTCGCGAATACCTCACCGATCCGATTGAAATTGCTTCGCCCGCCGTGATCTCGGCGCGTTGTACCGGACGGACGGGCTATTTCGCTTTTATGGAAGCTTTTTTCCGGGCCCAGCCGGAGATGAGCTCAGGGCGTCCTGGCTCCGATCCAACCACCGTCATGGCGCGGATCGCCAAAGGCCTGGGGGTCGACCACGACAAGTTTATCGCCTGCCTGACGGACCCGCTTGCCATCACCAAATTGAACCAGAGACTGGATCACGCCGATCAGGTCGACCATGTGCGTGGCACGCCCACCGTACTCGTCAACGGCGAGCGGGTGCGGCCTGACGAGGCGGAGTGGACGGTGGCGCCCATTGAACGGGCGGTCGCTGACGCTCTTGCACAGAGCCCACCAAAGAAAAAGGCGCCAAAAGGTCGCTGACGCGCACTCTTGTCAGATACTGACGCAGTGGCGATGCTGTAAGCGAAGGCTGCAGCCGAACGGCTTGGGTCTTAGGGTAAGGGACGTCAAAGTGATCATTTTGGGTATGGCGTGGCAGGTCCTCGCCGCCGCGGCCTTGGGCGGCTATGTTTTGGGCGCGATCCCATTCGGCGTAATTGTCACGCGCCTCGCGGGCGTCGGCGACGTGCGCCAGATTGGTTCTGGAAATATCGGCGCGACCAATGTGTTGCGGTCCGGTCGACGCGACCTCGCGCTCTTGACCCTGATCGGCGATGCCGGCAAGGCCATGGCGGCGGTGGCCATCTTCCGCGCGGTCTTTAGTGAGGACGCAGGCGCGGTGGCAGGTGCCGCGGCGTTTCTTGGCCACCTCTTTCCCGTTTGGCTCGGGTTCAAGGGCGGAAAAGGGGTCGCTACATTCTTAGGCGTCTTCCTGGTGATGGATTGGGAGATCGGCGCCTTGGCCTGCGCCACCTGGGTGCTTACGGCAGCGGTTACGCGCATTTCGTCATTATCGGCTCTGGTGGCAGTCTTGGTCACGCCTGCTTTTATTTCCTTGCTCGGTCGGCCCTTGGCTTTTCTGACAGCAGCGCTTTTCATGGGGGTGCTGATCTATTGGCGCCACAGCCAAAACATCGCTCGCCTGCTGCGTGGCGAAGAGCCGAAAATCGGTACCAAGTCGGCTGCGCCGCCAACAGCTGATGGGCCTGCGTGAGCGGCCTTTCCGACCAGGAAAGATTTGACCGGCTAAGGCTGGCACGCACAGACCAGGTTGGTCCCGTAGCGTTCAGCGGGCTATTAGAGCGCTTTGGCAGTGCCAGCCGGGCCTTGAGCGCCCTGCCCGACCTCGCCCGCCGCGCGGGCCGCGCCGCGCCGCTGCGCGCGGCCTCTGCAAAAGAGATTGAAGCCGAACTCGCGGCGGGTAAGGCCGTCGGCGCGCGGCTGTTTGTCTTGGGTGACCGCGACTTTCCACCGCAATTGGCAGCCCTTGATCCGCCGCCACCGGTCTTTTGGTGTCGCGGCTGGCCCGAACTGTTGCATCGGCCAAGCGTGGCCATTGTCGGGGCGCGCTCGGCCTCGGTCAGTGCGCAAAAACTGGCACAGGATTTAGCGCGCGATCTGGGCGCAGCAGGCTTTGCCGTTGTCTCAGGCATGGCCCGTGGCGTCGATGCCGCCGCCCATCGGGGCAGCGTGCAGCAAGGCTCGATCGCGGTCCTGGCGGGCGGCGTCGATGACGTCTATCCGCCGGAGCATGAAGCCCTTTATCAGCAGATCATTGGTCAAGGGGCGTGCGTCTCAGAAAACCCGATGGGGCGACGGGCCACCGCCCGCGACTTCCCCCGGCGCAATCGGATCATTTCCGGGCTTTCCCTCGGGGTGGTGGTGGTGGAGGCCGAGCTGCGATCCGGCTCGCTGATCACGGCCAGACTGGCGGCGGAACAGGGCCGCGACGTGTTCGCCATGCCGGGCTCACCTTTGGACCCCAGATGTCGCGGGTCAAACGACCTGTTGCGGCATGGCGCTATTCTGTGTGAGGGGGCAAGCGACGTCTTGAGCGTGCTATCCGCCGAGCCCCGGTTGTCGGAGCCGGAAACCCATCCCTTTGCCGCCCGCCTCGACGAAGCTGAACTGGCAGCGGCGGCGGAACGCTTGCGCGAGGACGCCTATCAACTCCTCTCGCCAAGTCCGGTGGCGCGAGATTTGGTGGTTCAGCACCTTGGCGCCCCCGCCGCCGCCGTTTTCGCCGCCCTGGTAGAGCTGTCGCTGGCAGGCCGGGCGGAGCTGATGCCCGGCGGCATGGTGTGCCGAACCCCGCCATCCGGCTCAGGTATCACCGATGCTTCGCCAACATCGCGCCAACGAGATTAGTGTAATCGTCTGTCCAAGCGCGCGTATGTCCGGGTTCAAAGGTCGCAAACCCAGGCTCTTTGACAAATTCAGCCAAGTCGCTTGAGGCACGCGCCGCGACGACCACTTCGCTTGGAAGGTTTTGGAACACGACCTTCCCCGTCGGTCGATAGACTTCGTGCAAGGCAAAGCCCCCCGCCGCGCGAACACCGGCGACAACGGGCGCAGCGAGCGCCAAGTGGCGATTGGTAATGTGCATCAATAGGACGCCGTGCGGGCTCAACCTTTGAAAATAAAGCTTCATCGCTTCAACAGTCAAAAGGTGGGCGGGTACGGAGTCTGAGGAAAAGGCGTCAACAACGAGGAGGTCGAATTTCGGACCCGACTCTGCCTTGAGCAGCAGGCGGCCATCGCCGACCTTAATCCTCGCTTGTCCCCTCCCACATTGGGAAAGGAAGGTGAAATAGTTTGGATCCGAGGCGTAGCGCACCACCAGGGGATCAATCTCGAAATAGGTCAGATGGTCATTTGGCCGCAAATAGGTGGCAAGCGTGCCAGCCCCCAGTCCAACCACGCCGATATTCAGCTGCGGATGGGCGGCCTGCTGTAAGGACACCGTCCGGCCAATTCCGGTCTGCAGTCCGTAATAGGTGAGCGGCAGACACTTAAGAGTGGGCGTGGAGGCCTGTGCTCCATGGATCGTGGTCCCGTTCATCATCAAGTGCACAGGACCAAGCTCAGGCGTCATGAGCTCAGTGACCTTGGTGACACCAAAAAATGAGCGACTGCCGGTTAAAACCTTGCCGGTCTGCCCCAGGACAGTTGGGGTTGATAATAGCGCAACCAAGAGCACAGAAACGAGTATCGCGAAATATACCGTTCGGTCCCGGATGAGAAAGCCCATCACGAGCGGGAGAAGGAGCATTAAAATTGCGATGCTCAAACTAAACCGAATTCCAAACTGTTGAAGGGCTGGGACAAGCACAATCAGCGGGACCGCGGCTGCGAACAAGAGCGTTTCACGTCTGGAAAGCCGCCAACCGGACCAAGGACGCGCAAACACCGCCAGCACCAAAACCAAAGGATATTCATAAACGCGGTTAAAGATGATCGGCGCAAGGAAGGCGTTGAACGAGCCACCGACAACGCCCCCGACGGACAGGCAAAGATAGAATAAGGTAAGGTGGCGCGGGTCTGGGCGGCTCTCCGCGAGCTTTTGGTGGCACACCCAAGCTGTAAGAAAAAAGCATCCCAAATGGAGGGCGATTTGCAGTCCTATCGAACCGTGTGTCGGGAGGATACAGAGACAGCCCAACAGCACCGCAGCTTGAAACATCAACAGAATTTCTGTTTTTACCCACTGGCGCGAGGCGAAGGCAATCACAAAGGTCAATAAATAGATAGCCAAAGGCGCGACCCACAAGAAAGGTGCAGACGCGACATCGGTGGTTAAATGTGACGTAACCCCCATCAGGAGAGATGAGGGGGCCGCCGCCAAGGCGATCCACATCAACAGGTCTCTGGCCGTCGGCGCGCGAACGGTTTCAGCCACATCGGGGCCCGCTGGCACGGAGGTCGCCTTTCCTGAGCGCCAAATTTTTACGCCTACCAGCCCCATCAAGCCAACAAAGAGTAGAAACGCTGCACTCCAGCCGAGCCTTTGCACCGACAAGTCAGACAGGGGTTCAACCAAGGTCGGATAGGCGAGCAGAGCCGCCAAGGAGCCAAGATTGCTCGCAGCATAAAGGGCGTAGACCGGTGCAGGTCGGGTCGGGTCCAACGCCTCAGTTGACCTCGCAAACCAAGCTTGGATCAGCGGCGCTGTCGCCGACAAGGCGATAAAGGGCGCGCCGAGGGAGAGCGTCATCACGCCCAAGATCCACAAGATCGGGTGGTTCGGGTCGGCGTCGCCAAAAACATGGGTCAAGTGCAGCGGCAAGCTGAGGAGCGCTAGGCTCAAGACGCAGAGATGGACGCCCCACTGAAGTCGAGGACGCGCTATCCATTTTTGCAACAGGTGCGCGTAAAGATATCCGGCTAACAATGCCAATTGAAAGAAGGCAAGCGCCGTATTCCACACGGCTGGCGCACCGCCGAGCAGCGGCAAGATCATTTTTCCGGCCATCGGTTCGACAAGGAAAATGAGAAACGCCCCCAGAAACGCAGCCAGGGGAAAGACGGCGAGGCCGGTCCAGCTAGGGTTTGGATTTTCCCTTACCGAGGTGTCTAACGCCGCCAAATTTAACTCTCCCCTGACAACGCGCCAGTTGTGCAGGAGAAGGCATAGGCCCGGATCGGCTGAGATTTGATTAACTCGACTGTTAGACGGCTGAGCGCGTCGCGTTCCTGTCCTCAGAGCCCAAGCGGCGGTCTTCACCGATCATAATTTAATCTCACAATAATTTTAATCAGACGCAGTTTCTTTAATTTTTTTTCATAGTTGTCGCAGAGCCTCATGAGGCCGTTCTCAAGGGGGTCGCCATGATTTCCAACGAAATTGCGCAAAGACGCCGGGTATTCACCACGATGATCAAGGTTAAGCCCCTCTTGCGAAAATCTCGTTTCATTCTGGGCGTGAGCTTGGCGCTTGGCGCGTTTCCTTTGCAGGCCTTGGCGGTACCAAGCTTTGCCCAGCAAACCGGACAGCCCTGCTCGGCCTGTCACGTCGGCGCCTTTGGGCCGCAATTGAAACCCTATGGCCGCGATTTCAAGCTTTATGGCTATCAAAGCTCGGACGGCAAAAGCAAGGTTCCGCCGATTGCGATGACGGTGCAAACCTCAGTCACCCATACCAATGCGGATCAAAATCCACCGCCCGCGCCGAATTTCGGTCCGAATGACAATTTCGCTGTCGATCAGGTGTCGCTCTATTATGCGGGCAAGGCCCCGCAAGGCTTTGGCGCCTTCGCCCAATTTACCTATGACGGTGTGGCGCGGTCTTTCCACATCGACAATGTCGATATTCGCAAAGCCAAAGACACAACGTTGTTCGGACGCGACTCGGTCATTGGCCTCGATTTCAACAATAGCCCCACGGTTGAGGACGTCTGGAATACGACGCCGGCTTGGGGATTTCCTTACAACAGCTCGCCATTGTCCACCGGCGGGCCGCCGACGGCGCAAATTGAAGGCGCGCTCGGACAACAGGTTGTCGGCGCTGGGGTTTATGCGCTCTGGGACGATACACTCTATGGAATGGTCACCGCCTATTCACCGCTTGAGCGCCAGTTCGCCGGGCGGTTGGGCGTGGGAACCGGCGTGACATCGGATCGTTATGTCGGACCCATTCCCTATTGGCGCCTCGCACTGCTGCACGATTTTGGCCCGCAGCAAACCCTTCAGGTCGGCACCTATGGCTTAAAGGCCAAGTCCTATCCAGGCGGTGTGACGACGGCGGGGCTGAATAGCTTTACCGACATCGCCGTCGACGGAACCTATCAATATATCGGGTCAGAGAAATATGTCTGGTCGGCCCACGGCACCTATGTCCACGAGACCCAGGACCTAGCCGCCAGTGCCCAGCTGCAACCGGGCAGCCGCGCTCGGACGGAGCTCGGCTCAGCCCGTGCCGACCTTTCCTACAGCTATGACAATACCTGGACGCCCAGTGTGCAGGTGTTCAAAGTCGACCAACAAACCGACCCAAACCTTACGACACCGCAAGGTCGCAGTTCAGGTTATGTTGCTGAACTTGCTTATGTTCCCTTTGGGAAACCCAATTCCCCGCTTTATTGGGTCAATGCTCGCGCTGCCATTCAGTATATCGCCTATCGCGAATTCAATGGAGATCGGGCCAAAGCCTCAGACAATAACACGCTTTACCTGAGTTTTTGGGTGGCACTGGCCCCGTTTGGCGCCATGGTTCATCGATAACCCACCGATTCTCAACGGAGATACCCTATGCACCCCAGCCGCCTTGCCTTCTTCGCCGTCCTCGCCGTCGCCCTGCCCGCTCTGGCCGCCGAAACCGCTATTAGCCAAAAAAACCAGACCTTTTCCATGGCGACCGCCACGATCCATTCCGGCGACACGGTTCATTTTCACAATGACGACACGGTGACGCATAACATCACCGTCAAGAGCGCCGACGACGACACAGATGATCTTGGCTTACAAAAGCCCGGCCAAATGGTCAGCCACAAATTCGATGCTAAAGGCGTCTATCACGTGGTTTGCAGTATCCATCCTCGCATGAAGATGACGGTGACAGTGCAATGATCCGCATTCCTTTTCCGAATATTCGCGTCCTGATCATCGCAGGATGCTCTTTGTCGATTATTGGTATGCTGATCTATGGCGCGGTCGTGGTTACCCTCGGCGCGCGCCTCGGTAATGTGGCGCTGGATCTCTATGACAAGGGCTTTGTCAGCGCCCATTACGCCCACAAGGTCCATACCGCCTTCGTCAAATTTGAGGGCAAGCATACCGACGCAGAGGCGCCCTTCGTCAACGATGACGACACGGCGGAAATTACCGCCATGCTCAACAATCTTGACGTCTCTGGAGAGCGCGCGCGCACCGACAAGGAAAAGTCGGCCAATGCTCAGGTCAAATCAGATTTGAGCGCCCTGATCGATCCAAAATTTGCCGGCGACCGTCCAACCTTAGCGACCGTCGAGAAGCACCTTAAAAAGCTCACCCAAAGATTTGCCGACGACGCGTTTGAACTGCGCAACGCGGCCGACGATACGGTCAATGCGTCTAAATTCATCTTAGGCGGCATGACTTTGCTCACCCTGATCGCTGCGGGTGGATTGACCGCCGTATTGGTGCTGCGCATCGTTCTGCCCCTGCGCCAGGTGGTGAAATTGTTGGAGGCCTCGACTTCGGGCGAAGTTTTGGCGCCGCCAGCTGGGCTTGCCGCCCGCAAGGATGAGATTGGTCAGATCATCGCCCTGCTCGTCGCGCAACAACAGGCCAGCCGCATCGCTGAAAAGGCCAAGGAGGAGGCGCGCCTCGCCACCGAGCTCAACGAGGCCCAAAAACAAAAGGCTCTGCAAGATCAATTGAATGACGCCAAGGCCCAGGTTGAGGTGGTGAGGGATCTCTCCCACGGTCTCGACGCTCTGGCACTTGGCGACCTTACCAACCGGCTGCACAGCCCCTTCCCCGACCAGTATGAAAGCCTGCGGGCAAACTTCAACGGCGCCATCGGCGCGCTGGAAGAAACCTTGCTCGGCCTCGTCGCCAAGGCCTATGCCGTAGGTGGCGCGGCTGAAGAGTTTGTTGGTACGGTGGATAGCTTATCGCAACGCACCGCTAGGCAAGCGGCCAGTCTTGAGGAAGCCGCCTCAAGTCTTGAGGAACTGACCACTGCCGTGCATCAAACCGCCGTGAGCGCCTCGCAAGCCTCGGGACTTGCCGAACAAGCGCGGTCAAAGGCTCAAGGCTCAGGCGCCGTGGTCAAGGACGCCATCTCCGCCATGTCCGCTATCGAAGACTCCTCGCGGCAAATCTCGAACATCATCGGCGTCATTGACGAAATCGCCTTCCAAACCAACCTCCTCGCCTTGAATGCCGGGGTGGAAGCGGCGCGCGCCGGCGATTCGGGTCGAGGTTTTGCCGTGGTAGCGCAAGAGGTTCGTGCGCTGGCGCAGCGTTCGGCGGATGCGGCCCGCGAGATCAAGGCTCTGATCAGCGCCTCGCGGGGACAGGTGGAATCGGGCGTCAATCTCGTCGCCCGGGCCGGGGAATCACTCGACCTCATCTTGGGTCAGGTGGCGGAAATTACCGATCTGGTATCGGGCATTGCCTCGGCGGCCAAACAGCAATCCAACCAGTTGGCGACCATCAACGGCTCGATCCACTCTATCGACGATTTCACCCGCGAAAATGTGCAAATCGCCAACAATCAGAGCAAGATCAGCCATGCCCTGTTGGATGAAGCCCAAGACATGACCGCGCTGACCCAGAAATTCTCCCTTGGACAGTCTGGCGACAGAGGGGGACTGCGGCACGCGAGCTAAATTGCCGCAGCGCAATGGCGGTGTGGCCGGTTTGGCGTAGAAATCTGAGGCTGAACGGCGGCCTTAAATGGCTACAGCAGTCGAATTTGCCGGAAACGCGGTCGGGGGGCGTTGACAGCACCCCCCGATGATCCCCACTTTCGCGCTCCCGGCTGGCGCCCTGCACAGCGCCGCCTTTTTATAGGCTCTCTCAGATCGAATGAACGTCGTCGTCGTCGAAAGTCCGGCAAAAGCCAAGACCATCAATAAGTATCTCGGCTCCGACTACCGAGTCCTCGCCTCCTATGGCCATGTGCGCGACCTGCCTTCAAAGGACGGGTCGGTGAAGCCGGACGACGACTTTGCCATGGTTTGGGAGGCTGATCCCAAATCGAAGAAGCGCATCAATGATATTGCCGACGCCATGAAGGGCGCTGATCGCTTGATCCTGGCCACCGACCCGGATCGCGAGGGCGAAGCGATCTCTTGGCATGTCTTGGATGAATTGAACCGCAAGCGCGCCATCAAGGGCGCAGAGGTGCAAAGGGTCGTCTTTAACGCCATCACCAAATCGGCCGTGACCGAGGCCATGCGCCATCCGCGCGCCATCGATCAGGAACTGGTCGATGCCTATTTGGCGCGCAGGGCGCTCGACTATTTGGTGGGTTTTACCCTCTCGCCGGTCCTCTGGCGCAAGCTGCCGGGCGCAAGATCGGCGGGACGGGTGCAATCGGTGGCCTTGCGGTTGATCGTCGACCGCGAAATCGAAATCGAAGCGTTTCGCGCCCAGGAATTTTGGACTGTCGAGGCCGATGTCACAGCGGGCGGCGATCCCTTTCTGGCGCGCCTCGTCAGACATGACGGGAAGAAGCTCGGAAAGTTTGATCTACCGACTTCTGAAACCGCTGACACCGCGCGGGCAGCGGTCCTCGCCGCCCGCTTTCATGTGGCGAGCGTTGAAAAGAAGCCTGCGCGACGCAGCCCACCTCCCCCCTTCACCACCTCGACCTTGCAGCAGGAAGCCGCCCGCAAGCTCGGCTTTTCCGCCCAGCGCACCATGCAAGCGGCGCAGCGGCTTTATGAAGGCGTGGATGATAATGGCGGCCTGATCACCTATATGCGGACGGACGGTGTCGCCAGCGCTCCCGAAGCCATAGCCGAGGCCCGTAAGGTGATTGCCGAGCGCTATGGCGACAACTTCGTCCCCGCCGAGCCGCGCTATTACAAGGCCAAGGCCAAAAACGCCCAGGAAGCCCACGAAGCCATCCGACCGACATCGCTGGCAAGACGCCCGGAGCACCTCAGGCTCGAAGGCGACTTGATGCGGCTCTATGATCTGATCTGGAAACGCATGGCGGCCAGCCAGATGGAAAGCGCGCGGATCGAGCGCACCACGATTGAGCTTGAAAGCGACGATCAAAAAACCGGTCTGCGCGCCAGTGGCCAAGTGGTGCTGTTTGAAGGCTATTTGGCGGTTTATGAAGAAGGCCGCGACGACGAAGCCGATGACGAAGGCGGGCGATTGCCGCTGGTGGTCGAAGGTGCGGCGGCCTCCGTGCAAGCCGCCCGAGCTGACCAACACCATACCGAACCGCCGCCGCGCTATTCGGAAGCCAGTCTGGTCAAAAAGCTGGAAGAGTTGGGCATTGGCCGCCCGTCAACCTATGCCTCTATTCTGACAGTCCTGCGGGACCGCGCCTATGTGCGGATGGATAAGAACCGTTTTATCCCCGAGGATAAGGGACGGCTCTTGACCGCATTTCTCGAGCAGTTTTTCCGGCGCTATGTCGAATATGACTTCACCGCCGCACTTGAGGAAAAGCTCGATCTCGTCTCGTCGGGAGACCTTGAGTGGAAGGCGCTGTTGCGAGATTTTTGGCGCGAATTTCACGCCGCTGTCGAAGGCGTCGGCGACCTGCGCGTCACCCAGGTGCTCGATTCGCTGAATGAAAGCCTCGGGCCACACATTTTCCCGGAGCGCGCTGACGGCGGCGATCCACGCGCCTGCCAAGCCTGTGGCACAGGTCAGCTGTCACTGAAACTCGGCAAGTTCGGTGCCTTTATCGGCTGTTCCAACTATCCCGAGTGTCGCTTCACTCGCCAATTGGCGCAAAGTGAAGGGGGAGAAGGCGAGGCCGAAACGGGCGACCGTGAATTGGGCGAGGACCCGACTAATGGCAAGAAAATCTGGCTCAAGGTCGGCCGGTTTGGTCCCTATGTCGAAATGGCGGCCGAGGAGGGAGCGAAGCCGAAGCGCTCCAGCCTGCCCAAGGGCTGGACGCCTGCAACCCTGGATTTGGAAAAGGCGCTCAAGCTCCTCTCCCTCCCCCGCGACATCGGCAACCACCCCGAAGACGGCGCGCCGATCCTGGCCGGGCTTGGACGCTTTGGTCCCTATGTCTCCCATTCCGGAACCTATGCCAGTCTGGACGGGGTCGATGATCTCTTTGAGGTTGGCCTAAATCGCGCTGTCACCCTCTTGGCGGAGAAGCGCGCAGGCGGCGGCCGACCGGGACGCGGACAGGCCAAGGCCTTGAAGGAATTAGGCGCTCACCCCGCCTCGGGCGCGGCGATTCGCATCTTAGAAGGCCGCTACGGACCCTATATTGCCTGCGACGGCGTCAATGCCAATGTGCCGAAGGGGGCCGATCCCTTGGGCGTCACCTTGGAAGAGGCGTTGCGTCTGCTTGGCGAGAAGTCACCCAAGGGCAAGGCCAAAAAGGCCGCACCAAAGGCTGCCAAAACCAAAACCAAAGTGGTGAGCAAGACCAAAGCGAAGGCTGGGCCTAAGGCTCCTAAGGCTGCGTCCGCCAAAGCCAAACCTGCGGCCAAGGCAAAGGCGTGAGGCGGCCGCGCCGCACGTCTGGCCCTCGGCCCGCAACCTCCCGCGCGGAAGGCGATCTTCCTGCAAGCGCCAATCTGCCCAAGCCCTCCGAAGTCACCCAATTCATCGCCGAGGCCGGTGAGGCCGACATTGGCGCCATCGCGGCGCATTTTGGCCTGAAGGGCGCTGACCGGCGGGCCTTGCGCCAAATGGTCAAGGGCTTGCAGGCGGGCGGCGGTCTTGCCAAGCGCGGTCGCAAGGGATTGGCGACCGCTGGCACCTATCCTCCGGTCGGCGTCGCCGATATTGTCGAACGCGACGCCCATGGCGACCTGTTCGTCCAACTGACCAAGGCCGAAGACGATCTCACTCCCGTGCGCTTGGCCCCGCATCCGAAGGAGCGAGCCCTGGGCGCGCCAGCGGTCGGCGACCGCATCTTGGCGCGGTTTTTGGTCCGGGAAACCGGCGAGGTCGAGGCCCAGCTGATCAAAAAGCTCGGTGAAAGCCAGCCGAAACTGTTGGGCGTGGTGCGCAAGGTCAAGGGCGAGGTGCGGCTTGAACCGGTGGACCGCCGCGCCAAGGACTGTTTCCTGCTCGACAGCCGCGAGCCGTTAAAAGACGGCGATCTTGTGCTGTGCGCAGCGGAGAAGACGTCCCAGCGCCGCTATGGGCCGCGTTCGGCACGGGTCTTAGAAGTGATTGGTCGGGAAGACGATCCACGCGCCTTTTCCCTGCTCGCCATCCATGCCCATGGCGTGCCAACCGGCTTTTCTGCGGAAGCCCTGGCCGAGGCGGAGGCCTCAGACGCTCCCGCGCTCGGGGCGCGTACCGACCTGCGCGACCTGCCGCTGATCACAATTGACCCCGAAGACGCCCGCGACCATGACGACGCCGTCTATGCAGCGCCGGACGACAATCCCGCCAATCCAAACGGGTTCGTGGTCTGGGTGGCAATTGCCGACGTGGCAGCCTATGTCCGATCGGGTACGGCGCTGGATCGCGAGGCCTGGACCAAGGCCAATTCGGTCTATTTTCCAGACCGGGTCGAGCCGATGCTGCCCCACGCCCTGTCGTCGGGCCTCTGTTCCTTGGTCGAAGGGCAAGATCGCGCCTGTCTCGCGGTGCGGATGGTGTTTGACGGGACAGGGCGGAAGCTGTCGCACCGGTTTGTGCGCGGCCTTATGCGGTCGGCCGCCAAGCTCTCCTATGAGCAGGCCCAGGCCGCAGTCGATGGCATGCCCGACGAGATTACCGGGCCCTTGGTCGAACCGGTGCTCTTACCCCTCTATGCGGCCTATGCCAGCTTGACCCGCGCCCGTGACCAGCGCTCACCGCTCGATATCGCCTCGGCGGAGCGGCGGGTGCGTTTTGGCCCAGACGGCAAGATCGCTGAGATTCAACCGCGCGCCCGGTTGACTGCGCATCGGCTGATCGAAGAAATGATGATCCTTGCCAATGTTTGCGCTGCTGAAACCCTGGAGCGGCGACGCTCACCCCTCATCTATCGAGTGCACGAAGAGCCGAGCCAGGAAAAGCTGCACAATCTGGCCGATTTCCTCGCCACGCTCGCCATTCCTTGGACCAAGGGCGCGCCTGCGCAAACCGCGCGCTTCAATGCCTTGCTCGATCAAACTCGCGAAGGCGCCCACGCCGATATTGTCAATGAGGTGGTTTTGCGCACCCAGATGCAGGCCCACTATTCGCCTGATAATCTTGGCCATTTCGGCCTGAACCTGCCGAGATACGCCCACTTCACCTCGCCAATTCGGCGCTATGCCGACCTGATTGTCCATCGCGCCCTCATCCGGGCCGAGCGGTTGGTGGCTGACCCGAAGGCGTCGGACGGCCTCAACGACACCGAAATCGCCAGAATGGCCGAAACCGCCAACCACATAACCGCGGCGGAACGGCGCGCCATGGCGGCAGAGCGCGAGGCGACTGACCGCTATGTGGCAGCCTTTTTAGCTGACCGGATCGGCGCCACCTTTGCCGGTCGGATTACGGGGGTCACGCGCTTTGGTCTGTTCATTCGGCTGAGCGAAACCGGCGCCGATGGCCTCGCGCCAGTTTCCAGCCTCGGCGCGGAATTTTTCCATCACGACGAACGGGCCCAGTGCTTGGTCGGCGAACGCAGCGGCGGCCGCTACCGCCTAGGCGCTCTGGTCGAGGTGGAGTTGAAAGAGGCGACGCCGCTGACCGGCGGCCTTTTGTTCGAAGTGCTGACCCCGCCTGAGGCGGGAGCGCCAGGTCCCCGCCCCGCGCGACCCGCCTTTCGACCCCGCAACCCGCCAAAGGGCGTCAAACGCGGACGCAGACGGTGACGGGTAGCGTCTATGACGCGCCAAAGGCTGGGGCGTTACGGCGAGCGGGTTTACGCGCCGCGCGACCGCGTGCCGCCGCCACTCTCATCCTTTACCGCCGCCATCGTGGCCAGGTCGAGGTGCTGATGGGTCAACGCCATGCCGGTCTCGCCTTTATGCCAAGCCTTTGGGTCTTTCCCGGCGGACGGCTCGAGCGGTCGGACTATTTCCTGAAGACGCGTCACGGTTTGAACCCGGCTATTGAAGCCTTGGTCGCCGCAACCGCACCACAGGCGAAGGGCGAAACCGCCCGTCGCAACATGGCCCGCGCCCTGGCCGCCTGCGCTGTGCGCGAAACGCAAGAGGAGGTCGGACTGCATCTGACGGATGCGGACGGCCAGGCCAGGTTAGACGCGTTGCATTTCATTGGCCGCGCCATCACCCCACCCTATCGCCCTCGCCGTTTTGATGCGCGCTTCTTCACCGCGCCAGCCGAGGCGCTGCAATCCCTGACGCCCAAGGTCTCAGAAGGCGAGCTTAATGCGACAGCCTGGTTTTCGCTTGAGGACGCCCAGGCCCTGGACCTCCCCAGTGTCACGCGGTTTGTTTTGTCGGAACTGGATTTGCGGCTCGCCGACCCCAATCGACCTCCGCTCAGCCTTTCTTACCCCCGACAGAGGCGCAATTCACCGGTCCCTGCCGATGATCGCTAGGTTTTCTGTCTAAGGTCTTGACTCTGCACCGCGGATTCGTATTGTCCGCGCTCTCGTTTTTCTAAGACCGGCGCGCGCCGGCCGCAAAAGGGTATGGCCATGGCGAAGCCGGCTTCGATTAAGATCCGCTTGAACTCCTCGGCGGACACCGGGTTCTTCTATGTGACCAAGAAGAACGCCCGCACCAAGACCGAAAAGCTCGTGCTGAAGAAGTACGACCCGGTGGTCCGCAAGCATGTCGAATTCCGCGAAGGCAAGATCAAATAGGCGCCTGCTTACCCAACTCGCATGCAAAAAACCCGGCCTCACCGCCGGGTTTTTTAGTTTTGAGCCCAGGCCGGGACGGACTGCGGAAAGGTGTTTATTTTCAATATCTTCCGCTCATACCGGCGAAGGCCGGTATCCAGGGGATTATCCACAAACCTCAGCAGGCCCGTCCCTGGTTCCCGGCCTACGCCGGGGTGAGCGGCGGAAAGGTGCGTATTTTCAATATCTTCCGCTCATACCTGCGACGGCCGGTATCCAGAGGATCATCCCCACCCTCAGCGGGCCCGTCCCTGGCCCCCCCGAATGCTCAAACGAAGTGCAACACCTTTTTGATGGGGTGTTGTTATGGGACAGCGGTACGACCAACTCAGCCTTGAAGAGCGGTGCATCCTTGCCGAGCTACGGTGCTCGGGCCGTTCGATCCGGGAAATTGCTTCAA
>CAIMFV010000030.1 GCA_903840435.1 uncultured Caulobacterales bacterium
GACCAAAAGTAAATGCCAGCTTGGTGACATCGAGTGTGCCGAGACCGGAGGCAGGATTGTAGTGTTTTGTCGCCAGCCAGTACTCGTTGTCGCCCGTCGCCAAACCTGCTGCGATCCAGACCCGGAAAGAGGTCTTTTCCTTACCCATCGTCAAAAACCTGTCCCGTTGCAAAAAAAAGCGCCCTTGCGGGTCTGTCGTGCTTTGACCTAACGCGGCGCGGCTCCTAGTTCAATGGGCGAAGGTCACGCGTTTTCTTAGGCCAAAAAGAGGCGACCATGTTTGAAACCCTATTTAAGCGCGGAACCGCTGTGACGGCAGGGCGTGAGCTCTATGCCGCCTGTGCCGCCGCCGCGCGCCGGCCCGCCTTTTATCTCGCCCTTCAGGTTCCAGATACGGTCGAAGGTCGGTTTGAGCTCTATGCCTTGCACACCCTGCTCGTCGTCCTGCGGCTGCGCGGCGTCGAGCCTTCGGGAAAGGACGTATCCCAAGCCTTGTTCGATGCACTCTTGCTTGGCCTTGATGATGGCTTGCGCGACATGGGGGTAGGCGATCTGTCGGTCGGCAAAAAGATGCGCAAGCTCGGCGCGGCCCTCTATGGTCGCGCGAAAAATCTTGATCTCGCCTTGGCGGCTGCTGATCCGGCGGAGCTGGAGGCGTTTGTCGTCCGCACCGTCTATGCGGGGGACGAATCACTTGAAGCTGGCCGCTTGGCGCGCTGGGTACGCGCGGCCCATGCCGCGCTCGCCGGTGAAAGCGATCAAGACCTGCTCGCAGGCGTGGTCAGGTTTGCAGAGGTGACGGAATGATCGAAGATGTCTGGTCGGTTCCTGTCCGCTTTTCCGAAGTCGACCGCAAAACCCAAGTCCTGAGCCTTTCAGCGTCTGAGGCCCAGTGTCGCGCCTTGGCCACGTGGTTGGACCTGCCCACGGTCAGGCTGTTTGAAGCTTCGGTCCAAATCTCCGCCTGGCTGGACGGTATGAGCTTGGCGGCCCAATGGCGGGCGGAGTTCGACCAAACCTGTGGCATCACCTTAGAACCCGTGCCCGCGCAGCTTTCGCAAGCCTTTGAGATGCGCTTCCTGCCTGCCGATAGTCCCAATGCACCGGAGCCAAGCGAGGATCATCTGGTCGATCCCGATGCGCCGGATCCGCCGGACCTGATTGAAGGTCCTGCCATCGATGTCGTCAGCTATCTGGTTGAGCAGTTTGCCCTTAACCTCGATCCGTTCCCGCGCAAGCCCGGCGCGGTCTTCCAACCGGTCGAGGAACAGAAGATTACGCCCTTTGCGGTGCTGGCCAATTTGAAAGCCAAACGCCAGTCTGACCAAGGCGATGGCTGAGTTGGTACAAAACCTTGCCTCATTTTCCCGCAGCGCCTTGCATCCTTGGGCGCGCCGAGTAAGTTCCCCCCTGCTTTTTGAGCCCTCGGGTTCGGACTTTACAAATGAGGTGACTCGCCGTGGACCAGGCGCTCGTCCTTTCGATCGACGCCATGGGCGGCGATTTTGGCCCCGCTGTCACGGTGGAAGGCGTTGCACTCGCGCTTGCGGCGTCGGCGCGCCCTTTGCGATTCATTCTCCACGGCGATCAGGCGCTGCTTGACAGCGAGATTGCCAGACGTCCGGCCTTGGCGGGCCGGGTGGCGGTTCGCCATACAGACACGGTCATTAGCGGCGATACCAAGCCAGCCCAAGCCTTGCGGCGGGGCAAGGGCACCAGCCTGTGGAACGCGGTTGAAGCGGTAAAGGCGGGTGAGGCGAAGGCGGCCATTTCGGGCGGCAATACGGGCGCCTTGATGGCCATCTCAAAGCTGCAGCTTCGCATGGCTGGAGGGCTCGACCGGCCCGCCATCGTCGCCAGCTGGCCAACCTTGCGCGGCTTCACGGCCGTCTTGGATGTGGGCGCCAATATTGACTGCGACGCAGCCCAATTGGTGGAGTTTGCCATTATGGGTGCGGCGTTTTTCCGCGCGGTGCATGCTGGATCTGCAGACTATTCGCCCCGTGTCGGTGTGCTCAATGTCGGATCGGAAGACATGAAGGGCCACCAGGAGGTGCGCGACGCGCATCAGATCTTGAAAGATGCCGGACTTGATTTTGACTATCGCGGCTTTGTCGAAGGCAATGACATCGCCATGGGGGCGGTGGACGTGATCGTCACTGACGGCTTTACCGGCAATGTGGCGTTGAAGACCGGCGAAGGCATGGCCCGCTTTTTTGGCCAGACCTTGCGCTCGGCCTTGAGCGAAACCTGGATGACCAAGTTGGGGGCGCTCATCGCGTCCCGTGCTTTGAAATCCCTCAAGGCTCGGCTTGATCCGAGCAGCGTCAATGGGGGGCCGCTTTTGGGCCTCAACGGCACAGTGGTCAAAAGCCATGGTAGTGCGGATGCGAAGGGGTTCGCCAACGCCATCCGCGTCGCCGCCGATTTGGCCGCCAGCAGCTATGCAGTCGAGATTGCGCGCGATATGGAACGATTGTCGCGCGCCAAGGCTGAGCCTGCCGTACCGCCCCAAGCTGTGGAGGTTTGAGACCTTGAGCGTCACGCGCAGCGCGATCACCGGCGTCGGAGGCTATCTGCCCGACGAGGTGGTCACGAATACCGACCTTTCAAAGCTGGTCGATACGTCCGACGCCTGGATCATCGAGCGGACCGGCATTCGTGAGCGGCGTCGTGCGGCCAAGGATCAGGCGACATCGGATTTGGCGGTTGAAGCGGCACGCCGCGCCCTTGTCGCTTCTGGCCGGACTGCCGAAGAGATTGATCTCATCATTGTCGCCACCACCACGCCGGACCTAACCTTTCCGGCGACGGCCTCGATTGTCCAGAAAAAGCTTGGCTGCCCGGTTGCGCCTGCGTTTGACGTTCAGGCGGTGTGCAGCGGTTTTGTCTATGCCTTGTCGGTCGCCGACGGCTTTGTGGCGCGTGGCCTCGCCAAATGTGCGCTGGTGATTGGCGCGGAATGCATGACCCGCTTGCTCGACTTTACCGATCGGGGAACCTGCGTCTTGTTTGGCGATGGCGCGGGCGCGGTGATCATGGAGCCGGTTGCGGGCAGGGGGGATACTCACGACACGGGCCTGCTCGGCTTTGCCTTGCGGTGTGATGGCACGAAAGGCGACATCCTCTATGTCGATGGCGGCCCCTCGACCACAGGCACGGTCGGCCATCTGCGGATGATGGGCCAACAGGTGTTCAAGAACGCCGTGGTCAATATTACCGAGGCGGTTGAAGCCTGTGCTGCGTCGGCCGGGTTCAAGGTCTCAGATGTGGACTGGTTTGTGCCGCATCAGGCTAATCAGAGGATCCTCGCTGGCGTCGCCGCGCGTCTGGGCATTTCTGAGGACAAGGTGGTGTCCACTGTCGCCCATCACGCCAATACCTCGGCGGCCTCCATCCCCTTGGCCTTGGCCGAAGCCATCTCGGATGGCCGGATCAGCAAGGGGCAGTTGGTGCTTGTCGAGGCCATGGGCGGTGGCCTGACCTGGGGCGCCTGCGCCTTTCGGCTCTAAACTTTGGCAAAAACGCCAAAAAAAATAGGAAAAAACTGCGTTCGATCCCGGTCAAGGCGTTGAACCCTTTGACTTTCAGAAACTTACGCGGCAACTATTCGCCGTGTTAAGGTTTGGGGCGTGCGAAAATGAAGGGCAAAACCCTCACCCGTGCTGACTTGGCGGAAGCCGTGCACGAAGAAGTTGGACTGACCCGCCAAGATTGTGCCGGGCTCGTTGAGCGGACGCTGGACATGGTGGCCGAGGCTTTGGAAGCGGGGCAGATTGTCAAGCTGTCCGGCTTTGGCGTTTTCCAAGTCCGCGCCAAGCGCGCCCGCATGGGCCGCAATCCGAAGACCGGCGAGCCTGCCTCCATCGTTCCACGGCGGGTCATTAGTTTCCGAGCGTCGCAGGTGATGAAGGCCAAGATCGACGCCTCGCCTGACGCCCATGCTTCCGGTGGAAAAGGGGCGTGAGCTTGACGGTCGCGAAAAGCCCTGACGCATTTCGCACCATTTCTGAAGCCGCTGATGAGCTCGGCGTGCCGCAACATGTGCTTCGTTTTTGGGAAACGAAATTTTCCTTTATCCGGCCCATGAAGCGGGCGGGCGGGCGCCGGTTTTACCGCCGCCAAGATATCGAGGTGCTGCGCGGCGTGCGCATCCTGCTGCATGATGAAGGCTACACCATCAAGGGCGTGCAGAAGCTGCACAAGGAAATGGGCGTGCGGCGGGTCATCGCTGCCGCTCAGCCGGGCATTGCCCGCACCTTTCCGCGCCGCGCGCCGGGCGGCCATGTCCTGTCTGAAGGCTCGCGCGACGCCCTCAATGCGGTGTTAGAAGACCTTGAATCGGTCAAGGCGCGCATCGACGCCCTGATCGCAGGCGCCAACCCCGACGCCTAGGTGCCAAGGCCCGGCTATGACGGGGTTCGTGAAAACCGAGGCCATCGCCATTTTCACATTGCCGGGGTCAATCCGTCTCTCTATAAGGCCCGCTCCACCAGCGTCTCGGAGCGTAGCGCAGCCTGGTAGCGCACTTGACTGGGGGTCAAGGGGTCGTGGGTTCGAATCCCGCCGCTCCGACCATGACGCTGGTGGATTTTGCCAAAACCCCCAAACCGAAGCAGGCCCATCTCTGGATCCCGGCCTACGCCGGGATGTGCGGTGGAAAGGTGCGTAATTTCAATTACATCCGCTCATACCGGCGAAGGCCGGTATCCAGGGGGTCATCTGCAACCGTGAGCGGGCCTGTCTCTGGACCCCGGCCTACGCCGGGGTGAGCGGTGGAAAGGTGCGTGATTTCAACAACATCCGCTCATACCGGCGAAGGCCGGTATCCAGGGGGTCATCCCAACCGTCTGCGGGCCTGTCTCTGGACCCCGGCCTACGCCGGGGTGAGCGGCTTAGAGGTGACTGCTCAATTAAATCCGCGTCTCATCCTGCGCGACATTCATCCAGGACCGCCTCGCCAGTTGCGGCTGCCAAAATTACGGGATTGCGCGCAGTTTTTGCGCGTTCGACAGGCGTTCCCCAAGTTGGCCCAATAAATGTTTCATAGCCTTTTCGGTGGCCCGCGAAATGGCGGTTGCTCCGCCCTCGCAAAACTGACCACCGTCAGCCTGCCCATTTCCACTCCCTTCCGCTTCCGTTCCGAGGGCTCTTCCGCTTGGGGTGTCAACTGTAAGGCTTGCTGAAAGTTCAACGTCAGAAGTGGCCGCTTGCGACCAAAAACCGGGTACGAACAATATTCTCGCGTTCAGAGTATCTCCTTTGACCACGATCATTCCCCGTTTGCCGGACTTTTTTATTTCATCTTCGGTCAATGTATGGTCAACGATTTCAATATTTTCGACGAGTTGTTGGATTGTTTTAATAACCGAGGGCTTGAATGCATTTGCAAGGTGAACCGGATAGTTGTGGTAAGAACACCCTAGCCCGGTTGGCCTGACAGTCGCATCAAAATTATCTGCTGATACGTATAATGCGTAACTTCCCGGCAGCTTTTCAGAATATGATGAATATACGTCGAGATTAGGGCTGACAGCTACAGGGGCTTCGTACGCGCATCCACCTAGAGATGTCATCAGCACTCCGAGGTAAATATATTTTTTCATTTGATTTCTCCATGATTTTCAATGACTCAAGTGACCGGAATTTATAAAAAATTGTAAAATAAAATACAATATAAATCTATAGGTAGTATAGGTTTAGGTGGTTCATTTGCCGACGGCACCAAAATGTTGGCTTCCGGATCATCCCCAAAACTAAGCGGGCCATCCTCTGGTTCCCGGAGGGCGAAGGGAGGAGCGGTTTAGATGTGACTGCTCAATTAAATCCGCTCATGACCTGCGAAGGCCGGTATCCAGAGGGTCATCCCAAAC